>DAIDBD010000007.1 GCA_027310305.1 Herminiimonas sp.
CACTTTGCTACAGATTTTGTCGGTCTCGGTTTTCGAGAAAACCCTTATGTCATGCGCCTTACAGCCCGATGCCACCAGAACAATTGCATCACCCGTCGATAACCAATTGATTTTGTTCGATTTTTAACCGGACACTACTGATATCGGATGCGCCATCACCCCAGACTTGCTATGGACGGCATGCCATTGGCTGCTCGGACAGGAATTACAACAACTTTCAACATGGCGGCGGCCCGAAAAAAACATGGTGACATCACTAACTGCGACAGGCTTGAATATTCGCAAAACTTCATCACGGCGAATGGCAGCATTCGACGCTTCAAGCTGGCGGCAGTCAGAACATTTCATTATCGTTTTTTGGCGATTCATTGATGCTGATCAATTATGTTGCCAAACGAACATACGCCCATCCGTTTTCTGGGTATTCTCGAACCAGTAGCTGCGTAACAACTGCTTATCCGGGACAACATCATGAAACGATTCATCAAGCCGATCGCTGATTATATTTTTCAGACTTATCTCTATACGATGTTTGGCGGATATGAGAATGATTTGAAAAAAGAGCTTCAGTATGTCGACATTCCCCACACCTTCACGAGGCATACCCGCTGAGACAGCGAATACATGAAAAATCTCCCGCGTTTTGATTCGGCCATGGGCCGCGATCGAATCCGGCACGCGACCATTGCGCCCACGGTAAAGCCAAGGCGGAAAGCTTCAATCGGCGCTTGCGGCAGGAGCAATATCCAAAAATTGGAGCGGCATCATGTCTTCAAATACAGGCTAGGCAGCGTGGATATGCGGGTCGGCATCAACCGTTTTCAATGGAATAAGGATCGTCAGCACAGTACCTTGTCCGGGTGCGCTGTCGATCAGAAATTCTCCATCCAGCGCAAGCACTCTTTCTTCGACGCCGACCAGACCGAACGAATTGGTTTTCTTTCGGCGTTCCGGATATATGCCGATACCGTTATCGGTAATTTTCATCGCAAGCCGGTCGCCATTTCTGGATAGCTCGATCATTACGCGGCTGGCATCGGCATGCCGGATTACATTCGACAATGATTCCTGCACAATGCGGAAAAGAGAAGTGGCCCGGGCATCGTCGATGGCAAATTCCTTTTCGCTCATGAAAAGATCGCACGCAATGCCGCTGCGGCGGCGGAACTCGTTTACCTGCCATTCGATCGCGGCGGCCAGTCCGAGATCGAGGACCGCCGGCCGCAAATTGTTGATGATGGTCCGGATGGCCTTGACGGTCGCATCGATGTGGCTGAGAACGGTGCGGACTTTTGCATTCAGTACGTTCCAATCCGTCGCGAATTCGCTGCCGGTCTTCCTCATGCACGCGGCGCAGGAAATCTTCGCAGGTGGTTTCTGCAAAACGATCCAGTCCGAATATGCGACAGGTTTCCGCCGACCATGTCATTTTCCCGGACTCGGGTTCCAGCCTCCAACTGCCCAGATTGGCCATGTGCTGCGCTTCGGCCAGGTTTCCCGAGGAAGCAATCGCGCCGGACAGGAATGCGGACAAATTCCGGCACGGACATATTCTGGATACCATGAAATATGCTGAGGACTGCGATAATGTTTTCGGCTGTTTTCTGCACCACTTCCCGTATTTCGGCATGCGCGGCGAAGAGGATGCGGCCAGTCAGGCGGCGGCCGCAGCGAATATGGTTCGGCTGTATGAGCAGGAATTCGGTAATGCAGACACGGCGGCTGCCGGCTACTGCGGCGTGGTGGCCGGCAAACCGAACAAGGCGGCGGCATATTGCGGTGCCGCCATCAATTCCTGATTCGAAGCCTGAATCCAGAGGACCGATAATTTGAATCGGCATCACGGAATCCAAAGGACTGCGTAACTGCTAGTCCTTTGCTGCTTCAACAGGCACTTCTTTTTCCGCCAGGCCTTGCCCGACCGCTCGCAGGATATCGGCAATCGCGGCACGGAATGCCGCCAATTGCTGCGGATTTTCGCCATCATCCTTGAGCGCCTGTTCCACGGCGGCTGCGGATTTCGCCAGATCGATGGCGCCGACATTGGCAGCCATGCCAAAAATGCCATGGCTCGCCATTTGCATGGCTTCGCGGTCATTGCCGCCGAACGCGGCATCGAATTTCTCCAGCGTTTCCGCCAGCGCGGGCAGCAGCATCGCAAGAATTTGATGATACAGCGCCGTGTCGCCGCCAAGCCGGTCGAGCGTGTCGTTGGTGTCGAAGCCCGGAATTTCTATCGGCGCATCGTCAACTGCCTGGCGGTTGCCGCTACCGGCATTGACGGCTGAAGTTTTTCGGGATGCATCGTCATCGAGGCCGCTTTGCTTCAGCCAGCGCGCCAGCGTTTGATAGAACGCATCGGGATCGATCGGCTTGGCGATGTGGTCCTGCATGCCGCTGCGCAGGCACTGTTCGCGCTCTTCCGCGGTGGCATGCGCAGTCATGGCAACGATCGGCAATGCCGCGTATCGCGCATCGGCCCGAATCCGTCTGGCGGCGGAATGGCCGCCCAGTTCCGGCATCTGGATATCCATCAGCATCAGGTCGTAGCCCTGCGGCCCGGCGGAAAACAGTTTTTCCAGAGCCAGCCGGCCATTGTCGGCAATCTCGACTTGCAGCCCGGCGGCAGTAAGCATTTCCAGCGCAATCTGCTGGTTGACTTCATTGTCTTCCGCCAGCAGCACTTTGCCGCCATCGAAGCGCGGCAGCATTCGCGGCTGCCATGCCGCCGCATGGCGAGCGGCATTCTGCACCAGCACGTTTGCCAGCGTGTCCAGCAACAGGGATTGATTGATCGGCTTGAATAAAACGCCCGCGATCGGCGCGGTTTCGGCTTGGGAAAGTACATCTTCGCGGCCAAGCGCCGTCACCAGAACCACCTTCGGCAGATGCGCCAGATCGGCTCGGCTGATTGCCGTCGCCAGTTCCAGTCCGTTCATGCCGGGCATGCGCAAGTCCGCCAGTATCAAGTCATATGGCTGGGCGTCATCGGCTTGCAGAATCGCGGCCAACGCTTCTGCGCCGCTGGCTTCGGCATTGACTTGCAATCGGAAGCCTTCCAATGCGCGCACCAGAATTTCCCGCGCGGCGGGATTGTCGTCCACCACCAGCACGCGGCTGGCAAGCAGCGCGTCCGGCAAGTTCACCGCAGGTTCGCTTGCCTGAGCGGCCAGGCCGAAACGCGCGGTGAAGCTGAAGGTCGAACCGGTGCCGGGACTGCTTTCGACCGCCATGTCGCCTTCCATCATTTCCACCAGGCGCTTGCTGATCGTCAGTCCGAGGCCGGTGCCGCCATACTTGCGAGTGGTCGAGCTGTCGGCCTGGGTGAACGCATTGAACAGCTTGCGCTGCTGTTCCGGCGCCATGCCGATGCCGGTATCGCGTACCGCGAAATGCAATTCCACCCAATTCAACCCTGTGCGCGACACCCGGCAGCACAGATGAATCTCGCCGTGAGAAGTGAATTTGATGGCATTGCTGACCAGGTTGACCAGCACCTGGCCCAGCCGCAACGGATCGCCCACCATGCGGCCCGGCACGTCGGGCGCGATGTCGAACAGGAACTCCAGACCTTTTTCATGGGCGCGCTGACTGGTGACGTTGGTGACGTTGGCCAGCACTTCATTGAAGGAAAACTCGATTTTTTCGATGTCGATCCTGCCGGCTTCGATTTTGGAAAAATCGAGAATGTCGTCGATGATGCCGAGCAGGGAAAGCGCTGCGCGGTGTATTTTTTCGACGTAATCGCGCTGCCTGATCGTCAGTTCGGTGCGCAATGCAAGATAGGCCATGCCGATGACCGCATTCATCGGCGTGCGGATCTCATGGCTCATGTTGGCCAGGAATTCGGATTTCATGCGCGACGCATCCTCGGCGACTTCCTTGGCGGTTTTCAACGCGCGCTCATGGCCTTTCAATTCCGTATTGATGCGCACCAGTTCCGAGGTGCGCTCGGCCACGCGCTGTTCCAGTACGCGCTCGGAGCGCTTCAGGCTGTCGACCAGTTGCTGTTGCGCGCTTTCCTTTTCGCGCCGGATCTGGTGAAAGCGATCCGCCAGCGCCAGCGATAGCAACAGCATTTCCATTGCGGAGCCGATCTGCATGCCGTAAATGCTGATGAAATTCGGAATCCACAAACCGAAGCTGCGCAGCGCGGTCAGCACGGCCATCAGCACCAGGAGACTGAAAGCCAGCAGGAAGAACCGGGCGCTGCGCTGGCCGCGCAGCAGGCATGCGATGCCCACGACGATGGCGAGCACCATGTTGAGTGCATCGATAGCGATGGCGCCCCTGATCATCGTGCCGTATGTCAGTAGCGCGAAACCGATCATCTGCAGCACATTGAGCGCCAGGAATCCGACCATGACCCGATCGAGCCACGGCACGGTTTCCCGGGTTGCCAGCAGCCGCCGCTGGAACAGCAGCAGCGTGAAGCCGGTGGAAGCGAATCCGATCATCGATGAAATCATGCCCCAGGCGGGCGAGGCGGGCCACAGGAACTGGAAACCTATGCCGCTGAAGGCCAGCAGCGACAATGCATTGGCCGCGACGAACAGCACATAATAAAAATAGGTCCGGTCGCGCAACGAGATGAACAGCAGGAAGTTATACAGCCCCAGCGCCAGCAGCATGCCGAAGTACAGCGCTTGCCCCATGTATTCATACAAGGTTTTTTGATTGAAGGCTTGCGGCTCCCACAATTTGGCCGGGATATCGATCGTGGTGCGCGACGCGACGCGCAGATAGTAGGTGGCGGCCGAACCTGCCGGCAGATGAAGCGGAAATACGAAGTTGCGGTGCGCCAGCGGACGTTCCGCAAACGGCCTGGCGTGTCCGGTAACGATGCGCGCAAAGCCGGACGCGCCGGGCGTATACAGTTCCACATGATGCAAATGCGGAAAGCCGATTTCCAGCAGCCGTTCCAAATCGCCTGACGATGCATTGCGCAGCGTGACGCGCAACCAGATCGCCGATGACCGCAGTCCGAAGCTTAACGAATCCTTGTGCTGCTGCAGCCGTTGAAAGCGGCCGGCAAATTCCGCATTGCTGACCTGTTCGATCGTCCATTGCTGCGCCGGATCCTCCAGTATTTCCCAGTAGGGCGTCAGATTGATGACGTCCGGCGTCGAGGTGTCGTTCAGCCATACGCTTTGGGCATGCGCCGGTATCGCTGCGGACAAAATCCACAGCAAAACAAGTCCGCAGCAACGATGACGCATACGAAAAAAACCACGCATCAGGGAAACTCCACCGGGCTGAAAAAACAGCAGGTTTCGAAATTGCAACAAGTTTTATCGTAGCAGCATAACCGGAGAACCGTGATCGTTCTTTCGTAAAAGGTAAAAACAGGGTTCGATCCAAAAAATTATCATTTCTTCATGGAAATCAAATAATATTGCAGAAAATATAATAACGGTGCGGTTCCTGAAAGACGGCGCACAAAAAGCCGCGCGGCGAACGGGAGGCATGTTGAGCACAACCCTGGAACATGAAGCCGTCATCATCGGCAGCGGATTCGGCGGTGCGGTGATGTGCGCGCGTCTGGCAAGGCAATGGCCGGGCCGGGTGCTGCTGCTGGAGCGCGGCAAAGCCTATCCGATGGGCGGCTTTCCGCGCAGTCCGCATGACCTGGCCGACAATGTCTGGTGCGCGGACGGCGACGTCAGCTTTCAAGGACTAGCCGCATTCGGCGAATTCTTCGCCGGCAAACTGTGGGATGTGTATGGCCCGCATTTGCCGTCGGCGTCCAATCAGCCGCAGCGCCGTTATCCGAAGTTCACGACCGAAGGCGTCACCGGCGCCGACATCGGCATGCATCCGTTCAACACCGCCGACGGCCTCGGATTGCAACTGACGCGTTTCGCGCGCGTCCCCAGCCCGGCTGGTCCGTCAGCAAGCTGCTGGCGCTGGCGGCGGACCTGACGCATCAGGAATGCGCGTCGCCGGAATGCCACATGCTGAGCTTCATGTGGGGCAGCGGCCGGCCCGCGCTGTTCAATCATGCCAACCTGGCGCCGGAAACCCATGACCGGCTGGGCGACCTGTTCGGCGGCGCGCCGCTGCATTACTACCGCCATATCAACAAAATGGTGAACAGCGGGCACAGCGCCGTCAAATTCGATCCAGCCAATCCGCGCTACGCTGTGTTGCCGGACAATTATCTGACGCATGCCGCGCAGATCGGCACGCCGATTCTGTTCATCCAGGGCCAGGACAATCGCGTGTTCGCCGATTCCAATATCCAGTGCCACGCGCGGCTGGAAGCCATCGTGCCCGGGCGGCACAAACTGCATGTCTTTCCGGGCTATGGCCATCAGGATATTTTCATGGGAAAAGAGGTGCATCTCGACATCTTCCCGCATCTGATCAAATTCCTGCGCGGGCACTGCCATGACTGAACCGAAGCTGCCGCCGGGTCTCGTCATGTGGCCCGACAGCGGCGCGCCGCGCAATCGCCTGTGCATGCTGATCAGCGATATTCACTGCACCGATCGAATTGCTGCTGGTGCTCAACGGCGATACCGTCGCTCTGATGCAGCAGCAAATGGGCGGAGGCAGGCGTCTATCCATGGCATCGCGGCGATCCGCGCTTCACCGGCATCGTGCTGGCGATCACGATGCCGGACAATGGCTACCGCTACTATGCACGCGATCTGACCAGTTGGAGCGACCGCCGCGATCGCTGGTGATGCGGTCCGAAATATCGCTTCAATTTAAATATTGTTACAAGGAAAGGTTTTCTTGTGTGCTGTACATATATACAGTTAAATCACGAGGAGCCAGCATGAAACAACGTAACCATCATCCGTTCCAGGCTTTTGAAAATCCCGCGCTGCGTCTGGCGGTTGCGGCGACGGAAGAGCGCAAACCTCTGGTTACGCGTTTTGGCGAAAGCGTCGATGTCCGCAATCGCGGAACGCTTCCAATGGGCCGCTTTGCCGGCAGCCAGGCTCAAACACAGGCTGCGCCCGCCGTGGTGCGATTATGGATAGCGGAACAATGCCATGAATTTTCTGCGCATCAGGCGTGGGGGATGGCGGCGCAATTGCTGGCGGCTGCCGCATTGGCCGACAGCCAAAACAACCACTAAACTTCATTTTTTCGGTAGCCGGCAGCGATCGGCCGAATGGGATTTGACTGGTTGTTGCGCCAGCATAAAGACGGGAAAGAGACAATCGGGCAACATGTTGCCCGATTCCTGCTGCAGTCAGCCGTGCTGCCTGTGCCGGTGCGTCTCGCCAGGCGCCGCACCGTTCATTTTGTCAGACGCTTTAAAATATTTTTTCCGGCAGATCGGATATTTGTCATGCGCAGGTTATTCGGCTAAAACAGTTCGGCCGCATCTGTTTTCATCTCTTTTGCTTCTTCGATCATCCTGCGATCCTTAATGCGTTTGCGGGTAATCGCTGCATGCTGCTCGGCTGTCATCGGTGGTGCGGTCATCAATTCCTTCAACTGCGCCATATTGGTGTAATTGCTCTTCGTATGAGTGTCCAAATTACTTACCTCCCGGATTAATCATCAGCGCCAGCCGTCCATCATTTGCTGTCAAGCCAAATGCTGAAAAGCCCGACTTTGCCTTACGTAAAAAGTTATCTATGGCAAAGGATAGTATGAAATCAGGCTACTGTTTCATTTTGCGTGAAATTTATATATTGGCTCTGATGCAACGCAAATCATGTGCCATGTCGATACATCATTATTTTGCGGAAAGATCTTGATAAAGATGCAAAGGGAACCGCATGATCGGCGCATCATGCGGCCGTATTGATTCCGGACATTCCGCAGGTTTTGAACATATCGCAATACGGTTATTTTCAGTTGCAGCCAATCGATCAAAGCAAAATTAATCCATGCCAATGCATTGGCTGCGGACTACGCAAGCACCTTCTCTATTTTCCGCCGCATGGATTTTCACGCATGCGAAGCAACGTTTTTATTTTTAATTAAATACAGCCCTGCGGGATATTCGAATGCACTGGCCTGTCCAATTTTTTTGTGCCTGATGACAGGGCAATTTCAATATGAAAACCTGTCCCGGTTCTAATTTTCTGGAGCAGCCCATGGAAAGTGAATACATGCAAAAAGCGAGTTCCGACTTTGAAGAAATGAATGAGAAATTGCGCCGCGAAGTGATCAGATCGCTGGAAGCGTATGGTGCAAGACCGGTTTCCGATTTATCCGATATGACTGAAGGCGAAAGAGCAAAATGGCTGTTCTGGAATCTGCATGAAAGTCTAGATGAGGTCAGGAAGATGGAGCCGACGCTGATCGGCCAGGTCATGAGCACGCAATTGACGATAAGCGACGGCCAGTCGATGTGGACCGACAAGAAAGGTCTTGAGAAAAGATTGGAGTTGAGTTGCAAGTGGCATTTGCTGCTCACTTATTCAATTTATCAAACTGAAAAAACCTATGAAATAGGGGACGGCTGGATCAATCTTTACATCGGAGAAAATCCGCCGGTACGTCCATTGCTGCAAGAAAACCAGAAAGGCTATCTGGATGCCGATCATTCGCTGTATCCGAATCAGCTGTTTCTGGATGGATGGATTACTGAAAATGTTTGGCAGGAAATAAAACCGCATTTGTACAACCCGAGCCCTGCCTGCCGCACCGACGTTTTGCTGCTGGATAATTTCCTGTTCCCGGTCAAGAAAGGATTCGATTTCGTTACCGGGCCGGCCGGTTCGATCGGAATTACCAATATGGAATTCCGTACTTTTTCTCACCCTACCGAACGCAGGATGACAAGACGCGGCGAACCGCGTCAACGTTCCTGATCCGCGCTGCAATCATTTTGATGCTGCCCGTGCGGGAAAAACGATCACATCCTGTTTTTCCTGGAAAGCCAGTAATCCAGCGAGATTTCTCCGGGGCCGAATGATTGAATGCGAACAAGCCGAGCGCTGCCGGCCGGGATAGCAGTCCGGCGAACAGCAGGATCGGCAGCGCCAGTTCGCCGGCGGTTCCCATCAATGCGGCGATTTCCGGCGGCAGTATCGGCACCTGGTATTCATCGCGAAACAATGCCAGCGTTGCGCTCCAGTCGCCGATTTTCGTCAGCCCCGCCTTGAAAAACTGCCAGCCGACAAACAGCCGCAACGCCAGGCTCAACAACGAGCCGCCCCAATCAGTCAGTCGCGCATCGAAACGGGACAGGCCTTGATGAAAACGCAGGATGTTTTGCATTTGATTTGCATTGGCTCTTTTATTGATTGATCGATGAATCGGCGTTGCTGAAAACAGCATGTTGAAGCCACTGCCGCAAATGAGAGCCGAAATCGAAATCCGGTTCGATTTCCAGCGCCGCATCCAGCGCTGCACCGAGCGCCAGTCCCTGCTGCAAGCCCGACAATGCCGCGAAGGCGCCCGGCGTCAGCAACAGCACATCGGCCTTCCATTGCGGCCGCACGATCAACCCATGATTGCGATGGTCGATCCGTGCCGGAAAATCATTTCCCCATCCCGGTTGATGGGCTTGCCATACTTCCACCACTGCCCATTCCGACGCAATCAGCCGGCATGCCGGATGCAATGACAGGCGCGCATTGTCCAGTTGCTCCGGCAATAGCGATGCGATACCGGCCGCATTGACGGGTCGCGCATCGGCAGCATAATGCGCGCAATGATGCGCCCATTCCAGCGCAGCCATATCGGGAAAATACGGATACTGCGCGACATGCGGAAAGTGCCGCAAAAAATCGGGAAAGTGCGCGCCGAATTGATTGAGATCGCCGCTTTGCGATGGATGCGCCTTGCCGTAGGCGCGGGCCAGGCCGTTGAAAAAATCTTCACCTACCAGCGCCTGCAATACCGGATAGGCAGAACTCAAGGTTTTATGCCACGCGCTGCTTAAATTGCCGCGATACAGAGACAGACGTTGCTCGGCAAGCGGGGCACTGTCTTTGAAAAGCGATAGCGCTTGCGGTCCGGTTTGCGCGTTGAACAGCGCATCGGAAAAAGCCAGTTGGACGTCTGCAAGACGGATCGTTGCAGCCGTTTGCTGTGCACGTGCTGCGACTTCGCGCGCCCGTTGCGCCTCGGCCAGCAATACATCGAGTGCGGGAATGTCGGTATCCCATTCGATCAGCGTCGATACCGGGCCGAAGCGCCGCACCGCAGTTTCATACAATGCCCACACCGATTCCGCGACGCGGTCGCCGTGATTGTCGATCACGGCATCCGGCGTGACCAGATGTCCGGCCAGATGCATTTCACCGACCATGTGCGGCGCGATCGCATCGAGCGCCGCCAACGGATCTTCACCATGATTGCATTGATTGACGAACAGGTTGTTGATGTCGAGCAGCACGCCGCAGCCGGTGCGCGTCGAAACCGATGCGAGAAATTCCGCTTCGCTCATCGCATCGTCGCGGAAACGCAGGTAAGTCGATACATTTTCGAGCAGGATCCGTCGTCCCAGCACTTCCTGCATCCGGTCGACCCGTTCGCATACCAGGTTCAGCGCTTCCTGCGTCAACGGCAGTGGCAGCAGATCGTTCAACTGGCGATCATGCACGGCGCCCCAGCATAAATGTTCGGAGATGATTGCCGGCTGAATGCGATTGACGGCATCGCGCACGCGCTGCAGGTGAAGTCTGGAAAACCCATGCGCCGAACCGATGCCCAGTCCGACGCCGTGCAGGCTGATCGGATAATCCCGGCGTAACTGTTGCAGTACATGCGCGTCCCAGCCGCCCGGATCGAGATAATTTTCGGTATGGATTTCCAGCCAGTCGACCGCCGGGCGATGTTCTAGAAATTCCCGATAATGCGAGCCCGCAATCCGACCCCAAAGCCCAGCCTGGGAAAAAACGGCTGGCTGTAGTCCGGCTTCGGCATGGCTCCGCTTGAGGGATGGCTGAAGAGTCCGATTACTTCTTCTTCATCGCAGCCATTTTGCCGCCCATTTTTTCGCAGGTGCCTTTCGCGACATATTTCCAGTCTGTCGGATCCATGTCTTTCTTGGCCTGGCCTGCACAGGAATGCGCGCCGGTGGTGCTGGCGCAATCGTTCTGGCCGGCTTTGGAAATACCGTAGCATTTTTCCTTTTCGGCTGCGGGAGCGGCGGTGTGGCCGGCGGCTTGCGCGGTACCCAGGCCGGCGGTAAATACGGTAGCGAGAGCGCTAGCGAGCAAGGCGTGACGTTTGTTCATCGCAAATTTCCTTTGAAGTAGATAATGAAGATTGATTATTTGAAAGCCGCACGATGTGGCTGAACAGTAGTCGAAGCCATCCGCCAATTTCTTACAACTATTCCCAGTTTCCAGTACTTGTTGATGCTATCCCGGTATCTGCGAAAATCCAATCTGTCTCCGCTGCGGCTTGCCGATATCAATATTTTCCTATGAAAAACTGCCGCCATATGTCTCGCAGCATGGCATTTTCCCGCTTGCCTTACACTACTTGACCGCGATGTCCGTTCAATACCGGGCTTGGAAAAGGAGAACGCAATGACCAGATTGATTTATATTGCCGACCCCATGTGCTCATGGTGTTACGGTTTCGGCCCGGAATTGTCCGGCCTGCTGGATGCATTGCCCGGCATCCCGGTGGAGATCGTGGTCGGCGGCTTGCGCGCCTATAACAAGCAGGTAATGGATCAGGCATTGAAGGCAACGCTGCTGTCGCACTGGCGCCATGTGGAGCAGGCAAGCGGATTGCCTTTTTCGGAAGGCGGATTGTCGCGCGCCGGCTTCATTTACGATACCGAGCCGGCTTGCCGGGCGGTGGTAACGGCACGCATGCCGGACTTGAAATTGCCGCCGTCTGCGCCGCTCAAAGTGTTCCATGCAATTCAGCGGACTTTTTATGCGCAGGGGCTGGACGTTACCCGCGGCGAGATACTGGCGGAGGTGGCGTCAGCCGCTATGGCCGACGACGGCTATCCGATCGATGCCGCTGCATTTCATGCCGTGTGGGCAGATGAAAAAACCAAGGCGGCCACGCGCAACGATTTTGCACAGACCCAGCGTTGGGGCGTCTCGGGTTTTCCGACACTGATACTGGAGCGGGGAAAGGAGCTGAGTCTTGTTGCATCGGGCTATACGCCGGCGGCAGCCATGCTGGGACGCGTGCGGCCAATGCTGGAGTAAAAATAACAGAAGCATGCGCGGCCCGGATGGCGTCGGCAACGATTGCCGACGCCATCGCCGATGCAAAAATCAAGACATGTGCTGGCCGCCGTTGATCGCGATATTCGCGCCGGTCAGGAAAGCCGCTTCGTCGGATGCCAGATAGGCCACCAGACCCGCCACTTCTTCCGGTTTGCCGAGCCGCGCCATCGGGATTTGCGGGATGATTTTGCTGTCCAGGACTTCCTGCGGGATCGCCATCACCATTTTCGTGCCGATATAGCCCGGTGAAATCGTGTTGACCGTCACGCCCTTGCGCGCCACTTCCAGCGCCAGCGCCTTGGTGAAGCCGTGCATGCCGGCCTTGGCCGCCGAATAATTGGTTTGGCCGAACGCGCCTTTTTGGCCATTGACCGAAGAGATATTGATGACGCGTCCCCAGCCGCGCTCCATCATGCCGTCGCAGACCGGCTTGGTCATGTTGAAAACGGAATCGAGATTGGTTTTCATCACCGCGTCCCAGTTGACCTTGTCCATTTTCTTGAACGTCATGTCGCGCGTAATGCCGGCATTATTGACGAGCACATCGATCGGCCCGACTTCTTTCGCGATTTGCGCAACGCACTGCTGTGCGGATTCATAATCGGCGACATCGCAAGGATAGGCGCGAAATTTGAAACCCTGCTCCTCCATTGCGGCCAGCCATGCCGGCGCCTTGGTATTGCCGGGCGAATAGGTGGTGACCACTTGATAGTTCAATGCGGCGAGCTTGATGCAAACTGCTTCGCCCAATCCGCCCATACCGCCAGTGACTAATGCGACTCGTGCCATGGTGTCTGCTCCTGTATTGGTTTTATGATGAAAAAGTGGGTGTGCTGCCGAATTACCGTTCTACCGCCAGGGCGACACCCATGCCGCCGCCGATGCACAGGCTGGCCAATCCGCGCTTGGCATCGCGTCTGACCATCTCATGCAATAACGACACCAGGATGCGGCAACCCGATGCGCCGATCGGATGACCCAATGCAATCGCGCCGCCATTGACGTTGATCTTGCCGGTGTCCCAGCCCATTTCCCTGTTGACGGCAATTGCCTGCGCGGCGAATGCCTCGTTGATTTCCATCAGGTCAAGATCCTGATGCGTCCAGCCCGCTTTCTTCAGGCATAAATGCGTCGCCGATACCGGCCCCATGCCCATGATGCTCGGATCGAGACCGGCCGATGCATACGCCTTGATTCTGGCCAGCGGCGTCAGGCCCAGATCCCTGGCCATTTTTGCCGACATCATCATCACGGCAGCGGCGCCATCGTTAATGCCGGACGCATTGCCTGCAGTGACCGTGCCGTCCTTGGCGAATGCCGGGCGCAAGCTCGACAGAGATTCCAGCGTCGTGCCGTGCTTCGGATATTCATCGGCATCGAACACGACCGAACCTTTTTTCTGCGGGATTTCCAGCGGCAGGATTTCATCCTTGAATTTGCCGGCTTTCTGCGCGGCTTCCGCCTTGTTTTGCGACGCCAGCGCGAATTCATCCTGCTGCTGGCGCGAGATGTCGTATTTTTTCGCGACGTTCTCGGCCGTCACGCCCATGTGATACTGGTTATAGACATCCCATAGGCCGTCGACGATCATCGTGTCGGTCAGCTTGGCGTCGCCCATCCGGAAGCCGTCGCGCGAATTGTTCAGCACGTGCGGCGAAGCGCTCATGTTTTCCTGACCGCCGGCGATGATGATATCGGCATCGCCGCATTTGATCGCTTGCGCCGCCAGATGGGTTGCCTTCAAACCGCTGCCGCATACCTTGCCGACGGTAAAGGCGGGGATCATGTCCGGCAGGCCGGCCTTGATCACCGCCTGGCGCGCCGGATTCTGGCCGCAGCCGGCGGTCAGCACTTGTCCCAGGATCACTTCATTGATCGTCTCCGGATTGACGCCGGTTTTGGCCATCAGCCCCTTGATCACATGCGCGCCAAGATCGGCGGCGGGAATCTTTGCCAGCGCCCCGCCAAACTTGCCCACTGCTGTCCGCATTGCGGCAACGATTACGACGTCATCCATTTCCATTCTCCGTTAAAAACTGTAAAAAAATTAATCACTACCTTGGCTTGCTACCTGTTTCACGTTGCTGCGATATATGTTTTCGCGTGATGTATCGTCGACAATCATCGTTTTCAGGCAATATCTTCATTGATGAAAATCGATGCGTAATGAAGATGCCATGCATCAATTTGCAGGCCGCGATTAGCGGCGGATTCCCATATGACCGCCACCCATCGGCGACCATGTTTCAGACAATTGTATATATGCTACTGTACCCTCATCCGGTATCAAAATCTCCTCTTTTGTAAGTATTGGCTATCCGTTTTATTCAACGCCGAAGCATCCGCCGGTTGGCTGCGCAATTGTCGGAAATTGTTGATACATCGCAATGCGGGCAACGGCAATTTCGCTTTCCATATTTAAATATATTTCTGTGCAGCGATTATTGTTACCAGGGCAATGATGCGTTATTACATATATTGTAAATTTGATAATTATAAATTAATATGGCGCGTTGATTCGTTGCCATTTATGTAGCGCGAGCATGATCGGCAGGAAATGGAAACGACTGGCAAACATCGATCTTCAACTAAATCACTACCGCCAGGCATAGAAAAACAAGAGGGGGAAGAATCATGCATGTCAAAAAAATTGCAGATACCGATTTCAACAAATCCGCTACCGCATTGCAAAGTTTGCTGGAATCGCACGGACAACGCTTTCCGCATCAACTGTCTAACCGTTTTCCGCATATCGTTAAAAAGCTTGCAGCTACATGGCACAACCCCGATAAAACCAGAACTTATTTAAAAAATTTGATGGTGGCTGAAAGAGATGGTCGCCAGGGTTTTCCACCGGACGTCTATCAGGAAATTTTTAGTCTCAGCAATTTCTACGACCAGCTTCATCCGCCGCTGCAAACGAGAGGCGATATCTGGGCCGGCTTTTCGATTTGATTGCGCTGCCTGCCTGCAAAAATCGGCGCCGGTTCTTTCATGCGACGATCGCTCCAGCGATATGCCAGGCATGCGCGGCCTTCGATAATATGCGCACCCGCACCTGACGCCTGGTCAGTGCCCGGGTCAGTATCTTGTAGGTATCCGCATCGAATGCCGGTCTTGCCGGCGCTTCATTCAACAAGTTCCACACATCGTTTTCCGAACGCGCGGTGCCGAGGCAGCACCAGTTGTGGACCACATGCACATCCTGCCGGCCGTCGCCGGCGGTTTCAACCAGTCCTACCGCTGCCGCATAGGGCCATGTTTTTATTTTCAGCTTGATCAATGCTGCTTCCAGCCGTGCCTGATGCAATTCGATCGACTCGGCGCCGACACAGGCGCCGTTGCAGCGATGCAGCTGACGCGCAAAACAAGGCTTGTGCGCCTGGGTCCGATTTTCCAATCCAAGCAGTACGAGGCATAGCCGGTGGCTTTCCGCCAGTTCGCGCAACGTGCTTTCCGCCTTGCGCCTGGAACTGAACAAGCCGTACAGCCGATCAGCCTGCCCGAAGTCCTGCTCGCTTGCGTAGGTCAGTACCGGCTGCAGATGGCCGCTGGCGGCGGGGCGCAATTGCCATGCGCACAATCCTCGTTCGCGCCGCAGCATGCGGTTGTGAATCGGTTGCAGATCCTTGATCAGTTGCGCTTCGAGCAGCAGTGCACCGACCTCGCCCGCTGTCTCGCGCCACTCCAGCCGATGGATTTGTTGCGACAGCCGCATGTCCTTGTACAGCCGGTGATCGGCACTGAAATGCGACATCACGCGCTGCCGCAGATGGATGCTTTTGCCGACATACAACGGTATGCCGTTTTCGCCATAAAACAGATAGACGCCTGGCGTATCCGGAATGTCGTCGATCGATTCCGGCGCCAGATGCGTCGGCATGCCCGGCCTTTGCAGCAGTTGCCGCACCGCCTGATCGAAGATGCCGGGCGGGATGGCTGCCGTCAGCCTGGACCACAACTGCCACAGCAGATCGGCATCGGCCAACGCGCGGTGCCGTCCGTCCGGCACCAGATCATGGCGCGCGATCAGCGCATCGAGATTGTGCTTCGCCTCATCCGGAAACAGCTGGCGCGACAGCTTGAGCGTGCACAGCACATCGCACCGAAAGGCATGGCCGGCCAGCTTGAATGCGTTGCGTAAAAAGCCGTAGTCGGACCGGGCATTGTGCGCGATGAACAGGCCGCCTTCCAGCCGTGCCAGGAGTTCCTCCGCCACCGCGGAAAATGACGGCGCATGCTGCACCATCGCATTGCTGATGCCGGTCAGGCTTTGAATGAAAGGCGGGATCGGCACTTCCGGATTGATCAGCGTCGACCAGCGTGTGACTTGCCCTGTTTCGCGGACTTCGATGATGCCGATTTCGGTGATGCGGTCAACAGTGGAATTGGCGCCGGTTGTTTCAAGATCGATAAAAATCAGTTTGCCGTAATGTGTCATGTCGCCATTGGTTGGACGCTTGATTGTGTCGCGCTTATGGCAGCATTCTTCTGCGCAAAGTTCACCGCAGGAAAAAATATATTCCGATGGGATCTAATCTATGCACTTGCAGTTCGGGCCAAATTCTGGCCATGCAACCGGAAACAAGTCCGGTCAGAGCGACTTTGCCTCGAACGTATTGCATGCGCTGACCTGGCCGCTGTCGATGCCGCGCTTGAACCAGCGCACCCGCTGCGCCGACGTGCCGTGGGTAAATGAATCCGGCACTACATAACCCCGCGCCTGCTTCTGCAGCGTATCGTCGCCGATCGCGGTGGCGGCATTCAGCGCCGCTTCGACATCGCCGGATTCCAGAATGGCGCGCGCCTGATTGGCGCGATTGGCCCATACGCCGGCAAAGCAATCGGCTTGCAGTTCCACCCGCACCGACAGCGCGTTGGCCTGCGCTGCCGATCCGCGGCGCCGCGCATTGTCCACTTTGCCCATGATGCCCATCAGGTTTTGCACATGGTGCCCGACCTCATGCGCAATCACATAAGCCTGGGCAAATTCGCCCGACACATTGAAGCGCTGTTGCATCAGCCGGTAAAAGCTCAGGTCGATATATACCTTTTGATCGCCGGGACAGTAAAACGGTCCGGCGGCCGTCTGGCCGGTGCCGCAGGCAGTCGGCGTCTGCCCGGAAAACAGCACCAGCTTCGGTTTGACGTAAGTTGCGCCGCCGCCGCGGAAAATCTCGGTCCAGGTGTCTTCAGTATCGGCCAGCACGGTCGCAACGAATTTTGCCATCTGATCGTTGGCCGGAGGTTGCTGCGCGGGCGCCTGCAGCGCTGATCCGGGTCCGCCGCCGCCCAGTATGTTGATCACGGTGCCCGGATCGATGCCGAAGAAATAAGACGCGACCAGCGCGATGGCGATGGTGCCGATCCCGATCGACCGCCCGCCGAGTCCGAAACCGCCGCGCCGGTCTTCCACATTGTCGCTTTCGCGATTGCCTTCCCATTTCATGCTGATTTCTTTCGATGTCGAATTTTCTGTCCAAGAGCCTGCATGACGCCGTAGCCGCTGATGACAAATGATTATCCGGCATGTAATCCGGAGCGCACCGATTGCTTCATCGCCTTCGCCGTAGCTATCCGGGAAAAACAAAGCAATACTCGCACCAGAGGGCGCAGCCTAATGGGTGAAAAGCAGCATACGCTGCTCTCACGAAAGAAGGCGGTACATGAACCGGCTTGCAAGCCGGTTTTGAAGGAATCAGCCTGCGTTGACGCTGATGCGCAGATCGCCCAGCGTCACCACCTGCCGTGCGCGTATTTTGCAGGTTTTGCGTAATTCCACTTTGCCATCGACCGACACCGCGCCGGATGCAACCAGCATTTTTCCGGCGCCGCCGCTGTCGCAAACACCGACCAGTTTCAGCAACTGGTTCAATTCCACATATTCGCCATCGAGGCTGAATTCGAGTTGTTGCATGGCGCTTATCGATTTCGGTCAGCGAATGAAAACGAAGCATCCATTCCGCGTGATATGCATTTGATCATGGCCATTCAAGCCAAATTAGTCCACAGTTCATCCCAATCATCGGGTTGGAATACACCTTCCCGCCGCACCACCAGTTTATGGGTTTTATCCAGCACAAAGTGGGTCGGCTTTTTGGTAATCGTGCCGAATGTATCATTATGTGCCGGTGCATTTCTCCATACAATCGGAAAACGCTGGGCGGCCGGAACCGATAGCGCAATCAGATTCATGTATTGCATGAAATCGGTTTTATTGGCGTCCATATTGACACCCAGCAGCACAAAGTTACGTGTCTTGTTGCCTGCATAGAATTCGCGCATCAGTTTCAGGTCGTTGGAATATAGATTGCATCCCGATGTGAAAAACTGACGAGACATGCTTTTCCCGCGTAGTCATCGAGCCTGATCGGCCTGGCGTTGCTGTCGATGCCGGACAGGCTGTATTTTTGCGGCGGCGATGCCTGCGGTTTCGCTTGCTGCGCATGGACGGACGGATAGGCAAACCCCATCGCTGCGACCGCAACGGACTGCATGAATTTTCTCTTGTCCATATTCTTTTCCCGAAAAATTGAAGTGGTTAGTCGTTGAATGCGGATTCAAATTACTTTACAACGAGAAATAATTTTTGGCAGCCGATTTATTGCCTGCTGGCTGAAGAATGTCGGTACTTTACGTTCCGACCAGCCCTGCCGCAATATTGATCGACAGGCCGAGGATGGCAACGTTGAACAGGAAACTGAGAATCGACTGCGCCAGTACCACCTTGCGCATCGAACGCGACATGACTATCACGTCCGATGTTTGCGCGGCCACCGCAATCGTGAATGAAAAATAGAGAAAATCCCAGTAATCCGGGTTCGGCTCCTTGTCGGGAAAAGTCAGCGCCCTCATGCCGGCGGGTGATCGGTAAAACATGTGCGCATAGTGAAAAGTGAAAAGCATGCCAACGAACAGCCAGGAACCAAGAATGGTAATGCCGGTAAACGCATAGTGCCCCAGCCGATCGCTGAAGGGCAAATCCTTGGCCGTCGCCAGCACTTGGACAATTGCGGCAATACTGATGATTGCGGCAATCGACAGCATCGCCAGCACGGCAACCGCGCTGCTATCCTCTTGCTCCGCCATCCTGCGCACCTTGGCATGGTTGGCGCGCACCATCACCCATGTTATTGAAAGCAGATAAAACCATACGCCGGCATTCCACGCCGTCAGCGCACGCATGATGATTTTCCATTGCGCCGGGAGAACGAATGCTACGCCGATGGCGATGGCGATCGCAATTGCCAGATGGGGACGGCGATGGGCAAATCGATGAACAGGATGCATGGTTGGCGGGATTGAGATTGATAGGCGGGCGGCTAGGCGCCAGGGCTGCGCTTGACGAAAAACAGCGTTGCCCCGACCGCCATCAACACGCCGCCGAAAAAGCGATTCTGTTTTTTCACTGCCCGCGCATCGCTGAAAAAATGCTGCATCGACGAAGCGGCAAACGCATAGCTGTGCATCACGACGAGATCGATCGTGCACATGGTCGCGGCCAGTATCAGCAACTGCGGCAGCAATGCGGCATGGTGCGTGATGAACTGCGGCAGCACGGCGACCATGAAGATGATGCCTTTCGGATTGGTGGCGTTGGTCAGGAAACCCAGCAGAAAGCGCCGGCGCAATGGCGGCGCGGCGGTTTGCGATGCGGCCCGCGCCGCCGCATCCGGCCGCACTTCGATCTTGGCGCGCCATTGGCTGACGCCGAGATAGATCAGGTACAGCGCGCCGACGATCTTGACGATGCTGAAGGCGACTTCCGATGCCAGCAGTATCGAGCCGACGCCGGCGCCGGCGATGAACAGCACGAGCATCAAACCTGCCTGCAGGCCGAGTATGGTGCCGGTGGTTTTCCGCACGCCATAGGACAAACCATGCGACATCGACAGCACGGCGCCGGAACCGGGCGATACGGCGATGAGGCAGGCGGCAAAGAAGAAGGTGATCCAGGTGGTGAAGGTCATGATGTTTTTTTTGAATCCGTCATTATGCGGCTGTGTTGTCCGGACTGGATAGCTGCAGGATTGTGTTGCGTTTCAATCGGATTGTGATTGTTGCACGACTTTTGATTGTTGGGTAATCAGACCTGCCAGGCGCCGTTGCGATACACCACATCATCGTCGAGTATGACTGCTTCGGTGACCGCAAAAACGTCGACGTGATGCCTGGCGCCGGCGCGCCTGATATTGGGTTTGCTGTAGACCCCGTGCTTGGCGCCGAGCGACAGATGGATGCCGCACATGCGCTCGTAGGTGCCGATATCGCTGACCATCCGGTCCTTTGAAAATGCGCGGTTCATGCCAAAACCCAGTTCGCGCAGCCAGACCTCGCCTTCATCGGCACGGATGTTGGCAAGCACCTGATCGAACGCAGGCGTGGAATCGACCGTGCCGGTCACGCGTCCCTTGGCGATCACCAGCGTGATCGGTTTTTCCGGTCGATTGACCGAGAACGACGTGTCGCCGAAAACGAAAATGCGTACGCGGCCGTTCACCGCCTCCAGATCCTGCGCTTCCGTGAAAACCTCGCCGATGGGAAACTGGCCGCCGACGTTTTTCATGTCGCTGTAATCGCCGACGTTCAGCTTTGCCGGCTCGAACGGCGAAGCGAAGATCAAGCGCTCGCCGCCGCTGTCGACGATGCCACAGCGCGCTCGATCGATGCGCATCTTCAGCGCATTGCCGACGCCGCGGTAATACGCGGGATCATAAGCCAGCGACTCGATGTAGTAGAGCGCTTGCTGCCCCGGCATGCGGGCAAGATGCGGATGCTCGATCACTTTCAGATCACGCTTGAAGAGTTCGACGCGGATGCGGAAAGCATCCAGGCGAAAGTTGGTCGATTGAATCAGCACCACCAAATCGGAAGGCGCAAGCGGTGCAAAAGAAGCGGCCACAGCCTCCGGCGAGACTGCATCGAAGTCGATGAATGTGGCGGCAGGCAGACAACGCCGGTAAGCCTCCGTCAGCGCGATTGCCAGACCGCAGCGCGCATCGAACACCACCACGGCAGTTCGCGGGTGCGCATGTTCGAACGCAATCGCAAGCACATCGCGCAGATGCTTTTCCGCCGCATCGACCGCTTCTGCGGGGAGGACGTCGATTACCGGGCCGCCAGGGCTATTCGAAAATTCTTCGTTTTTGAGTAGGCGCATCGTCAGCAGTGACAGGTTATAAAAGGCTAAAGACTTTCACCAATTTCAGTTCTTCGTTACCTGTCGCTTCGAATGCGTACGAACCCTTTGCCAGAGTAATGAATTCCGAAGCAGACAACGTCGCTTCGCTGCCATTGAGGGTGACTTTGCATTGCCCTGTCAGCACGTACAAAACAAACGCGTGGCCGGCTTTGGCAGGGAAGCGCTTTCCTGTTTCATAAGTATTCACATAAATTTTGAATTTTTCCTGAGGACTATGCATGGCGCGGATAGCCTCTTCGGAAATCGGCGCGGTCGAGATGTCGGACCAATTTTTTGGGATCATGTTCATGATGAATTTTCTGTAAAATTTGATGCGATATTCAGCGAGAGTATTTGCGCCATGTTTTCAGTAATGGCGGTGGAAATTGTTCGAGGGATGAATTGCCAGCAGGTTGGGCTAGAAAGCCCAACAGCCCAATTTGCAATGCTCGGTCTTATTTGATCCAGCCATCCTTCAGCGTCACTGCCCGATTAAACACAGGTTTCCCTACTTTCGAATCCACCCGATCCGCCACAAAATAACCATGCCGCTCGAACTGGAATTTGTCATCCGGCAGCGCTTTCGCCAATCCCTGTTCCAGATAAGCCGTCACGACTTCCTTCGAATCCGGATTCAGCGCCAATTTGAAATCCTTGCCGCCCGCGTCCGGGTTCGGGTCGGTGAACAGACGGTCGTACAACCGCACTTCCGCTTCCAGCGCATGCGCGACGCTGACCCAGTGAATATTCCCTTTGACCTTGTAATTGGCCGAGCCTTCGGTGCCGCTTTTGCTGTCGGCAAAATAGGCGCACCGCACCGCGATCACGTTGCCGTCGCCGTCCTTGTCGCAGCCGGTGCATTCGACCACATAACCGTAGCGCAGCCGCACCTTGTTGCCGGGGTACAGCCGGAAGTAGCCTTTGCTCGGCACTTCCATGAAATCGTCGGCTTCGATCCATAACTCCTTGCTGATCGGGAAGGTGCGCACGCCGCGTTCCGGATGATGCGGGTGAACCGGTGCGCTGCATTCGGCGATCAGATCGTCGGGGAAATTGTCGATGATCAGTTTCAGCGGCTTCAGCACGGCGGTCGCGCGCGGCGCCTTGGCATCGAGGTCTTCGCGCAGGCAGCCTTCCAGCGTGCTCATGTCGATCCAGCTATCGGCCTTGGTGACGCCGATCCGTTCGGCGAACAGCTGGATCGATTCCGGCGTGTAGCCGCGGCGGCGGATGCCGACGATGGTGGGCATGCGCGGATCGTCCCATCCGTCCACCACGTTTTCTTCGACCAGTTGCAGCAGCTTGCGTTTGCTGGTGATCGCGTAGGTCAGGTTCAGGCGCGCGAATTCATATTGATGCGGCAGCGGTTTCTTGAAGTAGCCGCCTTCGGTGAGCCGTTCCAGGATCCAGTCGTAGAACGGCCGGTGATCCTGGAATTCCAGCGTGCACAGCGAATGCGTGACGTGCTCGATCGCGTCCTCGATCGGGTGCGCGTAGTCGTACATCGGGTAGATGCACCACTTGTCGCCGGTGCGGTGATGATGCGCGTGGCGGATGCGGTAGATCGCCGGGTCGCGCATGTTCATGTTGGGCGAGGCCATGTCGATCTTCGCGCGCAGGATGTGTGCGCCATCGTTGAATTCGCCGGCCTTCATGCGGCGCAGCAGCGCGAGCGATTCAGCGGCGGGGCGATTGCGATAGGGCGAATCCTTGCCCGGCTCGCCGAAATTGCCGCGATTGGCGGTCATTTCCTCGGCGCTCTGGCTATCGACGTACGCATGCCCGGCGGTGACCAGATATTCCGCCATCGCATAGAGTTGATCGAAGTAATCGCTGGCGTAATACAGATGGCTTTCGCTGCCGTGCTGCCAATCGAAGCCGAGCCATTGCACGCTGTCGATGATGGTATCGACGTATTCCTGGTCTTCCTTGGCCGGGTTGGTGTCGTCGAAGCGCAGGTGGCAGCGGCCGCCGTAGTCGCGGGCGAGGCCGAAATTGAGGCAGATCGATTTGGCATGGCCGATATGCAGATAGCCGTTCGGCTCCGGCGGAAAACGGGTCACGACTTGCGGCAGCGCATGGCCGTTCACATCGGTACGGCCCGCATATTTTCCCGTCGCCGAATCGGCTTCGATAATGCCGCGCAGAAAATTGGAGGTTGCCGGCGAAGCGGCGTCGGTTTTGTTGTCGTTGCTCATGGATGTGCTTGTCGAAAATGCCGTGCGGGATGAATGGTGGAATGCATTTTACCGTAGCGTCTTGCAACGCTTGTTTTCGTCGTTGTCATGCAGGCGAAATGCTTGATTTTTCTCACCATATCGATGCTGGAAAGTCGCTTAAATAAGAATGTAAAAAATTTCACAATACGGCAATGGGTTTTTCTGAACCTCGTTTGCCCGCTTCCTTCGTTCTCGGCATGCGTTCCGAAAACGGCAGGCGCGAAAGTTCATGGCAGTTGCTTCGGGTTCGGGTAATGCCTGTAACGGCGATCGGGTGATGCATTTTATTGGATTGTGCGGCCATCTGTTTTCGATCCGGACGATTGAAAACGGCGCTGACGATTCGATGTGGGCCAAGCGTTTCCCGATTCCATCGGGCTGCAGGAAAAATCAAGACGAAGGAGCGATAAATGACCGTCAAACGCGAGGATCTGCTGGCTGCCGCGGCCTTGGGTGTGCTGCATTACACCCAGGTCGACCCGGTACTGATCTTCCTGCTGCAACGAGACGTAAACTTGCAGCGTGCCGAAATGCTCAGGAAAACTAGAACCGCCCGCATGAGCGGCAAACATGTGATTTATTACATGGCGGCGATCCTGTTGATCGGCATGGCGACTTCGCTGGTTGCCTGGTACACGAAACTGGCATTCAATGCGCTTGGCGTTGCCGGGCTGTTATGGTTTACCGGACTGTATGCGCTGTTTACGGTGGCGATGGCGGCATGGTTCGAGCGCTGTCAACTCGGCGCATCGGTGCGCATTTTCTGCATGTCGGTGATTGCGCTGCTGCCTTTGGCGGTATTCGCGTCGCAGCAGATAAGCGTGCTGTAAGCTTGGTGGATCTCCGTTGACCAATGAGCAATGACCGGCGGCAGCCGGCCTTGCTCATTGGTCAACGGAGATGCCATGAATAATTCACTCGTTCGTTCCGTTTTTTCCGCGATGCTGCTTCTGGGGCCGTTCGCAGCGGCCTCCGCCCAGACTTGCAGCAAGCAAAGCCCCCCGCATACCGTCGCTCTGCTGGAGTTGTACACATCGGAAGGTTGCAGCAGTTGCCCGCCGGCCGACAAGTTCGTCAGCAACTTGCGCAATGCCGGCTTGCCGGCGGAGCAGGTGGTGCCGCTGGCGCTGCATGTCGATTACTGGGATTACATCGGCTGGAAAGACTTGTTCGCCAGCCATGCATACACGCAGCGGCAGCGCTGGTTATCCGGCTTGGCGAATACCCGCACGATTTACACGCCGGAGATATTCGTCGCCGGCCGCGAGGTGCGCGACTGGGCCGCATCGCGGCGCGGCGGCGTCGCAGGGGCAGTCAAGCGCATCAATGCCCGGCCGGCGCAAGCCGACATCGGGATTGCGCTGGGCAAGGCGACGAGCGGCAGTCTGCCGGTGGAAGTTCGCACCAGCGCCGCGCCAGGCAGCAAGCTGTTCGTCGCCTTGTATGAAAATGGGCTGGCATCCAAGGTCAAGGCCGGAGAAAACCGCGGTGCGACGCTCAGGCACGATTACGTCGTGCGCGACTGGATCGGGCCGATTGCGCTATCGAACGAGCGGAAGGATGGCAAAGCGGCGTTGTCGCGGGCGCTGGCAGTGCCTGCCGGCGCCGCAGCGAAAAATCTCGGGGTTGCGGCTTTCGTACAGACCGACAAGGGAGAAGTGTTGCAGGCATTATCGCTGCCGTTATGCAGCGGATGAGTTCGTTCGTCTGTTACCTGAATGCATAGGTGCCGCCTGACTGCGCACTATATGAACGCGCATCATCAAGTGTGAAAAAACAACACTTGTGAGACTTAGCGAAGTCATTCCCACGAATTAAAAAAGTCAGTTCCTAGAGCGAGCGGCAATTGCAGCCGAATTTTCTCTTTAAGACTTCCATCTTTTCCATCTTAAATTTTTGAATTGCGCTGATACATTGGCGCTGGCATTCCCGATCGACAATGTTTTTCGAAGAAGCTGAATCCGACGAAACCGGGGCTTTACATTTTTCAAGCTTCGTTTCGTTGGATTGGGGGAGAGCAGACGGATTGAAACGGCGTGCTGCTTAAGCGGGTAGTGAGGAAAGGGAAAAATGGCTCGAAGAAGCTTCGTTGTCTCTTTTCATGCCTGAACAGTGCCCTTGTTTAATACAATCAATTTATTTTTGTAATACAACCTTTGGGGATAATTCAATGAAAAAATCGCTTCTCGCACTTGCGGTATTGGGTGCTTTCGCTGGTGCGGCATCTGCGCAAACCAACGTTAACGTGTACGGTATTGTGGATATGGGCGTGGTCTCGGAAAGCGGCGGCGCGGCCGGCTCCAAGGTGAGGGCGGGCAGCGGTGTTCAATCCGGCTCCCGCTTGGGCTTCAGAGGTACTGAAGATCTCAGCGGCGGCATGAAAGCACTTTTTAATATGGAAGCGGGTTTTCTCGCGGACACCGGCGCTTCCGGCCAGGGCGGTCTGCTCTTTGGTCGCCAAATCTACACGGGATTGAGTGGCAACTTCGGTACGGTCACCTTGGGCCGTCAGTATTCCCTGGTGTTCCTGGCACTGGATACAGTTGATCCGTTCGACTACGGTCTGGCAGGCGCTATCAGCAATCTGGTAGTGAATCCTCCATTTCGGATAAACAACTCGGTTAAATACTCGTCGCCGTCGATGGGCGGTTTCACTGCCGAAGCACTCTATGGTTTAGGCGAAATCCCCGGCAACACTTCGGCCAGCCGTCAGATCGAATTGTCCGTTAAGTATGCGAACGGCCCGATCTTCGTCCAACTGGCACGCAACAATGCCGAAAACGCTACCGCCACCAACACCAGCAGGAACACGACGTTGGCTGGTTCGTACGACTTCGGCGTAGCGAAAGCCGCGTTCGCATATAACGCCAACAAGAATGACACAACGCTTGACTCCAACGATACGATGGTTGGCGTGACCGTTCCTTTCGGCGCTAGCACGGTGCTGGCTTCTTACATCCGCAAGAACGACAAGTCGGTTGCCAATGCAGATTCGAACCAGATCGCAATCGGCTACACTTATGCGTTATCCAAGCGCACCAACCTTTATACGTCCTACGCACGCATCAGCAACAAGAATGGCGCTGCTTACACGGTCGGTGACGCCACTGACTCGGGTTCCGGCAACAAGGCATTCAACTTCGGTATCCGCCACAAGTTCTAACCGCCCTCGGGCTTGAACCTGCAGTGATGAAAAGAAGCATCTTCGGGTGCTTTTTTTCATTGGGTCCGCGCATGGCGAGGAAGTGCAAAAAGCACGCGTTAAGTTTCATCCGCGCGCTCCCCATGCTCCGTGTTTGCCGCGACATAATTGCAGCCGTCATCCGTATGCGCGCAAGCTACGGTTTCAAACTGGAATGTCGTGTGATAAACCGAAAACTGCGATGCCAGGATCGCTTTCAAAGCAGGCAGCACCTGTTGCTCATGCAGATACTTGTCGTCATACACGACATGCGCGGTCAGGCTTGTCTTGCCGCTGGTTAATGCCCACAGATGAAAGTCATGCACGCTGAGAACGCCGGGTACGGACTGCATTGCGGCCTTGACCTTGTCGATATCCACCCCTTCCGGCACGCCTTCGAGCAGAATATTCAGGCTTTCTTTCAGCAGCACCCATGTCCTCGGCAAGACCCACAGGCCGATCGCGACCGCAATTGCGGTATCCACCCACGCCCAGCCGGTAAAGCGGATGATCAGTGCGCCGGCAATGACGCCGACCGAACCCAGCATGTCGCTCCACACTTCGAGGTACGCGCCTTTGACGTTCAGGCTGGCATCCTTGCCGGCGCTCAGCAATCGCATGCTGATCAGATTGACGATCAGGCCGATGACCGCGACGACCAGCATGCCGGTCGATTGAATTTCCGCCGGCGCTTTGAACCTTTGATAGGCTTCATACAAAATGTATAGCGCGACCAGGAAAAGCATCATCGCATTGAAGGCGGCTGCCAGAATTTCAAAGCGGTGATAGCCGAACGTTCTGCGCGCATCGGCCGCGCGCTTGGCGATATGCACGGCAGCCAATGAAATTGCCAGCGCGCTGGCATCGGTCAGCATATGCGCCGCATCCGATAACAGCGCGAGGCTGCCGGTGACAAGCGCGCCGATGACTTCCGCGACAAGAAACGTCGAGGTCAGCGCGAGCGCGATCAACAGGTATTTCTGATTCTGGGTGGTGGGCAATGCATGGGTATGGCCTGCGCTCATGAACGTCCTTTATTTTTGATTGAAAAAGACAGGATTCCGCGGCGTTGCCGTGAAATCCTGCTGTTTCGTTTTACGATAAGCGCTGACTTGCTTTAACGTTCCTTTCCGCACTTACCGCAGAATTTCATTCCGGCCGCCATTTCGGCGCCGCATCCGGCGCATTTCGCCGGCATCAGGGAAGTGCCGCATTGCTGGCAAAAACGGGCCGCCGAACTGTTCGCCGCACCGCATGCGGCGCAGGCTATCGTCGGCGCTGCTGCCGCAGGAGGCTGCGATCCGCCGGAGCTTCCCCAGGAATTATCCTGCGGCCTGGGCGGATCATTTCTGTACCGATCATCGTAGCCGCCGCCGTGCCCGCCGCCATGTCCCCCACCGTGGCCACCGCCATGCCTGCCGCCGTGACCGCCTAAAAGTTTGTCGAAAATACCCATCTTGCGCTCCTTGCTTTGACTCGATCGAGAAAATCCCCTTTTGCATCTACTCCTTGGTAATGCTGTCCCGCCTGTCTTTTGATGCGCGTTTGCGGGTAAAGTTTTGCCAGCAAGGCAATTGTTGAAGAATCAGCGTGCCGTAGATCAAGGCCGTGGTGAGCGCCGCCAGCACATACATGCCGAATGCGCTCGCCATGCCGATGGACGCCGTCACCCATAAGGTCGCGGCGGTCGTCAATCCGGTAATGCGGCCTTGGTACTGAAGAATCACGCCGGCGCCGAGGAAGCCGATACCCGACACAATCTGTGCCGCAATCCGCCCCGAATCGCCTGTTTTTTCGTGAAGCGATATCAGGCTGAATGCGCAGGCGCCGATCGAGATTGCCATGCAGGTTCGCACGCCCGCATCGCTGCCCTGCCGTTCCCGATCCAGCCCGATCACCGCGCCGAGAAGCGCGGCGAACAAGATGCGGGCGGCGTACAGCAGCTCCAGTTTCCAATCCACATTATCTCCTTTGAAAAAGCGCTGCCGGCGGATTCGGGAGCCTATCCGATCCTGGATGCTGCCTGGATGTCGGTCGTATAGATCCAGCCGGTTCCCGGCTGGCCGGCTTGCTTGATCAGCGCAACAAGCAAGCCGGCCAGCGCGTCGTCGCAGATCAATTCGAGCTTGGCTTCGGCAATGACCGCCTCGGCAAGCTCGAGCGAATAACGCTGCTGGTTCGGCTCCGCGCTGGTAAAAAGCCGCTGCACGTTAGACACGGTAATGTTATGGCAACCGTTGCCGTCGGTGATGTCGCACAGGCCGGAGTTGCGCAGCGCTTCGGTGACGGCGTTGATGCGGTGCGGATGAATGAATGCCTTGATTTGCTTCATGTGAATCTCCTCGAAAAAAGCGCCGCCCGGTATGAACGGCGCTTCGGTTATCAAACAGTTTTCAGAGCCTTGCGTTCCTTGCGGTTTTCCACCCACTCGTACAGCAGCGGCAGCAGCAGCAGCGTCAATGCGGTGGAGGTAAACAAGCCGCCGACCACGACCGTCGCCAGCGGCCGTTGCGTTTCCGCACCCACGCCGGAAGACAGCAGCATCGGCACCAGCCCGAAGATGGCGATCGACGCCGTCATCAGCACCGGTCGCAAGCGCAGCGCAGTGCCTTGCCGCACCGCTTCGCGCACCGACAAGCCTCGTTCTCGCTGCTCGTTCAAGAACATCACCAGCACGATGCCGTTCAGCATTGCGACGCCGAACACGGCGATGAAGCCGATCGCCGACGGCACCGACAGATACTGCCCGGTGATGAACAAGCCGATCACGCCGCCGATGGTCGCGAACGGCACGTTGGCGATGATCAGCGTCGCATAGGTCAGCGAATTGAACGCGGTGTAGAGCAGGATAAAGATCAGCCCGATGGTCAGCGGCACGATCACGGCCAGCTTGGCCATCGCGCGCTGCTGGTTCTCGAATGCGCCGCCCCATTCCATCACATAGCCTTCCGGCAGTTTCACCTGTTGCCGGATCTTCGCTTCGGCTTCCTTGACGAAGCCGTCGACGTCGCGTCCCTGCACATCCATCTGGATCACCGCGTACCGCTGCAACTGCTCGCGCCGTATGAACGAATAGCCTTCATCGAGACTGACCGTCGCTATGTTGCTGAGAGGAACCAGCGCACCGCTTTGCGTGCGGATCGGAATGCTGCCGATGCTTTGCACGCTGTTGCGGAATTCCGGCGCAAGCCAGACGGCAATATCGAACCGCTTGGTACCATCGATCAGCGTCGATACCGCCTTGCCGCCAATGCCCGTCTGCACCACTTCGAGGATTTCATCGGCGTTGATGCCATACCGCGCCGCTGCGTCGCGATTGACCTGGATGATCATCTGCGGTTTGCCCTTGTTTGCTTCCAGCGACAGATCGGCCACGCCCGGCACCTTGTCCAGCACCGCCTTGATCTGGCCGGACAGCCTGTCAAGCGTGTTCAAGTCTTCGCCGTACAGCTTCAGCGCCAATGTCGCCCGCACGCCGGAAATCAATTCTTCGACCCGGCTTTGAATCGGCTGGGTGGCGGCGAACACAGCGTTTGGCGCCACTTTTTCCAGTTTTTCCTGCATCTGCTTGGCCAGCTCCGGCACCTCGATTTTCTTGGGCCATTCGCCGACGGGTTTCAACCCCACCAGCAACTCCATGTAGTTGACATCCGCCGTTTCGCCTTTTTCGGCGCGGCCGATCAGCGCGATCGACGTGTTTGACTGCGGGAACTGCTTCAGGGCCGCCTCCAGTTGCTGCGAAATCCGGATCGATTCATCCAGCGACGTCGATGGAATGCTGGTTACCCGAAACAGGATGCTGCCTTCCTGCAGCGACGGCATGAATTCCTTGCCCAGAAAGGGAATCAGCGCCAGCGCCCCGATCAACGTGGCGATCGCGCCGGTGATGACCTTCTTCTTGTTGTCCAGCGCCCAGTCGAGCAAGGGCAGATACAGCTTCTTCGCCCAGCGGACGACGAACGTATCCTTTTCCTCTTTCGGCTTCAGGATCAGCGCCGACAGCACCGGCACCAGCGTCATCGTCAGCACCAGGGAGCCGACCATCGCGAAGGTAATCGTCAGCGCCATCGGCTTGAACATCTTGCCTTCCAGACCGGTCAGCGAAAACAGCGGCAGGAACACCACGATGATGATCAGGATCGCGAAGGCGACAGGATTCATCACTTCACGCGCCGCTTCCAGGATGACGTGCGTCTTGTTGACGGTTTTGCCGGCCTGGTGCGACAGCAGCCGGAAGCCGTTTTCGACCATCACCACCGCGCCGTCGACCATCATGCCGATGCCGACCGCCAGACCTGCCAGCGACATCAGGTTGGCCGACAGTCCCCATTGCTGCATCATGATGAAACTGATCAGCATCGCCAGCGGCAGTGCGACGATCACCACCACCGCGGAACGAATTTCACCGAGGAACAGGAACAGGATGATCGCCACCAGAACCGAGCCTTCGACCAGCGCGCTTTCCGCCGTCTTCACCGCCTTGTCGACCAGATCGGTACGGTCGTAGACCGGGTTGATCGTCACGCCTTTCGGCAAGGCCTGCTGCGCAACCTTGATCTTTTCCTTGACTGCGTCAACCACGCCTTTGGCATTTTCGCCGATGCGCTGCAACGCCATGCCCAGCACGACTTCCTTGCCGTCCTTGGTTATCGCTCCGGAACGCAGCGAAGGCGCTTCCTTGACCTCGGCAACATCGCGCACATACACCGGCGTGCCGTCACGGGTCGCCAACACCACGTTGCCGATATCCTTGACGTTGGCTACCAGGCCCAGGCCGCGCACCAGATACTGCTCCTGGCCGATGTTCAGATACTGGCCGCCGACCTGCCGGTTGTTGTCGGTCAGCGTCTCCATCACGGTTTTCAGACTGAGGCCGTACTTGATCAGCTGATTCGGATTGATCAATACCTGATACTGCTTTTGATCGCCGCCCCATGATGCGACATCATCGACGCCGGGCGCGGTGCGCAGCTTCAGCCGCACGTTCCAGTCATGCAGCGTACGCAAATCCATCGATGACATTTTCTTGTCGGTCGACTCGACGGTGTACCAGAACACCTGCCCCAGGCCGGAACTGTTCGGCCCAAGCGTCGGTTCGCCGTAGCCTTTCGGGATGCGCTCTTTGGCTTCCAGCAGCTTTTCGCCGACCAGCCGGCGTGCGAAATAGATATCGACATTGTCCTTGAAATTGACGCTGACATACGACAGGCCGAACAGCGACACCGAGCGGATCGCTTCGACGCCGGCCAGTCCCGCCATCGAGGTTTCAATCGGCGTGGTCAGCAGCTTTTCGACATCTTCCGCAGCCAGACCGGGCGATTCGGTATAGACATTCACTTGCACCGGCGTGACGTCCGGAAACGCATCCACCGGCAACTCGCGCCATGCCTTGACGCCCAATAAAATGACAATCAGGAACGCTACCAGCACCAGCACTTTGTAGCGCAGGGATACATCAACAATTTTATTTAGCACGATGAGATCCCCTTACTCTGCGCTGATCTGCGATTTGAGCATCTTGGCCTTCAGCGCATAGGCGCCGCTGGTCACGACTTTTTCGCCCGGCTTGATGCCCGCTTTCAGCACGACCTGGTCGCGCAGCTTTTCGCCCAGCTCGACTGCGCGCGGCTCGAACCCGCCCGCTTCCTGAACGAATGCGGTAGGCTGCCCCTGAACCAGCACCACGGCTTGTTCAGGCAACAGCAGCGCCTTCTTTGCAGCAGTGGTGGCGAGGGAAGCGGTGGCGAACATTTCCAATTTCAGCCGACCGTCCTCGTTGGGCACATCGACCCGCGCCTTGACGGTGCGCGAGTCCTTGTCCATCACGCTGCTGATATAAGTCACCTTGCCCTTGAAAGTTTCGCCGGGATAGGCGGCAAGGGAAATGGCGGCCGGTGCGCCGATCTTCACTTTCCCGAAGTCTTTTTCATACAGATTGGTTTCGATCCAGACGTTCGACAGATCGGCCACGCTGAACAACGGTTTGTCGGATTGCGCCAGTTCGCCGAGCACCGCTTTCTTTTCGATGATCGTGCCGGAAAACGGTGCGGAAACCGAGAAAACGGAGGAGCCGGTCGATGAAGACGTATTGCCGTTAATGCCGAGCGCCTGCCGTTTGTCGGTAGCGGCACGCAGCACCGCCCTGGCTTTTGCAAAATCGGCGCGGGCTTGCAAAACATTCTTTTGCGGGATGATCTGGTCGGCATACAGCTTTTCCGCGCGATCAAGGTTTGCCTTGGCCAGCGCATGCTCGCTTGTTGCCTGCGCATAAGAAGACTGTGCGTCGCCCACTTCGATGCTGTCGATCAAAGCCAGCGGCTGGCCTTGCTTGACCTTGTCGCCCAGGTTCGCCATCACTTTGATGACTCTGCCGGGCACCCGCGGCGCAACCCGCGCCAGCTTGTCCTGATTCGCCTGGATCGTCGCGGTCACGGCGATCTGCTCATTGACTTCCTGCTCTTGCAGCGGCGCAACCTTGATGCCGGCCGTGTCAATTTCTTCGGCCGACAGTTTCAATCCTTTTTCGTTGGCTTGTTCCGCGCCTGGCTTGGCGTTCTTTGCAGGCTCCTTTTTGTCGGTCGCCGGAGCGGACCCCGGTTTTTCTTTTGCAGCGGATTCAGTTGATTGATTCTCTTTGGCGGATGATTCGTTTTTGCCGCACCCGGCCAGCAACAGCATCGAAAGAATCAGGGCGCAGGCACTGCGCGATTGAAATGAATTCATGAAAGTGGGTCCGTTAAAATTGTTTTGGAAAGAAGCAGGGCGGGCGATCATCGGGCAGCTCCGGTGTCGGTCCAGCCGGCTGTCTGGTGCAACGCAATCCGTGCCAGCCGCAGCTCGGTTTGCGCATCGATCAGGTCGCGCCGGCCGTCGAGCACCTGGCGGTTCACCAACAATAACTGGAACAGGCCGATTTCACCGGCTTGCAGCGACTTCACCGACAGGCGCTGGTTTTCTTCAAGCGCGGGCAGCACGGTTTGCCGCAATGCTTCGACCCGCGCGGTCAGGCTTTGCAGTTTTTGCCACAGCGACGCGACGCCGCTGCCGGTATTGCGCGTGACGGCTTGCCGCTCGATCTGCGCCTGGCTCAATTCCGTGGATGCGCGTCCGATACCGCCGGCGTTGCGCCGGAACAGCGGCAGCGGCAATGACACGGTGAAACTGGTCAGCCGCTCGCGGGCCGCGGTCGATCCTTCCCGGCCTGTCGCCACGCCCACCGTGAGGTCGGGATAACGCGCGGCGCGTTCCAGCGAAAGGCGGCTTTGAGCGGCCTGTTCGCGATAATCGAGCGCGCGCAGCAAAGGCCGGTTTGCAGCGCTGGCAAGCAAGGCTTCCAGCGTATAGGGCGGCACAGTTGCCGTCAGTGAGCCTGTCACAGTCGGCAGATCGTTTGCCGGCAGTTGCAACGTGACGGCCAGATCGGTACGCGCCTGGATCAGTTGCTCTTGCAGCGCGCCGATCTGATTGCGCGCCCTCACGGCTTCGACGCTGGCCAGATTGCCGTCGAGGCGGCTGTCTTCGCCGGCGGCGACGCGCTTTGCGACGGCAGCGGCCGTGTCTTCGATGATTTTGAGCGACAGCCGTTCGGTGCTGATCCGTTCTTGCAGCGCCAGCACCTGCACGAAACGCCGTTCCGTTTCGGCCCGTACTTCGCGCCGGATATTTTCGATCGCTGCATCGAGCGCATCGATCTGTTGCCGGATCGCCTGACGCCGGTAGCCTTGCTGTCCTGCGATTTCAAACGTTTGTTGTACGCCCGTTGACCACTCGCGCTGATTGTCGTTACCGAGACCGGTGCGTGGTACGTCGCGCCGCGTCTGTCCGCCGGTGATGACGGGATTGTTCCATAGCAAGCCGCGCGCATCGGCCGCTTCGCCGTCAACGGCGGCGCGTTGCGCCTGCACCTGCCGCAGATCGGCATTGGACTGTTCGGCCATTTGCCACGCCTGTTCCAGCGTGATGGATGCAGACGATGGGGAGAGTGCCGAGGGTGCAGGCATGGCGCTCGCCTGAGCTATCGCCATATTGCCGGACGCATTCATTTGATGCCTGCCGGCATTGCCGGCTTGCGTAAGAAACGGGGTAAACATCAATGCCGCAACGCCAAGCGGCAGGATAGAAAAACGCATTGAATTCTCCAAAAATAAAAAATATTCGGCGAGAAGTCGCTACAGCGCCGTCAGCGCTTGGAAAAAGAGACGAACCCGCCAGCTTTAGATAAGGCTGCGCCAGTCGGGTTTGGCAACGCTTCTGAGAGGGGGAGATTGATAGAGCGGAGGTTGGAACTCAACGACGATTGCGTTGTTCGGGAAAGCGATCGCGAAGTCGGCTATCGACGCGGCTTTGACGCAGGACAAATGACAATACCCGCAATCGCCGTCATTGATGCCAGACTTGCTCTTGCCTTGCTTGATTTCGCCTGACGCTTGATGCTTGTGCTCATGATGGCCGAAATGTTGTGCGGCGTTGCCGTTTTCATGCTGGCAATAATTGCTCACCGCCGCCCACGACATCTGGAGCGGTAACACTGTCAGCAAAAGAATCAGAAGTAAGCGTTTCATATTCATGGATTATATCTCAAATTTTTCATTGGAAATTTATGCGAAGAGTAACGGATCTGCAATGAGGAAACACGCACCTTGCCGAAATGCGGATGGAAAACCTGTACGGTGCGTCCGTCATGGCGCGACGTTGCCTGTCGGATTTACGGCTGGAGACTCCGGGTCAGGTTTCAGCAAATGGAGCGGTTGCGGCGACACCCGGAATTCCAGCGGTGCGTTCATCCAGACGGTTTCGCCGTCGGTCGCTACCTTGACGCGGTGCGTGCGATATAGCGATGAGGGATTGACGGTCAATCGCTGGAAACCGAAGCTGATGATGTTTTCCGCTTCACCGAGCCTTCCCAGCGCGCCGCGCGCCATCAGCCACAACATGGCAAACCTGCCGACCGGCCGCAGTGCAACGGCAGCGAGCTGACCTTCATCCACCGACCCGGCAACCGGAATGCCGATCTGTTCCATCTGCAATCGATTGTTGCCGACGAACAGCGTCAGCGTGCGCATGTTGCTGGTCCGGCCTTGCCGCTCCAGGCTGATGCGCAACTGACGATGCCGCCGCATTGCCGTTACCAGCCCGGACCAGAGCGCGACCAGTCGGCTGCGACCGTATTCCCGCTTGAAAGCCTCGCGATCTTCCAGCAATTGCGGATACAAACCGAGGCTCGCATTCACCAGGAACAGCCGGTTATTCACCAGACCCGCCTGCACCGGATAGGCGCGCGCCGTCAGCAGTACCCCGATCGCTTCCGCGAGATTTTCGGGAATGCCGTGAGTACGCCCGAAGTAATTGAATGTGCCTTGCGGAATCACGCCAAACGAACAGCCGCTGCCCAGCACCGCATTGGCCACGGTGTTGATGGTGCCGTCGCCGCCGACTGCCACGACCACGCCGCCGCAGGCTTGCGCTTCCTTGACCGCCCGGCGGGCTGTTTCGCCAATTCGCGCTGCATCTGCATCTTCGATCAGGAACATGCGGTACGCGCGTCCTGCATCCTTGAGCATTTGTTCGATGGTCTCCTGCGCGGCAGCCGAATCGTTGTGTCCGGAACCGGCATTCATCACGATCAGCAAGGGTGGCGCAGGCGAGACAGGAACGAACGACATCGATTTCCCCATATTCATTGTTTTCCGTAATTCGCAAACTGTCTCGAAGCGGCTGTCGGCTTCGCTGTTTTCCAGGATGGCGTTCAGCGGATATCGAACTACATTTGGCGTTTCTTTTGACCAGCGCTTGCAAGCGCATCCCGCTTCGATGCATCAAAAGTACTGCGCATGATCTTGATCAGGCCTGGCAGGCCCGTTAAAAAAAAGGGAATCGAAAGTGCAAGATAAGCCCAGCCCAGCATCGTCAATGAAGAGACGACGCGCGCCTCGTCATTGCGAAATGCGAATGCAATGGTGACCTGAACCAGGAATAAAGCCGCGAGCGCCAACCCCGACCACAAAGAAAACCGCAGGCGAATCAACAGCGACAGCGCGAAGAGCGACTGCGCCGCAGTCAGGAAAAATTCTTCGCTCTGCCGCGCGTCGAGCGGCAATGCCATGATGCCGGACGCGCCCAGGCTCATCGCCAGCGGCAGCATGCCGACTAGCAGGGTCCATTGGTTGATCTTGTCGCTGATCATTGCGGTGAGCCCCGCCGCGGCGCGACCGGACAGCACGAACAGAATGGCGACTGAAATGGCAGGCGCTTCACTGGCCAGCGGGGCCAGCCACTGGATGAGCAAAAATTCATCGATGCCCAGCACCCGGCCGGATGCCACGATCGCTTCTGCGAACGGTTCGGCCGACATCAGGATCGCGATACTGGCAGTGATTGCAAGCCCTGCCATCCAGGCCCACTGCGCTGCCGGCTTGAGCTTGGCGAGGGCTCCTGCAGGCCCCGGTTCGTCGTCTTCGTCCGCTTCCGAGTCCGCTTTGGGTACGCGGCCGACTTGCCATAAATAGGCGCCGAAAATGGCGACCAATAAAATAAAATCGAATAAATCAATCCGGTTTTTGAGCAGGATGACAAAGGCATACAGACTTGCAATGAAAAGAAACCCGATCTCCACGGTATTCGCGGCAGCAAGGACGATGGCTCGTTCGCGCGTGCGCCACCAGTGCAGCAGCATGATGGTCGGCCAGGCCAGTCCGACCAGCAGACGATTGGCGCCGGTCATGTTGGCGGCAGCATAGTGGACGTAATTGGACTGCGGCGCGCGGCCGGCTTGAAATGCGTAGTACATATCGACGGCATATTCCGGCAATACGGTAATCAACGCGACGCCGGCCAGGATCAGCCCTTGGGAAAAGTAGCGTTCCGCTGCTTCAGCGCCCCAGGACAGCATGAAGCCCGCGGCGAGCACCGCGATACCAAATATCGCTGTGTCAATCAACGGGTTGGGGCGCCAGCCCGTGACGCGGAATACGATCGCAGGGACCATGGCAGCCAGCGCCAACAAAACAAGAAAATAAAAACGTTTCATTTCGCTCAGTTCTCCACAGATTGATTCTCGTTGAGATGATTCGGACAAATTCTGTATGGCGGCTCCGCATCGCCTTTTTTGATGGTTGTCATAGCCAACGGCATGCGTATGCGGCGCCGGTCCAACGTGGCGCGTTCATCGGCTTGTTCCATCCGTCGGTACCGGCGGATCGGCGGCTTGTTCGGATTCATTTGGCGTGGGGAGCTTCAACTCAAGATCGGTCGCCGCCTCGCCGGCTTTGTCAGTCGACACCAGGCCCGGAAATGCTGCCAGCAGCCCCACCATCGTCAACTGAATCAACAGAAATGGGACTGCACCCCAATACAGGTCGCGTGTCTTGATCTCGGGCGGTGCGACGCTGCGCAGGTTGAACAGCGCGATGCCGAAGGGCGGATGCATGAACGAGGTTTGCAGATTGACTGCCAGCAGCGCTGCCAGCCACACCATGTTGATGCCCATCTTTTCAGCGATCGGCGTGATGAGCGGCAACACGATGAACGCGATCTCGAAAAAATCGAGAAAGAAGGCGAGCACGAAGATCAGCAGGTTGATCACGATCAGAAAGCCGGTTGCGCCGCCCGGCAGGTGCTGCAACAAGCTCTCGATCCATAGATGGCCATCGAAACCTCGGAAGATCAGCATGAAGAACGAGGATCCGATGACCAGGAACAGGATGCATGAGCAAATGATGCCGGTGGTGTCCATCGCCTGTTTCAAATTGCGCAGCGACAACCGGCGTTTGATTGCCGCGATCAGCAGCGCGCCGACGGCGCCGACCGCGCCGCCTTCGCTCGGCGTTGCCACGCCGAAGTAGATCGACGCCAGGATCATGGTGATCAGCGCCAGCGGCGGCAGCGCTGCGGTTGCTGCACGGATCAGAAGCGTGCGCATTGGCGCACCGCAGCCTTCTGCCGGCGCAGCCGGCACCCATTTCTGCGCGAAGAAACTGAGAGCCAGCACGTAAAGCATATATGCGGCAATCAACATCAGCGCCGGCCACAAGACAGCCCGATAAATTTCGCCGAGCGGCACTTCCAGCTGTTCGGCGAGTACGATCAGTACCAGTCCCGGCGGAATGATTTGCGCCAGCGTGCCGGAAGCCGCGATGACGCCGGTCGCGACGCGCGGATCGTAACCGTAACGCAGCATGATCGGCAACGAGATCAACCCCATGGCGATGACCGACGCCGAAACAGTACCGGTGGTGGCGGCCAGTACCGCTCCTACCAGAATGACCGCATAAGCCAGCCCGCCACGAAGCCGGCCGAGGAGGCGACCCAGCGCATCAAGCATTTCTTCCGCCAGCCCGGTGCGTTCAAGGATCATGCCCATGAACGTGAAAAAGGGTATTGCGAGCAGGTTGTCGTTGAAGAAAATGCCGATCACCCGTTGCGGCATCGCCAGCAGGAACTCGGGATGAAATGCGCCGACAATGAGTCCGACAATGCCAAACATGGTCGCAACCGCAGCCAATGCGAACGCAACCGGGAATCCCGACAATAGACATACGACCAGGCCAACGAACATCCACGGCGCTATGGGATGCGCAACCATGTCAGGCCCCTTCAACCAGTTTGTTGCGCACCACCGGTCGCGGCCACCAGCCTTTCAGGCAGCCGATGCATTTGATGATTTCAGCCACGGCTTGTATCGCAAGCAGGCTGAAGCCGATCGGAATCAAGCCTTTCATTACCCAGCGCGGCACGCCGCCGACGACTTCGCGCGAGAACTCGCCCGCCTTGAACGCCATGACAAAAACCGGCCAGGAAAACCACACCATGGCCAGGCATAGCGGCAACAAAAAGAATGCGAAGCCCGCGAGATCGAGCCATGCCATGCCGCGATCGCCCAGCCGATGGCTGAAGATGTCGATGCGGACATGCTCGTTGCGCTTGAGCGTGTAGCCCGCCATAAGCAGCACGACGATGGCGAAGAAATGCCATTGCAGGTCAAGCACGAAGTTGTGTGCAATGCCGAAGAACTTGCGCGAGAACGCATGGCCCGCGATCAGCATTACGTCGATCAGCAGCGACCAGCGCACAACGGCGGCGACGCGATCCGTCACTTGCTCGCAGGCGTACAGCAGCGATTGAACCGCGCGCGGCGCGGTATGTGGTTGCTCGGCCATGTTCTCCTCCTTGTTGTCATCGCTCGTCGTGACTCGCACAAGCTGTGTTCTCAATCGGTCAACGGCTGGATTTACGTGCCCAATGCTCTCTTCCTGACTACCACTATTACCGGAACGCTAATACTCGCGGCGGCGAAGCACTTACGTCGTCAAGCTCCAAAAAATATCGATGCGCGCCATCAGGCCTTATGGCGCGACCTTCAACATTGCCGTCGCCGGCGGATAGCACACGCCTAGGGTTCCATAGCATCCTTGATACTGTATGAACAGGGACGCGGGCGAGCCGGGCTTGCCCTCCAGCTTGACTGGCACCGAGAATGACCTGGTATAGACAGGCATGCGGCCGAATATCTTGTCTTCCTTGATGGTGGCTTGCGGGAACTCGATGTTCTTGATGCGCCATGCAGGCGCATCCTTCAATGTGACGCTGATGCGTTCCCGGTACAGGTAATAATCAGGCCGGACCGTAAAGTCGAGCATCACTTGCTGCGGTCCGGTGTTGCGGGCCTTGACGCTGAACGCCAGCTCCGGATCGACTGGTTGCGCTGTCTGGCCCGTCACTTTTTCAAGGAAGCTGGCGGATTGCGCATTGCCGACAGAGGCGGTAAACGCCAGCATCACAAGGATGAGAGCCGGTTGCGGCAACTTGAGGGTGACAGCGGATTGCATGATTTTTATTGCTTTCGTGGTGAATGCTGATTGCGGCCGGCCCGCAATGTACCGGCGACGAGCAGGGCGGCACCCATGAAAATACCGATATCGGCGAGATTGAAAGACGGCCAGTGCCAGCCTTGCCAGTGGAAGTCGAGAAAATCGACGACATAGCCGCGCGCGATGCGATCTGCGGCGTTGCCGAGCGCGCCGCCAAGGATCAGGCTATAGGCGAGCGCCTCGATTTTCGGCAGCGGCTTGCGCAGCATCCACGCCAGCACTGCCGCCACGGCAAGCGCCACTGCGCTGAAAAAATAGCGTTGCCAGCCGCCGGCATCGGCCAGGAAACTGAACGCCGCGCCGGTATTCCACCGATGGACGAGATTGAAAAAACTGGTGATGAAGATCGAGGCGTCGTAGGGTAAGCCGGTCTGGACCGCATATTTGATCGCCTGGTCGGCGCCGGCTATCGCAAGCGCCAAAGTCCACCAGCCAAAGCCGATATAAAGTCGAAACGGCGCATTGCCGAGGTTGCTTTGCTTATGCATATCGTTTGCCTGGGTTCAATATAAATATGGCCATACCCCTTGCAAATGGGCATTGCATGGAAACTCCTTTCGTTTAAACAGTCCGGCCGTGACGCAGCAGGCGGAGGCCGTTGAACACGACGATCAGGCTTGCCCCCATATCGGCAAAGACAGCCATCCAAAGCGTCGCCACGCCCATGAGCGCGAGCACCAGGAACACGGCCTTGATCGCCAGCGCAATGAAAATATTCTGTTTCAGCACGCCGGATGCCTTGATGCTCAGCCGGATGAACTGCGGAATCTTGCGCAGGTCGTCATCCATCAATGCGACATCCGCCGTTTCCAGCGCGGTATCGGTGCCGGCCGCGCCCATCGCGAAACCGATGCTGGATTTCGCCAGCGCCGGCGCATCGTTGATGCCATCGCCGACCATTCCCACCGTGCCGTGTTTCGCGAGTTCTTCACTGATGACCGCGAGCTTGTCTTCTGGCAGCAGATTGCCGCGCGCATCGTCGATGCCGACGTTTTTGGCAATCGCCTTGGCCGTCAGTTCATTGTCGCCGGTCAGCATGACGGTGCGGATGCCGAGCGCATGCAATTCCGCGATCGCCGCGCGACTGGTTTCACGCACCGTATCGGCAACGCCGATCACGGTCAGCGGCGTCGTCTCGCTGCAAACGATGACAGCGGTTTTGCCTTCGGCTTCGATCTTGTTCAATGCCGCTTCGGTCGCGGCATTGCAGATGCCCAGTTCCTCGACCAGCCGGTGATTGCCCAGGTAATACCATTGATCGTCGATGCGGCCTTTGACGCCGCGTCCGGTGATGGCCTCGAAATCATGGACTTCATCCAGTGCGGTCGTCTCCGCTTTCGATTTCCAGTGCGCGCTGACCGCCGTTGAAACCGGATGGTCGGAACGTGCCGCCAGCGTTGCCGCCAATGTCAATCCATCCTGCTGTTGGCCGCTCAGAGCCACCAGATCGGTCAGCACCGGCTTGCCTTGCGTGATCGTGCCCGTCTTGTCCAGCGCCAGCGACTTCAGCTTGCGCCCTTCTTCGAGATACACGCCGCCCTTGATCAGAATACCCGACCTGGCCGCCGCCGCCAGACCGCTGACGACCGTCACCGGCGTCGATATCACCAGCGCGCACGGGCAAGCGATGACCAGCAGCACCAGCGCCTTGTAAATCCACGGCAGCCACGGCAAGCCGAAGGCGAGCGGCGGCACAATCGCGATGCCCAGCGCGAGCAGGAACACGATCGGCGTATAGACCTTGGCAAAGCTGTCCACGAAACGCTGCGTCGGCGCACGGCTGCCTTGCGCATCTTCGACCGCGCGGATGATGCGCGACAGCGTCGAATCGGTTTGCGCGGCAGTCACGCGATATTCGAATGAGCCGGTTTCGTTGATGGTGCCGGCGAACACCTTGTCGCCGATCGATTTGGAGACCGGCATGCTTTCGCCGGTGATCGGCGCCTGGTTGACGAAGGACTGGCCCTTGGTCAGTTCGCCGTCCAGCGGTATGCGCTCGCCGGGCGACACGCGGGCGGTCATTCCGACCGCAATCGTGGCGGCATCCATTTCTTTCCAGCCGCCGTCCGGTTGCAAGACATTGGCCTTGTCGGGCGTCATTTCCATCAGGCCGCGAATCGCATTGCGTGCGCGGTCGAGCGACAATGCTTCGATCATCTCGGCAAGCGTGAACAGCACCATCACCATCGCCGCTTCCGGCCATTGCCCGATCAGCACCGCGCCGGTGACGGCGATCGCCATCAGCGCATTGATGTTCAGGTTGAAGTTCCTGAGCGCGATCCATCCCTTCCTGTAGGTGCCGGTGCCGCTGACCGCGATTGCAAACAGCGCCAATATGAACACCGGCCATGATTTGTCGGTGCCGGTGGTCCATGTAACGACTTCGGCGAGCACGGCGGCCATTGCGCCGAGGCCCAATAACCACCATTTTTTGCGCGAATTCGGCGGCGGCGCGTCAGCCGGCTGCGTCTGGCCGGATGGCTGTGCGGCGGTGTTTTCGATCACGGGTTCCATATCGAGCGCAGCCACGGCGGCAATGATGGATGCCGGATCGTCCAATCGGTGCCGCACGGTCAGGCGGCGCTGCATCAGATTGAAATCGAGGCTGTCCACGCCCGTCATCCCTTGCAGCTTTTTGCGGATCAGCGACTCTTCGGTCGGACAATCCATTTTGTCGATGCGCAGGATCAGCACGCCCGCATCAGCCGCTGGCAGCGGTGCGGGCCCGGTTGTCGTGGCCACGGCGTGATCGCAGCAACTGTGTTCATGCGGGGCATTCATCGCGATTCCTTGATAAGTGTATATTGCGCATTAAAGACCCTGTAGCAGGTACAGGGTCAAGCGTTGAATGGAAGATAATCGGGAATTGCCATGCAAAATCAGTTGAAGATCGGCGAACTCGCCGAACGCACCGGATGCCTGGTGGAAACCATCCGCTATTACGAACGCAAAGGTTTGCTGCCCGTGCCGGCCCGATCGGAAGGAAACTATCGGCTATACGGCGATGCGCATGCCGAACGGCTGCAATTCATCCGGCATTGCCGGTCGCTGGATATGACGCTCGACGAAATCCGCGTTCTGCTGGGTTTCCGCGATGCGCCTGACGAAAATTGCGGCGAGGTGAACCTGCTGCTGGACAAGCATATCGGTCATGTGGCGGACCGCATCGATGAGTTGACGCGCCTGCAATGCCAGTTGCAGGAACTGCGGAAAATGTGCGGCGCGTCGCAGGCCGCGAAGGACTGCGGCATCCTGCAAGGGCTGGCTGCCGTGGAAGACGGCCCTGCGAAAAATCTCGGCACGCATGGCGGCGGCTGCCATTGATTGCGCAAACACTGCGCGCGGATCGCCGCATCGAAATCATCGCACCCCAGCCGCGATGCCGAACACGGCATGCCTCACATCTGCCTGAACAGATGCGCAAAGACGCGGCTCACCGGCAGGGTTTCGGGGCGCGTCCGCAGCTTCAGCGACAGCTTGCCGGCTTCGTCGCGCATCGCCGCGTGGATCCAGTTGATGTTGACGACGGTGCCGCGATGAATTTGCCAGAACCGGCTGCCGTCGATTTGCGGCAGCAATTCTTTCAGGCTGGTGCGGATCAGCGACTCGCTGTCGGCGGTGACGACATTGACATATTTATCGGCGGCTTCGAAGTAAATGACATCGGCCACCGGAATCATCCGGATCTGATTGCCCACGGCGGCCACGGCGCCAACCTGCAATTCCGGCCATTAGCGATGCAGCGTTTGTACCAGTGCCAGAGCGAGGACGGGTTCGTCTTCTGCGATCAGCGCGCGAAAAGTGGTCATGACTATAAAGGCAGGGCAAGTTGGGCAATTGCGGCGGCGCGTGCCTTTTCGGTTTCCGCCTGGGCGATCAGATACGCCACTTTTCCGCGGTTCCAGAAGAACCAGGTGATCGATGCGCAAATCAGAATGGTCAGCATGAAAATGCGAAGTGCATTTTTCTCCCATATTGCATCGTAGGCTTCATCGGGAATGCCGAGGATGCGCAAGGGCAGCAGATTGCCGAGGAACCTGGCGCCCGGTATGGCAATCAGGCACAGCAGGAAAAACCGCAACAGGGGCGGTTTGCCGACGCCCCATAGCAGAGGCGGCCGGCCAGCCGATGCAGCGGAGTGCCTTTTTTCAGCATGAGCGTGATGCCGCCGATGGCAAGTGCACCAAGCGCGGCCAGCAAGTGCAGCAGAATAATCGGGATGAAAGGCATGATCTGCTCCCGGCAAAATGTCGATGGATGCATGGTCGGCAGACGCCTGGAACAGTACCAGCCGAATGCGACGAAGCGTCGATTTCAGGGCGCCAATCGCTATTTTTCAACGGTTGTCGAAGTTTTGAAAATGCATTTTAAGCAACCAGTAGAAATACTATAAAGTTTCCGTATTGTAATTTTTGATAATCAAAGGCAATGATTTGTCCTACACTCTTTGAACAACTATTACTATTAACGGAGACAGTCATGAAAAGAGCCTTATTGCTGGCAGCAACATCGATTGCCGCAGTTTCTGCCGCTCACGCGGCGGATTTCGCACCGATTAAAATCGGCACCAATTGCACGTTCGATGGCGGATCCGCCGAAATGGGGGTTAGCATGCGTTCCGCATTGCGCATCGCCGTGTCGGAAATCAATGCGGTCGGCGGGGTGGCCGGCAGAAAAATTCAACTGGTCGAACGCGACGACAAGGCCGATCCGGAAACAGGCAAGGCAATTGCCGAAGAGCTGGTCAACAAGGAAAAAGTCGTTGCCACCATCGGCTACTGTAATTCCGGCGTCGCTGCGAAGGCGCTGGAGGTCTACCAGAAAGCCAAGGTGCCGTTGATCATTCCGGTTGCAACCGGGACTGCGATCACACAGCAGTACGGACCGCCTGCGGCAGCGGAAAATTACATTTTCCGGGTGGCGATGGCCGACGCGTTGCAGGTCGAATTTGTCCTGAAGGAAATGATCGACAAGCGCAAGCTGACGAAGATCGCTGTCTTCGCCGACGACACCGGCTATGGCGAAGGCGGCCTGAAGGATATCGAACGTGTTCTGGCGCGGCGAAACATGAAGCCGGTGATCGTTGAGCGGTTCAAGCAGGGAATACCGGACTTGACGCCGGCATTGCAGCGCGCACGCAAAGCCGGGGCGGATGTGCTATTTACTTATGCGCTGGGTCCGGATATGGCAACGGTTTCCAAGGGGCGTCAGGAACTCAAGTGGAATGTCCAGCAGACCGGCCCGTGGACCGTCGCATTTCGCAATCATATCGACGTCGCCGGTGCCGCCGCCGATGGTGCGGTCATGCCGCAGACGTTCATTCAGGACGGCGTGATGAATGAGCGCAGCACGTCGCTGGTTTTGCAATACGCAAAAATGAATAATGTGAAAAACATTCCATGCGCGATGTGCGCCGCGCAAACCTATGACGCGATGTACCTGCTGTTGAACGCGTTGTTTCAAGCCAAGACCACGGACGGCCCGGCGCTCAGGAATGCGCTGGAAAACATGAACCGCCGCTACACCGGGGTGCTGGCCAGCTACAGCAAGCCGTTCAGCAAGGATGATCATGAAGCGCTCGGCAGCAACATGCTGATGCTGGGCAGGGTCAAGAGCGGGCTGGTCCAGTATGACAATCCGCGCGATGCGAAGCGGGCGATACTATCGTCGCGCTCGAAGATCGCGAAAACGGATGCGCCGAAGATTCAGGCGGTCAAGGTCAGCGCCGTCAAGTCGGAAAAATAATCCCGGGCACACGCTCGACATTGCGCGTTCGTTGCAAGGAATCTCAAGCAGACAATGTGCGAGATTCCTTTTTCATTTTCCCGCGGTGTTTCGATGGAGCCAGCGGAAATTACGCCGGTCAGTAACCCGCCGCATGCCCGTCGCGCCGGGCATCGCTGGCGGCGACATAACCGTCCGCCAACTTCCAGATGAACTGGCCGGCGCCGAAGTCCATGTAGCTGTCGGCTACCGATTCGATCTTGTGGCCGCGCGCGGCCAGATCGGCGACCACTTCGCTTTGCATCGCCGATTCGATATCGACCGACATGCCGCTGTTGACTTTCCAGCGCGGCGCATCGCACGCCGCCTGCGGCTGCTGGCCGTACGACAGCATGCGCACCAGTGTTTGCAGATGGCCTTGCGGCTGCATGTTGCCGCCCATGACGCCGAAACTCATCTGCGGTTTGCCATCCCTGGTGAGGAATCCCGGAATGATCGTGTGAAACGGACGCTTGCCCGGCGCGACGCAATTGGGATGGGCCGGATCGAGCACGAAGCCGTGGCCGCGATTTTGCAAACTGATGCCGGTGCCCGGCACCACCACGCCGGAACCGAAGCCCATGTAATTCGATTGAATAAAGCTGACCATCATGCCGTTTTCATCGGCGGCAGTCAGGTAGATCGTGCCGCCCCTGGGCGGCGTGCCATGCGCGAAATCGCCCGCGCGTTCCAGCCTGATCAGTCCGGCGCGATCCGTCAGATAACCATCGTCGAGCAAATCCTGCGGCGTCACGTCGGTCATGTAGCGGCTGTCGGCCACCCAGCGATACGTGTCGGCGAACGCGAGCTTCATTGCTTCGATCTGCAGATGCAGGCTGTCGGCCGAATCCACCGGAAAGCGCGCGATATCGAGCTTGTCGAGTATGCCCAACGCGATCAGCGCGGCAATGCCCTGGCCGTTAGGCGGCATTTCATGCAGCGTGCAGCCGGCATAGTTTTTTTCGATCGGCGCGACCCATTCCGGCCGATAGCCGGCGAGATCGGATTGTGCCAGCGCGCCGCCGTGTTCTTTCGCGTAGGCGGCCATCGAAGCGGCCAGCTCACCGCGATAAAACGATTCGCCGTTCGATTGCGCGATCTTTTCAAGGGTGCGCGCAGCGTCGGCGAAAACGAACAATTCGCCGACATGCGGCGCCCGGCCGTGCGGCATGAACGCCTGCGCAAAGCCGGGCTGGTTCTTGAGAATCGGCACGGCCGCCGTCCATTTATGCTGCACCATCGGTGATACCAGATGGCCGCGCGCCGCCAGCCTGATTGCTGGCGCCAGCAAATCGGCGAATGGCAACTTGCCGAATTTTTTCGACAATGCCACCCATCCCGCAACCGCTCCCGGCACGGTCACCGTATCCCAGCCGCGCTGCGGAATCGTATCGCCGTGTTTTTTGGCGAAGTAGCCGGGCGTCCAGCCGGCAGGCGCGGTGCCCGACGCGTTCAATCCATGCAGCCGATCGCCATCCCACACCATCGCAAACGCATCGCTGCCCAGGCCGCACGAAACCGGTTCGACGATCGTCAATGCCGCCGCGGCGGCGATCGCGGCATCGACTGCGTTGCCGCCTTTTTGCAGCATGCTCAGTCCGGCCTGCGCGGCAAGCGGTTGCGACGTGGCGACCACGTTGCTGGCAAACAGCGGCGTGCGGACGGAAGGGTAGGGGTTGGTCCAGTTAAAAGTAGGCATGAATTTACAGTCCTTGCGTCATACGATGCCGCCATTGCGCAATGCGGCAATGCGGGCCGGGTCGTAGCCGAGCACGTCGTGCAGCACCTCGTCGGTATGCTGTCCCAGTAACGGCGGCGGCATGCCGTACTGCGGCGGTGTTCCCGACAGTTTCATCGGGCTGCCGACCAATTTTACCGTGCCGCCGGTCGGATGCGGCAAGTCGATGCGCAAGCCGCGCGCATCGACTTGCGGGTTGGCGAAAACTTCATCCAGGTTATTGATCGGGCCGCACGGCACGCCAGCCGCTTCCAGCAGATCGATCCATTGCTGCTTGGTTTTTGTCCTTACCATATCGGCCAGCAACGGCACCAGAATGTCTCGATGCCGCACACGCATCGGATTGGTCGCAAAACGCTCATCGATTCCGAGGTGCGGACGTTCGCCCGCGGCAATGAATTTCTGATATTGGCCGTCATTGCCGACGGCGACGATGATATGGCCGTCGGACGTGGCGAAGGTCTGGTAGGGCACGATATTCGGATGCGCGTTGCCCCAGCGTTTCGGCGGCTGGCCGCTGGCAAGGTAATTGGTGCCCATGTTGGCCAGCATCGCCACTTGCACGTCGAGCAGCGCCATGTCGATCGACTGGCCTTCGCCGGTGCGGTCGCGGTGCGTGAGGGCGGCCATCACCGCGATGGTCGCATACATGCCGGTCATCAGATCGGCAATCGCGAGACCCGCCTTCTGCGGCCCGCCGCCGGGCAGATCGTCCCGTTCGCCGGTGATCGACATGAAGCCGCCCATGCCTTGCACGATGAAATCGTAGCCGGCGCGTTGCGCGTAGGGACCGTCCTGGCCGAAGCCGGTGATCGAGCAGTAAATCAGGTCGGGCTTTTCGCGGCGCAGCGATTCGTAATCCAGGCCGTATTTTTTCAGTTGCCCGACCTTGTAATTTTCGAGCACGACATCGCAGTGCCTGACCAGGTCGCGGACGATAGCTTGTCCCTCGGCGCTGGCGATATCGAGCGTGACCGAGCGCTTGCCGCGGTTGGCCGCCAGGTAATACGCGGCTTCGCTGGTGTCGCGCCCTTTCGCATCCCGCAGGTACGGCGGCCCCCATGACCTCGTATCGTCGCCGGCGCCCGGGCGCTCGATCTTGATCACGTCGGCACCGAGATCGGCGAGATTCTGTGCGCACCATGGACCGGCAAGTATGCGCGTCAGGTCCAGCACGCGAATATGGCCGAGCGCTTTTTTCATGGATCTATTCGGCATGGTTCGGGGTGCCCTTGATTGCAGTTAACTGGATTGATTTCAATGGCCAGGCCGCCGGGACTGAACCCATTGAACGGTGAAGGCAAGTGTAGGGCAAGTTCGATTTGCATGCAGCGCGAGTTTAAAACCATTTACACTGCCAATTGGTAAACTTTCACTTAACGTCTGGATCCGATCATGTGGCCTTATCCAAGAATAATTGCCCACCGTGGCGGCGGAACGCTCGCGCCGGAAAATACATTGGCCGCAATGCGCTGCGGATTGGCACATGGATTTCACGCGGTCGAGTTCGACGTGATGCTGTCTAAAGATGGAGTTCCTGTTGCCATGCATGATCCGCATTTCGGGCGCACGGTGGCCGGCTCCGGAAATATTTTTGATTTCACTTCTGCGCAACTCGCCTCGCTCGATGCAGGCGCGTGGTTCAGCGCCGAGTTTGCGCGCGAACCGATTCCCGCGTATGAGCAGATTCAGCAATTCTGCGCCCATAACCGGATCTGGATGAATGTCGAAATCAAGCCGGCGCCGGGGTATGAGGAACAAACCGGCACAGCGGTGGCGAAATGGACGCGACAATTCTTTGCCGCAGAAATAGCTGCACACGTTCCTGGAGTCAATGACGACAGTCTGCCGTTGTTTTCCTCTTTCTCGTTTGATGCGCTGATGGCGGCAAAATCTGAAACGCCCGAAATTCCGCGTGGTTATCTGGTCAGCGCAATCCCGCAGGATTGGCAGTCTCAACTTGTCCAACTGGGCGCGGTCGCCCTGCATACCAATCACAAAAATCTTTCCGCCGCACAGGCTCGAGCTGTGAAAGATGCGGGTTACGGGCTGTTTTGTTATACCGTCAATGATCCGGCGCGAGCGAGAGAATTGCTCTTTTGGGGCGTGGATGCATTTTGCACCGACCGGATCGACCTGATCGGGCCCGATTTTCGTTGATCCCCAGGCCCCGCCGATACAATTGGTTACCCGGCTTACATTATCCCGGTAAGCGTTATCGGTTCCGGTCCGTTAATCGTGGCATGGACGCATCGTCCATTACTGATCACTGAAAAGGAATTGAAATGAAACCAAATAAATTCGTTATTGCCCTGCTGATGTCCGCATTCGCTTTGCCGGTATTTGCCCAAGGCACTGCTACTCCGAACATCAATAAAACCCAGCAACAGCAAAACAGCCGCATCGTCGACGGCGTACGCTCCGGCGCGCTGACCCCGCAAGAAGGGCAAAACCTGCAACGCCGCGAAGCGAAAATCGACGCCAACAAGCATGCGGCAAAAGCCGATGGTGTTGTTACCCGTGCCGAACGCCACAAGTTGAAGCATCAGCAAGCCAACGCAAGCCGCGCAATCTACCGGAAGAAACACAATAAACGTACGGCAGCACATTGAACCTGCCGTTGCAATGTCAAAGCCCGCCGGCGTGATCCGGCGGGCTTTTTCGTGGGCGGTTCAACCTGAATCGGACAGGCTTATCACGTATAATCAACGGTTTGCAATGCTTTGCTACTCTTGACCGCCAACCAACATGAACTCGTCTGAAATCCGCGATAAATTCCTCAAGTTTTTCGAATCCAAAGGCCACACGATCGTGCGCTCGTCGAGTCTCGTCCCCGGCAACGATCCGACGCTTTTGTTCACGAATTCCGGCATGGTCCAGTTCAAGGATGTATTCCTCGGCATCGACAAGCGCAACTATGTTCGTGCAGCTTCAGTGCAGCGCTGCCTGCGCGCAGGCGGCAAGCATAACGATCTGGAAAATGTCGGTTACACCGCACGGCATCACACGTTTTTCGAGATGCTCGGCAACTGGTCGTTCGGCGATTATTTCAAGCGCGATGCGCTGGTCTGGGCGTGGGAATTGCTGACGAAAGTGTACGGCTTGCCGGCGGAAAAATTGTGGGCCACGGTGTATGAAACAGATGATGAGGCGTTCGATATCTGGGTCGATGTCATCGGCTTGCCGAAAGAGCGCGTGGTGCGCATCGGCGACAACAAGGGCGCGCCGTATGCTTCGGATAATTTCTGGCAGATGGCCGATACCGGGCCGTGCGGCCCGTGTTCGGAAATTTTCTACGACCACGGACCGGATGTCTGGGGCGGCCCGCCGGGCAGCGCCGAGCAGGACGGCGACCGTTACATTGAAATCTGGAACAACGTGTTCATGCAATTCGATCGCCAGATCGATGCAAAGACCGGCGCCGCCACACTGACGCCGCTGCCGAAACCTTGCGTCGATACCGGCATGGGACTTGAACGTCTGGCGGCCGTGCTTCAGCATGTTCACAGCAACTACGAAATCGACCTGTTCGCCCAGTTGATCAAGGCGGCTTCGCGCGAGACCGGTGAAAAAGACCTGAGCAACAATTCGCTGCGCGTGATCGCCGACCATATCCGCGCCTGTTCGTTTCTGATCGTCGACGGCGTGATTCCGGGCAGCGAAGGCCGCAGCTATGTTTTGCGCCGCATCATCCGCCGCGCACTGCGTCACGGCCACAAACTGGGTCAGACCAAACCGTTCTTTTACAAGCTGGTGAAAGACCTGGTGAAAGAAATGGGCGAGGCTTATCCGGAGTTGCCGGAAGCCGCGTCGCGCGTCGAACAGGTGCTGAAGCAGGAAGAAGAACGCTTCGGCGAAACGCTCGAAAACGGCATGAAAATACTGGAAGCGGCATTGGCAACAGACGCGACCAATCTCGACGGCAAGACGGCATTCACGCTGTACGACACATTCGGCTTCCCGCTCGATCTGACCGCCGACATTTGCCGCGAGCGCAATGTAACCCTCGATGAGGCAGGCTTCAACGCGGCGATGGCGCGCCAGAAAACGACCGCGCGCGCCGCCGGCAAGTTCGAGATGGCCGCCGCCGTCGACTATTCCGGCGACAAGACCAAATTCGTCGGCTACGACACGCTGGCGCAGGATGCAAAAATAGTGGCGCTGTACGTCAAGGGCAGCGCAGTGAAGACGGTGGAAGCTGGCCGGGAAGCGATCGTCGTGCTGGACAGTACGCCGTTCTACGCGGAGTCCGGCGGCCAGGCCGGCGATGTCGGTGTGCTCGAATCGGATACTGCGGTGTTCGACGTGCGCGATACGCAAAAAATTCAGGCGGATGTATTCGGCCATCACGGCAAATTGACCAAAGGGTCGTTGTCGGTAGGCGATTCCATCAGTGCCAAGGTGAATATCAAGGTCCGTGCGCAGACCATGCGCAACCATTCGGCAACGCATCTGATGCACGCGGCGCTGCGCATCGTGCTGGGCGGCCATGTCTCGCAAAAAGGTTCGCTGGTCGATGCCGACAAGACGCGTTTCGACTTCAGCCACAATGGCCCGATGACCGCCGACGAGATTCGCCGGGTGGAAGCCATCGTCAATCATGAAATTCTTGCCAACGTGGCGACCGAAGCGCAGCACATGCCGTATGACGACGCCATCAAGTATGGCGCGATGGCGCTGTTCGGCGAAAAATACGGCGATCAAGTGCGAGTGCTTGGCATCGGCTCGTCGAAAGAGTTGTGCGGCGGTACCCACGTCACCCGTACCGGCGACATCGGCCTGTTCAAGATCGTCGCCGAAAGCGGCGTCGCCGCCGGCATCCGGCGCGTGGAAGCGATCACGGGTGAAGGCGCGCTGGCGTTGCTGCAATCCCTGAGCAACCGGGTCAACGATGCTGCCGCTGCACTCAAGGCGCAGCCGGAAGAACTGACGCAGCGCATCGTGCAGGTCCAGGATCATGTCAGGACGCTGGAGAAGGAACTCGCAACGCTGAAATCGAAACTGGCGGCCAGCCAGGGCGATGAACTGGCCGGCCAGGCAATCGACATCAACGGCATCAAGGTGCTCGCTGCGACGCTGGCCGGCGCCGACGTGACCGCGCTGCGCGAGACCATGGATAAGCTCAAGGACAAGCTGAAGACTGCCGCGATCGTGCTGGCTGCGGTCAACGACGGCAAGGTCAGCCTGATCGCCGGCGTCACTTCGGACGCCACGTCGAAAGTGAAGGCGGGCGAACTGGTGAATTTCGTTGCGCAGCAAGTCGGTGGCAAAGGCGGCGGCCGCCCCGACATGGCGCAAGCCGGCGGCACCGATCCAGGCGGATTGAGCAAGGCGCTGGACGGTGTAGCTGACTGGGTGCGCGAGCGCGCATGATGCCGGCTGCCGGCTCCGTACATATTGCGCGTTCACGCGCCGATCGGCGTTGCTTGCGATGATGATTCAATACTGTCCGATGTGCGCCACGCCGCTGGTAATGCGCGCGGACGCTGCATCGGAAGGCGGCAAGGAGCGGCTGGCATGCCCCGCAGGACACTGGACGCACTGGGATAATCCGCTGCCGGTGCTGGCGGCGCTGGTCGAAGTCGAGGGCCGCATATTATTGGCGCGTAACGTCGCCTGGCCTGAAAAGATGTTTGCATTGATTACCGGGTTCATGGAACGCGGAGAAACGCCGGAGCAAGGCGTCGCGCGTGAATTGAAGGAAGAAACCAATCTCGATGCCGATGAAATCAAGCTGATCGGCGTTTATGAATTCATCCGCAAGAACGAACTAATCATTGCTTACCATGTGAAGGCTTCCGGCGACATCCGGTTATCGGAAGAACTGGTCGATTACCGACTGGTAGCGCCCGAGAAATTGCGGCCGTGGCGTGCCGGAACCGGTTATGCGATGGCCGACTGGATGCGCGAGCGTGGCTTGCCGGTCGAGTTCATGGATTGGCCGATGCCATCTTCCTCTTGAAACAATGTTCTATAATGCAATATTCTATGCTGCGACGCATCAATCTTGATCAATTACGGTAGAATTTCAGGACTAGCCGCATTCATTTCCTTTCGAGAATACGATACGATCATGGACTTTCATAAAGAGCTCGACGCACGCGGTTTGAATTGTCCGCTGCCGATTTTGAAAGCAAAGAAGGCGCTGGCTGACATGACGAGCGGCCAAGTATTGCGCGTGATTGCAACCGACCCCGGTTCAGTGCGCGATTTTCAGGCATTTGCCAAGCAGACCGGTAACGATCTGCTGGCGCAATCCGAAGAGAATCGGGAGTTTGTATTCTTCATGCGGCGCAAATAACCTGAAGCAGCAGCCAGCAGCGCTCGATGCCGCAGCAAAACTTGCCGGATCCTTTTTTTACAAGAAATCAAACGCCATCGCCGTAATCAGCCATAAGCCGATTACGGATACCATAAATTCTCCAAAGAGGCGCATTGAACAATTTAGTGGTTAGCTTCCAGCATTTAATAGTACGATCGTGCTAAATTTCGGCAAAATATCACAATCTCTCTTATAATCCGTTCTTAATTTACGTTTACGTCAATTCGATTTTTTCAAAGGCAGAGCTATGAAAGTACTGGTTCCAGTCAAGCGCGTGGTGGATTACAACGTCAAGGTCCGGGTCAAATCGGACGGCTCCGGCGTCGATATCGCCAACGTCAAGATGTCGATGAATCCCTTCGATGAAATCGCCGTCGAAGAAGCCATGCGGCTGAAAGAAGCAGGCAAGGTGACCGAAGTCATCGCCGTCTCGTGCGGCGTTACCCAGTGCCAGGAAACCCTGCGCACCGCGATGGCGATCGGCGCCGACCGCGCCGTGCTGGTCGAAACCGCCGAGGAATTGCAGCCGCTGGCTGTCGCCAAGCTGCTGAAAGCCGTGGCCGACAAGGAACAGCCGCAACTGATCATCCTCGGCAAGCAGGCGATCGACGACGATTGCAACCAGACCGGCCAGATGCTCGCCGCGTTGCTCGGCTGGCCGCAAGCCACCTTCGCTTCCAAAGTCGTGCTCGAAGACGGCAAAGCCACCGTGACGCGTGAAGTCGATGGCGGCCTGGAGACCATTGCGTTGACATTGCCGGCGATCGTGACGACCGATCTGCGCCTGAACGAACCGCGCTATGTCACGCTGCCCAATATCATGAAGGCCAAGAAAAAGCCGCTCGACGTCCTCAAGCCGGCCGATCTCGGCATCGATGTCACGCCGCGCCTGAAGACGCTGAAAGTGGCGGAGCCGCCGAAGCGTTCGGCCGGCATCATCGTCAAGGACGTCGCCACGCTGGTCGGCAAACTGAAAAACGAAGCGAAAGTCATCAGTTAATTAACTTGTTGGGGACACAATCCCCGTGGCGGAGATCGAGATAGCTCGGCGCACTGCGGCGATTCTCGCATCCTGTCCCTCGATTTTAAAAAATAGGAAACCATCATGGCCGCACTTGTCATTGCCGAACACGACAACGCTTCGTTGAAAGGAAGCACTCTTAATACCGTGACTGCCGCATCCCAGTGCGGCGGCGAAGTTCACGTCCTCGTTGCCGGTCATCACTGCGGCGCTGCCGCCGAAGCCGCCGCGCAAATCGCCGGCGTCTCCAAGGTACTGGTGGCCGACGCTACGCAATTCGCCGACGGCCTGGCGGAAAATGTCGCCGAGCAGGCGCTGGCACTGGCTAGCGCTTACTCGCATATCCTGGCGCCCGCCACGGCCTATGGCAAGAATATCCTGCCGCGCGTGGCCGCCAAGCTGGATGTCGGGCAGATTTCCGAAATCACCAAGGTCGATGCGCCGGATACCTTCGAGCGCCCGATCTATGCCGGCAATGCGATCGCGATCGTGCAATCGATCGATCCGATCAAGGTGATCACCGTCCGGACCACCGGCTTCGATGCGGCGGCAACCGGCGGTTCGGCATCTATCGAACAACTGACGGCCGTGGCCGATTCCGGCAAATCCATATTCGTCTCGCGCGAACTGGCGAAATCGGATCGTCCCGAATTGACTGCTGCCAAGGTCATCGTGTCGGGCGGCCGCGGCATGGGCTCGGGCGACAACTTTAAGATTCTGGAGCCGCTGGCCGACAAGCTCGGCGCAGCGATGGGCGCGTCGCGTGCGGCAGTCGATGCCGGCTTCGTGCCGAACGACTGGCAAGTGGGCCAGACCGGCAAGATCGTGGCGCCGCAGCTGTATATCGCCGTCGGCATTTCCGGTGCGATCCAGCATTTGGCTGGCATGAAGGATTCGAAAACGATCGTGGCGATCAACAAGGATCCGGAAGCGCCGATCTTCAGCGTGGCCGATTACGGCATCGTTGGCGATCTGTTCGAAATCGTGCCGCAACTGGTAACCGAGCTCGGCTGATAACAGCACAAGCGGATTGGTGCAAATAACGGGCAGGGTGGTGCGGGGTTTTGTCGTCGGCTTGACAGGATGCTCCTGGCGAACCGCCGATAATGCCGCAACCCTGCCCGAATTTTTGGAGATTTAAATGAGTTACGTCGCCCCCTTGAAGGACATGCTGTTCGTGATCAACGAACTGGCCGGCCTGTCCGCAGTCAACGCGTTGCCCGGCTGCGAAGATGCCACGCCGGAAACGGTGGAAGCGGTGCTGGAAGAAAACGCCCGGTTCTGCAGCGAGGTGGTGGCGCCGCTCAATTTCGAAGGCGACAAGGAACCGAGCTTTTGGCACGACGGCCAGGTGACGACCACGAAAGGCTTCAAGCAAGCGTTCAAGGCGTTCGGTGAAGCGGGCTGGCAGGGCGTGCAGCATCCGGTCGATTTCGGCGGCCAGGGCTTGCCCAAACTGGTGGCGACGCCATGCATTGAAATGCTCAATGCCGCCAACCTGTCGTTTGCGTTATGCCCGTTGCTGACCGATGGCGCGATCGAAGCGCTGATGACGGCCGGCACCGATGCGCAGAAAGAAACCTACCTTGCCAATCTGATTTCCGGCAAATGGACCGGCACGATGAACCTGACCGAACCGCAAGCCGGTTCCGATCTGGCAATGGTGCGCTCGCGCGCCGTGCCGCAAGGCGACGGCACCTACAAAGTGTTCGGCACCAAGATTTTCATCACCTACGGCGAGCACGACATGGCGGAGAACATCATCCACCTGGTGCTGGCGCGCACGCCGGACGCGCCGGAGGGCGTCAAAGGCATTTCGCTGTTCGTCGTGCCGAAATTTCTGGTCAATGCCGACGGTTCGCTCGGCGCGCGCAATGATGCGCATTGCGTATCGATCGAACACAAGCTCGGCATCAAGGCCAGCCCGACCGCGGTACTGCAATTCGGTGATCACGGCGGCGCCGTCGGCACGCTGGTCGGCGAGGAAAACCGCGGCCTGGAATACATGTTCATCATGATGAATGCGGCGCGTTTTGCGGTCGGCATGCAAGGCGTCGGCGTGGCGGAACGCGCTTATCAGAAAGCGGTGCAATACGCGAAAGACCGTGTGCAATCGCGCGACCTGGCGGGCTCCGCCGGGCCGGTTGCGATCATTCATCAGCCGGATGTGCGCCGCATGCTGATGTCGATGCGTGCGCAGACCGAAGCGGCGCGCGCATTGTCGTATGTCACCGCTGCCGCATTCGATGCAGCCCATCATCATGCCGATGACGCGACGCGCAAGGCCAACAAGGCTTTCTACGAATACATGGTGCCGATCGTCAAGGGCTGGTCCACCGAAATGTCGATCGATGTCGCATCGACCGGCGTGCAAATTCACGGCGGCATGGGCTTCATCGAAGAAACCGGCGCGGCGCAGTATTATCGCGATGCGCGGATTCTGACGATTTACGAAGGAACCACCGCGATTCAGGCCAACGATCTGGTTGGCCGTAAAACGGTACGCGACGGCGGCGCCACGGCAAAAGGCATTCTTGCGCAAGTGCGCCAGACGGAAACCGATCTGGCAGCTTGCACATCGGGTGATCTTGCCGCGATTCGCAATCAGCTGGCTGCCGGTTCGAAAGCTCTGGAAGAAGTGGTGACGCATGTTGCCGCCAATATGAAATCCGACATCAAAGGCGTATTCGCCGGCAGCGTGCCGTACCTGAAGCTGGCCGGCATCGTGCTGGGCGGCTGGCAAATGGCGCGTGCCGCGCTGGTTGCCGAACAAAAACTCCAGGCCGGCGAAGGCGATGCCAGCTTTTATCAGGCAAAGATTGCAACCGCACGTTTTTTTGCCGAGCACATTCTTTCTCAAGCACCGGGTTATCGCACCGCGATCGTGGAGGGCAGTGCCGGTGTGCTGGCGTTAGCCGAAGAACAGTTTTGACTGATCGTCTTTAATGCGTGCAATGAAGAGGCAGCCTGCGGGCTGCCTCTTTTCGCCATGAGAAATGTCAACCCGCTGACTTGCGCATCGAGATGTTTTTGTCCGGCTGTCGTACACTGAACATAGCGTTTTTCATGCGGGGGGGTCATCATGAAACGTCATATCTGGTTAACGATAAGTTTGTTTCTGCTGCTGTTGATATCCGTGGTCAATGGCGCCGCTGCGGAAGCGATGCATCCTTCCGATGTGCAAGCGATTCGGATCGTTATTCAATCGCAGCTCGATGCGTTCGAGGAAGATGATGCCGTGAAAGCATTCGATCTGGCGGCCGCCTCGACGCGCGTCGAGTTGGGTGATGCGGAAAATTTTTTGCGGTTGATCAAGGAAAAATATCCTCCCATCTATCGCCATCGGCTCGCGATTTTTTCGGCGCCGGAAATGGTCGACGGCTATGCATTGCAGATTGTTCGGCTGACCGATCGCGACAACCTGGTCTGGCTCGCGGTTTACCGAATGCAGCGGGAAACGGATGGAAACTGGAAGGTCGAAGGATGCAGATTGCTTGAAACGACCAGCATTTCCGTTTGAAAATTTGCAGGCTGATATTTTCTATAACAGCAGGATCAGCCGTAAGCACCGCCTGTATAGAGAAGATCGACAGTTCGGGCAATGGCAGCAAACAGCGCTGTTGCGCCGATTCCAAGCGTCAGGATCAGCAACAGCACAACCGGCCAGCCGGATTGGGATTGCTGCCCGGAACCTGGATTGTAGTGCGTATCCCATTTATCGTCCGGCGTCAGTCCGATGACCAGCGCGGCGATAAACCCCGCCAATACCGACACGGTGAAGGGATTCGCTGCGAATATCCAGGGCTGCCCGATATTCAGCAGCAGCGCCGCTGAAACCGGCAACGTGCATAAATGCACCCATGCCCATGGATCTTTAGGGCCGCACAGATAAAATCGATGTATTCCCAGCCCGCCCAGAATCAGGGCGAGAAGGGTGGCAATGGTCTTGTTTTTGTGCTGAACAGTCATCATGCGTCGTCTGATAGGATTGAAAATGGTATTTTTATGAAGCCGGCCGTAGTGTGCATCAGGCTTTCCATCAAAGCAATGCGCAGATTGCTTGCGCGGCAATAGCCGGATAGATTGCCGTTTGGCGCTGAATCGCGCTATAATCTACGGCTTTTTCCATGTTCGAACACTTTTTGGAATTATTATGGTCGTTATTCGTTTAGCTCGTGGAGGCGCCAAGAAGCGCCCGTTTTTCAACATCGTCGCCACTGATTCGCGCAATCGCCGCGACGGCCGCTTCATTGAGCGCATCGGTTTTTACAATCCGGTTGCTGCAGGCGGTGAAGAAGGCTTCCGTATTGTGCAGGATCGCCTGTCCTACTGGCAGGGTGTCGGTGCGCAATTGTCGCCGACCGTCGCTCGTCTGGTCAGCTCGGGTGGCAAAAAAGCCACTGCTTGAGTTTGTTGCATTCAACTTCATCGGGGACGTCGATTCCCGGCGATCTGGTGCTGGTGGGGTATGTGACTGGAGCCTATGGCCTCAACGGCTGGGTTCGAATCAAGCCTTATTCAGCCGAAGCCGACGCGATGTTGCATGCCAAGACATGGTGGCTGGACAAGCCTGACTTGCATGATGTCGAAATGATGCAGTCCAAGATTCACGGCGAAGATGTCGTGGCCCGGTTGATGGGTGTCGCGGATCGCAATGCCGCGGAAGCGCTCAAGGGCGTGACCGTGCAAATCCGGCGCAGTCATTTTCCGCCGCTGGCCGATGATGAATTTTACTGGGTTGATCTGGTCGGTCTGGCGGTTGAAGACCGGCAGGGCAAACATCTCGGTGTGGTGAGCGATCTGATGGACAATGGCGCACATCCGATATTGCGGGTAGCGGTGCCGGAATCCGGCGACCCCGGGAAAAAGCCGCAGGAAATATTGATCCCGTTCGTTGACCGGTTCGTCAAGACGGTGGATCAGGCGGCAAAGAAAATCTCCGTGGATTGGGAACTGGATTATTAGCGCGTTTTGGGATGGGTCGCGAGATGCAATTTGATGTCGTCACGCTTTTTCCCGAAATGTTCGCCGCACTGACGCAGTCGGGAATTACCCGTCGCGCGTTTGAACAAAAGAAATGCGAATTGGCGTTGTGGAATCCGCGGGATTTTACCAGCGACAATCACCGGACGGTCGATGACCGTCCTTATGGCGGCGGCCCCGGCATGGTGATGCTGGCAAGGCCGCTGGAAGCTGCGATCGAGGCAGCCAAGGCACGCCGGACAGAACAGAATTTAAGTACGCCGCGCGTCGTGTACCTGTCGCCGCAAGGCCGTCCGCTCACCCATCGGCGTGTGATGCAGTTGACGGCGGAGCCCGGCCTGGTGCTGTTATGCGGGCGCTACGAGGCGGTCGATCAGCGATTGCTGGACCGTTGTGTGGATGAAGAAATCAGCCTCGGCGATTTCGTGCTGTCGGGCGGCGAATTGGCCGCGATGGCATTGATGGATGCGGTAATCCGGCAATTGCCCGGCGTATTGCATGATGACGCTTCGGCGGTCGAAGACAGCTTTGTAAACGGATTGCTCGATTATCCGCATTACACCAGGCCGGAAGACTATGAAGGCGTTGCAGTGCCGCCGGTATTGCTGGGCGGGCACCATGCCGAGATTTTGAAGTGGCGGCGCGAGCAGGCGCTGGCAGTGACTGCAAGAAAGCGCCCGGAATTGATTGACGAAGCGCGCGCGGCCGGCTTGCTGAGCTCCGCGGATGAAAATTTTTTAAGCAGTTTGTAGTATCGAGCAGGCGAAGTTCTTGTATTGCCTGCATGTGCAACCCCATCCTCTACCGGGCAAAAACGGTTATCAACAACCAGCGCCGGCAAGATGGCCATAGGAGCTGAAAATGGACTTGATCCAACAACTTGAGCAAGAAGAAATTGCCCGTCTCGGCAAAAACATCCCTGAATTCGCACCGGGTGACACGGTCGTCGTCAGCGTCAACGTGGTCGAAGGTACGCGCAAGCGCGCCCAGGCATATGAAGGCGTCGTGATTTCGCGCCGCAATCGCGGCTTGAACTCCAACTTCATCGTGCGCAAGATTTCGTCCGGTGAAGGCGTCGAGCGTACGTTCCAGCTGTATTCACCGCTGATCGCATCGATCGAAGTCAAGCGCCGCGGCGATGTGCGCCGCGCCAAGCTGTACTATCTGCGCGAGCGTTCCGGCAAGTCGGCGCGTATCAAGGAAAAGCTGCCGAATCGTCGCGCCGCAGGCAAACAAGCCGCAGCAGAGTAATCCGCGCAGGGATTGCAAGACGAAGGGGCACCGGAGGGTGCCCTTTTTGCATTAAAACGTATTTCACCAATACCAGGCCGGTCCGCCCGGATTCCATGACCCATCCGCACGTACCGCTATCGATATCAGGACCTCATCTTGACCAAACTGCTTTTCGATCCACAAATCATTCCGGTCGAGTCCCTGGCCGGGGAGGCTGCCGTCAAGGCGGAACGGCTCACGGCGGATTGGCTGCGCGCGCGTTTCGCCAATCCGCCGCAGTGGCTGCCGGAAAATACGGAAGAACAGTTGCTGCGCAAAAAAACGACGGCACCGATGCCGGCCTCCGTGCTGATACCTATCGTCGTGCGCGAACACGGGCTGACCTTGCTGCTGACGCAGCGTACCGAGCATTTGACCGATCACGGCGGGCAGGTCAGTTTCCCGGGCGGGCGCGTAGAGCCTGCCGATACGTCGGCAATCGAAACTGCTTTGCGCGAGACGGAGGAAGAGGTGGGTTTGGACCGGCGCCATGTGGAAGTAATCGGGACGCTGCCCGATTACTTTACCGGCACCGGATATCAAGTGACGCCTGTGGTGTCGATCGTGCATCCGCCGTTCGACCTGCGCGCCGATCCGTTTGAAGTCGCGGAAATTTTCGAAGTGCCGCTGGCATTCCTGATGGATGGCATGAACCACCAGCGCCGTACCGCGGAATTTCCGAATGGGCTTGGCCGCCGCACGTTTTACGCGATGCCCTATGACCGGTTCTTCATCTGGGGCGCCACGGCCGGCATGCTGCGCAATCTGTTCCATTTTCTGCGAACTGAGCCAGCCGGTCTGTGAGCGATTGTTTGTTCGCTTGACGCATATTTCACGAAATTCAGTGGCGCGCCGAGCCATGGGACTGGCTGCGTTTCAGAGTCAAGTTTGATTCTCGCGGTAGGCTGCGTTATCGTACGGGTTACTGCTGGTGAAATGAATTCCTTATAAGGCGGTTCGATGACATTTCTTTCTATTCTTTTTGCGCTGCTGATTGAACAACTCAAGCCGCTGCGCGCGGACAATCCGGTGTACGCTGCGATCAAATCGTTTGCCGTGCGTGTCGAGGGATGGTTCAACGCGGGTCAGACGGATCACGGCCGGCTGGGCTGGGCAGTGATGATGATTGCGCTCATGATACCCACCACGCTGGTGTACTGGCTATGCGTCAGGATCGGTCCGTTTGCGGCGCTCGCATGGAATGTCCTGATCGTCTATCTCACCCTCGGCTTCCGCCATTACAGCCATTACTTCACCTCCATTCAATTCGCACTCAATACCGGCGATGCCGCAACGGCACGCGCGCTGCTTGCGGAATGGACGCGGCAAGATACCGAGGCAATGGACGTCAATGAAATCGCGCGCATAGCCGTCGAAAAAGCGCTGGTGACGACCCATCGCCATGTATTCGGCGTGTTCTTCTGGTTCCTGATGCCGCTCGGTCCCGCCGGCGCCGTGCTGTATCGCATTGCCGAGTATCTGGCCCGCGCCTGGAATGAGCCGGATCATATGAGAAACGAAGCCTTCGGACGTTTTGCCGCGCAGGCGTTTTACTGGATCGACTGGATTCCGGCGCGGCTGACGGCGGCCGCTTTTGCCGTGGTCGGCAATTTTGAAGACGCGATCTATGCATGGAGGAATTTCGCGGACCGCTGGCAAAACGAAACCATCGGCATCATCCTGACCGCCGGCGGCGGTGCGATGGGCGTTCGGCTTGGCACACCCGTCGAAAACGCGGCGGATGTATTGCATGCCGATGCATCCGCCATCGATTCAGCGGATGCGGAAACGGATAGCCTGCCCGGCGAAGAGCCGACCCCACGGGCTTTGCAAAGCACGGTAGGCCTGATTTGGCGCGCGCTGCTGTTATGGATGCTGCTCTTGTTGCTGTTGTCGGTTGCGGTATGGCTGGGTTAGGGAATGTGAATGAAATTCCGTTGATCGCTGACGAATGCGCTCGCGCCATAATTTCACATTGTGGCACTTTGTTTCACTGAACTCTTCTATAAGATATAATATGCAAGAATTTTGAAAGCTTGTTGCTACATAATGGCGTCAAGCACACTCAGGCAGCTCTCGCTACACCATACAAGCCGCACACATGGCAGATCCCGTTCACTCTCCCAAGGCGCCCGCGCGCGAGTTTTTCATTCAAGGCATCACCAGCGACGGCAAACAGTTTCGTCCCAGCGACTGGGCCGAGCGCTTGTGCGGCGTAATGGCCTGCTTTCGTCCGGAAGGCGATGCAGGTCCCAACGCCCATCTGCAATATTCCCCTTATGTCCGACCGACGCTGCTGGAAGGCGTCAAGTCCGTGGTGGTCAACGAGGACTTGCGCACCATCGAGCCACTGGCTTATCACTTCGTTATCGATTTTGCCAAAGACAATGATTTGCAAGTGATCGCCGCATGCCTGTTGCCGGATCCGGCCGAAAAAAATACCGACCCTGTTTCCGCAGCAGGTTCGGCAAAACAAACAGCACCTGCCGGACGGCCGTCTTAACTTCATGCAATAAATACGCTACGCTGTTGACTGGCTGCATTTCATTCACGGGCCATGAATGAAATGCGCTCTCCGACGTGCAATCAATGCCGGTTCCATTCAATCTCTGGCAAATGACTGATGGATTTTCGCAACAGGAGCTGAAATGTTTCGCCATCGTTTGCCTTTTTCTCCGTCTGCCGCGGCATTCCTGACGTTGCTGCTGGGGCTTGTCGCCACAGTCGCATCATTTACTGCATTGCTCCGCCTCGAGCATGATGCACTGGCCACCGATTTCGAACGGCGCGCCGACACCAGGTTTATCATCATCAAGCAGGAAATGAATGAAGCCGTCGCAGCGCTTGAAATCGTCAACCAGCTGTTCGCGACTTTCAAATCCGTCAGCCGCGAGCAGTTCCATGCGATTACGCAGCCGATGCTGGCACGGCACCCTTATATACACGGATTCAATTTCCACAGGCTGGTGAGCGGCGCAGAACGGCCGGCGTATGAAGCCGGCGTGCGCCGCAATTACCCCAATTTCAGTATCACCGAATTTTCTGCCGATAGAAAAATAGTACCTGCCGCTAGCCGCGCGCATTACCGGGTAGTCGATTATCTCGAACCGATGAAGGGCAACGAAGCGGCTTTCGGGTTCGATGCCGATTCTTATGCGCTTCAACGCGACGCGATGCAGCGTGCAACAGACAGCGGACAGCCGTCCGCGACCGGGCTGTTGCGGCTGATGCAGGAACGGCATGAGCAGCGCGGATTCATTGTGCTGATGCCGGTCTATCGCTATGGTGCGAAATTGACCGATGTTGCATCCCGCCGGCGCGCGCTTGTCGGCGATACGGCGATGGTATTTCGGGCGGAAGATATGATCAGCAAGATACTGGCCATGCACGGGTTGCTGAATACCCCCGACATCGAGATTAAGGTATATGCCGGAAATGCGCCGAACGATCTCGATCTGGTGTTTCACAGAAGGGATGAATTATCCGGGCGGGGTCACCATTTTCTGCTACCGCAATGGCTGTTTCATGACCGGCTTCGCAGCTTATCGTTGCCTTTCGACGTGGCCGACAGGCAGTGGCGCATGGTGTTATCGGCAACGTCGCAGTCTGTTACTGTCGACCATCGAGGATCGCTGACGGCGTTGATAGCCGGAACGCTGCTGACCCTTCTGGCCGCGATTTACGTGCAGACGCTGGCGTCACGCTCGCAGCGCGTCCAGCGGCTGGTGAATGAACGCACGGCCGAAGTGCGCCGCGCCAATGAACTGCTGAACGCGGACATTGCCGCACGCATGCGTGCGGAACAGGCGCTGCAGTTGCGCCAGCGCGCAATCGAAGCCAGCGCCAATGCGATCATCATCACCAGCGCGGTTCCGCCCGATTATCCGATTGAATATGTGAATCCGGCATTCGAGCGGATGACCGGCTACCGGGCTGAGGAAGTCATCGGGCGCAGCATGCGCCTGCTGAACGGCGATGACCGCGATCAGCCCGGCATTCAGGACTTCAAGACGGCCACGCTCGAAAGGCGCGAAGGCCACGCCGTTGTGCGCAGCTACCGCAAGGACGGCACGATGTTCTGGAACGACCTGTATGTCACGCCGGTGAAAGATGCAGCGGGCGAGGTCACCCATTTCGTCGCGGCACAGTACGACATCACGGCAACCAAGAACTATCAGGCAGAACTCGAATTCCAGGCCGGCCACGACGCATTGACCGGGCTCGCCAATCGCAGCCTGTTGCGTGACCGGCTGGATCAGGCAATCGCCTATGCGTCGCGCTACCATCATCCGGTATGGGTCGTGTTCATTGATCTCGATCGTTTCAAATTCGTCAACGACACGCTGGGCCACAAGGCAGGCGATCTTCTGTTGAAGACGATTTCCGAGCGGTTGCAATCGGTTGTCCGGGCTACCGATACCGTCGCCCGGCTCGGTGGCGACGAATTCATTTTGCTGTTGACGGAGCGCGCCGATGAAAAACTCGTCACTGTCGTAATACAGCGGATCATGGATGTTGTTGCGCGGCCGCTTCAAATCGATGAACATGAATTTTTCCTGACCTGCAGCATCGGGATTGCGGTGTATCCGGCCGATGGCGAAGATCCGGAACTCCTGATACAGCATGCCGATATCGCCATGTATCGCGCCAAGCAAAGCGGGCACAGCAATTTTCAGTTCTATACCGCGGCCATGAATGAAGGCGCGCTGGAACGGCTGCGCATCGAGGGCAATTTGCGCACCGCGCTGGAACGCGGCGAATTCGTGCTGCACTATCAGCCGCAAGTCGATCTGTCCAGCGGCCGGATTGTCGGCATGGAAGCATTGATCCGCTGGCAGCATCCCGAGCTGGGCTTGGTTACGCCTGCCCGCTTCATTGCGCTCGCGGAAGAAACGGGATTGATCGTGCCGATCGGCGCCTGGGTGCTGCGCACCGCCTGTGCGCAAAACAAGGCATGGCAGCGCGCCGGATTCAATGATCTGCGCATCGCGGTCAATCTTTCAGCGCGCCAGTTTGCGAAGCAGGACCTGGTCAAGTCGATTGCATCTGTTCTCGAAGAGACCGGGCTCGATCCGGCATGCCTGGAAATCGAGCTGACCGAAAGCCTGGTGATGACCGATGTCGAACGCGCCATCGGCATCCTGCGCGATCTCAAGGAACTCGGCGTGAAATTGTCGATTGATGATTTCGGCACCGGCTATTCGAGCCTGTCCTATCTGAAGCGTTTTCCGATCGACGTGCTCAAGATCGACCAATCGTTTGTGCGCGACATGACGCTCGATCCGGACGATGCGGCAATCGTCACGCTGATCATTTCGCTGGCGCACAGCCTGCGGCTGCAGGTGATTGCCGAAGGCGTCGAAACCGAAGAGCAGCTTGCCTATCTGTGGCAGCACGGTTGCGACCAGATGCAGGGCTATTGTTTCAGCCGTCCGGTTCCGGCGGCGGATTTCGAGTTGATGCTGCGGCAAGGGAAAAAGCTGCCCCAGCAGATTGATCGGGACTGGACGCCGCCGGTCTTGTCCGATGTACGGACCCGGTGACATCGCTGATCTTTAGTGCGCCGATCAAGTCGCGCTGCCCGCTAGAACGCTATCGCCTGAGGAAGTGTAAGGCATGTTGACTATGTTTTTACATACTTCTTTTAGTTTGATCCTGTGCTCCATTGGGAATTGTTAATGACGCGCTGAACGAAACTTGGCGGCTCAACGTAAATCACGTTGGCATCATGAGTTTTTATCAAGGGCAGTCTTGATTTCCTGCCGTTGGTCGCAATAACCGGACCGCTTGTCCGATCCAGAATAAGTATTTCCCAAAATCAATTAATATAAAAATATATGGGAGGTAACGTAATGCGTCGATACAAAAATCTTGGGTTTACCTTAATCGAGCTGATGGTGACGGTAGCAATTGTCGCCATATTGGCAGCAGTGGCATTACCTGCTTATAGCGATTACATCACCAGAGGGAAAATCCCGCAGGCCACCAACAACCTGTCGAGCATGCGCATCAAGTTAGAGCAGTTCTTTCAGGATAACCGGACTTATGCGGGAGCCTGTGCGGCCGAGACTGCGGCACCTTTGCCTGCTGCCGATGACTTTACCTATACTTGCCCGACCCTCACGCAGTTCGCTTATACGGTAGTAGCTACGGGCACTGGGTCAATGAATGGATTCATTTATACAATCGACCAAGCCGGCGCGAAGCAGACCACCGGCTTGCCGAGCGCAGCCTGGGGCACGGCTCCGGTGAACTGCTGGGTCGTCAAAAAGAGCGGCGGATGTTAGTCCGGCAACGACAACCTGGCGTCACATTGATCGAGCTGATGATCGGCATAGCGATCATGGCGATCTTGCTGGCTGCAGGCATGCCATCGTTTACCGAATGGATTCAAAACACGCAAGTCCGCACCGCAGCTGAATCCCTTTTGAATGGGTTGCAGACGGCGCGCAACGAAGCGGTCAGGCGCAATACCAATGTGCGGTTTGATTTGACCGATACGGGCGGACTGGTCGTGTGGAAGGTTGGATGCGTAACGGCCACTACGGATTGCCCGGCCACCATGCAAAGCCGCGTGGGAACAGAAGGCGGAGGCAATGCGCGCGTTGGCGTCAGCACGGCAGCACCGGTTCTTCCGGCGCCTGCCTATACTGCGGCAATTGCAAGCGGGAGCGGGTTGCCGGCCGGAGTTACTTTCAACGGGTTGGGCGCAATTCCGAGTTTGAATATCGGCACCGATATCACCCGCATCGATATCACCAACGTTGCGTATGCCTCCGCCCGCAGGCTGGTCATCATCGTCGGATCCGGCGGATTGATCCGGATGTGCGACCCCTTGCTTGCCTTGGCCGCCAATCCTCAGGGCTGTTCTTAATTCAAAGGGGCCATTTTGAAAACCATGACCGCCAGGCAGCAAGGCTCGATGATGCTGGAAAGCTTGATCGCCATCCTGATTTTTTCAATGGGGATTCTTTCGATCGTGGCATTGCTTGGCGCATCGGTAAAAAACACGTCCGATGCCACTTATCGGACCCAAGCCAGTTTGTTGACCAGTCAGATCATCGGACAAATGTGGACAGGGGACAGGGCGAACGCAACTCTCGTAGCCAACTATGGCAGCGCTACAGGTGCGCCGTTTATCGCTTGGAGCAATACGGTAGTACAAGCCTTGCCGGGCGTTACCGGCGCCAATCTGCCAACCATCGCAGTTGATGCAAGCAATGTCGTAACGATTACCGTACGGTGGCAGGCGCCGGGTGAGGCTGTGTCACGTAATTACGTGGCCATTGCACGAATCAACGGATAAGCGGAGGGAACCCGTCATGTCTGCTTATACAGCCAACCCATTTCGCAACAGCGGTTTCAGCTTAGTGGAAATCATGGTCGGCATTGCCATCGGCTTGCTTGGCGTGCTGGTCATGATGCAGGTGTCGGTGATATTCGAGGGGCAAAAGCGCACCACCACCACCGGGTCGGATGCGCTGACCAATGGCATGACGACGCTCTATTCGGTCGAGCAGGATGTACGCCGGGCCGGGTATGGCTTGGGTGTGACAGGCGCCTTGGGTTGTGATGTGAAGAGATCAGCGAATGGGGCGGCTACAAGTTTTAAATTGACACCCATCACCATTACCGATGGCGCAAACGGATTGCCGGATACCATCCGGATTCTTGCCAGTTCGAAGGGCGGCTGGAGCGTACCAAACACGATTACCACCAACCATCCATTGCAGGCCACCAATATTTTCCTCAACACGACGCTCGGCGTCAATGTGGGCGACATGATGGTTTTGTATCAAGCCGGGGCGCCGAACTGTACATTGATTCAGGCCACCAGCATCCCTAATGGCAATGTGCAGATCCTACATCAACCGTTACCAGTTAGCCCGTCCATAATCAAGTGGAATCCGCCCAGCGGCGACGGCATTTACCCGCCAGGCGGCTTCAGCGTGGGTGCGACGGCAATCAACCTGGGGTCATTGATCGACCATACCTATTCGATAGGCACGGCAGGCCCCAGTTTCAATTTATTGCTTACCGATTATTCGACATCGACCAATTCGCCTACTGATCAGATAGTCGCTTCCGATATCGTCAATCTGCAAGCGCAATACGGGTTCGATACCAGCAGTCCCCAAACCGATGCCCAGGTTACAAGATGGAGCGCAGCCATGCTTGATGCGGACGGTAACGGCATTGTGGGGGATAGCGGCGATCTCGCCAGGATTTATGCGGTACGCATGGCCGTGGTGGCGCGCAGTACGTTGAAGGAAAAACCGAATCCTGCCACAGGGATCTGCGATATCACGATTGCCACCGCCACGGCCAACCCGGCGCGGGCGGCAAATAATCCTACCTGGACGGCAGCCAACCCGACTACGGGAGCCCTTGAAACGACTGCGATTGATGTGAGTAGAAACCCGGATGGAACGGCCAACTCGGCTTGGCAATGTTATCGCTACAAAGTATTCGAAACCGTCATTCCGCTGCGGAATCTGCTTTGGAGAGAAGCATGATGGACAATCCATTTTCCGGGCAAGTCGGAGTGGCGGGCAGGGCTGCCGGTATTTCTTTGAATGGCCGCAGTCTTCCGTTTTCAAAGCGACAGAACGGGGTGGTCCTGCTCATCGCGCTGATCGTGCTGGTGGCCATGACGCTGGCCGGCATCGCTTTGGTGCGCTCGGTCGATACCGGCAATATGATAGCGGGCAATCTGGCCTTTAAACAAGGGACGACCCTGGCGGCCGATGCCGGCACCAATGCTGCGATCACTTATCTGACGCCGCTTAACGGCACGGCGACTCCTTACACCGATCAGGTTTCAAGCGGTTACTACGCCACCAGTCAGGATACCCTTGATCGGACCGGCTCCAGCAATGATCCGAACCGGGCAAGGGTTGATTGGGACAACAATAATTGTAATGGAGTTGTCGCGCCCGCCTGCATCAAACCGTCTGCGGCGGTCACGGATACCGCCACCGGCAATTCGGTGAACTACATTATTCATCGCTTGTGCCAGAGCACAGGTGACTCCAATGCCGCGTCGAACACTTGCGTCACCTATAGAGCCACTGGTACTACCAGCCCCAACAGAAGCGGGCTGGTTTACGGCGGCGGACGAATCGAGCCTTTACCGACGGTTTATTACCGGATCACGTCCCGGGCCAAGGGGCCGAGAAATACCATTAGTTTTATTGAAACGATGATTCACTTCTAGCCAGGATTGTTCTGCGAAGAGCATAACTGGCATAAACAGAGCACAACCGGATAGCAATATCAGGAGGCCATGATGAAATACCGTTCCTTTAGCGCCCGACTAGTCTTGCTGATGTCGGTCGCGATATTGTGGTCCGGCGCGGCTGCCTATGCCGCACCAACTGACATTGCCCCTGCGCCGATGGCATCGTCGTCGTCTTCCATCGTCAAGCCGAACATCAAGTTCATTCTGGACGATTCAGGAAGCATGTCGTGGACATTTCTACCTGAAGGCGCTGGTAATTTTCTAGGCAGGTATGGTTACGTCAGCAGCCAGTGCAACGGCGCTTACTATAATCCCAATATTTCCTATCAGCCGCCGGTGGATGCCACAGGCGCAAGTTTTCCCAATGCCAGCTTCACTGCGGCGAAGTCCGATGGCTTCGACACCGCTTCCGCCGCCACCGACCTTAGCAGCCAGTTCGTTGCCAACAGATATGTCCCAGAATCCGCCAACACGACGTACCGATATTCCGGATCGTATCGCTACTATTCGTTGGGGCCATCCGCCGCTTATTACTACGTCTACACTGGCACTCAAACCACGAAAAGCTACAGCAACACCAACTCGACTTTCTATCAAGAGTGCAGCAGCTCTATAGGCTCGAGACCTGGCAAGAACGTTTTTACCAAAGTAATGGTCAGTTCGACATCGGGACCCGGCGGAACAAGCGAGTTGCAGAATTTCGCCAACTGGTACAGCTACTACCGTACCCGCATGCTGACAATGAAAACGTCGGCTAGCCGGGCTTTCTCCTCCATCAGCAGCAATTACCGGGTCGGCTACCTGTCCATCAACAACAATACCGGCAGCGATTTTCTCAATATCAGCGATTTTGACAGCACGCAAAAAACAGGATGGTACGCCAAACTGTTCGCAGCCATACCGTATAACGGCACCCCGCTTCGTTCCGCCCTTTCCACGGCGGGCCTGATCTATGGCGGCAAGATGACGGGAAGTTCATTCAACGGCTCGACGGTCGCCGACCCGATCCAATACTCGTGTCAACAGAACTTTACCATTCTCTCTACAGACGGTTACTGGAACGAGGGAAACGACAGCGGCTGTTCTGACAGGAACGGTGCCGGCTGCCAGCTGGACAAGACTTCGGCAGTGGGCAATCAGGACGGCGGCACAACGTCCAAACCGATGTTTGATGCCCTTAACAAGAGCGACACCTTGGCGGACGTGGCTGCCTATTATTACAATACCGACTTGCGCAACTCAACATTAGGAAACTGCACAGGCGTGCTGGGGACCGATATATGCAAGGACAATGTTCCCGGTTCCGGAGACGATACAAGCATCAAGCAGCATATGACAACCTTCACGCTGGGCCTGGGCGTCAATGGAACGCTGGCATACACTGAAAATTACATGTCGGCCTCATCGGGCGATTTTTACGACATCACGCAAGGCACAAAGAGTTGGCCGGACCCGATTGCCAACACGAGTGCGGAACGGATCGACGATCTGTGGCATGCGGCAGTCAACGGCCGCGGCACCTATTTCAGCGCCCAGAATCCGGACTCTTTGGTAAGTGGTCTCACCAAAGCCTTGGCAGGAGTCAGTGCGCGCACTGGCGCCGCCGCTGCTGCTGCAACCAGTAACCTGGAACCGGTGGCGGGAGATAACTTCGTCTATGTTGCCTTGTACCGCACAGTCAACTGGGATGGCGACTTGCAGGCCAAGACAATCGATCCGGGTACCGGTGCGTTGTCTGCGACAAATAGCTGGACGGCTCAAGCGCCGCTCGACGCGAAGGTGGCGGGGACTACCGATACGCGCACCATCTACAAGTTCGACGGCAGCACAGCCACCAAACTGAAAACCTTTGATTGGCTCAATCTGAGTACTGCGGAACAGGGTTACTTCAATGGCATGTGCTCGACTTCCACCAAGCTTTCGCAATGTGCAAATTTGACGGCGGCCCAACAGACCGCCGCTTCCGGAGAAAATTTATTGAATTTTATTCGTGGCCGGTACCAGTATGAAGACCGGGCAGGAAACGCCGACCCGCTCTATCGCAAACGGGAGCATGTACTGGGCGACATGATCAATTCGCAACCGGTCTATGTGAAGCAGCCGCCGTTCGCCTATGTCGATGCCAACTATCGAGACTTCAAGGCCAAACGTTCCAACAATGCAGACGCGCGGGTGTATGTCGCTGTCAACGATGGCATGCTGCATGCCTTCAACGGCGGAACGACAGAGACGTCCCCGGCCAATACCGGCGGCGTCGAGGAGTGGGCCTACATCCCTCCGGCGGTGATGCCGAACCTCTACAAACTGGCGGACAAGAACTATGCATCGAACCATCAGTATTATGTGGATGGATCGCCCACGGTTGGCGACATCTGCCCCAATGCGCCTGCATCAACCTGCACGGCCAACGAGTGGAAAACCATTCTGGTCGGCGGGCTCAACTCCGGCGGCAGGGGTTATTACGCGCTCGACATTACCGATCCCGCCAATCCCAAGGCGTTATGGAACTACACGGTAGCCGACGATGCCGATCTCGGTCTTTCTTACGGCAACCCGGTCATCACCAAGCGCGCGAACGGCACATGGGTCGTCGTATTTACATCCGGCTACAACAATGTTTCGCCAGGCGACGGCAAGGGGCACTTGTATGTGCTCAATGCCAATACCGGCGTACGTCTTGAAAAAATCGACACCACTGCCGGCGACACCGCCACACCGAGCGGATTGGCCAAAATCAATCCATGGATCGCTGCCACAACCGACAATACGGCCTTGCGCTTTTACGGCGGCGACTTGCTTGGCAATGTATGGCGCTTCGATATCGATGATGTTGTTCCACCGGTGGGGAAAGAAGCTTTCCTGCTGGCAGAGTTGGGTGATGCAAGTGCAAGTCCGCCATTAGTTCAGCCAATCACGATCAAGCCGGAACTGACTGAAATTAAGGCAGGTGGAGCCAAACACGTGGTCGTAAGTATCGCTACGGGCCGTTACCTGGGGGTCTCCGATCTGAGCGACCTCAGCCAGCAATCGGTTTATTCCTTCAAGGATACGCTGACGGGCACTGGTCTAGGCAAGGTACGCACCCCCGGTGTCCTGGTCAAACAGACGCTGACCACCAATGCTGCCGGCACCGGGCGCACCACCTCCACCAATACCGTCGACTGGGGCACAACGTCGGGGTGGTATGTCGATCTGAATCCGAACAACGAATCGCCTGGTGAGAGGGTCAATGTGGACATGCAGCAGCAACTGGGACTATTAACGGTGGCTGCCAACGTACCGGAAACCAATGCCTGTACTTTGGGGGGCTACGCCTGGTTATATTCCTTCGATTACAAGACCGGCCAGTATATCCAGTCTTCGTTCAATCAGATAGCAGGGAAAAGGCTTTCTCAAAATGCACTGGTTGCCGGATTGAAGACCATCAAGCTGAACACGGGAAAAACAGTGACCTTGGTCACCGACACTGGAGGAGGAATTACCGGCAATGACGATCCCTCATCGAGTCCGAATATCAGCGGCGCACGGCGTGTTTCATGGCGCGAACTGATTGACTAAGCAATTTATAGTACAGGCAGGGGGCAAGCCCCCTGACATGCATGGCTTTATTGTCTGGACGATTGCAGCCTTACCAGTTGCTTGCGCTGATGCTGTCGGTAGCGGCACATTTCATATTAGGCATTGCTTTCGATCTCGGGAGAGGCCTGCAAAATGGGGCTGTAGTAGAGCAGCCGATATCGCTATTGACTGTAGAACTGAAAAAGCCAGAGCGCACACTCTTGCAGCCCGAGTCAACAATTTTTCGAAACAAAAATCTCGACAAGCGCACGCCGGATCATTCACTAAATTCGTCGATAGCTGTCGCGCAGTCGATTGAAAAAAATCCCGCGATTATCATTTCCAAAGAATCCGAGCCATATTATTTTCGAATTGATCAGCTAACTGACAAGCCTTTCGTTTTGCGAGACATTTCCCCCGATCTGGGGAGTGATGTATTCGGCGTCCCGCCTCAGTCTACGGTATTGCGATTACTGATTAATGAATATGGAGACGTCGATCAGGTGATAGCCGAGAGGTCTGGCCTACCGGAGCAGGTGAAGACTTTGTTGATGCAAGCTTTTTCAAAGACTAAATTTTCCCCTGGAAAAATTAGTGGCGCGCCTGTCAAAAGCCAGTTGAAAATCCAGATTGCAATAGAGAGTGCCATGCCGCAACCTGGGAACAGATAACAGGGCATAGCCGCACAGATATTTAGCAGTTGAACTTGCAGCAAACGATATGTCCAACCACATCTAAGGTCTTTATTTTTCTTGAAAAGACGTTTATCAGCGTCATGGAATAACAATCAGTAAGTCTGCGATCCATTCTGGTAGATTGTTGAATCGTGTCATGGAGCGAATGCATGAAGACTCGAATGGAAAGCGATACCTTCGGCCCAATTGAAGTCCTTGCCGACCGGCTATGGGGTGCGCAGACACAACGTTCTTGTGAGCACTTTCGTATTTCCATTGAACAGATGCCGAAAGAGTTGATTATTGCGCTTGCAAAGGTAAAGCATGCATGTGCATTAATTAATCACGATCTAGGTCGATTGTCCGAACAGAAAGCGACAGCGGTAATGCAGGCGGCGCAGGAAATTATTGCAGGCGATCATAAAGAGGAATTTCCCCTCTCCGTCTGGCAAACCGGTTCCGGCACGCAAACCAACATGAACATGAACGAAGTGCTGGCCAACCGCGCTTCCGAATTGCTGGGCGGTCCGCGAGGCGAGGGCCGGCTGATTCATCCGAATGACGATGTCAATCTCGGCCAGTCGTCGAACGATATTTTTCCGACGGCGATGCATGTCGCAGCCTGTCTTGAGTTAACGAATAATTTGCTGCCATCCTTGCGCATGCTGCGTGAAACGCTGGATGGAAAATCCAAAGCATTCAGCGATATCGTCAAGATCGGCCGTACGCATTTGCAGGATGCGACGCCGCTGACATTGGGCCAGGAATTTTCCGGCTATGCGGCGCAGCTCGACCGCGCCGAATCGTTCGTCATGGCTGCGCTGCCGCCGCTGCACGAACTGGCCGTCGGCGGCACGGCGGTCGGCACCGGGCTCAATACCCATCCGGAATTCGGCGATCGGGTGGCGGCGGAACTGGCCAAGCGCACCGGCTTGCCGTTCAAGAGCGCCGCCAACAAGTTCGCCGCGCTGGCTGCGCATGATGAACTGGTGTCCGCGCATGGCGCATTGAAAACGTTGGCGGCGGCCTTGATGAAAATCGCCAACGATGTGCGCTGGATGGCTTCGGGGCCGCGTTCCGGACTGGGTGAAATCACGATTCCCGAAAACGAGCCGGGCAGTTCGATCATGCCGGGCAAGGTCAATCCGACCCAGTGCGAAGCGCTGACCATGCTGTGCTGCCAGGTGTTCGGCAACGATGTGGCGATCAATTTTGGCGGTGCGTCCGGCAACTTCGAGCTGAATGTATTCAAGCCGCTGATCGCACATAATTTTTTGCAGAGCGTGCGGCTGCTGGCCGATGGCATGAAGAGTTTTGACGAACACTGCGCGCGCGGCATCGAGGCCGATCGCGATCGCATCGCGGAGCTGATGGAGCGCTCGCTGATGCTGGTGACCGCGCTGGCGCCGCATATCGGTTACGACAAGGCGGCGCAGATCGCGAAGCAGGCGCATCGCGATGGCAGCACGTTGAAGCAGGCGGCGCTGGCGCTGGGCCATGTGACGGAACAAGAATTCGACCGATTGGTGCAGCCGGCGCAGATGACGCATCCCGGCGCGCAGTGAATCATGCCGCCGCATTCCGGCCGCGATCCGGCTATTTGGCGACGCCCTGAAACGACGCCATCAACTGCTCGCGCAGCCAGCGGTTGGCCGGATCGCCATCCACATTGGCATGCCAGTACATGTAGACGTCCCACGATGGCATATCGAGCGGCAACGGCAGCAATTGATTCTTGAACTGCCGGTTAGCGACGCGCGCATAACGCTCCGGCATCGTCAGAATCAGATCGGTCTGGCTGACCACGCGGCACGCGGCGAAATAATGCTGGCAGCGCAAACGAATGCGGCGCTGCAAACCGAGCCGGCTCAGTTCGAAATCCTCCAGTCCCGGACCCTTGCGGCGCGAACTCGCCAAAATATGGTCCTGCTTCAAATAGGTTTCCAGATCGAGCGCGCCATGCATCTGCGGATGGCCTTTTCGCGCCACCACCACCGTCTTATCCACCAGTATCCGTTTATGCAGGATGTCGGCGGAGAGCGGCAGCAATACATCGATCGCGCAATCAAGCGTGCCGGCGGCCAGTTCGCTTTCCAGTTCGCGACGATCGACCTGGATGGCGGCGATGTCCGCATGCGGCGCCTGCTGCCCGATCCGCACCATCAGCGGCGGCAGCACGGTCGATTCGAGCACGTCGCGCAATGCCAGCGTGAATTGCTTTTGCGTGGTGGCGGGATCGAACCGGTCCAGTCCGTTCAGCGTCACTTCAAAGCCGCGCAGCGAGCGGCGCACCGGCTCGATGATGCTGCGTGCCAGCGGCGTCGATACCATCGCATGGCCTTGCCGCTCGAACAGCGGATCGTCGAACAGTTGCCGCAGCCGGCCCAGCGCATGGCTGATGGCCGGCTGCGTCAGGTTCAGTTTCTGGCTGGCGCGCGTGACGCTGCCTTCCGCATAAATGGCTTCAAACACGATGAACAGGTTCAGATCGATTCGAGATATATGCATGGAATTGATGGAAGTTAATTACAAGTATTCATTTGATGGATTCTAGCGTTGTCTGTAAGCTTTTACCATCCGTTCGCCAGCAGGCGCATTGTAAAAATTACAGCACTTCGGGAAACGAAAGCACCATGGGACAAATCTTTCTGGTCCGGCACGGACAGGCGTCGTTCGGCACGGCGAATTACGATCAACTGTCGGAGCTCGGCGTCGAGCAGGCGCGGCTGCTGGGCGAGTGGTTCGCCAATCGCGGTCAACAATTCAACCGGATAATAACGGGCGGCATGAAGCGGCATCGGCAGACGGCGGACGCCTGCCTGAATGCACTGCCGAAATCATGGCTGAGCGAGACCGACTGGCATACCGATGCGGGCTTCAATGAATACGATCACGATGAAGTGCTGATTCGTCATCGGCCGAGTTTTGCCGACCCGATCGCTGTCAAGGATTTTCTGGCGCAAACCGATAACGCGAACCGCGCTTTCCAGAAAATTTTCCAGGAAGCGATGACGCGCTGGATGAGCGGCGAACATGATGAAGACTATAACGAGCCGTGGCCGGTCTTTCGCAGCCGCTGCATTGCCGCATTCGAGCGCGTGCTTGAAAACGCAGGGCAGTCGCAAAACATCATCGTGTTCACATCGGGCGGCACGATCGCAACGTTGTGCCAGCATCTGCTGCAGTTCCCGGACCGGCAAATGGCTGAACTGAACTGGTCGCTGGTCAACAGTGCCGTGACCAAACTGTTTTACCAGCCGGGCAAGGTCACGCTCAGTACTCTGAATAATTACGCACACCTGGAATGGCTCGGCGAAAAAGATGCCGTGACCTACCGCTAACGCAACTAACGCAATCTGCAAGGAACCCGCCATGACCACACCCGATTTATTCGACTTGACCGGCAAAATCGCGCTGGTGACCGGCGCCAGCCGCGGCATAGGCGAAGCGGTCGCCAAGACACTGGCTGCTTACGGCGCCCATGTGATCGTGTCGAGTCGCAAGGCCGACGCATGCGAAGCGGTGGTCGCCGCGATCCGCGCCGCCGGCGGCAGCGCCGAAGCGCGCGCCTGCCACATCGGCGACATGGCGCAGATCGAAACGCTGTTTGCCGATATCGAAGCGGCCCACGGCAGGCTCGATATCCTGGTCAACAATGCGGCCACCAATCCGCATTTCGGCTCGATCGTCGATACCGATCTGTCGGCATTCCAGAAAACGGTCGACGTCAATATTCGCGGCTACTTTTTCATGTCGGCGATGGGTGCAAAGCTGATGACGAAAAACGGCGGCGGCAGCATCGTCAATGTGGCATCGGTCAACGGCGTCACGCCCGGCGCGCTGCAGGGAATCTATTCGATCACCAAGGCGGCGGTGATCTCGATGACCAAGGCGTTCGCCAGGGAATGCGCGCCGATGGGCGTGCGGGTCAATGCGCTGCTGCCGGGCGCGACCGATACCAAATTTGCGTCGGCGCTGTTCCACAATCCCGTCATCATGGAAAAGGCATTGACGCGCATTCCGATGAATCGCATCGCCGAACCGGATGAAATGGCGGGCACGGTGCTGTATTTGGCGTCGGACGCAGCCAGCTATACCACCGGCGCGTGCATCAATGTCGATGGCGGTTATCTGGCTGGTTAAGAGCGCGCCTGGCCCTGAACATTTTTTCCGGTGCTCTTTCTTATACGTATTCTTGTTTTTAAACCCGATCAACAGCGGTACGCGATGCGTGCCAAATACCGGAGTATCAAATGGATTTCCAATACAGCCCCAAAGTAAGGCAACTGCAGGCACGCCTGATCGCGTTCATGGATGAACACATCTATCCGAACGAAGCCGTTTTCGCTGCCGAGATTGCGGCGAATCGCGCGCAAGGCAACGCGTGGATCCCGACCAGGATCATGGAAGAACTGAAGGCAAAGGCGAAGGCCGCCGAGCTATGGAATCTGTTCCTGCCGGAGTCGTCGCGCGGCGCCGGCCTGACCAATCTGGAATACGCGCCGCTGTGCGAAATCATGGGTCGCGTGCAATGGGCTCCCGAAGTGTTCAATTGCGCGGCGCCCGATACCGGCAATATGGAAACGCTGGAGCGCTATGCCAGCGAAGCGTTGAAAGAGCAATGGCTCAAGCCGCTGCTGGCCGGCGAAATCCGCTCCTGTTTCGGCATGACCGAGCCGGCGGTTGCCTCGTCGGATGCGACCAACATCGAAAGCCGCATCGAGCGCGATGGCGATCATTACGTGATCAACGGCCGCAAATGGTGGTCGTCCGGCGCCAACGATCCGCGCTGCAAGGTATTCATTTTCATGGGCAAGAGCGATCCCGCCAATTCGAACCGGCACCAGCAGCAATCGATGATCGTGGTGCCGCGCGACACGCCGGGCGTCAACATCCTGCGCCACCTGCCGGTACTCGGCTTCGACGACGCGCCGCATGGCCATGCCGAAGTCCTGTTCGAAAACGTGCGCGTTCCGGCCGCCAACATGCTGCTGGGCGAAGGCCGCGGCTTCGAAATCGCGCAAGGCCGCCTGGGACCCGGCCGCATCCACCACTGCATGCGCCTGGTTGGCCTGGCCGAACGCGCATTGGAAAAAATGTGCCGGCGCACGCTGGGCCGCGTCGCGTTCGGCAAGCCGATCGCGGAGCAGACGGTGACGCTGGAGCGCATCGCCGAATCGCGCATCATGATCGACGAGGCACGCTTCCTGGTGCTGAATGCCGCATCGATGATGGATACCGTCGGCAACAAGGTCGCCGCCAAGGAAATCGCCATGATCAAGGTCGCAGCACCCAACATGGCATGCCAGGTGATCGACTGGTCGATCCAGGCGCACGGCGGCGGCGGCATGGCCGATCCCTTCCTGGCGCATGCGTATGCCAGCGCGCGTTCACTGCGCATCGCCGACGGCCCGGATGAAGTGCACCGCAATCAGATCGGCAAGATGGAATTAGCGAAATACAAGGCGGCCAGACCTGTGCATTGATTGGCAATGTAAAGAAAATTTCAGCTCAATGATGGCTTGTCCAGAACTATCCGTTGCACGATCTGAAGCAGGATATCGCGGTGCTCCAGTACACCGGCGGCACCACCGGTTTTCCGAAAGGCGCGATGCTGACGCATGCGAATCTGCCATCGATCAGCGCTTCCAGCGCCTGACCGGATGCAGCCTGCTGGAAGGATGGGGCATGACGGAAGAGCTTTACGCCGAAGAAGCGGGCAAGCGCGAAAAGACTCCCGGTTAATCGCCGGCAGCCGGAGGCCGCCGGCGATTTTCAGAGTATCAACAATGCTGAATGAGATCAGCAGAATCGTTTATCAGCGCGGTGTGCCGCGGCGGAACAGATTCACGATGGCCAGCAATATCACCGCGCCCAGCAGCGAAACCAGCAATGAGCTGATGCTGAAGTCGTTCTGATTGATTGTGCCGGTACCGAATAAAGGCGCCAGCAGCCAACCGCCGAGCAATGCTCCGATAATACCCACAACGATATTGAGAAACATGCCTTGCTGTGCATCGGTTTTCATGATCATGCTTGCCACCCAGCCGAGTAAGCCGCCAACAACGATCCAGATAATAAAGTTCATTTTTGATCTCCAAAGTTAGTCAAGGGAATCATCGCGCCTGGCGTTAGCCAATTGCGACGGGTTAAAGATTCAGATTCAACAAGGTCGGCATGAAGCAGTGCATCGCAGCCTTTGCTTTCCCAAGTTTTCCATTACGCCTGCAACTGCCAGAACTGCTCCATCCGTTGGGCTTTTGTGCAAGGCATGCAGCATCGCCCGCAAAGCCCGTCCGGATACACCCATTGCCAAAGAGGCTTGTATTCAAAGCGACGGCAGCATCCGTTTCCCTTCGGTTATTTCAATGAAGCGATGCTGCTATCTGCTTTGATTCCGCTGCTGGTCTTGTCGTGATTCCGATCCCGATCGAACCTCATCCATGACTTGAACCGTTGCCCCTTCCTTGGTCTCCGTTAACTTGCTGGCGTAGTCGCACGCATCCTGCTTGTCGTCAAACGTTGCCAGCGGATTGTCAAAATCATTTTCCGATACGTCCCAGCGATCGTTTTCGCCGCGCGACACGCGAAAGACGACCGGACCTTTTTGGTCAATTCCCATTTCAACCTCCTTTTCAAAACACTTTCACCCAGAGCATTGCCACATCCATTAGGCAAGTTCACGCGCTGCAGGTTCACGATTGGATGGTTTATTTAGCCTTGGCCGAAGCGACGCATTTATCCTTGCGGTCGCCCGTTAACGCCTCGCATTTTTCAAGCGCAACGCCTTTTGCGGCTTCACGTTTTTCTTCGCGCGCTTCAGAGCGTGCTCCAGATACTTTCTTGCCGGCCTTGGCATCCGCTTCCGCAGATTCCCTGGCGGCCTTGGCCTCCTTGATGCAGACATCCTTTGCATTGCCGGCTTGATCGCCGCACTTCGCTTTCGCTACCGCATAGTTGGCATCGGCGATGTCTTTTTTCGCTTTGGCAGCGGCTCTTGGCGTATTTTTATAGGCCGCCTCGGCTTCCGATTTGGTCCGGGTTTGCGCAGCCTTGGCTTCCGCAACGCAGACATTCTTCGCATTGCCCTTCATCGCATCGCATTGAGTGCGCGCCGCCTTGTAGTCGGCTGCGGCTTTATCCGATGTCGCCTTGTAAGCGGCTTTCGCTTCATTGGTCGCAGCCGTTGCATGCACACCAAGGCCGAGGGCGGCAGTGCTCAGCAGGAGACTTGCAAATATCTTTTTCATCATTGGGTTCCTCATGATCAAGTTGTTGATTGCGTGAAAAATTCAAACGGCATTGCCTGGACGGACTATTGGTCTAGACCCATGCCGGAAAAATCGCTATCAGGAATAGAGCAATCCGTGGGCCAGCTTCCTGTCCCTTTAAAATCAATCACTTGCAGTTATTAAGTTATCCATTTGTAAATGTTTCAGGTATTGTTGAAAACAATACAAAACATGCATGACGATGCAGCCGTGGCCTGTCGATGCTCTTTTGGATATGCGTCAAATGTTTTGGAATCAACGAAAAACCGGCCGAGATTGCGGCGCCGCATTCACGTCCGATGCCGCTATTCGCCCCGGTCATTGCGTCAGGCGCCTTAAGCTCAATTGCCGGCATTCGGGCCAAAAGGCGAGGATTGAAGCGTCGGCTCATTCGTGAATATCCTGGTCTGATATTCGTTCAACCGGTTATATAAGGTTTTCAAACTCACGCCCAATACTTCCGCGGTCAATGTCTTGTTACCGCCGCAATAGCCGAGGGTGGCGAAGATCAGCCGCTGCTCTGCGTCGGCCAGCCGGCTGCCCAGCGGAAAGGTGACGCAATCGCTCTCGATATTCGCGACGCTCTGTTTCGACGGCCCCAACATCTGCGTGATATCCAGTTCATGGTCCGCCAGGATGAATGCGCGCTGCACCATGTTTTTCAACTCCCGCACATTGCCGGGCCAATGATATTCACGCATGAAGCGGCGCGACGATTTGGAAAATATCTTTTCCGCATTTTCTTCCTGATTCAGGCGGCTCAGGAAAAGTTGGGCCAGCAGTTCGATATCGTTCGCGCGTTCGCGCAGGGTCGGCACTTCGATCGGAAACACCGCGAGCCGATAGAACAAGTCGCTGCGCATCGATCCGGTATCGACCGCCTGCTGCGGATCGCGATTGGTGGCGGCGATCACGCGCACCTTCACCTGCATTTCCTCGTCTGCGCCGACGCGGCAAAATCGTCCGGTTTCCAAAACGCGCAGCAGCTTGACCTGCATTTCCATCGGCATTTCGGTCAATTCGTCGAGAAACAGCGTGCCGCCGCTGGCGCGTTCGAAGCAGCCCTTGTGCATCCGCACCGCGCCGGTAAAGCTGCCGCGTTCATGGCCGAACAGTTCGGCCTCGATCAGTTGCGGTGAGATCGCGCCGCAATTCAACGCGATCAAAGGCTTGTCCTTTTCCTTGCTCATCTGATGAATCGCGTTGGCCACCAATTCTTTTCCGGTGCCGCTTTCGCCGGTCAGCAGCACGTTCGCGCGCGTCGGCGCCACCTTGCCGATCAACTCGAAAAGATGCTGCATCGGTTCCGACGCGCCATACAGATCGCAATAGCGCACCAGCCCCGGCGAAGATGGTGCCGGAGGACGGCTATCCGTCACCTCATGCTGCACCTGCAATGCCGTCAGGGTGTGCGAGTCGAGAATAGGCAACCCTACGATATTGGCGCGCCCATTTAGTCCGTTGCTCATGGGTTTCTCCGGTCTTGATCGTGCTCGCAAATTTTCCCTTGCTAAGCTTTGCGGAATTGCAAAATTTGCAACATCGTTGCCTCTCCGATTTCTGCAGGATTTTGCCGACAACATTCGTGCCGCAAAGCATTGTTCATCCTGTGAGCAACAAATAAATGGCAAGCCCTTAGCCTGCATTTGATATTGGCACGGTTGAACTACAATGCGTTTGTAGTTCAACAATGTCTGGTGATTCTGCGCGATGAAATCCCCCCAATTGATGAGCGTTGATTGATGTCGCGTTTTCCAGAATGGAATAGGTTGCCAGTGCGGATTTCCATCCATTTCTCCAAATTGCTCCGGATTTTTTGAAATAAAAATATTAGCGATTTCAAATACTTAACAATTTTCATGCACATGGCATGGCCTCTGCTAATAGAATGGACGGGCATTTACTGTTCGATCAACAATCTCAAAGGAGACAAGACAATGAAGTTCAAATTTTTGCGTGGGCTGTTATCGCTTGCCGGCGTGGCGCTTGTCGCGACCGCGCCAGCGCATGCGCAACAGAAATTCATCAATGTTCTGACCGGCGGCACCAGCGGCGTGTATTACCCGATGGGCGTGGCTTTGTCCCAGATTTACGGCAAGGCTTTGCCGGATACAAAATCGACGGTGCAGGCCACCAAAGCCTCGGCGGAAAATCTGAACCTGCTGCAAGCCGGCCGCGGCGAAATCGCTTTCACACTGGGCGATGCGTTGTCGGATGCGTGGAAGGGGAACGAAGAAGCCGGTTTCAAGACACCGCTGAAAAAGCTGCGCGGCGTCGCGGCGATCTATCCGAACTATATCCAGATCGTCGCCTCGGCCGATTCCGGCATCAAAACCATGGCTGACCTGAAGGGCAAGCGGCTGGCGGTCGGCGCACCGAAATCCGGTACCGAACTCAATGCGCGTGCCGTGTTGAAAGGTGCGGGGATGAGCTACAAGGATCTGGGCAAGGTGGAATATCTGCCGTTCGGCGAGTCGGTGGAATTGATGAAAAACCGTCAGCTCGATGCGACCCTGATCTCGGCCGGCCTGGGCGTCGCGGCACTGCGCGATTTGTCGAGCTCGGTGAAGATCGTCGTTGTTTCCGTGCCTGCCGATGTGATAGCCAAGATCGGCGATCCGGCTTATCAGGCTGCCGTCATCCCGGCCAAGACGTATGAAGGCCAGGACCAGGAAGTGGCGACGGTAGCCGTCCAGAATTTCCTCGTCACCCATGAAGGCGTGTCCACCGACACCGTCTACAAGATGACCAAGAGCATGTGGGAAAACCTGGATCATCTGGTTGCCGCGCATTCTGCCGCCAAGGCCATCAAAAGGGAAAATGCCGCCAAAGGCATGCCGGTTCCGCTGCATCCCGGCGCAGAGAAGTACTATCGTGAAATCAAGCTGATCAAATAATAAATAAAATCGCCATGGCAAAAGAGGACGCCGCAAGGCGTTTTCTTTTGCCCGGCGCAGGAGACCACAATGTCCGACCTTCTTCACCACATTCCCGGCCAGGCACCTGCTGAAGAATTCCAGGAACACGGCCAGCAGCGCAAGCTCGCCGGCATTGCGCTGAAAATATTGATTGCCGCGACGCTGTGTTTCTCGACCTATCAACTGATCGTCGCTGCCTTTCACCCGCTTTCCAGCCTGGTGATCCGTTCGCTGCATGTCGGCTTTCTGTTGATGATCACGTTTCTGCTTTATCCCGCAATCAAGCACGGCAAGCTCAACAGCATTCCGTGGTACGACTGGCTGTTGTCCGGCACCGCTTTCGTACTGGGAACCTATCAATGGATTTTTGAGGCGGACCTGATTCAGCGTGCGGGCGATCCCAGCATGGCGGATTTGGTGGTAGGCACCGTCATGGTAATCATGCTGTTCGAAGCGGCCCGCCGCATTCTCGGCCTGGCGCTGCCGATCGTCTGCGGCACGTTCTTGCTATACGGTTTTTTCGGCCAGTACCTGCCGGGCGCGCTGGCGCATCGCGGCTTCGGTTTCGATCAGGTCATCGGCCAGCTTTATACCGGCACCGAAGGCATCTTCGGCATCCCGACCATGGTGTCGGCGACTTACATTTTCCTGTTCATCCTGTTCGGTGCCTTCCTCGAGCATGCCGGGATGATCAGCCTGTTCAACGCAGTCGCGCTCGGCCTGGTCGGACGCGCCAAGGGCGGCCCGGCCAAAGTCGCGGTGATCTCGTCCGGCTTCATGGGCACCATTTCCGGTTCGGGTGTGGCGAACGTGCTGACTGTCGGCCAGTTCACGATTCCGCTGATGAAGCGTTTCGGTTATTCCGGCGTTTTTGCCGGCGCAGTCGAAGCCACCGCGTCGATGGGCGGGCAGATCATGCCGCCGGTAATGGGTGCGGTCGCCTTCATCATGGCCGAAACGCTCAACGTGCCGTATGTCGAAATCGTCAAGGCGGCGGTGATTCCCGCCGTGCTTTACTACGTCACCGCATTCTGGATGGTGCATCTGGAAGCAGGGCGCGCAGGCCTGGAAGGGTTGCCGAAAGAGCAGTGCCCGAGCCCGTTGAAAGCGCTCAAGGAAAGTTGGTATCTGGTATTGCCGCTGGCCGCGCTGGTGGCAATGCTGTTCCACGGCTTCACGCCGATGTTCGCCGGCCTGACCGGCCTTGCGCTGACCGCCATTCTGATTCTGGGTGCCGCGGTTGCCGCCAGCATGTCGAAGACGGCGTTCCGCTATGTGTTCTGGGTCGGCCTGGGCCTGGCTGCTTCCGCTTTCCTGGAATGGGGAATTTATCCGATCATTGCAATCATTTTCGTGCTGAGCCTGGTCTGCCTCAGGATCAAGGGCGGCGCCAAGACGCTGCACGCGATCAGATCGAGCCTGGTCGATGGCGCCAAGCAGGCGCTGCCGGTCGGCCTGGCCTGTTCCATCGTCGGCGTGATCATCGGCGTGCTGACGTTGACCGGCGCGGCCTCGAGCTTCGCCGGCTTCATTCTGGAAGTCGGCAAGACCAGCCTGTTTTTCTCGTTGTTCCTGACAATGATCGTTTGCCTGATTCTCGGCATGGGGATCCCGACGATTCCGAATTACATCATCACCAGTTCGATCGCCGCGCCCGCGTTGCTCAGCCTGGGCGTGCCGCTGATCGTCAGCCACATGTTCGTGTTCTATTTCGGCATCATGGCCGACCTGACGCCGCCGGTGGCGCTGGCGGCGTTCGCGGCGGCGTCGATCGCCAAGGAATCGCCGATGAAAATCGGTTTCAAGGCAACCCAGATCGCGATCGCCGGTTTCGTCATTCCGTACATGGCGGTCTATACGCCGGCATTGATGCTGCAGGGAAAATGGACGATTCCGGCGGTAATTTATATCGTCGGCAAGGCAGTGCTGGCAATCGTGCTGTGGGGTTCGGCGGCGGTCGGATTCCTGTGGTCGCCGCTCAAATGGTCGGAACGCATCTTCGTCGCGGTTGCCGCGCTGATGCTGGTGACCGCGCTGCCGATCACCGACGAGGTCGGCTTTGCGATGGCGGCTGCGTTCTTTGCCTGGCATTTCTGGCAAAAGCGCCGGCTCGTGGCAGCGGCGTGATGCTGTGTCTGGCAGCGGTGGGCCTGGCAGTCAGCCTGCCGCTCCAGTCATTTACATTAGCCTGGACCCATTCGATCGAAAAGATCCGGTGGGAAGAGGATTACCGGATTGTCGATCGGCATCTGGTGCTGACCGAAGCGCGTATCCTCGGCACCGGCGCCGGCATGGAGCCGCCTGAAGGCGCAGTGCTGAAGAACGGCGTCTGGCATTACAAACCTGCGCTGGCGCCGCTCGAACGCGTGCGGCTGGCGCGTTCGCCGTATGTCGCCGACTACAGCATTTGCTGGGGAGGCGCCTGCCGGCCGATGGCGGAGATCGCCGGTCCGGTGGAAGCCGTTCCCGCACTTGAGCTGTTTGCGTGCGGCGCAAGCTGATTTCAGCAAGCGCCGCCAACCTGCGGTCGGGACCAGGGATTTTCGAATATGCAATCGTGATCGTCCGCGCGGCTTGTTTTTAGCGGATTGCCTTTGCCGACGGGAAAAAGAGCTGCTGTCCATCGACCTTGAACCCGGCGATTTTCTTCTGTCCTTCTTCCGAGGTGATCCATTCGATCAGTTGCATCGCGCCCTTGTAGTTGATGTCCTTGTACTTGGCGGGATTGACCGCGATGATGCCATACGGGTTGAACATTTTCGGATCGCCTTCGACGGCGATCATCAGGCCGGTCTTGGCGCGATAGGCGCCATATGTCGCGCGATCGGTCAGCGTGTAGGCCTGCAGTTCCGCCGCCATGTTCAGCACTTCCCCCATGCCCAGGCCAGCCGAAACGTAAGCAGTGCCTTGCGGTTTTTCCCCGACTTGTTTCCAGTATCTTTTTTCCATCTGGTCGGTGCCGGAATTGTCGCCGCGCGAAATGAATTTCACCTTGCTGTCGGCGATTTTCTTCATCGCGGCGATCACATCCCTGCTGCCCTTGATGCCTGCGGGATCGCTCGCCGGGCCGACGATGATGAAGTCGTTATACATGACATCGCGGCGATCGACGCCATGACCGGCGGCGACGAACTTGTCTTCGGACGGGCGGGCATGCACCAGCGTCACATCCACATCGCCGTTCTTTGCCAGTTCCAGCGCCTTGCCGGTGCCGACGGAAATGACATTCACCTTGGTATGCGTTTTCGCTTCGAACGCGGGCAACAGATATTGAAGCAGCCCCGAGTTGTCGGTACTCGTCGTGGTTGACAGCTTGATGACCTGCTGTGCGAACGCAGGAACGGCCGATGCCAGCAACAAGCTTAGCAAGGCCAGGTTTTTTTTCAGGTTCAGCATGGTGGTACTCCTTTTCATGAAATCCGTATTTGTGAAAATTCTTGTCCGGCGGCGCCAGATATTCAACGGATGAAAACGGATGGATCGCGTCCGTTCGTATCGAAGGCTTTTCAATCGCACGGCGAACGACTCGCCATGCCTTGCCGTATCCGAATATCGATGTGCTATCGTACCCGTCGCCCCGAAACTTTCAATATGAAGAAGTGTGCATATGCTGCATGTGAAGCTCGGCTATACCTTTACCCAGGCCTCAGGCAAAAGGCAGCAACTGGACAACCCGTTGTTCGACCTGCTGTCCGCCATTCACAGCACCGGTTCGGTCGCACAGACCGCCCGGCACCTGGGCCTGTCTTACCGGCATGTGTGGGGGGCCTTGAAAAAATGGGAAGAGACCCTCGGCGCAGAGCTCATCGTGTGGGAACGCGGCAAGCGGGCCCGCTTGTCCGGTTTCGGTGAAAAGCTGCTGTTCGCGGAGCAGCGCGCCAGAACGCGCGTGCTGCCCCAGATCGACAATCTTGTCGCCGATATGGAGCGCGAGTTCGCGCTTGCATTCGATCCCAATGCGTATGTGATTTCCCTGTTTGCCAGCCACGATCTCGCGCTGCCACGCCTGAAGGATTTCATGGCGCAGCAGGCGAAATTGCATCTGGACCTGCAATTTCGCGGAAGCATGGAGTGTGTGGCGGCGTTATCCCGCGGCGAGTGCCTGCTGGCCGGATTCCATGTAAGCGAAGACCGGGCACGCGGAACGTTGACCCAGCAAACCTTCAAGAAACTGCTTAAACCGGGAAAGCATAAACTCATCAATTTTCTGGGCCGTCAACAAGGGTTGATGGTGCGTCATGGAAATCCGAAAAATATCCGCACCCTGCAAGACCTGAAGCGTCCCGAGGTTCGCTTCGTCAACCGTCAACCCGGCTCCGGCACCCGGCTGGAAATTGAACAGCTGCTGGCGAAAGAAAACATCGCTCCGGCCAGCATCAATGGCTTTGACGTCGTCGAACCAACCCATCTGTCGGTGGCCGCCGCCATCACTTCCGGCCAAGCCGATGCCGGGTTCGGCATCAGTGCGGCGGCAGCGGAGTTCGGGCTGGACTTCATTCCTTTATTGCGGGAACAGTATTACCTGGTCTGCCTGAAGGAGACGCTGAACGAACCGGCCATCATCAAGCTCAGGGAACTGCTGCAGCACAGTGAATGGCACGGTGTCATCAATGGCTTGCCGGGCTACGATACGGCAGCGGCGGGCGAAGTGATATCGCTTCGGCAGGCAATGCCCTGGTATTCGTTCAAGACGGCGAAGTAATTTTTTCTTCTGTAAACGTCTTATCCCGCGCTCGGTTTATCGATGACGCATTCCACGCCTGCTCTGCGCAGGCCTGCTTCAATCGAACGCAAAGTTATAGAACAGCGACAGCGCGCTGCGGGCGCCGGCTGCGACCTCGACCGTCAGCCGCGGCGTCAGCGTATAGCGCAGCAGCAGCGCACTGTTCGCGGCTTCCAGCCCTTGCTGATAACTCACATAAAGCCGCGACGATATCTGCTTGCCGAGCCTGACGATGCGTTGCTGCAAATTATCATTGCTGGTGCCGAAGCTCACGCTGTCCAGTCCGAACGCGGTGGCGAGCTGGGATTGCACGCCGGCCGCCGCGCCTTGCGACAGCAGTGCGCCGGCCGCGGCCTGCAGCGCACCGGCATCGCCGCCGCCGGCGGTATCGAGCCCGTGGCCCAGCACCAGCCATGACAGTTTTTCGGCGTCAGGCACCGATGGTTCGGAAACCAGCGCGATGCGCGGCGCGAGCACCGTGCCGAGCACCGTGACACCGGCTTCCACCTGCTGGCCGCGCCGCATCGCCAGGATGTCGAGCGCCGGATTAGCGATGGCGCCGCTGAATCGCAGCAAGCCCCGTTCAATATCAAGCGCGCGTCCGTACGCGGTGTAGGTGCCTTTGACGATGCGCAGCGTGCCTCGGGCTTGCAGCGGCTCGCCGGCCGCATTCAGCAACCGGATTTGCCCGGCCAGCAGCGCATCCAGTCCGCGTCCCTTGAGGCTGATGCCGCCGCCGAGCGCGACGCTGACATCGAGCGCGGCGGCAAGCTGGCCCGCCGGCTTTTTGGCGCTGCCGACAATCACGACGTCATCCGACAATTCCGGCGCGCCCTGCCGGCCGAGATCGAAAAATCCGGAATCGACGGTGAAGGCGCCGGTGACCGCGGCGCGTCCGTTGGCCAGGCCGATCACGCTGTTGCCGCTGATGACCAGCCGGCGATCGGAACGATTCAGCAGCCGGAAGCGCTCGGCATTGAGCGACAGTTGCGCAGATGGTTTTCCACTCGCCAGATCGATCGGGCCGGACAGGGCCAGCATGCCGTTATCGCTTTGAAAGCGCAACGACTTGAGCAGCAAGGAGGGGCCCTGAAATTCGCCTTCCAGCGTGCCTTGCCGCAAATCGACGCCGCTATCGGTAAAAGACAGCCGCAGCCCGCTGCCGGCAAGCTGCCCAGCCAGACGCGGTTCGGCGAAGGTGCCGCCGATCGACATCGCGCTTTGCAGACGGCCCTCGGCAATCAGCGTCGGCGACAGCAGCGGACCGGCCCAGCCCAGCGTCGGAATATCGATGCGGGCGCGGCCCGATACCGGTGCATCCGACGCGATCGCAAACCGGTCGGCGCCGCTTCCCATCGCGGTGCCGGCCTCGAGTTCGATCTGTCCCAGTTGCTGGCCGTCGGCCGTCAATCGCAGGTTGATCCGGCCGTCGGTTGCGGTAGCGGTTGCTTCCAGCTTGCGCAAACCGAGCGTCACCGGCGTGTTGCCGCGGATGACGATATCGCCGCGCCGGCGCTGCAATTTGATGCCACCGTTTACCGAGCCGGCAATTTGCAGATTCCATTCGCCGTCGATTTGCAGATCGGTCGTGACCGGCGGAGTGGGTTTCGCCAATTGAAGCAGCGGTGCAATCTGCAACTGCTCGACGCGGCCGCGCGTGGCGATGCCGCGCGCATCGCGCCTGAATTGTTCGATCGCGATCGTCGCGGTATCGGCATCGAGCCGGAACCGGTCGAGTTGCACCTGTTGCTGCGACAGCATCAGCGGCGCCGGCGCGGCCAGGCGCGCGGTGAATGTGCCTGCCGCATCCAGCCGGTCGATGCTGCCTTGCCATTGCGGCGCGCGCGCCAGATCGCGCAGGCTGCCGTTGGCGGTCAGCGTCCAGTCTTGCTTCGGCTGGTGGACCGATGCATTGATCGCATGCTGCGCCGTTGTGCCGTTCGCGGCGACTCTGAAACGGTCGGCGCGCACTGTGCCGGCGGACAAGCCTTGTCCGCGGAGCTCCAATGTCAGCGGTGCATCCGGCTGCGGTGCGAAACGAACCTGCGCCGACAGCGAGGCAAGCTGCCGGGCGGCGGTTTTCAATTGGCGGGCGGTCGCGTCCAGTGTCATCGCGCCGATGAAGAACGGCTTGGCGGAATCGACGTCCACTTCCGTCTTGCCTTGCAGCGCACCGATTTGCACGTTGCCCGGCATCCGCACGTTGTTCGCATTCCACTTGGCGCTGATGTGCGGCGCCTTCAGGCTGCCGCGGGCATTGCCGCTCGCATCGATCGCACCGCCGAAGCCCGGCCCGAGCTGTTCCAGTTTCGGCGCGGCCAATGCAAACGTCAGCCGCGCGTTGCGCTCCGACAGTTCGCCTTGCATGCTTAGCCGATTGGCGCCGGCGATCAGCAACAGATTCGGCACGATGATTTTGTCGGCGCGCAGTTGCATGTTGCCATCGCCTCGCAGCGGCTGGCCGGCGAGACGGCTGTCGGCGATCCTGAAGGCGAGATCGGCCTGAAGCTGCGGCGCTCGCATGCCGCTCAATAAGAAATCGCCGTTCAGAACAAGACCGGGAAACTGCGCAAAGTTGCCGAATTCGTGCAGCCGGAACCGGCGCAGTTTTCCTTGCGCGCTGAAACTTTGCCGGCGCGCCAGATCGAGATGGCCGGATGCATTCAGCGTGCCGCCGCCCGCGCGCAACTCGGCCCGGTCGATCGTCAGCGCTGCCTTCGCCAGCGTTGCATGCGCGGAAAGCGCAAGCTTGTTTTTTTTCAGCGGCTCGGTGAGCGACACGGTAAATTCCTGCTTGCCTGCCGCATGGCGCAGATCGATATTGCCGGCCAGTCTTGTCGGCCGAAGGCGCTGATCGAGTCTCTGTAAATCCAGTGCCTTGGTGGTCAATGCAAGCGTCAATGCGCCGTTTGCATATCGGCCGCTGCCATTCACTTCGCCGGCGGAACCGAGCGTGGCGGCGATGCGATTGAAATCGAAGCGTCCGCCGTCCTGTTGAAATGCAATGCGCAAGCCGCTCAGCGGAACTTTTTTTTCGTTGTACAGGCCTGCCGCCGCATTGGTCAGCGTCAGCTTGCCGGCGCCGCGTTCGGTTGCAGACAAATCGATGTCCAGCAGGGTATGCGGCAGCGCCGGATCGAATGCGGAAAGATCGACTGCGCTTGCCGTGACGTGCGCATTGCCGAGCGGCTGCGCGGCAAACGGCCGCACTACGGCGCGGCCGTTTATTTTCGCGGCGCTTCCTTGCGCTTTTCCAATCGCGAGATCCGCCGTGGCCGCCAGTTCCGCCAGCGATCCATTGAGCCCGACATGGCCGGTGGTGCCGACCGGACGGTTCTGGATGACGGTTTCGGCAGCGCTTGAAAAACGCGCATCCAGCGCATACGGCTTGACGGCCGACAGCGTGGCCCGGCCGCTGAAATTTCCGCTGACCGGATTGGCATCGGCGGCCGAACGGACAGCAAACCGATCCAGCCCGAGACGGTAACGGACGCCATCGAAGCCGGCATTGAAAGCAAATCCGCCAAGGCGGATGAGCGTGATCGGCCCCACGCCGATTTCGCCGCCATCGATTTGCGCGTTGTCGATTTGCAGCTTGAACGGCAGCGCAATATTCTCCGGCATGCGCAACGGTTCGGACGGTTGCGCGGCTTTGCCGGCGACGGCCAGATGGCCGATGCGCAAGGAATCGATATGCAAGGTGCGCCGCAACAGCGCTGACGGCTGCCAGTCGAGCCGGATGTTTTTCAGCGTGACCAGCCGCGCCGCGCTGTCCAGCGCCAGCCGGTCGATCTGCAATGATCCGGCGAGACGGCCGTGGATGCCGTCGGCCTGCACAGCGCCGGACGACAGCGCGTCCAATGCGGAAAAAGCGCTGCGCGCGCCGCGCTCGGTGCCGAGCAGCCAGCCGCCGGCCGCGAGCGGCAGCAGGATGCATGCGGCGATGAGCGCCGGCCCGATGCGCCGGTGCGCGCCGCGTTTCGATTCGGGCGGCGTATCGACAGGTTCGGCACGATCAGAAGCCATAGCCTACCGAGAAATGAAGCCGCGGCTGGCGGGTCTCATGGCCGAACGCCAGATCGATGTTGACCGGGCCGATCGGGCTGCGCCAGCGCGCGCCGAATCCGCTGCCTTGCCGCAGACGAAAATCGCGCCACGAGTCGGCGGCATTGCCGGCATCGGTAAACACGGCTGCGCCCCATTGCGGCGTGATCTGGTACACCAGTTCGGCGCTCAGCACCGCGAGTACCGTGCCGCCGACCACTGCGCCGTTTTGCAGCACGCCGAGGCTGTTGTATGCATAGCCGCGCACGGTCTGATTGCCGCCGGTACGGAACAGCAGATCGGCCGGAACGGTTTCGCGGCCGGCGCCGACCACCTGGCCGATCTGGCCGCGCAACACCGTATGCCAGCGCCGGCTCACCGGCGACAGCCAGGTCACATGGCCCAGCACGCGGCCGATGTTTTGTTCATTCAGCATTCCGCGCGGGCCGGCGTTCAATTCAATCGATGCGACATAGCCGCGCCGCGGTCTGAGCGGATTATCCAACCGGCGCATCGTGTAGCCGTAGGTCGCGACCAGCGCCTGGCGATTGTTGGAAGGAACGCCTGCAATCCGCTGCCTATCCGCCAGATAGGAGACGCCCCACACCTGCTCATCCGATTTGACCGGGCCGGTCAGGCGGGCGCCGGCGCGCACCTTGTCGTTGATTTCGCCGGCGATGTCGGTACGTTCATAGCGCGCGCCGACGCTCGGAATCCATCCGTTGCGCAGCGCGGGCAGATACAGGTCGGTGCCGAGCAGGGGCGTTTTGCGGTTGATGCGCAGTTCCGATTCCAGCCGCCAGTCGCGCCCCAGAAAAAGGCGATTGAGCCATTTCACCTGCAACTGCGCGCCGGTGTCGGTGGAAAAACCGACGCCCAGCGCCAGCCGCTTGCTCTCGTTTTCGGACAGATCCAGCCGGACCGGCACCCGTTGCGGATGCGCGGGATCGACTTCAACGGTGGCGAACGCCGAGCGGAAATAGCCGGTGTCCTGCAGGCGGGCCTGCAACTCATTGAGTTTTTCCTGCGAAAAAGGATCGCCGGGCCGGATCGGATTGACCGTATCGATCATGTCGCGCGAATAGCGCTGCAAGCCCTCGATCCGCAGTTCGCCGAATGTGAACGCGGGCCCGGAGTCGAGCTCGACGCGCAACTGCGCAGAGCGCTTTTCGGGATCGATGCGCGCTTCGCTGCCGGTAATGCGGGCCGCCGGATAATTCCGGTTCAGCAGATTTTTCAGCAGCGCGCCCTTGGCATCGTCCCAGGCTTTTTGCCGGAATATTGCGCCGGGCTTGAGCGCCCATCTGTTGCGCAGCCGATCGATGCGCTGTGCATCCGAAGCGTCGGTAGCGATTTGGCCGCTGAAACGGATATCGACGGCATCGATGATGACCGGCGCGCCCGGCACGACATCGAAGCGCGCGATCCAGCGGCCGGCCTCCTGGGCGACCGCATACTCGATGGCCGGAGAAAAATAACCTTCGGTTGCCAGCAATTCGCGAATCTGCTGCGGCGTAATGCCGGCCAGGCGCCGCAACTCTTCCACGCTCAAGCCGGCGTCCTTGGCGTGGCGGCGTATTTCCAGGTGCTCGTTGAGCAGCGGCGTCAACGCGCCGGCGCCGCTGATCTCGACGGCATAACCGCCCGTCGCTTGCGCCAAAGCCTGAAACGGCAGCATCAGCAGGCACAGCACGGCAAGCCAATGCGATGTCCGGCACGGCGCACGGTACGCCGCAGGCTTGCTGTCGGAATTTTCTGTCAAATTATGCGTTCGGCTCTCAGCGAATTTATGGAAGAAATGAATTCTGTAAATTCATATTTTTACATGTCGCTGTTTGACGTGCTTGCGTTGAATCAACCAAGCAGAGGGAGGGCTGGTGCGGATGGCCGCACCGCCGATGCTGTCAGCCGCCGTTAATGATATCCCTCGCCGGGACGCAGTTTGCCGCGGAACAACCAGAACATCAGGACCGTGTAGCCGAGCACCATCGGCAACAGAATGACGGTGCCGATCAGCATGAAAACCTGCGATGACGGATCCGCCGCCGCTTGCCAGATCGTGATCGACGGCGGCACCAGGTACGGCGCGTTCGAAATGACCAGCCCGGCATAGGCCAGCAGGAACAAGCCGACCGCCGATGCAAAAGGCTGGATGTCGTTGCCTTGCCGCATGCCGCGCCAGCACCACCATGCCAGCAGCAGAGTGGCCAGCGGCACCGGCGCGAAGAAATAAAGATTGGGCAGCGTGAACCAGCGCTCGGCGATGCGTTCGATTTGCAGCGGCGTCCACAGGCTGACCAGCGCGATGAAACCAAGCAGCGCAAACAGCAACGGTACGCCGATCTTGCGGGCGCGCTGCTCCACTTCTCCCTCGGTTTTCATCATCAGCCAGGTTGCGCCCAGCAATGCATAGCCGGCGACCAATGCCGTGCCGCACATCAGGCTGAACGGCGTCAGGAAATCGAGCATGCCGCCGGCGAATTGGCCGTTCTCGGCGCGTATGCCTTGCAGCAGGCCGCCCAGCACAACGCCTTGCGAAAATGCCGCGACGATCGAACCGGCGGTAAACGCAATATCCCATTTGCGGTGATGCGGCTTGCCTACCCAGCGAAATTCGAACGACACGCCGCGAAAGATCAGCGCCAGCAGCATCAGGATCACCGGCAGATACAAGGCCGGCAGAATCACCGCATAGGCCATCGGAAACGCGACCAGCAAGCCGACGCCGCCTAGCACCAGCCAGGTTTCATTGCCGTCCCAGAACGGCGCAACCGAATTCATCATCAGGTCGCGGTCGGCTTCTTCGGGGAAAAACGGGAACAGGATGCCGATCCCGAGATCGAAACCGTCCAGCACGACATACAGCGCGACGGCCAGGCCGATGATCAGCGCCCAGATGACGGGCAGCGTGTAATGCAGGTTGCTCATGCGGCCCCCCTGGTTGCATTTTGCGCCGCAGACAGCGGCCGGTTCGGCAGCCCTTCGTCGTGTTCCGGCGCCGGCGCAACCGACGGCCCCTTGCGGATCATCTTGCGGATATACAGAATACCGATCGAAAACACCACGCAATACACCAGCACGAACAACGCCAGCGATACGGCAACCGTGGCTGCCGTGATCGGAGAACTGGCGTCGGCGGTGCGCAGGATGCCATAGGCGATCCACGGCTGCCGCCCGATTTCGGTCACCATCCAGCCCGCCAGAATCGCGATGAAGCCGAGCGGCCAGCAGTACCGGACCGGCTTCAGGAACCAGCCGGTCTGAAACAGCCGCTTGCGCCACCACAGTACCGCGCCGGTTGCGCCGATCGCGATCAGCAGCAGGCCGATGCCGACCATCGCGCGGAACATGAAGAACACCGGCACCACCGGCGGACGGTCTTCCGGCTTGAAGTCCTTCAATCCGGGGAACAACCCGTTCGGGTGATGGGTAATCACCAGGCTGCCGAGGTTGGGAATCGCGATCTCGGCCAGATTGCGTTCCGCCCTGGCATCGGGCCACGCAAACAGCACCAGGCCGGCGGGATGCGAGCCGTCCCAATGCGCTTCCATCGCGGCGATCTTTACCGGCTGGTGCTCGGCCGTATTCAAGCCGTGCATGTCGCCGATGATCATTTGCAGCGGCGCCAGCAATGCCACCATGCCGAGGCCCATGCGGATCATGGTTTTCGCCTCGGTTTCGAAACGCCCGGCAACCAGATAGCGCGCGCCGACCGCCAGCACCACCAGCGACGTGGTCAGATAAGCGGCGGTCATCATGTGCACGAAACGGTATGGAAAGCTGGGATTGAAAATGATGTTGAACCAGTCGACCGGAAACGCGACGCCGTTGCGCAGCTCGAATCCGGCCGGCGTATGCATCCAGCTATTGGCCGCCAGGATCCAGAAGCCCGACAGCGCGGTGCCGACCGCGACGATGATGCAGGCCAGCGTATGCACCCATGGCGGCACGCGATCCCAGCCGAACAGCATGACGCCGAGAAAGCTCGCTTCCAGAAAAAACGCGGTCAGCACTTCATAGCCCATCAACGGTCCGATGACGTTGCCGATCACTTCCGAAAAGCGGCTCCAGTTGGTGCCGAACTGGTACGACAGCACGATGCCGGACACCACGCCCATCGCAAACGATACCGCGAATATCTTGGTCCAGAACCGGGCCAGCAGATGGTAATGCGGCTGCTTGCTGCGCAGCCACAGCACTTCGAGAGTGGCGATGAAGGCCGACAGGCCGATCGTGAAGGCCGGAAAGATGATATGGAAACTGATCGTGAATGCGAACTGGATGCGTGAGAGTAGCGTCGCGTCCACACCTGCAAAAGTTTCCATTGAGCTCTCCGGAAGCATGTAGGGAAAATACCGCGGCCTATCGTACCTTAAATCCAGCCGGTTGCAGGTGCAGTGAGGAATCGCAAACAGGCAAGGATCTTTATCGGTTGCAATGCAAGTTCGGCTCGTTTGCAAAGGAGGTCTTCATTTTGAATAAATCAGAACAACCGCTGGATTGCCTGATTGTCGGCGCAGGGCCGGCCGGGTTGATTGCCGCGATTTACCTGGCGCGCGAGCTGGGCGCGGATTGCGATGAACAAGGCGATCTGCTGGTCGATCAGCGGCGTCTTCAAACCTCCATTTCCGGCTTCTATGCCGCCGGCGATGTCGTCGACGGACTCAATCAGATCAGCGCGGCAGCCGGCCATGCGGCCATTGCAGCAACGACGATTCATCACAGATTGAACAGACGGTAACAGGTTGAAAAAATAGATTCTTCAGCCTTTTGTGCGGATGAATGGCGCTATCGCGCAGTGCTTGCATGGAAAGATGAAATGAACGCTGTCATTCTTCCCGCGCGGGAACGACAGCACCCGCGGTAATCCCGGATGAATCAAAAATATTGCAGTCATTATGCGTGTTCGCGGATGAACGCAATGAACATTTACAGCCCGCTATTTGAACAGATTACCTGACCGGATCAAAAAGCAGTAATGCCAATGAAACCGGTGCCGGTCCTGCCGGTTCCAAATCCCGCCGTGCCTGTAATGCCGGTGGTTCCAGTTGTTCCAAACCCGGTTGTGCCGGTCGTTCCAGTCGTACCGATTCCTGTAAAGCCGGCGGTTCCGGTCGTGCCGATCCCGGTAAAGCCTGTATTTCCGGTCGTACCGAATCCGGTTGCGCCCGTAATGCCATTCGTTCCGATGATGCCGGTACCGATTGTGTCTGTAATTCCCGTCGTACCGATGCCGGTGGCGCCCGTAATGCCGGTCGTCCCGGTCGTGCCGATTCCAGTGGCGCCCGTAATACCTGTAATACCTGTAATACCTGTCGCGCCTGTTCCGATCGCGCCTGTAGCGCCGGTCATGTTCGTCGCGCCAATTCCAGTTGTACCGGTGATACCGGTAGTGCCGGGATTCGTCATGCCGGTCGTACCCGTACCGGTCACGCCGGTTCCGGTGCCGGTGGTTTTATTCGATTGCACAATCTGTCCGCGAATTTCGCCATTGGCAAACGCGGCGCTGGCGACATCAAAGTAAAAATTGCCGGCTTGCAGCGCGTTCAACTGTGCATCGGAAACGGCAGCTTTTGCAGTCCAGATGCCGCTGCCTGCAAATGTTTCGATCATCGGGAAAGCCAGCGTCCCGGTTATTCCTGGCGCACCTTGATTGATACGGGCAGCGCTGCCGGTAATGCCTGATGTGATGACAGTAGCCGTCAACGTCTTCGCGGCGGCGTTAACCAGGGCGATGCCAATAGCCGTACCGGCGCTTGAATTGGATGGCACCTGCTGCGTACCGGTTAGCACATTTGCATAGGCGGTGACCGCCGTATTGCCGGTTACGGTCGTGCCCGGCAATTGCTGCAATGCCTGCGCGCGAACCTCGCCGTTTGGAAAAGCGGCGCTATGCACGTCAAAGTAATAACTGCCTGCCTTGAAACCGTTGAACTGCGCCTCGGTCAGCGTTGCCTGCGTGCTCCAGATTCCGCTGCCCGCAACAGGTTCGATCATCGGGAAAATGATCGGGCCGGCAATGCCAGGCGGCGCAATATGAATATGCGCTTCCGTCCCGAGAATGCCTGCCATGACTATGGTTGCCTTCATTATTCTCGTCGCAGGATCGATGACAGCCACGCCGGTGCCGGTAGCGCTGCTCGTATTGGCAGGCGCTACCTGCGCACCCGTCAGCGTCCCGGAAAATGCGTTCGCCCGCGCCGTGTTGCCGGCGTTCGTGAAAGCGCCGTTGGGCGAACCGGTAGCGGCGCCGCTGCTGCCGGCCCGATTATCATTGTTACTGCCGCCACACGATGCGAGGAACAACACCGCGGCAGCGGCAAGCTGCCAGCGCATCAACGATTTGATAGAAAGCGATTTCATGACATACCTCTTCACTAAATTGAATAGATGAAAGATACGCAACGGTTTTAATAGAGAAAAAGATCAGTCATGCAGACTTCGTGCCTGCATTGCCATGCAACCATTCGCAGGAAAATAACGGCATGAATAACATCTCTACCGGCGATTGTTTTGTCATTTTTCAGCTTGCGTGAAAAACCGGGGTTATTGTTATTTGCAAAGTGCAATTTTAATCCGGCACGAAGCAGGTAATTAATACCGGAAAGAGGTAAAAATAATCGATGTACTCGCATCAATAAATCCAGGGCGTTTTGGCAACCAGGAAAATAGGCTATTCTGAATTCGTGCGACGCTTCGTCAAGCGAATGCCGAAGCGCGATAATACCGATCAATGCGTGCCCTCGATTTGCTATCATTCGGCATAGCCATTGTGACGCCGCCATCGACAATTTTGCGCTGGCCGCCAGCGTTTATCCTTCACTCAGATAGAAAACATGCACGACATAAAGCCGGGACAATCGATTGATCTGCTCAAAGAGTTGCATATCCTGACGCGCGACGGGAAGATGAATCAGGATAGCCGGCGCAAGCTCAAGCAGGTGTATCACCTCTATCAGTTCATCGAGCCGTTGTTGCTGGAAATCCAGCGCGACCACCAGGACATCCAACTGGTCGATCACGGCGCGGGAAAGTCCTATCTGGGTTTCATCATTTACGACCTGTTTTTCAAGAATTTGAACAATGCATCGCGCATCTACGGCATAGAAACGCGCGACGAACTGGTCAGGAAATCGGAAGAACTAGCAGCGAAACTGAATTTTCCCGGCATGAAATTCCTGAATCTTTCCGTTGCGGAATCGATCGACTCCGATCGCTTGCCGGAACGGATCGATATGGTGACGGCGCTCCACGCATGCAATACCGCCACTGACGATGCGATTCGCTTCGCGTTGAAAAAGCAGGCGAAATTCATGGTGCTGGTGCCGTGTTGCCAGGCCGAAGTGGCATCGGTGCTTAAAAAGAACAAGGGCAAATCGCTGGCCAGGGAAGCGTTGACCGAAATCTGGCGCCATCCGCTGCATACGCGGGAATTCGGCAGCCAGGTTACCAATGTGCTGCGCTGCCTGCAGCTCGAAGCGCATGGCTATCAGGTGAACGTGACGGAACTGGTAGGCTGGGAGCATTCGATGAAGAATGAACTGATCATCGCAACCTATAAAAATCTGCCGCGCCGGCGTCCGGTCGAGCGGTTGAACGAAGTACTGGAGACACTGGGCCTGGAAGAGATGCGGGAACGATTTTTCACGCCGCCGTAATGCCGCCGCCGGCCGTTATCCGGATCGGTCGCTGCGGCGCATGAAAATCGAAAGCGTCTTGGCGGCGATGAAAATTTCGCGCAAAAAGAAAACGAAGCTGCAGATCAGCGACAGCATGCTGCCGATAAAAAGCAATGCGATGGATCTGGCGATTCCGGCATCGAAAACGTCGTTGACAAACATCGCGACGATTACTGCGCAGACCAGCAGTGCGCAGCAGATGCTCAGGGTGATTGCGCCATGGATCAGATCAATTCGCTGATACAGAAAATCGAGTTCGGTCCGGCTTTTTTGCAACGATGCCGCATCGGCGTCAGTCGGACGGCTTTCGAGAATGCGGCTGCGGTTGATGATCCGCGCCAGGCGATTGGTCAGCACGCGCAACTGCGTACCCACTCCCGCCAGTAATAAAGCCGGTGCAATGGATAACTGGATGATGTCGCCGACGTTTCCGAGCTGGATATTCATGTTGACGGGATTGGCAGGTCGCGCAGCAGTGCTGCCCGGGCTTGTCCGCACATTATGCCTGTTGCGGAATAATTTTCAATGATGATGCTTCGCCGTCGCGCGTGCCTGGCGATGGAAACGGCTCTGTCGCGTTAACGAAGAAAATACAAATTGATTCGAATAAAAGAAAGAGCAGCCCGAAAATGATTTTGAAAAAGTGCCTCTATGGACTTGGACTGGCATCGACGATCGTTCTCAATTCGTATGCTGCGCCTTATACGCCGTCAAACGGTTCCGAGGTTCTGGAGAAGCTGCCGAGTCGAAATGACCCTGCCCAACAAGAGTTCCGGCGGTTGCGGACAGCGCTGGCGCGCGATCCAAAAAATCTTCGGGTTGCGGTCGATCTCGGGCGTCGTTATATCGAGACGTGGCGAGACGGGGGCGATCCGCGGTATTTAGGGTATGCACAGGCGGCTCTGGCGCCATGGTGGGATATGCCGGACCCGCCGATTGCCGCCAGAGTTATGCGTGCGACGCTGCTGCAAAGTACGCATCGCTTTACCGCTGCGCTGGCCGATCTGGATGCCGTATTGCGCGATGACCGCAATAACGCGCAAGCGTGGCTTACGCGCGGGACGGTGCTGACAGTTCTCGGCGACTATCCCGAAGCAAGAAAAAGTTGCATGCAACTATCTTCATTGGCTCCGGCAGTGATAACGCAGACATGCTTATATCAAGTCGAAAATTTGAGCGGCAACGCGGAAAAAAGCTATAACGAATTAAATCAGGCATTCAAAAATAATCCGGACGCAGATCCCGGCATCAAGCTTTGGATACTGACGCTTTTGGCGGAAATGTCACTGCGGCTGGGCGATACAACTGCAGCGCAAACTCATTTTCAACAAGCGCTGGCGCTCGGCAATCCCGATAATTATTTGCTGGCTGCGTATACCGATTTTTTACTGGAGCAGCATGATCCGGCGAAAGTAGTGTCTTTGCTGAAGGACAAGATTCAGGTGGATGCATTACTGTTGCGCTATGCACTGGCGCTTCAGGCGTTGAACGCTCCCGACGCCGAAAAATTCACCGACATGCTGCGGCAGCGTTTCGAGGCGGCCAGGATGCGCGGCGATACGATTCATCAGCGTGAGCAGGCGCGCTTTGAATTGGAGTTGATGCACAATCCAGCCGCCGCGCTGAAAGTCGCGCAGGAAAACTGGAACACCCAGAAGGAGCCTGCCGATACGTTTTTATTGCTTAGCGCCGCTGTCGCCGCCAACGATAAAAATGCGGCCCGACCGGTATTGGATTGGATAAAAAAAACCGGCTTTCAAGATCATGCGCTGGCGCCGCTCATCGTCAAATTGAATGCACCGTCCAAATGATGAAAAAACGCTTCTTGCGAGGCTTGATTGCCGGTCTCATTCTATGCTGGAGTTCTTTTGCTTTTGCAGACAAATTCAGCGACAGCTATCTTTCAATCAACGTCGCTGGCAGCCAAATCGATGGGCAATGGGACATCGCATTGCGCGATCTGGACGTTGCGATCGGCCTGGATCAAAACGGCAACGGTGAAATCACCTGGGACGAAGTGCGGGCAAAACATGCCGACATTGCAGCCTATGCCCTTTCTCGATTGGCGTTAACAGCGGACGGTCGAACATGCCGGAAGCACGTATCCCGACAACTGATAGATCGTCATACCGACGGCGCTTATTCAATTCTTCGTTTTAGTGCAACTTGCCCTTCCGCAATCAAGCAATTGAGCATTCAGTACAACTTGTTGTTCGATATCGATCCGCAGCACAAAGGATTGTTGAAACTGGCAAGCAACGGCATTACATCGACTGCCATTTTTAGCCCGGACAAGCCAAAGCAGCTATTCAAACTCGAAACGACGAGCAAGTTCAGCCAGTTCAGCGAATATGTCGAAACCGGGATCTGGCATATCTGGATCGGTTTCGACCATCTTCTTTTTTTGCTCTCGTTGCTATTGCCTGCCGTGCTTGTAATAACGGGACGGAACTGGGAACCGGCAGAGCGTTTCAGAACGTCGCTGGTCGATGTATTGAAAATCGTCACCGCATTTACCCTGGCGCATTCCATTACCCTCACGTTGGCAACGCTGCAAATTATCGCGCTGCCATCGCGCCTGGTTGAATCCGCCATCGCCGCATCGGTAGTCATCGCTGCGCTGAATAATCTTTTTCCCATTGTTCGCGGCAGACGCTGGGCCGTTGCGTTCGGATTCGGATTGATCCACGGCTTCGGCTTTGCCAGCGTCCTGTCCGGCCTTGGATTGCCGCAATCGGCATTATTGCTTGCGTTGGTGGGTTTCAATATCGGCGTCGAGATCGGGCAGCTTGCGATCGTTGCTGTTTTTTTGCCGGTTGCGTACGCGTTACGGCGCACCTGGTTCTATCGCAAGCTGATACTGATCGCCGGGTCTGTCGGCATTGTTATCATTGCGTCGGCATGGCTCATCGAGCGTGCGTTCAATCTGGTGCTGTTTTCTATTTGAAAGCTACGATGTCAGCGTCTACTGAATATGGCTTTGCCGCATGAACCATCGCGCAGCGGATCCGGTTATTTTAAGCGCCTTTCAAAAACCGGCGCGAACCGAAATAATGGGTATCCGAAAGACGCTTTTTCGACCAGACTGCCGGGCGATCAAACGTGTTGCCAGACCAATGCGGAGGTGCGGCGCAGCCAGTGAATCGATGCGCGACGGAGCCATAGATGCCGCTCCCGGAACCATGCTTTCGCCATCGCAGTGAGAGTAAAATCCGGAGAGGAACCAGTCAGGATGAAATCAGTAAATCGACAAAAACTTTTCGGGACAAGGCAATGGACAAAGGACGTAATGGACGATACAACCGAACTTGAATATGTAGGATTCTGGTTAAGGGTATGGGCCAGCATCATTGATTCGGTGCTCGTCATGCTGATTCTGATTCCGCTGACGGCGGCGGTGTACGGTTGGGATTATTTCATGGTGATCACGCATGCTTCCGGCGCGGCCGAATTCTTCATCTCATGGGTTTTGCCGGCCGTCGCCGTGCTGGCTTTCTGGATGGCAAAAAACGCGACGCCGGGGAAGATGGCGATATCGGCCACGATTGTCGATGAAAGAACCGGCGGACCGCCCGGCACAGCGCAGCATCTCGGCCGGTATTTCGGTTATTTTCTTGCAGCGATTCCGTTGGGTCTCGGCCTGATCTGGGTCGCGTTCGATCCCAAGAAGCAGGGCTGGCACGACAAGCTCGCCGGAACGGTCGTTGTCCGTCCCCGAAAAAAATCCGGCGTCGTGCACTTCGAGCGCTGAACGCGGATCGAAACCGCAAGCCGGATCGCAATACCAAAACACGAAGCGGACATGGCCTGGTTTCTTTATCTGATCGAATGCAAGGACGGCAGCATCTATACCGGCATTACCGTCAATGTCGAGGCGCGCTACGCAGCGCATGCAAGCGGCAAGGGCGCGCGGTATACCCGCTCGCACCCGCCGCAACGGCTGCTGGCAACGGTCGAATATGCGGATCGGTCGTCCGCTTCCAAAGCCGAGCATCAAATGAAGCTGCTGTCGGCCGGCGCCAAGCGCGCATTCTGCATATTGCATGGCGCGAAAGGAACATGATGGAAAAACAGTTTTCAGCAGCTTGCGAGCGCAACCGGCATCCGATTCTCGCCGTGCTGCGCGAGGTATTGGCCGACCGCAGGCAGGTGCTTGAAATCGGCAGCGGCACCGGCCAGCATGCGGTGTTCTTCGGTGCACAAATGCCGCACCTGATCTGGCAGACCAGCGATTTGCCGGACAACCATCCGAGCATCATCGCGTGGCAGCAGGAGGCGCAACTGCCCAATGTGCGGCCGCCGCTGGCGCTCGACGCCGCCGCTGCCGATTGGCCGCAAGGCCCGTTCGATGCGGTGTTCAGCGCCAATACCTGCCACATCATGGCGTGGCGCGAAGTGGAGGCGATGTTCGCGGGAATCGGGCGCGTGTTGCAGCCCGGCGGCGTGCTCTGCATTTACGGGCCGTTCAATTACAACGGCAATTTCACCAGCGCCAGCAACGCGCAGTTCGATGCTTCGCTGCGGGCGCACGCGCCGCACAGGGGAATCCGGGATTTCGACGCGGTCGATCGACTTGCCGCTGCCCACGGACTGGCGCTGCAGGCGGACTATGCGATGCCGGCAAACAATCGCCTGCTGGTATGGCAACGTGCCGGATTCCGCGACAGACCGTCAACCAACCGGGAGAAGACGATGGACCAGCAATTCGAGGATGGCTTGCGGAAACGCAGGCAGGTAATGGGTGAAGATTTTGTGGAAAAAGCGTTCGCCGGCGCCGATGATTTCACTCAGCCGTTGCAGGAATACATCACCCGCAATGCATGGGGTACGGTCTGGTGCCGCGACGGCCTGGATTTCAAGACCCGCAGCCTAGTCACGCTGGCGATGCTGACCGCGCTCGGCCGCACGCAAGAACTCAAGGGCCATGTGCGCGGCGCGCTCAACAATGGCGCAACCATCGATGAAATCCGCGAAGTGCTGCTGCATTCGACCGTGTATTGCGGCGTGCCGCTCGCGGTCGATGCATTCCGCGCGGCGCAGGAAGTGCTGAAGGAATTGGCAGCGGTAGAGAAGTAACTGATACGCATGCCCAACGTCAGATAGTAACTTGCGGCCGCAAAAAATCAGTTCACGCCCGCCAGATTCTGCGCAGGCGGTTCCGACGGCGTATCGGTCCAGACCACGTAATCATCGACCGCATACAGCTTGCAGGGCTGCCGGCTGCTGTTCTGGCAATTGGCAAGCACGCGTGCTGTCGGATCATCGCCTTCCTCGGCCCAGCTCCATGCGCCGCTGGAAGAAACCGCGAACGCTTTGGGCGAAGACTTGCTCAGGAAAACACGATACGCTTCGCGTCCCTTGTCTTTCAGATATGGAATCGCATCGACATTGTCGATCTCGGCAAAATCGCTTTTGGCGATCGGCGCATCCTCGGCAAGCGCAATGACTTCTGCCGTCGGCATGCCGACCTGCTGCAAAAATTTTTCCGTTTCAGGCCACCATATTTTCACGCCGTCGCGGCTGCCGGCCATGCCATGCGCATCGCGCTTGAACGGGCCATAAGCAACCAGTTTCGCCTTGCCGCCGGAGGCCACATACGCGTTATACATTCTGGAGGCGATGGCCGGGTTGAAGTAGGTATCGTTCGCGCCGTAAAACCACAGGCTCGGCACGCTGCTCCTGCTGCCGTAATTGGCGAATGCATCGACAAGCGATGCCTGCCACTGACAGGTGCCGCCATCCGTCCGCAGGCCGCCTGCAAAATTGATCAATCCTTTCACGCCGGGAAAATGGCGCGTGCCGAATGCCATCGTGGCCAATCCGCCGTACGACTGGCCGGCGATAATGATGCGATCCTTGTCAACCCAGTCCTGCTTGAGAAAATATTCGAGAGCGCCCTGCAAGTCGTCCGCCTGAAGCTGGCCGTTACCTTGCATGTCGCATCTGTCTTCCACATACTGTCCTGTCGACTTCGCAAAACCCTTTCGCATCGGAATCACAACGGCATAGCCGCGCTTGACGAATTCCTTGCTGATGGCCAGGAAGCGGTCGCGTCTCTGGAGATGCGGATTGCCCGGCTCTTTTCCATGATTCATGATCACCAGCGGAAACGGGCCCGGGCCGGGCGGTCTGAAAATGGTTGTCTGGAGTTCCACGCTCGCATTGCCGGAGAAGGTCGGCACCATCATGACTTGTTCGTCCAGTTTTGCGCTGACCATCGCTTCCTGTGCAAAACATATGCCGCTCAGCAAGCTCAATCCGATGAGTGCCGCATTGAAAACGTTGCGAACATTCCGGTTTTTTGCTGCGTTGCGTTGCTGCATTAAAAAATTTGACATACACCTGCCATGCATTCGGATCATGGAAAACGGCCGCTGCGGCGGTCCGGACAAAGCGTTGCCTGTCTGCGTTGAATGCCGACATCCGGAATGCAATCGAAACGGAATTTCTTCGGGGAAGGAAAACTGATGCTGCGAAGAAAAGATTCGTTGAAAATGCACAACCGCTGATGTTTTTACGAGGGGCAACGTTGCCCATTCTAAACACCGGGTTGCTCAAGTTCAAGACGAATTTATGGATTCAGGGAATTATTTTCTGAAGAGTTTGCGATTAAAACAAGAGATGCAGCGACTGGTTATGCAAGCTGCAACGGAAAGGATTGCAAAGCGTTAATAACATTGATCAATGCGTAATGAACCGCGCCGATCGCATCGGTAACGCAAGATTTCTCAAGCGGAGCGCACGTTTGACTCCGATTGAATAAGGAAGAGGACCAATCATGGATAGGCTGGCGCAGTTTTATCGCACCTACGTACCGGTCTGATCATGCCGTTGATTGAAGGAAATTCTATTTTTGAAAAAGTTGCTCATTGAACTATTGACCGTTGCCCGGCAAATCCTATAATGATTTACCACAGGAAATTGCAGTAACTCAATGAGGACGCCATGCAAAAAACAACGCAGTTCCATGCAGAGCAAAAGAAAACGGCGTTTAACATCAACAAGCTGCAGGCGGTTGCCTGCATGGCGGTATCGGCAGCGGTCAGCATCGGCTTGATCGCATGGGTCGCCAACGCGTTTTTCTGATAATTCTCTACGGGTATCAGCTACGATCCACGAAAAACACGACAGGCACGAAAAGGCTTCCCGGCATCATTCTCCGGTCCTCTTTTTCGTGCCTGTCGTGTTTTTCGTGGACCATGCCCTCAATCATCAAGGGCATTTCAGCGCAGCGCGTTTTTATCCGCAATTGCCTTTTTGAGCGCCGCTTCCGCATAGGCGACATCTTTCGCCAGCAATCTTTGCCGAGCCTGATATTCCTCGTTTAACCGCGATTTTCCGGAAACGGTGCCGGTACGTTCGCCCGGCAATGGCTCGACACCCGCTGCCTGCCGCTTTTTGGCATCTTCCAGAAACATTTCCGCGCGAATCACATCGGACGTCGCTTGATCGAGCGTTTTTTTATTGCCTGATGCAGGGGCTTTGCTGATTGGCGTGCGTTCGACTTGCGGCGCAATGGCAGGCTTCCTGCCGGACTCCGTGGTCCAGGAATTGCCCTTGATCGGCGGGTCGACCGTGATCGTGTGATCGATCTTTCCGCCCTTGATGACGTGGTCCGAATAAACGATCCGGCCATCGGGCATGACTTGCCGATAAACAGTCGCAGCGCCTTGGTCCGATGGCGCCGGCGCGACCATGTTTTGCGCGGACGCAGCGGCGGCGAAAGCAAGCCCGGTAATTGCGCCGATGCTGAATGAACAATATGTTTTCATGGCTTCAATTGTTTGCTCTGGTTAGCCAACGATATTTGCGAGACATCAATTCCCGGTCGTTTTTCCGGATGGAGGTTAATCTCCAAGTCCGAATTCCGTCAACCGATAGGCTGTCCGGTAGTGCTCGTCATTGGCGGCGGTTCGCCACCATCCCTGTATTTTATTCAACATGATTTTGCCGCGGTCAGGTTGATGCCCATTGCGATTATGCCTTGATTTAAATCAAAGAAACATTTTTATCGGCAACCTTATCGCTGCAACCCTGGCGGCAATTTGAAAATGCATAGGCGGAACAGGAACAGACGGCGATAAGGATAGTCAAAACAAACACCTGTCGCTGCCTGCCGTTCCATTCGTCTTCGGCGTACCAAAAGCGCGGACCAGCTCCGATTCGCAAGCTTTTCTACCCTTTCAAAATTCGTGAATAGCTTTCTTTTCGCTACCGGAATAGAAAACAGTTATCCCGTTATCCGGCTGCCGAATGGCGCGTTGCAACGAGTGGATGAAATGGAAAAGACCGGGCATTACCGGCGCTGGAAAGAAGATCTGGCGCTGGTCAAGGAATTGGGTATCGATGTGTTGCGCTACGGACCGCCGTATTACCGGGTTCATCTCGCTCCGCAGCGTTACGATTGGGAGTTCACCGATCTGGCGTTCGCGGAAATACGGCGGCTTGGCATCACGCCGATTGCCGATCTGTGCCATTTCGGCATTCCCGACTGGCTCGGCGATTTTCAAAATCCCGAGTTTCCGCATTACTTCGCCGAATACGCGCAGGCGTTTGCCAGGCGCTTTCCGTGGGTGACTTTTTATACGCCGATCAATGAAATGTATGTGACGGCAAAATTTTCCGCTCGTCTGGGTTTATGGAATGAACGTCTATCGGGCGACCGTGCATTCGTGACCGCGACCAAGCATCTCGCCAAGGCGAATATCCTGGCGACCGAAGCCATTCTGGCGGTACAGCCGGTCGCGAAATTCATCCAGAGCGAATCGTCCGAATTTTTTCATCCGGTCAGCCCGGAGGCTTCAAGGATTGCGCAGCATCTGAATGAAATGCGCTTCCTTTCGTTCGATCTGAATTATGGATTCGACGTCTGCGCAACGATGTACGAATACCTGATGGACAATGGCATGACGCGCGGCGAATATCATTTTTTTCTCGATCGCAACGTGAAGGCCGTCTGCATCATGGGCAACGATTATTACGCGACCAACGAGCATATCGTCTATCCGGACGGACAGAGCTACGTGTGCGAAATGTTCGGCTATTACGTCATCACCAGACAGTACTACGACCGCTACCGTCTTCCGGTCATGCATACCGAAACCAATAATCGCGATAGCGGACAAAATGAAAAGGATGCGCGCATGTGGCTGGAACGGCAATGGGCAAATCTGCTCAGACTGAAACAGGATGGCGTGCCCATCATCGGCTTTACCTGGTACAGCCTGATCGACCAGATCGATTGGGACACCTTGCTTGCCGAAGACAACGGCACAGTGAATCGGTACGGCCTGTTCGACCTGGAGCGGCGCATCCGTCCGGTCGGAGAAGCGTATCGCGATCTGATCGGCACCTGGCGCGGCAAGATTTCAACCGATGTTCTTTGTCTGGATTGAAAGGGAAGCGTGATGATTCAATTCGGAGTCAGGCAATCCCGACAGACCGTTCGACCTGAGCGTAGCGTATCGAAGCCTGTCCTGATCTCGTCGAAGGGGTTGCGGAGCCTTCGATACGCTACCCAGGTCGAACGGTCTCTTGTGCACTAATCATTCCGGGAAAAAATAATGGAACTGCAGGATAGAGTGGCGATCGTGACCGGCGGAACATCAGGCATCGGCGAAGCAATCGCGCGGCGCTTCGTTGAGGAAGGCGCATCGGTTGCCGTCATTGGCCGTTCCGACGAAGAAGGCGCGCGCGTCGAATCGGCGTTGCGCGGGATCGCAAAAAAACATGGTATCGCGGACTGCGTTTATTTTCATGCGGATATGGCCAATGCGGATCAGGTGCGTGCTGCGGTGGCCGCCGTCAAGGACCGCTGGCACCAGATCCATATTCTCGTCAACAACGCCGCCATCATGAAATCGGTGCCGCTGACAGAGATGGAAGAGGACGATTGGGACAAGACATTCGCGGTCAATTTGCGCGGCCCGTTCCTGCTCGCGAAATACGCGATTCCGTCGATGCCGCCGCGCAGCGCCATCGTCAATATATCGTCGGTGCATGCGATTGCGACCGATGCGCAGAGCGCCGCCTATTCGGCCAGCAAGGGCGGCCTGGAAACGCTGACCCGGGCGCTGGCGCTGGAATGCCACGGCAAGCAGATACGCGTGAATGCGTTACGGCTGGGCGCCGTCGACACCGGCATGCTTTGGGATAACCCGGCGGTGAAATCCGGCAAGGAAAAGATCGATCCGAAAGAAGTCGGAACGCCGAACGAAGTCGCCGAAGCGGCGCTGTTTCTGGCCGGCGACAGAGCTTCGTTCATCTCCGGCGCCATCCTGAATGTAGATGGCGGCCGCTTGCCGATTCTGGGCAGCCATGCAGGTTGATGCGACGATTCAACAAGAGGAAAAATATCATGGCAAAGCAATATGATCTGGTGGTGATCGGTACCGGAACCGCGGCAACGGCGACTGCGATGCAGGTCCGCGCCGCCGGCCGGCAAGTGGCGGTCGTCGATTTCCGCCGTTTCGGCGGCACCTGCGCGTTGCGCGGCTGCGACCCCAAAAAAGTGCTGGTCGGAGGCGCCATCGCGATCGATCATGCGCGCCGCATGAAGGGCAAAGGCGTTGCCGGCGAGCTGCATGTCGACTGGCCCGAACTGATGGCCTTCAAGCGCGCCTTCACCGATCCGGTGCCGGAGAAAAAGGAACAGGCTTATGCCGACAAGGGCATCGATGCTTATCATGGGCAAGCACGCTTCACCGGCAACAACACGCTGGACATCGACGGCCAGGCGCTCGAAGCAAAGCACATCGTGATCGCATCCGGCGCGGAGCCGGTACCGCTGAATATTCCCGGCGAAAAATATCTGGCGACCAATGAAGGGTTTCTTGCGCTCGATGCGCTGCCGCGCCGCATCGTGCTGGTTGGCGGCGGTTATATCGCCGCCGAGTTTTCCCATGTTGCCGCGAGGGCCGGCGCGCAGGTGACGGTTCTGCAGCACGGCGAGCGCATGCTGGATCAATTCGATGCCGAACTGGTCGGCTGGCTGATGGAATCGTTCCGCGCGGCCGGCATCGACGTGCAGACGCAGACGTCGGTGGAAGCGATTGAGACGACGGGCAACGGTTACATGGTGCATGCCTCTTCACAAGGCAAGAGCGTCGGCATCGAAGCGGACCTGGTGGTGCATGCCGCCGGGCGCAAGCCCAACTTCGATGCGCTTGATCTGGAAGCCGCCGGCATTGCGCTAGAGAAGGGGAGGCTGAAGCTCAACGAATATCTGCAAAGCGTTTCCAACCCGGCCGTGTATGCGGCGGGCGATGCGGCGCAAATGGGGCCGCCTTTGACGCCCGTATCGAGCCACGACGCCAAGGTTGTCGCAGGCAACCTGCTTGAAGGCAATCACCTGAAGCCGGATTACAACGGCGTTCCGAGCGTCGCCTTCACCGTTCCGCCGATTGCGGCCGTCGGCCTGACCGAAGCGCAGGCGCAAAAAAAAGGCATCAAGTTTCGCCTGAAAAGCCAGCATGCATCCGACTGGTTTACCGCGCGCCAATCGGCGCAACCGGTCTATGGATTCAAGACGCTGGTCGATGAAAAAACCGGCCTGGTGCTCGGCGCGCATCTGGTCGGCCCGCATGCGGATGAAGTGATCAATCTGTTTGCGCTGGCGATTCGCCATGGAATCACCGCCGAAAATCTCAAGGCGACGATGTTCGCCTACCCGACCGGCGCTTCGGATATCGGGTCGATGATGTAACACGCATTGCGCTTCAGCGAATCGGCTTGACCCAGCCTGACCGCATGCACAATGTCCGCAACATGCCATACAATTTCGGTCGGCACAACCAATGAAAGACAATATGGGCATGATCGGACCGGATGTCGTTCTGCACGACGCCGCGTATGTGCATGACACGGCGCATCTTTACGGGAAAATATCGATCGGAGAAAATTCATCGGTCTGGATCAATGTCGTGGCGCGCGCCGAGCACAAGGAGATCGTCATCGGCCGCTACACCAATATCCAGGACTTCGTGATGCTGCACATCGGCGACACGACCGGCACCTATATCGGCAGCCATTGCTCGATCACCCACCATTGCACCATTCATGGCTGCACGATAGGCGACAACTGCCTGATCGGCATCAATTCCACGATCATGGACGGTTGCCTGATCGGCGATAACTGCATCATTGCCGGCCACACTTTTTTGAAAGAAGGCACAATCGTTCCGCCGAATTCGATCGTCATGGGCGCGCCGGGAACAGTAACCAGAACGCAAAACAACTTCGTGCGCAACCGGCTCAATGCCTATCTCTATTATCGGAACGCGCTGGCCTACGCCAACGAGCAATATCGCGAATGGGGCAGCGCGAATTTTCCTGCCGGGATGATGGCCGAGATGGACAGGCTGAAAGCCGAACCGGCAAAGACGGCGGAGTAGCCGGACGAGGTCTGGTTCGGGCGACGGTAATCGCCATCGATTCAATCGTGAAACCGAGCGGCGCGCATGGCGCCCGCTTTTCCGTCAATCTTCCGCTTTCTCTTTTTTACGACACATCCGTATTCTCTTTATCAAGGTGCCGTCAACGGTTCAAGGACCTTTGACCAAACTCAATCCATACCGCCAATTCAAACGCAAACTGATAACCAATAAGTTCGACTCGGACTGCATTGATCCGACGCCAAAGCCCGGCCTGGCTTTTTCATTGAGAGGAATCCGTCATGAAAAAAATCAATTTGCTGCTGCCGGGCGAGTGGGCGAAACTGCTGTTAAATGTACTCAGCGTTCTGTACTTGGCTCTGTTTGCGGTCATGCAAGCTGAAGCGGCAAGCGTGCCGGTCGGCTTTACCGACAAACAGGTTGCCGGCGGCCTCACCAGTCCGAGCGCGATGACGGCCATGCCCGACGGCCGGGTTCTGGTGGCGCAACAGAATGGCGTGATCAAAATGATCAAGGCCGACACCTTGCTGGGCGCTGATTTCTATACCGTTCCAAATGTCGATTCGTTTGCCGAACGCGGCTGTCTCGGTATCACGACCGATCCGAACTTCGCCAGCAATGGCTTCGTCTATCTTTACTGCACAATAACGGACGGCATCAACAGCCACAACCGGATCTTGCGCGTGACCGAAGCAGGCGACGTCGCGGTGGGCGGCAGCGAGCGGACGATCCTGGATTTGCCCGACATTCCCGCGGGAACACGGTTTTTCATGGGCGGCGCGCTGCGCTTCGGCGCCGACGGAAAACTGTATGTCGCCGTCGGAAAACATGCCGACCCCGCAAGCAGCATGAATTCGCAGGACATTACAAATCCGTTCGGCAAAGTCCTGCGCATCAATCCCGACGGCACCGTGCCGAGCGACAATCCCTTTTTCAACACGCCCGGCGCCTACCAGGTCAATTTCAGCACTGGGCTGCGCAACCATTTTTCCATCGACGTCCAGTCCGGCACCGGCCTGATGTACATCAGCGATGTCGGCGAGTCGAGCTGGGAAGAAATCAACAAGGGAATAGCCGGCGCCAACTACGGCTGGCCGATAGCGGAAGGCAATTCGAGCGACAGCCGCTTTATCAATCCGGAATACGCCTATTCGCACAGCTTGTGATGCGCCATTACCGGCGGCACATTTTACAATCCGCAAACCGGGCAGTTTCCGGCTTCCTATGTGGGCAAGTATCTGTTTGCGGATTTCTGCAATGGCTGGATCAAGGTTCTCGATCCGGCGAACCCCGTCGCTCCCGACGACTTTGTTGCCGGCATCGAAAATCCGATCAGTCTTTCCATCGGGCCGGACGGCAGCCTCTATTACCTGGCGAGAAACCAGGGGACCGGCACGCCGACCGTTGGCGCCGGAACGGTTGGAAAAATCAATTTCACCAGTACCCAGGTGCCGCGCATCACCACCAATCCGCAAAGCCAAACCGTGCTGCTCGGCAGCCCGGCCACATTTACCGTAAGCGCCGATGGCGCGACCAGCTATCAGTGGCAGCGCAATGGAGTGAATATCGCGGGTGCGACTGCGGCCAGTTACACGACTCCGAATCACGCTCAGGGGCATTCCGTATGCGAAAGGGCTGGACGTGCACGCCGCTTCCGACGTGCGGTACAACCTGGGCGCAGCATGTTCCGGCTACTTCGTTTCCGACGTCGGCGTGGACGACGAAGTAGACGGTCAGGGTTCGGTCGTGTTCCAGGTGTTTCTCGATGGCGTGAAGGCATACGACAGCGGTGTCGTGAGCGGAATCGACCCGCGCAAATCGGTCAACGTCAGCGTGGCGGGAAAAAATGAGCTCCAGCTGGTGGTGACGGATGGCGGCGACGGGAAGTCATACGATCACGCCGACTGGGCGAACGCGCAGGTCACGAATTGCAAGTGAGGAGCAGGCTGGGCGGTCGCCGGCCGAATCGGCTTTGAGCGCCTGCTCCAACGCGGCGTCAATTGCAGTGCGTTTGCCTGGCTCAGGGTCTCCGCGATAGGTTGGTGAAGCCGCTTCTTCAGATGTTCTTATCCATCAGGGTCGCAGAAAAAACGACCCATCGTAACGGGTGGCATTGCAAGGCGGGCGCATGACGCCATTCAATGCGTAGCGAGCGCGATCGACCCGAATGCGCGGTCGCTTTCGCCGGGATGTCCGCCATCCACGGTATCATTCGGTTTCAGCCGCGCCGGAAGCTTGCCGCGCCGTTGTGCACCTCAATATCTGTTCCGAACCTGGAGTTTCCCAATGAATGCCGTTTCCCTTTTGTTGCTTGCGGTCTTTTCCGTCGCCCTTGTTTTGGGCGCGGCGGCGCAAGCCTCGCGCTTTTGCCTCCACGGAGGCTTGCGTGACGCCTTGTTCAACCGCGACGGCCGCCGTCTGGCCGCTTATGTGTTCGCCATCGCCATCGCCATCGCGTTTGTGGCGCTGCTGCAGGTTATCCTTGGACATGCCGTCAATCCTTCCCGGCCGCCTCACACCAGCCCCAATATGGCTTGGGGCCGCTATCTGGTGGGTGGCTTGCTGTTCGGCGTGGGCATGATCCTGGCGCGCGGTTGCCCGCTGCGCAACCTGGTGCGCGTGGGCCAGGGCAGCGTGCAGGCGCTGGTGGTGGTCATCGTCATGGCCTTGTCGGCCTATGCAATGACGCGCACGTCCTTGTATGCGAACGCTTTTGCGCCCTGGCTTGGCACATGGTCGATCGATTTGCAAAAGTGGGGATTCGACCATCAGGACCTGGGCACGCTGCTCGGGCTGTCCTCGCCGGGTGCCCGCCTGATGTTTTCGCTGGTTGTGGCCGCGGTCCTGTTCGCAGCTGCACGGCGTCATCTGTCCCTTCGCTCCGGCAAGGTGCTTGCATTGGGTGCGGCAATGATCGGCGCCGCCGTGGCGGCAGGTTACGCGCTCACTGCCGGCCCCCTAGGCACCAAGGCCATGGATGATGCGTCCTTCATGACCTTGCCGCCCGACGGCATGGGAGTGCAGTCGTTCACCTTCAGCGGGCCGCTCGCCGATGTGGTGTATTTTCTGTTGCATCCCTCGGCCGAAACCCTGACTTTCGGCGTCGTGGCAGTGGCGGGCGTGCTCCTCGGGGTGATGGCGAGTGCGGCGGCGCGACGCGAGTTTCGCTGGGAGGCCGGCTTCGACCTTCGCGTGCTGGTGCGCCAGTGCATTGGTGCGGTCCTGGCGGGCGGCGGCGCCGTGCTCGCGCTCGGATGCACGATCGGCAATGGACTGAGCGGCATCGCTGTCCTGTCCGCAGGCTCAATGCTCGGGTTAGCCTCGGTGGTGACGGGCGCCTGGGTCACTCTGAAGGTAGAGGCGTTGCTCGCCGGACGCCCGGTGATGGTCGGCGTGGCTGATTCCACGGCTTGATTCCACGGCTTCGGACGAACAACCATGCCGTGCACTTTCGGCATGGCTGCTCGTGCTTCAAGCGCGTTTCAGAGGTCCGCCACCTCTCTCTGAATTTTGCCGGCCGGCGGAAAACCTCTTGCCGGCGTTCACGCTGTTTTCAAAAACACCAGATCCCACACGCCATGCCCTAGCCGCAGGCCGCGGTTTTCAAACTTGGTCACGGGCCGATAATCCGGTCGCGGCGCATAGTCCGCGGCAGTGTTTTGCAACGCAGGTTCCGCCTTCAGCACGGCGAGCATCTGTTCCGCATATTCCTGCCAATCGGTAGTGCAATGCAGATAACCGCCCGGTGCGATTCTCGACGCCAGAAGATCCACCAGCGGCGGCTGGATCAGCCGCCGCTTGTTGTGGCGGGCCTTGTGCCAAGGATCGGGGAAAAAAACATGCACGCCGGCCAGCGATGCCGGCGCGATCATGTGATTCAGCACCTCGACCGCATCATGCTGAATCAACCGCACGTTATCCAATTGCTGTTCGCCGATCAGCTTCAGCAGGCCGCCGATGCCGGGCGTGTGCACTTCCACGCCCAGAAAATTCTTGTCCGGCATGGTTGCGGCAATTTTTGCGGTCGAATCACCCATGCCGAAACCGATTTCCAGAACGGTCGGCGCGTTGCGTGCAAATGCCTGCGTCAAGTCGAGCGGCGCCTTGCTGTAAGGGATGCAAAATTGCGGCCCGAGCACTTCGATTGCCCGCGCCTGCGCCGCCGACAAGCGTCCCGCCCGCGTGACGAAACTGCGAATCCGGTGTTCGGTCGGGTCATAGAAAAGGGGCTTGCCGGACCCGTCTGCGGAATGATTGTCGGACATGCTCGGATGATGGTTTTAACTGTGTGAATGAAAACAAAAAAGGCACCGGATGGTAGGGTGCCTTGGTGCGGCCTGGAGCGGGTGAAGGAAACAGAACACCGCACCCAACCCATTGATTGAAAATAGATTCTTTCTATTCGCCCAATGGGACAAGACCGTATTATGTACCGCCTAGTCATCCTACGGCAAGTAAAGCTGTCTGCTGGCGTCTTTTGACGTCCACCTACAGCCACCAATGCATGGGCACCGTGCGACTTTCCCTCGGCACTTGACTGTGCCAGATAGGCAGAGCCATGGTCCGCTCGTTCAGGGACGATCCCCCACTGAAATTCACGGTGAAGTTCCCGCATGGCAGCATGCATTGTGCATCACTGTTCCTGAATCAGCTCTCCAAAAAGCTCTCGCACCTTAGTCTTTGCGTCGGTCAAGGCGACCCGCCCTTGAGCGGTGATTTCATATACGCGACGGTCTCGCCGACCCGAGCGCTCGTGGCGGGAGATGAGATAGCCCTTCTTTTCCATGCCGTGCAACATGGGGTACAGCGTCCCTGCGCTCAGCTCATAGCCGTGGTGGCGCAGCTCTTCGATGATGCCAAGGCCGAAGATGGGCTCCTCGGCCGCGTGGTGCAGAATGTGCAGGCGGATCAATCCGCCATAGAGGTCTTTGTCCGTCATCATTACGTTCTCTGGCGGTTGATCGGTGCTCTGATTCAGCGACGCAACCAGCCCGCAGCGATTGGCCGCGCCAGAAGCGTGCGGTAGAGCATTTCGGTGAGGTTCGTGCATGGGGTGGCCACTTTTCGCCAGATCGGCGACACAGCCGCATAGACGACACCGGCAACGACGACTGCACCGGCCATGTCCAATGGAAAGTGCACGCCCAAAAACACTCGCGCCCAAGCCACGCATAGCCCGATCAGCAAGGTGGCTACTCCCCACCCGGCGGTCCCGTCGAAAAGCAGGGTCAATCCGACTCCCGCAAACACGGTCATGTGATCGCTCGGGAACGACGAGTCGGCGACATGTGTCATCAGGGCCTGCCCCAACCCGATCATGAAAGGCCTTGGATGGGGCCAGAGTGCGCAGATAGCTTGGTTGGCGGCTAAGCTGACCAGCGTGACCAAAGACGCCTTTAGCGCGATGCTGCGGCGGGCGTGGTTTCCCCACAACCAGAAACCCAGCAGCAATAGCGGAATCAGGTAGATCAGGTCGTCAGCGATGCCGATGGCAACCTGCACAAGCCATGCCGGCGTGTCTGCGCCACCGTTGATTTGAAGGAACCAGATTCGGTTGAGTGTTTCGATTTCGTTCATCGTTTCGTGTATCCGTAGATTTCTCAAGTAAAACTCACCAGCCACCCAGCCACACCGCAGCCCACCACCACCAGCCAGGGCGGCAATTTCCAGAACATCAGGGCGACAAAAGCGACGACTGCGATGCCGAAGTCTCGCGGGGCGTGAATGGCGCTCGTGCATACCGGGTGATAGAGCGCAGCCAATAGCAGGCCGACCACTGCTGCGTTCACGCCCATCAAAGCAGCTTGCGTGCGCACGTTGCGGCGCAGCCGTTCCCAGAACGGCAAGGCACCCGTTACCAGCAGGAAGGACGGCGCAAATATCGCCAGCAAGCAGACCATGCCACCGATCCAGCCGGACGGAGCGACGTTCATTGAGGCCCCCAGGAAGGCAGCGAATGTGAACAACGGCCCGGGAACGGCTTGCGCCGCACCGTACCCGGCAAGGAAGGCATCATTGCTGACCCAGCCCGGAGGCACGACGGCAGCTTGCAGCAGGGGCAGCACGACATGGCCGCCACCGAAGACCAGCGCGCCCGACCGGAAGAATGCGCTTACGTCTGCGATGGTTTGGTAAGGCAGCAGCGCGGCCAGCATGGGCAGGCCGATCAGCAGGCCGAAGAACAGCGTCAGCCATAGCACCCCGGCACGGTGGCTGACGGTGACGGGCAGGGGATCATTGTCTTTAGCCGGTTCCGGTTTGAACAGGAGAAGTCCCGCGCCGCCAGCAGCAGCGATGATGCCAACCTGACCAAGTGCAGATGGCACAAGCAGGGCGACGCAGGCCGCCACGGCCATGACCGTGACCCGAGCTGTGTCCGTGCACAGGCTTCTTGCCATGCCCCAAACCGCCTGCGCAACCACGGCGACCGCCACCACCTTGAGGCCGTGCAGCGCACCCGCAGGGATCGCGGTAGCGTGGCTTGAAAGGCCGAGCGCGAAGAGGATCAGGGCAATCGCCGAAGGCAGAGTGAATCCGGCCCATGCGGCGAACGCACCGCCGTAGCCGTGACGCGAAAGGCCCAAGGCCATGCCGACCTGGCTGCTGGCTGGCCCCGGCAAAAATTGGCAGAGCGCGACCAGATCGGCATAGCTTCGCTCGCTCAGCCAGCGGCGTCGATTGACGAACTCATCGCGGAAGTAGCCGAGGTGCGCAATCGGCCCGCCGAAGGAGGTCAGACCGAGTCGCAGAAATACCAGAAACACGCCCCACACGCTTTCCCGCTGATCGCGGACCTCGGCGACTGCTTGGGTTGATTTGCGAGGTACTGTCATGGCTGGCGACCGAGGCTGAATCGCTGGTTGGTCAGCGGTGGGAATGTCGGGCGTTGGATCGAAATGAAACCGTGATCAGTGGCCTGGTGGCAGGTCGTGCAGGCATGGGAGAGGCTGTCGTAGGCTCGCATGAAGCGGACTGAATCCTTCGCCTCAATCGCCTTTTCGAGTTGCGCGACAGGCTCGGCCGTCATCGGCTCGATGATCTTGGCGATGGGCTTGCCCTTGAATTCCGGCTGATACTTCGCCGCATCCTCGAAAGCTTCTTTCAGTTCGTCCAGCTCGAAGGCGGCGAGCGGCCAGTTCTTGCCCTTCCCGGCGAACCACAGCTTGGCGTGCCGCACCTGAATGGCACTCATGAACTCGCCGAGCCCCGGTGTGTAGGCTTGTACCAGCGGGGTTGATGTTTCCAGCTCGGCGGCCGTTGAAACGCTACAGATCAGGGCGGCCAAGATACAAGCTGCTGACGCAAACAACGACTTCATGGAGACTCCATACACGGGAGGAGCCTCTATATTATCGTATTTCGTTATCGAAATTCGATAATTATTAGCCCCACCGCTTGACCGCTCGACCAACCAATCCGAAGTGATAGGGGCAGCAGCCCCCGAGATCGACGGACTCGACACGGATAAAGCCGGTCTCAACCATCCAGGCTCGGCATTGTTCAGGCGAGGGGCGGATCGACAAAGAAGGGCCGCGAGGTGTCGGGACATCGCTACGCCAATGCATCACCGATAGGCTGCCGCCGTCTCCCAATATGCGCCACGCCTCGCTCAACAGCGCGACAGGCTCTTCAAGATGCAGCAGATTGAAGATCATGGCGTGACGTTGGGAGCCACTATCCAATCCGGTGCCGTCAGCCACAAAATCACGCAGCCCGACGTGGATGTTCGCCAGCCGGGAGTTTTCCGCTTTCCTTGCAACGGCCTCCACCATCTCCGGCTCGATGTCGAGCGCAGTGACGATGCCCGACACCCTGCGGGCGACCGGTAGCGTGAAAGTGCCGTAACCGCAGCCGAACTCGATGACGCAGCCAGTTGCTCCATCGCAGGGCATCAAGCGGTCGAGCGCCGCTTCCGGTTCAAAGAACGACGACCAATATGCCTCGTCGGGCATGCCGCTTTCACGTCCTTTCATAGCCGCTCGTCCGTGTTTTGTTCTGTTGTTTGTCTGACCAAGGTTTCGTTCATCCGCGCGACAACGACCACGCCGGACAGGAAGGTGAGTCCCGCGATCAGCCACACGGCGGCCGCCAGCCCAAACAGGTCGGCGGTGACACCGGCCAAGAGTGCGCCGACCGCGTAACCGAGGTCGCGCCAGAGCCGGTACATGCCCACGGCCGAGGCCCGCCAGGCGGGATGCGCCACGTCGCCGATGGCGGCCAGCAAGGTCGGATAGACCATCGCCGTGCCAACTCCGAGGAAAACGGCACCCGCACCGAAGCCCAGGAAGCCTTTGCTCAATGCCGTGACTGCGATGCCTGTCGCCTGCGTCCACATCCCCCAAGCGATCAACTGCTTGCGGCCCACGCGGTCGGACAGGGCTCCCGTGAAAATCTGCGTCAACCCCCAAACAGCCGGGTAGATCGCGGCAAGCGTGCCGATCTGAGCCAAGGACATGCCGGCGGTAGCGAAGACCAGCGGGAATAGCCCCCACGCCATGCCATCGTTGAGATTGTTGACCAGCCCCGCCTGGCTGATGCTGGACAGATTGCGGTCAGTGAGCGAGGTGCGACGGAAGATTTCGCCCTGGCTGGGCAACGCATCCTCGTCCCCAGCATGGTGCGTCTGTACTTCATGCGTCACGTAGTGCCGGGTTTCGCGCACCGCCATGACCGAGAGCGTCAAGCCGAAGGCAACATAGGCGACCCCCAGGTAAAACGGTTCCGGTCGCAGCCCATAGCGAGCCGCCAGCCAGCCGGTGGCGAGCGCGCTGCCCGCCACGGCAAAGTAACCGGAAAATTCGTTGAGCCCCATCGCCAGGCCGCGCTGCTTGGGGCCAACCAGGTCGATCTTCATGATGACCGTGGTCGACCAGGTCAGGCCCTGACTGGCGCCCAGCAAGACGTTGGCGGCGACGATCCAGTTCCAATCGGGTGCCCACATCAGCACGAAAGGCACCGGCACGGCGATCAGCCATCCAGCAACCAGGACATGCTTGCGACCATAGCGGTCGGATAGCCGGCCTGCGAAATAGTTGGTCAGCGCCTTGGTGACGCCGAAGACGACGATGAAGGAAAGGATGGCCGCCCGCGCCGCGATGTGGAATTCGTGCTCGGCGATGGCAGGCAGAATGCTGCGCTCAAGCCCCACCATCGCCCCGACAAAGGCATTCACCAGCACGAGCAGCGAGAACTGGCCCAGGTTCTCGCGCAGCCCAAGGCGGATAGCGACCGTATTCACGGCTTAGATCTCCAATCCGAGATTGAAGCGCACCATGGCATCCATCCCGGCCGGACGCGGCGGAATCTCCCGCGTCAGTTGCTCGATGAAGGCCGCTCGCGTCATCGTGAGGGCCGGATTCCAGCGCTTCTCGAAACCGAGCGTCGAAGCAGGCTTGCCCGACAGGCCCGCTCCGCAGGCGCTGCCCGCCTGATGTCCAGGATAGATTTCGATCTCGTCGGGCAACGGCAGCAGCTTGGCGTGCAAGCTGTCAAAGAGCGTGCCAGCCATCTCACGTTCTTGCCCGGCCAGGTCGGGACGCCCCACGGCACCGACAAACAGCGTGTCGCCGGTCACGACGAACCAGGGCGCTTCGCCACGCCGCTGGTCCGTCACCAGCAGGCACAGGCTGTCCGGTGTATGTCCTGGCGTATGCAGCACTTTGATCTTGACGTTGCCGATATCGAGCACCTGACCGTCCTGCAACGGCAGAAAGGCGTGCTTCACGCGGCCGACATTGGATTCGTGCAGGCAATACGGGGCTTGGATTCGTCGGACCAGATCAGGGCCACCGGAGTAGTGGTCGGCGTGCACATGGGTGTCGATGACATGGGTGATTTCGACCTTGGCCTCTCGGGCCGCCTCGATGAACCAGTCCTCGTCACCTGCCACCACGTCCACGGCGACGGCCTTGCCTAATCCACCGCAACCGAAGAAGTATGACAGGGTTGATTCCTTGGTCGGAAATTGCTTGAAAAACATCGTCAGTCCTCCCGTCAGAACACCAGAACCTTGTCGGCCTCGGCCGTCCAGGCGGTCAACTCGCTCAAGGTGCTGCGGCGGGTTCCCTCGATAAGTTCATCCGCGTTGATCCCACGGGCATCGAGGCAGGTGCCGCACAATCCCACTTCACCGCCGACCATGCGCAGCATGTCGCCCGCGTTGTAATAGCCCTCGGGGACGTGCTGGCCGGTCTTGGCGCAGGCAACGGCGTCTCCCATCAAGAACAGTCGAACCGTCTCACCTTCACGCTTGGCCAGCGCTTTGGCGAGGCGCAGAGCGTTGTAGCTGCGCTCGCTCCCGTAGGGGGCATCATTGAGGATGAACAGAGTTTGCATGGCGGTCTCCGGGATCGTTTAGGTCGATGTTTGCTTCGCGCCGTGGCTTACTCTGTCGAGGTTTCGATGGGCAAGCCACCGGCGGCCCATTCGCTGACGCCATCGCTGATCTTCGTGGCATTGAAGCCGCGAGCGCGAAGTAGCTGCACCGCCTCATCGGACATGAGGCAGAACGGCCCACGGCAGTAGGCGACGATGGCACGGTCCGCAGGCAGATCGGCCAAGCGCTTTTCCAGTTCGTCCAGGGGCAACGAGCGGGCGAAAGGCAGATGGCCAGCGTTGAACTCGCTGGTGGGGCGCACGTCGATGACGACGATTTCCCCTTGCCGCGCCTTTTCGAGCAGGGTCTCTCGGCGTTCCGAAACCAGGGTGTCCGGCTGTGCCGTCATCTGCGCAAGGGCGACTTGAAGCTCGACCAGATGCTCTTCGGCCGTTTCCCGCAGCGCTACCCATAGCTGCGACACGTCCCGGCCGCTCAGGCGGTAGTAGATGTATTTGCCATCGCGCCGGGTCTCGACCAGCCGCGCCTCCCGCAGCGCCTTAAGATGGGCGCTGGCGAGCCGCATATCGATGCCGGCTTGGGAGGCTAAAGTCTCGACGCTCTTCTCGCCTTGCGCCAACAACTCAACCAATTCCAGTCGCTTCGGGCTGGCAAGGGATTTGCCGATTCGGGCGACCTGCTCGTAGAGCAGATCCTTCAATGATCGTTTATTCATATTAACCCTCTAACGATTATTTGATTGTTAGTCAACCCGCAGACTCGGCGAAGTAACGGAGCGGCCGAGGCACCAGAACCTCGGCCGCTCCCATACTCTTGGGGGTATGGTAAGCGCCGTTATCCACGAGACGCCTGCTTCTATTTCAGTCTGACAGCATTTCCCACCGGTCTCAGCGCGTGTGCGGACCGGTCGGAACGTACCCAGCCATGCAACATGGCGGCGATCTGCGAACTTGTGGCGAGCACGCTGATAGACCGCATGCACGCCAGCATATGTCAATCGGGTCTTGCCGAATTCCGGCAACGCAACAACGCTCTCTCCGGTACGCACGTGGCATGCGGAAAGGTTGTTGTTGCGAGATTCCACCGGCCCCGCCCTTGCAGTCAAGAGCGGATCGGCCCAGACATCTAACTTCCAGCATGGATGGCCCGCGACGATCAGGCCGAGGCAACGCTTGGTGCGCGTGAATGAGCATGGGCATCGACTCATTCGCTGTTGTTGCGTACGCCCGGAACGCTCAGGTCTTGAGGAGCTTTTGATGTAGAGATTCCTTGTGGGGAGATGGATGCATGCACGACAGTCCACCAGTGTCCAAGGTCTACTATCGACCGATCGAAGCCGCCATACGCTGGGCGGGTTTGTTGAAACACAAGAAAGACATCTTGCGCTTGATAACGTCACCGAGGCAGATGCCCACGACGCTCAACTTCCCTGGATGGGGCGAGCTACGCCTATGCACCGAGCGTATCTACGATGCCATCTTCAACGGCGAACTCCCGTACGGCTGCAATGGCATCACACTGGACGACAAGACGCTCTGGGATTCCCCCGACCTCACCATCAGGCATTTGGATCTCAAGCGTTGGATGCGGGACCACTACCCTGAAGAACGACCAGCCTTTCTCTTCAGCCGCCGCGAGCGCATCGCTCACCCCATCATCACCTTGGAAGCGGGGCAAGCGATGCTGGTGGAACGGCAGGCACTGAAGGCAGAGCTGAAACACTGCCGGCGCCAAGTTGAGATGCTGCAGGAGCAGCATCACGTATTATCAAAACAGATCGAAGTGACGCCGGCAGGCAACGAGTGCTCGATCACGGATCGGGCGGAATCGACCTACCAGCACATCATCGGCGGCATGCTTGATCTGATCCTGGGACAGTCTCCGGCTGGCACGCCTTACTCGAGCTTCAGGACGCAGGAAGCCATCGTCAGCGCACTGATCGCACATCACGGCGGCATCATGGGGATCACCGAGCGCACGCTGAATGGCAAGTTCGCCCAGGCTCGCCGAAGAGTGCGCAGCTCGGCCTCCTAGCTAGCGCTGCCGAGAGCCGAGCCGTCATCCTACGGGCGCGCTGCTCCTGTCGCATTCCGACTTGCAAGCTTGTATGTGCAGTTTCGGAAACTGCATTTGCAATGGCTTCCAGCAGCGATGTCTATTTAATGAGGGTCACGCCAACGAACGCCACTGAGCGTTAAGGAGTGACCATCATGTCGCAGACGCCTGCATTGCCGCCGGGCGAGCGCCGCATCTTGCGGCTCGACGAAGTCGAAGCCAAGTCTGGTTTCAAGCGCGCCCACATCTACAGCCTGATGAAGAAAGGCGAGTTCCCCCAGGCACTGCGCCTTGGGGTTCGCGCCGTCGGCTGGGATTCGACCGAGGTGGACCACTGGATCAGCGAACGCCTCAAGAACCGGGTGTGACCGGCTCTCCCACGAATTCACAGAACGTCTACGAGGAGAGCCTGATGCAGGTCATATCCATCATTTCCACGAAGGGCGGTGTCGGCAAGACGACCACCGCTGCGAACCTGGGCGGCTTGGTTGCCGACGCCGGCCTGCGCGTGCTGCTGCTCGACCTCGACGTCCAGCCCACGCTGTCGTCCTACTATGAACTGGCGCACCGAGCCCCTGGCGGCATCTACGAGTTGCTGGCATTCAATGAGCAGCGCCTGGAGCAGTTGGTATCGCGGACTGCCATCGCCGGCCTGGACCTGGTTCTGTCCAATGACGACCGGGGCGAGCTGAACACGCTGCTGCTGCACGCCCCGGATGGGCGTTTGCGTCTGCGCCACCTGTTGCCCACCCTGGCAGCGCAGTACGACTTGGTGCTGATCGACACCCAGGGCGCGCGCAGCGTGCTGCTGGAAATGGCGGTACTTGCCTCCGATGTCGCGCTTTCGCCCGTGACCCCGGAAATCCTGGCTGCGCGCGAACTGCGTCGCGGCACCCTGCAGTTGATCGAGGACATCTCCCCGTACCGGCATCTCGGTATAGCGCCTCCTCCGTTGCATCTGCTGATCAACCGCGTGCATCCGGTTTCGTCGAATGCGAAGTTGATCCAACAGGCACTGCGCGACGTGTTCGCGGGCCAAGTCGGCGTGCATGTCCTGGACACGGACGTTCCTGCCATCGAAGCCTATCCCCGCGCATCGACGAAGGGCCTGCCGGTGCACCGCGTCGAGTACCGACAACCTCTGGGGCGGGTCGCGCCGGCTGCACTGGAGACCATGCGTGCCCTGGCGGGGGAGCTGTTTCCGGCATGGCGTGAGCGCTTCGCGCTGGTGTCAGGCAAGCCCAATGATTCCAGGGGAGCCCGCCATGGCGAACGCGCATGAACTGGCGCGCGGCCACAAGCGATTGCGCGCCTTGATCGAATTCGCCCTCGCGGAGGGTTGGCACGTCAAGCGAACGCCTGGAGGTCATCTCAAGTTCACCAAGCACGGCTGTGCGCCGATCTACACCAGTTCGACGGCCAGCGACCATCGGGCCAGCCTCAATGCCCGGGCGCAGATCCGCCGTGCCGATCGCGAGGCCCGTTGCGCCCTCGATGCCAAGGCGATGGGAGGCGGGCATGGCTGAAATGACCCCTCGTGACATGGCGGACAAATTGCTCGCCGCCGGGTTTCAGCGCACCGGTCCCGCCGCCACGACGTTGAGCGATCCGATCGCCGACACGCCGATGATCGTGACGCTGGACCAGTTGCGCCCGTATGACCACGACCCTCGCGTCAAGCGCAATCCGGCTTACGAAGAAATCAAGGCGTCCATCCGCGAGCGCGGACTGGATGCGCCACCGGCGATTACGCGCAGGCCCGGCGAAGAACACTTCATCATTCGCAATGGCGGCAATACGCGATTGGCCATCCTTCGCGAGCTGTGGACCGAGACCAAGCAGGAACGCTTCTTCCGTATCTCCTGCCTGTTTCGCCCCTGGCCGGAACGGGGCGAGATCGTCGCCTTGACGGGCCACCTGGCCGAAAACGAGCTGCGCGGCGGCTTGACCTTCATCGAGCGCGCCCTGGGCGTAGAGAAAGCGCGTGAGTTCTACGAACAGGAAATCGGCGGCGCGCTCACCCAGTCCGAGCTGGCGCGGCGCCTGACAGCCGATGGCTACCCGGTGCAGCAATCGCACATCAGCCGCATGCAGGACGCGATCCGCTACCTGCTGCCGGCAATCCCGACGGTGCTGTACGGTGGGCTGGGCCGGCACCAGGTGGAGCGGCTCGCGGTGCTGCGCAGGGCATGCGAGCGCACCTGGGAACAGCGCGCCTTGGGCCGTCACCTCGCCGTGGACTTCGCCTCGCTGTTCCAGGATGCGCTGTCGCAGTTCGACACGCAGCCTGACGGTTTCTCGCTCCAGCGAGTGCAGGACGAGTTGGTGGGCCAGATGGCCGAGCTGCTGGAAGCGGACTACGACACGCTGAGCCTGGAAATCAATGACAGCGAAAGCCGGCAGCGGGCGTTGACCAGCGAGCCGTCGCCGGCAAGCCCGGTGGCCCCCATCGTATCTGCTGCACCACAGCCTGTATCACCACCTCCGGCGGCGGCAACTGCACAGTGGGCTGGCGCGCCGACTGGTCCCGCTGTTCCGATGGCCTCAGCACAGCCCGCTACAGTTCCCGCGGCCGGCACCGAGCGGGCCACGGAAGCGGACTCCGCACCAAATCCGACTGGCAGCGATGTGGAGCGTCTGCAGGGACACATCGTATCTCCGGCGCCGACGACCGAACGCCTGCAATCCCTCCAGCGTCTGGTGGCCGACCAATTGGGCGGCAAGCTGCCCGACTTCGAGGCCAATGCCTTGCGCGCGATTCCCGTGCAGGTCGGCGGGCTCTACCCCATCTCGGATGTCTGGTACATCGAGCCCGGACTGGACGTGCCGGACCGGCTCCGCGTGCATATCGCGCAGTTCGCTTGCGAGATCGCCGAGGAGGCGGCGGTCGGCGGGCACATCGAGCCGATTGCGCGCGGTATCGGTTTCGTTTGCATGGCTCCACCCGCTGCACAAGCGAAGGCCTTGACTGCTTTCGCTCGCGCCGTACTGACCCTGCTCGATGCGCTAAGCGACGCGCCGGCACCCGCAACAGGGTTTGATCGTACGCGATTGGCCGACGACCTGGCGCCGCTGCTTCATAGCAGCGGTGGCGCTTCCATGCGTCTGAGTGATGCCGGTCTGGTGAAGCTGTTTCGGCTGCTGCGCCTGGCGCGCCGACTGCTGGACCTGGAGAGCGGCACGGTGTCCGCTGATCCAGGCCATGGTTCCTGAGCGAGGGAGACCGCCATGTCGTCACCTCATCCGCTCAACCAGGCCGTCATCGCCCAGGCGCTGCACGATCTGCGCAACGGCCAACTGCGCCGCTGCAAGGCGATGGGCTTCGGCGAAGAGGAGCTGGATGCGCTCAAGCATCCGGCGCTGGTCAGCGTGCTGGTCAACACCACCGTGTCGTGGTGTTCGGTCTCGATCAACCGCGAGGTGCTGAAGCGGCTGCTCAGCCAAGTGCAGGACGTGGAGCAGGAAATCGCCACGGTGGACCGCATGCTGCGCCTGGGGGCAAGCACGGAGATGGTGAGCCGCTTCTACGGTCTCACGCATCAGGAAGTCGCCCTGCGGCGCGACATCCTCGGGCTGCCGAAGCGCAAGGGGCGGCATCCGGTGCTGGACGAGGCGCAGGAAACCGCCCTATGGAAGCACTGGAAGGCCGGCGTCACCGAGCGTCATATCGCGTTGAGCGACGATCTGGCCATGCTGGGCCTGACCATGGACCTCGCCGAGACGCTGACGCTGCCGATGTCGGTGGTCTGGGCGGCGATACGGAACTGGATCGACCAGGGGCTGGTGTAGGCCATGGCGACGGGCAGCGCACCACGGCGCGATGGTCCCATGGCGCTGTCGGCGCTGTTCGACGATGCGCTGCAGAACCTGGCGCAAGGGCCAGGCACGGCGCCACCCGGCGACGGCTTCCTGTATAGCGGCAATCGCCATGAAAGCGTGCCGCGCGCGCTGTTCCTCGATCGACGCCTGACTCCGCTGGAGCGCAACGCCTGGCAGGTCTTCCGCTTCCAGCTCAACGACGACGGCGTGACGGCCTTTCCGACCTATGACCAGCTCCGGCCTTACCTGGCCTCGATGCCGTGCGGGGCGCAGGCCTCGCACGAGACCGTCGCGCGCGCCTTGACGCTGCTGCGCCTGACGCGCTGGCTCAGCCTGGTGCGCCGCCGGCGCGACCCCAAGACCGGTCGCATCCTGGGCAACCTCTATGTCCTGCACGACGAACCGCTGACGCCCTTCGAGGCGATGCAGCTCGACCCCGACTATCTGGGCTTGGTGAGCCAAGCCCTCACCCATGCCGCCAAGGCGGTGCAGATCGTCGGCATGCACACGCTGAAGGAGATTGCCGAAGACCCGCTGCTCAGCGGCCGCACGTTGCCGACGCGCTTGCAGGTGCTGGCGCAGCACATGGCCCGGCATGGTTGGGTGACGCCAAGTTATCCACAGCAGGGCGGAAACCACGATTCCGAAGACGGCACGGAAGGCTTGCTTCGGAATGCAAATCCCCCGTCTTCGGAATCCGAAGTGGGGCCGAAACCCGCGCCGGATGGCTCTCTTCGGAATCCGAAGGAGGACCGTACAGTACGTAAGGATCGTATAAATGAAGTACGTACAGTACCGCGCGCGAGGGCCTTGCAGAACCTGCGACTACCCGAGCGTTTCCTGCGCTTGAAGGATGAGCAGCAGGCCGGCGCGCTGGTGGCGCTGCAACAGGTGGACGAGGCGCAGCGGCAGGCGGTGCTCGACGAGTGGGCGGCACGCTGCCGTAACAGCGCGGTGCGCAACCCGGCCGGCTACCTGTTCGGCATCATCCAGAAGGCGATCCGCGGAGAGTTCAAGGCCTGGGCGGGAGAAAGTGCATCGGCGCCGCCAGCGCCTCCACCACCTGCGCCATCGTCACCGCCAGCATCCCGTGCCACTGATCCCGAGGTGGCACGTGCCTACCTGGCGCGGCTGCGGTCGGCCCTGCACGACCCTTGAGCGATCCGGCTATCCCCTGGGGATAGGCCGAACAGGCAGCTTTCCGCCGGTTGCCGGACGCTCATCCCGATCATCACCTTCAGCAGGGCTATCCCCAGGGGATGGCTGGTACAGACAGCCTTCCATTGACGGACAAACAGGCAAACCGGGCGGGCGTTAGATGCGGTTTGTTGACTGACGGCCTTCCGGCTGGTGCTGATGCTGACGACTCGTTCATTCACCGCGAGTCGTCCCCATGGCCAACGAACCCCTGCAACTGAATCTCGGATCGCTGCGCAGCGCGATGTCGCTGACGCTGCACACCCACCACGCATCGCGCATCTGGCATGGCCGCGCGCCGGCCGAGGGGCGTCCCGGCATCATCGGCCTCAACGGCTACATCAGCGTGATGAACAAGATGAAGCGCGGCGCCGAGCAGGACGACCCCTACTCGGACTGGTGGATGCTGCGCATCGAAGACAAGCTCACGCAGACCAAAGCCAGCCTGCAGACGTTACGCGAACAGGTGGACCAGGCGCTGGCTGACGTGCCGCCCGCGCTGTCCCTGGGCGAGAACATGAACGTGCAGCCGGTGAAGCTGCCGCTGTTCGTCAACGCGCAGCTCGGCTTCATGGCGGTGTACCTGCTGGCCGACTACGACGACCTCGCACGCAAACTGATCCTGGCCCACCACACGGCACTGATCGACCGCAGCACGCTGGAGCGTTGGCTCAACGATGGCGCTCATGCGCTGCGCAGCCTGTTTTCCCTGGCGCAGCAGTACCGCTATTCCGGCACGACGCGCGACGACTTCGCGGCGAAGAACGCTGCGGCGCGGGCGGCGCTGGAGAAGTTCGGCGAGCTGCCGCAGGACGTGCTCGAAGGCACCCACCGCTCGCGCTTTGCGCCACCCATCGCACGGCGGGGAAGTCGGCCCGAGGCATCGGTCGCTGATGCTTTGGAGTCCGGCCTTGCCGATGGCGCAGGCGATGTGGCAGGACAAGATGATGGGGGCGACAAGGCATGACGGCTCTTTCTTCTTCCGGCCATCCAGCGCGCTTCATTCCACTGGCACAGGCGGACTTCCAGCGGCTGGAACACGCAGTCTACCTAAAAGGCCTTTTACAGCCTTTTAAAGGTAAGGGGAGTCTGGAGACCTGGGCCAGCCAGTGCATGGCGCTGCGCGACGAGCTGATCGTCCTGGCGCAACGGCAAGTGTTGCCCCAGGCGCGGGCCTATCCCTTCAACCTGCTCGATGTGCACCTGGCCCAGCAGACGACCGGCGCAGGGACGACCTTTCTGCGCTGGCGCAACCTCGACCGCTCATCCATGGGCGTGGCCTTGTGGGCGTCGCTGCTCGATCGCCCCGCGACACCGGCCTCGCTGATCGACGACCTGTATGCGCTGGAGCTGCAGCGCATTGGGTTGAACATGCAGATCAGCCTGACCCACAGCATCGCCCGCCTTGCCCTGGAATGCGCCAGCCGGATGGCCCAAGCCGAGGCGATTTATCTGCGACGTGTCCACGGGCATGCCGCGTCCGCTTCCACCACCCCCAAGGAGTCACCATGAGCACGCACTTCGTCGGCGAGGGCAACATCGGTTCCGCGCCGGAGTACCGCGAATTCCCCAACGGCAACGACGACCCGCGCCGGCTGCTGCGCCTGAACGTCTATTTCGATAACCCCATCCCGAAGAAGGATGGCGAATATGAGGACCGCGGCGGCTTCTGGGCGCCGGTGGAACTGTGGCATCGTGATGCCGAGCACTGGCAGTCGCTGTACCAGAAGGGCATGCGCGTGCTGGTTGAAGGCCGTACCGTGCGCGACGAATGGGAGGATGCCGACGACAACGAGCGCGTCACCTTCAAGATCGAGGCCCGGCGCGTCGGCATCCTGCCGTACCGCCTCGAGGCGGTGACGCTCGGCGCCAAGCCGGCCGTGGGCCAGTGATCAAGCATCGCGAGCGGCTGTAGCAACCGTCAGACGCCCGCCGTGCTCCAGTGGGCTATCCCCTGGGGATAGTTCCACTGCGGTCCACCGAGTTTCAGGCCGCCCTCCCAACACGAATCGCCCGTCCCTCACATTGCCGCGACCCACACCTACCACTGCGGCAACCATTCCTCAGCCGATCACAATTCGGTGTCCATGCCATCCGGCTTCCTTGCTGCAGGTCTCATCTGGCCCAGCCATGCTGTTGTCCATCCGATGAACTGCACATTCCCGAGGAGGCTTCAACATGCGCGTGTTCCTATGCGAGAAGCCTTCGCAAGGCAAGGACATCGCCCGCGTGCTGGGGGCCGGCCAGCGTGGTTCCGGCTGCTACAGTGACACGGGTATCGTCGTGACCTGGTGCATCGGTCATCTGGTCGAAGCGGTTCCTCCCGAGGGCTACGACGAGCGCTACAAGCGCTGGGCCATCGAGCAACTGCCCATCATTCCCGAGCGCTGGCACGTCGAGCCCAAGGCAGCGACCGCCGCGCAGTTCAAGATCGTTAAACAGCTCGTCGGCCAGGCCAGCGAACTGGTGATCGCCACCGATGCCGACCGCGAAGGCGAGATGATCGCCCGCGAGATCATCGAGTTGTGCGGCTACCGCGGGCCGATCCAACGCCTGTGGCTGTCGGCGCTCAACGATGCGTCGATCCGCAAGGCACTGGGCGCGCTGAAGCCATCGGCCGAGACGCTCCCGCTGTACTACTCAGCCTTGGCCCGTTCGCGTGCCGACTGGCTGATCGGTATGAACCTGAGCCGGTTGTTTACGCTACTGGGACGACAGGCCGGCTACACCGGTGTGCTGTCGGTGGGCCGGGTGCAAACGCCGACGCTGAAGCTGGTGGTGGATCGAGACCGCGAGATCGCACGCTTCGTCTCCGTACCGTTCTGGGCGATCGAGGTCACACTGTCTCACGCTGGCCAGTCCTTCATCGCAAGTTGGACGCCACCTCAGGGTTGTACAGACGATGCCGGCCGCTGCCTGCAACAGCCGGTCGCCCAGCAGGCCGCGGAACGCATGCCCGCCGCCAGCGGGGCCCATGTGGTGTCGGTCGAGACGGAGCGCGTTCGCGAAGGTCCGCCGCTGCCGTTCGACCTGGGCACGCTGCAGGAGGTGTGTTCCAAGCAGTTGGGCCTGGACGTGCAGGAGACGCTGGACATCGCCCAGGCGCTGTATGAGACGCACAAGGCGACGACCTATCCGCGCTCCGACTCGGGCTACCTACCCGAGAGCATGCTGGCCGAGGTGCCGACCGTTCTCGACAGCCTGGTCAAGACCGATCCCGGCCTGCGCCCGTTGATTGACCGCTTGGACCCGACCCAGCGCTCGCGCGCCTGGAACGACGGCAAAGTCACGGCGCACCACGGCATTATCCCAACGCTGGAGCCCGCCAACCTGTCGGCCATTAATGAGAAGGAACTGGCCGTCTACCGACTGATCCGCGCGCATTACCTGGCGCAGTTTCTGCCCCACCACGAGTTCGACCGGACAGTGGCGCAGCTCGCTTGCGGCGGGCAGTCGCTGCTGGCCGTGGGCAAGCAGATCGCCGTGGCCGGCTGGCGCCAGGTGCTGACGGCGCCGGAGGAGAGTGATGCGGATAACGACGACGCCCCCCGCAGCCAGGTGCTGCCGGCGCTGCGAGCCGGCTTGTCCTGCCAGGTTGGCCACGTCGATCTGAAGGCGCTCAAGACCCTGCCGCCCAAGCCCTACACGCAGGGCGAACTGGTCAAGGCCATGAAGGGCGTCGCTAAACTCGTCACCGACCCGCGCCTGAAGCAGAAGCTCAAGGAGACGACGGGCATCGGCACCGAAGCGACGCGCGCCAACATCATCGGCGGCCTGCTCGGCCGCGGCTATCTTCTGAAGAATGGCCGTGCCATCCGTGCCTCGGATGCCGCCTTCACCTTGATTGACACCGTGCCGGCCGCCATTGCCGATCCGGGCACGACGGCGGTCTGGGAGCAGGCGCTGGGCATGATCGAAGCCGGCCAGATGACGCTGGACACCTTCATCGCCAAGCAATCCGCCTGGGTGGCCCAGCTCGTGCAGCAGTACAGCGGCGCAACGCTCGCCATCAAGCTGCCGCCTTCGCCATCTTGTCCGCAGTGCGGCGCGCCGATGCGCCAGCGTACCGGCAAGAACGGCGCTTTCTGGTCGTGCAGCCGTTACCCGGATTGCAAGGGAACGCAACCGGTCGATAGCTCGACAGGCAAGCGCGGTACGCCGCGCAAGCAGCGGGCTTCCCGCAATGCGTCCTGACGCCGACGAATCCCCGCGCCACGCCGGCCGTTTCCTACGGCGGGGCCAACCTCCCGCATCCAGCGGGACTCCCCAGCACACGCATCCTTCTGCAACGGTGTGCGCGTCTCGCTGCCCCGCGACGGGTCCGCGAGACGAGAAGGTCGCTCCTCCGCGAATCGCCTCTGCCGCGATTCCATTGATCGAGGTGCTCCCGTTGATGACGATGGGTCTCCTGACGGCTGGCAGGCTTGTGTCGTTGCGAGCCGTCAGGAGACCCCTCGGGTCGACGGTATTCGGTGCCGGTGCCCGCCGGCGGAATAACGGGCTCCCTTTGTGCGCGGATGTGTGCCTAAGGATGTCGACCCCAGCCACGACACGGGTCGGGTGCGATTGCTGACGCAGCGAGCGGCTTTGACGACGGCCGGGACTGCCACAGCCCACAGGTGGTTTCTCTCCTCTCCGGCTGAAGGCTCAAGGGCCTTTGGCCTGTTGGTCTATGCCTGATCCCGATCCGCATTACACCAGGTCAAAGTGGCTTGGGCGCGATGCGCATTCCCCAAAGACGCCGATGACGTGTCGCGTTCATCCTGCGGCCATGTGTTGCTGACGGTCGTCAGCACCATGCCCTGGCAGCTCCGGTCTTCAAGGCTGCAACGCGGTCCGCCGTGTGGATCGAACCAGTCCGCTTCGCATCGCTCACCGCGGACGAGCGTCTTCATGACGCCGATGCCGTTCGTGTTCAACCCCTCGGGAGGTATTCGCTCCCGACTGGGTGCGGCTTCTCCCGGCCCTTCAACCAGGAGAACCCATGTCCATTGCATCCACCTCGACGTCCCTGAGCACTGCCCAGGCCCGCGCCGAAGCCATTGGCTATCTGGCCCTGGCCTACACCGGCAAACGCCTGCCGCTGCAGGTACGCCACAGCGCCGCCGGCCACTACATCGGCACCGCCGATGAAGACGGCCCGGTGTCCCGAGAGTCCGTCGAGTACTTCCGTTCGCAGCACGTCGCCGACCACGCCCTGGCAACAGGCCGCTGGCAGCAACGCATCCATCCCTGACTTCCACTCACCAGGAGCCATTTCATGAACCAGTCTTTGCCCCAAGACGTACTTGATCAGATCACCGCGGAAGAACGGCATTTCGCCGAAGCTCCGCAGGCCTTCTTCGAAGCGTGGAAGCGCGGCGCGGAAATCGCCGGTCCCGAATGGTTTGGCGACGGCACGCCCGAAGGTCTGCAGCGCGCCACCAGCAAGTGGGATCTGTGTCCCAAGGTGCTGTTGCTCAACGACGCCCTGGATGTCCTCAGCGGCGGCCAGCGCATGTTCTTGTCCGCGATGGTGAGCTTCTACAACGCCCGCGAGGGTGGCGCGATGCTCAAGCGCTGCGGATTCGAGGGGCTTTCCGATCTGGGAGGTCTCGATTTTGAGCGCCGCAAGGTCATTGCCGATCTCGCGCTGAACTACAGCGGTTGGTGACGCCGATCCGCTTGTCCGCCACCCGTTCCATTTTTCACCCATGAGGGACATGCGCCTCTATGCGAGGCCGTGTCCCTCCTTGTTCTCGACATCTCTTCAACCACCCGCTGGGGCTTGCTCCCCAGCCGGGGAATGGGCTCCACTTCCTCCTATGGAGAAAACTCATGTCCCCGAATTCCAACCCTTTCGTCCGCGGCTACCAGAACCTGCGCATCGAACGCTCGTTGTGCATCACCTTCGAGGATGACTGCCCACCGGTCTGGCGACCGCTGCATCCCAGCCAAGCGCATCTGGCCGATGAGCAGGTCGCGCTCTTTCCCTGCATCTTCGGCAATGATTTTGCGCTGATCACCGAAGGCCAGGACGTTCCCGATGATCTGGATGCCCAATGCCAGACCGACGGCGTGGTGCGTACCGTGGTCTACGCCGTCAGCGGCGACGATTTCGGCCAGCCCGTCCACGTCGGCGACACCTACTCGGAGAAAGCCGCACAGGAAGTCGTGCGGCGCCTGAGCTTCGAGACGGGCTTCTACAGCCGGTGCTGGGAGATCAGCAGTGCCCATCTCACCGCCGACGCAGGCCGATTTCTCGCCGATCTGGCGGACATCGCCACGCCGAGCGGTTTTCTGTTCGTCGCCTTCCGCATCCCGTACAGCCCCGCGATCGGCGTGAAGCTGATCGCCACCCCCTGGACGGATGCGAACCTGCAGCATGTCGAGGGCATTACTGCCGAAGAGCTGCGGCAGGAGCACCGGGCCAAGGGCATGCCGGAGTCCCTCGTGGAAGTGCTGCACCTGGCTGCACTCGCCGACGTTCGCATGCTGGTGTTCGATGCCGATGCGCCGGTGCTGGACGGATTGCCCTTGTACGACGACGAGTAGTCCCTTGCGAGCCCTCATGCGGGGCTCTTCCTTTTCATGGAACGTGGTGGCGACAGGTTGCCGATTCCAGGACGACGGGCGCCCACGCCTGCCGCACGCTTCCCGCATGTTCGCTGGCGTAGCCGGCAGCATGCCCAGGCAGTTGAGACCTTCGAGACTGCGGTGCGGTTCGCCGCGCTGGTTGTTTCTTTCACCGGACGTATGCCGCGTCCTTCCACCTCACCCGCAAGGGACATACCTCCCTTGCGGGCGGGAGTCCCTTGGTTGCCACAAGGAGTCTCCTATGGATACCCAAGCCATCCGCGCACAGATGCCGACGCTCGTTCGCGGCCATGTGCCTTCCAACGTCCGCAGCTTCAAGTTCAACATCTTCGACGGCCAGCCCAAGGTTTCGACGCTGGGCTTCCACATCGATCCCAAACCCTTCGAGGGCAAGGTCATCGCCACCACCGACGACGCCATCGTCGTCAAGACGGGACGAGCCGAATTCGCGGTGCTCGACCGGGCGCTCGTGACCGCGGTGCCAGACGAGGGCGCCAAGGTGCAGGTCGAACCCTACGCCCGACGCCGCTTTGACGGCCTGCGCGCGGACACGCCCGAGGAAGAGACTGCATTCACTGCCGACGGCAAGCCGTACACGGTGCAGCGGTTCGTGCTCGGTTCCGCGCCGGCGAAGTTGCCAATCCCCGTGCCTCGCTGCCCCGAGCTGCAGGAGCTGATCCAGCAGATGGAGCAGTTGCCCGCACCCGACGGCTTCCGGCGCATCACCCACCTGCTGGTGGATGCCGGCGCGCGGGACTTCACCTGGGTCGATCCGCTGCCCAAGGACATCATCGCGACCCCGCCGGCCATTGGCGTCACTGTGGCCACGGCGAAGTTCCAGGGGCGCGTCACCGTGTCGTACGAGCGCGGACTCGATCTGTACGCGGTGGAACTGCACCGCGACGGCGAGCTGGTTGATCGGGTCGACGAAGTGTTCTTCGACTCTCTCGGCGGGACGCTGGAACGGCTGATCGACGACGGGAACTGGCGGCGCATTCGCGTGCAATGCCTGTCTGTTCGCAAGCTTGTTCGGCACTGACCGCTACGTGACTTCCCGTCTTCGCGGCGGGAAGTCCTTCTTCCCTTTCCCTGGAGATCAATCCATGTCCATTCGATTCAAAGGCTCGGACTTGCGGCCCGTGCTCGCCGAAGCGGCGGTCAACCAATGTCGCATCATCCTGGTCAAGGACCAGGGCGTGTATTTCCTGGCCGAGCGCGGCGAGCGTCGGCTCGACGGACGCCATAAGCTCATCGCCTACGCCGTCGGCTGCAATCCGGATATCGATACGTTCGATGACTGGTGGGAGCTGGCGCGCGCCGAATTCGGTGGCGACGACTTCGGCGAGTTCTTCGATCCGCACGATGGCGTTTTCCCGCTCATCCTGAACGGTGAGGGCGACCTCGAGGTGTCTGCCACGGCAACGCACCTGTCGCTACAGGCCGTGACTCCTACGCAGCGCGGCAACTGACTGTCTGCCATTCCCAGCCCCCGCTCCGGGGGCGTCTCTCTTTCCGTACCGCGGCCCTCGCCGCGTGCTCGCGCTCGTCTCCAGCCCCGTCCTGGGCCACCCCTGCCGGCAACCGCCGGCCCCTGCCTGGAGATACCTCGCATGCGCGACCCGTTCAAGATCGATCAGCCGACCTGCATCAGCTTCAGCGGCGGGCGCACCAGTGCCTACATGCTCTGGCGCGTGCTGCAGGCCAACGGTGGTTTGCCCGCGGAAGCGGTGGTCTGCTTCGCCAACACCGGCAAGGAGGTGGAGGCCACCTTGCGCTTCGTGCGCGACTGCGCCGAGCATTGGCGCGTACCCATCCACTGGCTGGAATACCGGGCGGCGGAGCCGGGTTTCGCGGTGGTCGATTTCGACACTGCCAGCCGCGAGGGCGAGCCCTTCGAGGCGCTTTCCGAAGCCCGTTCACACCTTCCGAACCCGGTGGCGCGCGGCTGCACCACCAGCCTGAAGATCCGGCCGATGCACAGGTTCGTGCGCCGGCTCGGCTGGGCAGAATGGGACCAGTTCATCGGCATCCGCGCGGACGAGCAGCGGCGGGTGTCAAAGATACGGGCCCGTGGCCATTCCACGGAGTCGACGCGAGAAACCATGTGCATGCCGCTGGCCGAGGCCGGCGTGACCGTGCAGGACGTAGCAGCCTTCTGGCAGACGCAGTCCTTCGATCTGGAACTGCTGACCGTCAACGGCCGCACGCTCGAAGGCAACTGCGATCTGTGCTTCCTCAAGCCCAGGGGGCAGCGCCTGGCGCTCATCAAGGCCCGGCCCGAGGCTGCCGTCTGGTGGATTCGGATGGAGTCGCTGAAACTGGCCAGCAAACCCAGTGGAGCGCGGTTCCGTGCCGACGGCCCGAGCTATGCTGACTTGGCGCACTTCGCAGCCGATCAACGTGACCTGTTCGATCCTGCCGTAGAACCGATCACCTGCTACTGTGGCGACTGACAGACATGCCATGCCACAGCAGTTTGGTGACGGAATATGCGGCAGACCGCCTCACATTCTGCTTGACTCTGGAGTTGGCTCCAAGGTTTATCCTGAGATTGTGATGGGGTGGCGCGCATCCGCGTAGCTGCAACTCATCACAGACATCAACAGGAGCCTCGAAATGACTGCCAAACGCAAAGTCGAAGTGTTCATCGCCGGCTGCCCGGCCTGCGCCGATGTCGAATCCCTCGTAAAGAGCCTGGCTTGCCCGTCGTGCGAAGTCGATGTGCTCGACATGCATGACATTTCTGTCGCGCAACGCGCCAAGGCGCTGGGCGTGCGCTCGGTGCCGGCCGTGACGATCAATGGTCAGCTCGCCGGCTGCTGCGCCGGGCGTGGTGTGGACGAAGCCGGCCTACGCGCCGCTGGTCTCGGCCAACCGTGATGCTGACCAGCACCTATGCTGGTCAGTTGTCGGAACTGAGCAGGTATTCCCGTACCAGCTCTCGGGCACGATGCAGCCGGCTCTTGATCGCACCTGGTTGCTCACCAAGGCGTTCCGCAATTTCCGCGATCGTCAGTTCCTCAAAGTCTCGCAGCAGCACGACTTCAAGGTAGTGCGCCGGCAATGATTCGAGCGCATGCGCTAGGTCGATTCTCAAGGCCTCATCAGTGCGGCAGGCCAATTGCTGCTCGGCCACCTCGTCTTCCAGTGGCTCATGCTTGAACATCATGCGTTCGAGCTTACGGCACTCGCGCTTGATGACAGTAAACAGCCACGAGGAAAACGCCATTGCGACTTTCAGGCTTGTGACCTTGCGCGAGATAATCAGCAGCGATTCCTGAACGGCATCATCCACGTCGCTGGCGTGGCAGTGCCTGCGCGCATAGCGGCGGGCGTCTGCCTGGCAGACCGCGAGCAGACGGGAGATCGCCGCCGGATCGCCCGTCTGGGCGGCCAGAATGAGGCTCTCCCGTTCGATCACGCCGTCCGCCATGGCTCAGTGCCCCTTGTCGAGTTTGCGGCCCACCATCGCGCACATCGGGCAAAAGCCCACCAGGCCGGTCATGGCCAGCATGGCGCCCATGATGCCCGCGCCCACGGCCAGATTCGATGTGCCCCAGTTCATGGCAGCGAACACGAGTGCCATCACGCCCATGACGAGGCGCAGGGCGCGCTCCCAGTTCGGGACATTTTTCACGTAGAACATTTCAATCTCCTTTGACGGTTGCGAGTTCGAGGACATCCCTCACTTGCTAAGAGGAATCGAGCCAGCAAAGCGGTTCGCAGCCGCCGAAAAAAACTTCATGCGCCCCACAGTATGACGCCGCATTAAAAGCGCGTTGTCAATGTAGTCAGCCAGGCCGGAGATACCTCCACCAGCCACGCCTCAAGCGGCTTGTCGGCTCCGCTGAGAATCAGGGCGGCAATGGCCACCATGACGGCCCCCAGCACGATCTTTCCGGTTTTTCCTGCCTGCATCAGTTTGCCGCGCACTTTCATCATGGCGGCACGCGAGAGGTAGGCAAGGCCAACGACCGGCATGGCCGCGCCGATGCCGAAGATGCCCATGAGCAAGGCGACTTGCGGCAGGTGCGATCCCTGGCTGGCCAGCAAGACGGCTGCGCCGAGTGTGGGGCCGACGCATGGGCTCCAGACCACACCCAATGCCACGCCGATGACGAACTGCCCTCTCAGGCCATTGAGGTTGAGCCGGGAGATGAAGGTGTTGCCTGCGTCTCCGATCCCGGATGTCGCCGACGCGAAACGCTGCTGTAGGCTGCTGGACATCAGCACGAGCCCGAGTGCCCCCAGGATCGCGGCACCCACGTTTCGGAAGATGGCGGCATCAATGCCAATGGCCGCGCCCGCCCAAGCAATCAATGTTCCGATGACGGCATATGAGAGCGCCAGACCACTGGCCAGGGCCAGCGGCGCGCGAGGGTGTGCCGCCATGGCCGAGCCCAACAGAATGGGCAGGATGGGCAGCACGCAGGGCGACAAGGTGGACAGCAGCCCGGCCAGCAAGCCAAAGCCATAGGAGCCGAGCCCGAATTCCATCAGTCGGCCGCTTTCTTGAAGATATTCTCGATGCCGGCAGGCGTGGTGTCGCCGACTGAGCGAGCGGTTTCCTTGCCGCCCTTGAATGCGATCAGGGTGCTTTGCATATTCACCTTGAATTGCTTGAGGATGGCCTTGTCCGCGTCGAAGTCCACCGACAGGATTGCCACGTCCTTGTAGGCAAGCTGTTTGGATAGGTTCTCGACGATGGGTTTCTGGGCCTTGCAGGTCGGGCACCAGGTGGCGGACACATCCACCACGACTGGCTTGCCGTCGTGGGCCAGCCTGTCGAAGTCTTGCTGGGTGAAGGGCTTGGGCTCGGCAGCGGAGGCAACGGCGGCCCACAGCGTGAGCGCAGTGATAAAAGGTGCGAGGATGGCGGATCGTTTCATGGGGTTCTCCTTGAGATAGGTTGGTCGGGAAAAGTGAATCAACGGGCAGGCTTGAAGGTCTTTTGCAGCTCGGCCATGTAGGCGGTCAGGTCGGCCAGCTCTTTCGAGTTCCATGGCAGCGGCTTGGCGGCCATCGGCATAACCATGCAAGCCTGCACCATCTCGTCCAGATACACGCTTTTGCGACCGAGTTGGTCGCGGGCCATAGCCACCGTATGAGGGTACGGCTTGGCGAAGCTGGCCGAGAAGGCGCCATGGTTGGCATGGCAGGACGCGCACGCCATGCCGTTGGTGGAGAGCTTCGTGTCGTTAAATAGCAGTTTCCCGGCTTCGGGATCGCCCTTCAAAGGCTTGTAGCCAGGCGGGCGGACGGTGTCTGCCGCCGGATTGGTTTGTGCGAACGCCATGGCCGATGCCAGGGCGAGCCCGGTGGCGATGAGCGCGCGCCGAGCAGTCGAGTCGAGTTTCATGGGATGCCTCCTTTCATGGTGGTTGCCAAGTAAGAGGCGATGGGAGTCCAAAACGGTTCGCGGCCGGGAAAACTTTTTTTCTCCAACCGCGAACCCGAACACCGCCCTGCCGCCTCTTAGCAAGCGAGGGCCGTCCTCAACCATCCATCTACCAAGGAGAACCGTATGAAAACCCAACTGAAACTGGCCTCGCTGGCCGCTCTGACCGCCGCCACCTTGGCCCTTCCCGCAGCGGCCCAGGACGCGGCGGCGCCGGTCAAGTGTGCGCCCGCCGCCATGGCGAAATGTGGTGCCAAGTGCGCACCGAAATGCCGTGCCAAGAAGCACCCGGTCAAGAAGGCCGCCAAGTGCGGGGCCAACAAGTGCGCCCCCAAATGTGCTCCCAAGTGCGCGCCGAAATGCGGCCCGAAGTGCGCACCGAAGAACTGACTTCCATGAAGAAGGTGCCGCCACGCTCACCCCGGCCTGACGCCGCCTTGGCGGCGGTCGGGCTGCGCTTGCTGGAAACCTACGCGGGCCTGGCCGAGCGTGGCGAGCACCTGCTGGGCCGGTTGTTGGCTGGCCACGCTCCACGGCAGTGGGCGCACTACCCGGAAGACGATGCCATCGACCACATCAGCGGCTACCAGTGGTTCTATCACTCGCACAGCCCTGAGGATCGGCCGGGCGCGGTGGAGCACGGGCACATTCACCTGTTCGCCCGACAAGTCCTATGGAGTCGAAGGCTGTATTCAAGATCGGAACGGGCCTTCGCCGCGCTGTGCGGCAACCTGTCAACCACGCCGACAACACGACACCTGCTCACCATCGGGCTCGATGCGAAGGGCTTGCCCATCTCGTTGTTCACGGTCAACAGTTGGGTGACGGGGGATTTGATGCTGGGAGCGGACTTGACCTTGGAATTGCTCGCAGCCATGAAACTCGACACCGGGCACCCCGAGGTCGATGCCGTCATCGAGTCGGTCGTCCGGCTGTGCGCCCCGGAGTTGCAGGCGCTGATGCAACTCCGCGATGACGCCCTGCGCGCGCACCGTACCGCCGACAAGCTGCATGACGAAACGCTGGAGTTGCTCTCAGAAGTCCGCATCGACCTAGATGCGAAGCTCTCGGCCCTGTCGGCGGCTTAGCATCCCAGACTGAGGCTTATTGATCACAACTCGGCTCGCTTTCCGACACGGCTTCGCAGATGACGCGATTGCCATGCAGCTCGACGATGGGCTGGCAGTGCAGCACGAATTGCCGTTGCGCGAGCGCCTCTGCCAATTCGGCGACCGTTGGTGCGTCCGATTCGGCGGGATTCATGGGCTGCTCCGAAACGCCCGGATCGCCCGCGCCAGGGACAGGAAGAACTGTGCGGCCAGCGCCACGGCCACGACGCCCCAATGGTCGCCGATGAACGCGCCGGCCGTCGTGCCGGCCAGCACGGCCGCCAGCACCGGCAGATGGCAGGGGCAGGTCAGCGCCGCCAGCACGCCCCAGGTGTAGGCCCGCCAGCGCGGCAGTTGCGGCCGAGATTCGGCGCTGTCGGATTTATCCATGATGCGGCTCCTCTTCGGTGCAACGGCGCGGTCCGGCAACCATCTCCGCCAATTGCCGGTCGAGCAGTGCCAGCGCCTCGCGCCGGGCCGCGACCAGTGCGCGCAGGTGCGCCAGACAGTCGCCGGCATTGCCGTCTTGAGCGTCCAGCGCGTGGCATAGCCGCGCCAGTTCGCCCAGCCCGATGCCGGCCTCGAACAGGGCGCACACCAAGCGCAGCCGCTCCAGGGCCTGGGCGTCGTAGAGGCCGTAGCCGCCTTCGGTGTGGCCCGCCGGCCGGAGCAAGCCACGCAGCACGTAGTCGCGCACCACGCTCACGCTGACGCCCGCGTCCTGCGCCAGCTTCGATACCGTGTAGCGGTTCATGGCGCACCTCCTTCCTTGCCTCGGCTATCCGGCGCAGCAGGACAGTTGCTTCACGTCCTTGCTGAAGGTCTGTGCAGCGAGCTTCAAGCCCTCGACCATCGTCAGGTAGGGGAACAACTGGTCGGCCAACTCTTGCGCCGTCATCCGCGCGCGGATCGCCAGCGCGGCCGCCTGGATCAGCTCGCCCGCTTCCGGCGCCACCGCCTGCACGCCGATCAGCCGATGGCTGCCTTCCTCGACGACCAATTTGATGAAGCCGCGCGTGTCGAAGTTGGCGAGCGCGCGCGGCACGTTGTCGAGCGCGAGCGTGCGGCTGTCGGTTTCGATGCCGGCGTGGTGCGCCTCCTGCTCGGAAAAGCCGACGGTGGCGACCTGCGGATCGGTGAACACCACCGACGGCATGGCGGTCAGGTCCAGCGCCGCGTCGCCGCCGGTCATGTTGATCGCGGCGCGCGTGCCGGCCGCCGCCGCGACGTAGACGAACTGCGGCTGGTCGGTGCAGTCGCCGGCGGCGTAGATGTCCGAGGCGCTGCTGCGCATGCCGGGGTCGATCTCGATGGCCCCTTGCTCGTTCACCGCCACCCCGGCTGCTTCGAGGTTGAGGCTGCGCGTATTGGGTGTGCGGCCAGTCGCCACCAGCAGCCGGTCGGCGCGCAGTTCTCCCTGGTTGGTCGTCAGCACGAACTCGCCGTCCACGTGAGCGACCTGGCTGGCTTGCGTATGTTCCAGCACCTCGATGCCCTCCAAGCGGAACGCCGCCGTCACGGCCTCGCCGATGGCCGGGTCTTCGCGGGAGAACAGTGTGCTGCGCGCCAGGATCGTGACCTTGGCCCCAAGCCGGGCGAAGGCTTGCGTCAGCTCCACTGCCACCACCGACGAACCAATCACGGCTAGGCGCTGCGGGATGGTATCGCTCGCCAATGCCTCGGTCGAAGTCCAGTAGGGTGTGTCCTTGAGGCCGGGGATCGGCGGCACCGCCGGACTCGCGCCAGTGGCGATCAGGCAGCGGTCGAACGACATTGCGCGCTCGCCGCCCTCGGGCAAAAGCACCATCAGGCTGTGGCCGTCATGGAAGCGGGCTTCGCCGTGCAACACCGTGATCGCCGGATTGCCGTCCAGGATGCTTTCGTACTTGGCGTGGCGCAACTCATCGACGCGCGCCTGCTGCTGGACCAGCAACCGTTCGCGCAGGATGCCCGGCGGCGCGGGCGGCAGACCTTCGTCGAACGGACTGGCGCGGCGCAGGTGGGCGATGTGTGCGGCGCGGATCATGATCTTCGAGGGCACGCAGCCGACGTTGACGCAGGTGCCACCGAGGGTGCCGCGCTCGATCAGCGTGACCCGCGCGCCGCGTTCGACGGCCTTCAGCGCCGCCGCCATTGCGGCCCCGCCGCTGCCGATGACGGCAATATGCAAACCGCCGTCCTGGCTGACCTTGTCGCCGCCGCCCACCCAATCGCGCACGCGGTCGAGCAGCGTACCCTTGGGCGGCGCGACCGGCGCATCGGCCAGCGCCGCGCGGTAGCCGAGTCCTGCGACGGCCGCAATCAGGGCGTCGGGCGAAGTGCCGGCCTCGATGGCGAGCTTGGCGCTACCTTTGGCGTAGGACACCTCGGCCGATTGCACGCCGGGCACGTCTTCCAGCGCCGCTTTGACGTGGGCCGCGCAGGAATCGCAGGTCATGCCGGTGATCCTCAACTGTGTCATGAAGTCATTCCTTTCAATTCGTTGTGGCTCAAGCCAGTCAGCCGTGTTTCGCGGGCAGTTCGCAGCCATCCGGTCCGCAACGACGGTTGGCAGGAGATAGCAGGTCCCAGATCGACACGCCGACCATCAAGGCCAGACCGGAGTAAACCAGACGGGCCGTCCACCAGTTGCCGAGTAGCCAGACCGTCCCGGCGAACACGATGGCCGGCCCGATCATGCCGAGTGCGCTGCGGTACCATTGCCGGTGGCGCAGCCACCCCAACGCATTCGCCAGGAATGCCAGGCCGGCGAACAGCGGCAGCAGCCTGGAAATGAACAAGCCTTCGTATTGCTGGAGGAAACCCAGCCCGATGGCCGCGCCCAAGCTGGCGAGCGCGGGAAAACAGGCCGCGCAGCCCATCGCCGAAACGACGGCCCCGAGCGCCCCGGCCTTATCAGCGATCCGTGCAATTGGCTTCATGGCATCCACCCAGAATCAGCGCTTGACGCTAGACGGATAGCCCGCGTCTTCGGTGGCGCGGGTCAACTTCTGGACGTTGGTCTTGGCATCGTCGAAGGTGACGACCGCTTCGCGCTTCTCGAAGGTCACATCGACCTGACTGACGCCCTCGACCCTGGAGAGCGCCTTCTTGACCGTGATCGGGCAGGCCGCGCAGGTCATGCCGGGCACTGCCAGCGTGACGGTGTGCGGTGCGGCCCACACTGGAGCGGTGACGGCGACGAGCGCAAGGGAGGCAAGCAGCTTTTTCATGATGAACTCCTGATCAATAGAAGAAAGGCAACACATAGGGAAAACCAAGCGCGACCAGCACGAGGGCGGCCACGATCCAGAAAATCAGCTTGTAGGTGGTGCGAACCTGCGGAATCGCGCACACCTCGCCTGGTTTGCAAGCGGTCACTGGCCGGTAGATGCGTCGCCACGCGAAGAACAGGGCCACCAGCGCCGCGCCGATGAAGATCGGGCGGTAGGGTTCCAGCGCGGTCAGGTTGCCGATCCAGGCCCCGCTGAATCCGAGAGCGACCAAGACCAACGGCCCCAGGCAACAGGTCGAAGCGAGGATGGCGGCCAGCCCGCCGGCGGCGAGGGCACCGCGCCCGTTTTGCGATTCCGACATCAGGTTCTCCTTTCGAGATTTCGCTTGATACGGTAACGTTACTTCCGTAGTCATGTACGGAGTCAAGCGAAATGGAAAACAATTTGGAGAACCTGACCATCGGCGCGTTCGCCAAGGCCGCCGGAGTCAATGTCGAGACGATCCGCTTTTATCAGCGCAAGGGCTTGCTTCTCGAACCGGACCGCCCTTACGGCAGCATCCGGCGTTATGGCCGGCCCGACGTGGCGCGGGTGAAGTTCGTGAAGTCGGCTCAGCGCTTGGGCTTCAGCCTGGACGAGATCGGCGAGCTGCTGAAGCTGGAGGACGGAACCCATTGCAGCGAGGCGTCCGAACTTGCGGCGCTGCGGCTGGCCGACGTGCGCGCCCGCCTGGCGGACCTCATGCGGATGGAGGCGGCGCTATCAAAACTGGTGGACGAGTGCTGCGCGCATCACGGTCACGTATCCTGTCCGCTGATTGACTCGCTGCATGCGGCCTGACCGCGCTGCGGACCGCTTCTTGCTGTATTCGCTCGCCGCCACGGCAGGGGCACCTCTAAATCTGCGCCGTGCGCCGGCATTGGCGCATCGTCACCGAAGCGCCACCAATACGGGCATTGGCGAATGCCGATACCTGCTCGCGAATATGCCTTTCTCGCTCCACGCTTCCCGCCATGTTCCGCTGACTTCCGTCAGCAGCATGCCCAGGTAGCCACGATCCTCAAGGCTACGGCGCGGTTCCGACCGCGTTGATCATCCCAGTTCGCACAGGCATCCATGCGCGAACGCCCATCGGTTTCCGATGGTGGTGCCACCAAGCTGTTCCATCAACCCACGCGGGGGTTCCACACCTTCCCCGCCTTGGGTCGGGTGTGTCTCCGCCTCATTGTTCTCAGGAGATTCACCATGACCACTTCTACCGAAAAGTCCTACTTCGATCTGCACATCACCGGCCTCGGGTATCTCAATCGCATCCGCGAAGTGAAACCCAAGAAAGGTGATGCGTTCCTGGCCTGCGACATCGCAGCCCTCAATGGTCCCAGCGATGACGTCTCGTATGTGCGCTTCGACACGCGCGTATCGGGTTCGGAGGCGCAGCACCTGGTGCGCCGTTGCATCCAGGCAGTTGACGCCGAGAAGAAGGTGATGATCGGTTTCCGCCTGGGCGACCTGTGGACCGACACCTTCACCTATTCCAAGGGGAAGCGTGCCGGCGAACAGGGTGTGAGCCTCAAGGCGCGCCTGCTGTTCGTCAGTTGGATCAAGGTCGACGGCAAGCTCGTCTACAAGGCCGAGCCGAAGCCGACCGATACCAACGAGCGCGACCCGGAAGTCCCAGTGACCACCGACGCACCCGCCGCCGATGCCGCTGACGACGACTCTGCCGATGCTCCCGCATTGGCCGATGCTGAGTCGTTCTGATTCGCAAGGCCCCGTTCCCTGGGGCCTTGCCTTCCCATCGTCAGCAGGAGACCTTCATGATCACTGTCCCCGGCCAACTGGCCATCAAGACCATCCACGGCCGCAACGGCGACTTCAACGTCGGCCGCCTCGCGACCTCCATCGGCGAGTTCGTCGTGAAGAACGCCGAACTCGACCAGTACGCCGAAGGCAAGTACGAGGGCGATTTCGTCATTGCCGAAATCCGCCCCTCCACGTACAGCGCCAACGGCCGCATGGTCATCGAAATCCGCGCCCTCCTGGGCGGAATGACGTTGTCCAACATCGATGCCCTGAGCCGCGACGAAGCCCGCCGGCTGAGTCCGCAGGAAGTCGATCCGATCGACGAGGAAGCGCCGGCTCCCGCACCGGTTGCTCCCAAGGCGCCGGCCAGGGCAAAGCCACGCAACACGCGCGATCCCTTGGTCGACACCACGCCGTTCGGCAGCGAACCGGCTGCTGCATCCGCCGAGGCTTCTGTCGAATCGGACGACGCGGCGCTGTTCGGTGCGCTCTGGCCACTGGGCGCGATCGTCAAGCTCGACGCCACCGTCGACCGTCGCGTGCTGCGCCTGCAGCGCGACCGTCTCGGTGCGCTGGGCTACGAGTTCGCACCTTTGTCCCAGGACTGGCATCTCGCCAGGGCCTGATTCCATCCATCCCGCACGGGGCGGCACTCGCCCCGACGGGCGGTGCTGTCCCGGCCTTCATCGAGAACATCACCATGCCCGTACCCTCATCATCCAAAACGCAATACCGCATCGACGAATGCCCCGACCTCATGGCCGACGGCTGCGTCGGTGACGAACACGGCAACCTGGTCTTCCTGTCTGTCTGGGCACGCGACACCGCCGTCCAGGAGTTTCTTGCCCGCCTGACCCTTGGGCGCGACGAGCAGGGACTGCAACAGTTCCATCTCATCACAGAACAAGGCGGTTCGGTTCCAGTCTTCGTCGGCAACGTCGAGAACCTGGAGAAGCGCATCACCCGCGCCTACCGCCGCACGTTGTTCGGGTCGCTCGTCAATCTCTGGCTATTCGACCGTCGCGCAGTGAAGCCCGACAAGGCCAACGCCAGCGCGCTGGCGCTGCTGCCGCGCGAATCCGCACACCGGCTTGATCGGCTGTGGCTGTTGGTGCAAGACACCTGCCCACTGCCGCTGCTCGATCATTGGCGCGACATTGTGCTGGAGCTGTTGCAGGCGCGGTCGATGCTGACCCGCCTTCCGTTCGCCCTCGGGCCATTGGAAGGCCATCGTCTCGCCATCGATGTTCCGGCGCTGACCCAGGCGCTGGGCGGCCTGATCCGCAGCAACGTACTCACCACGGACGCCGCCGGGCACCCGAACACCTCCGACCTGCCGCTCGAAGCGGTGGCCTGAGGCATCCGCACCGGACATGTCCACGCGCATGTCCGCTTCCTTCCACCGACATGCATCAGGAGATTCCCATGGCACTCATGTTCCCGCGGCTCGCCCGCAATTTCGTCAAGAACGGGTACTTCCCCACCGATGAACCCACGCTCGAAAGAGCACTCGCCGCACTGGCGCCCGCCGACGGGCCGATGTGCATTCTCGATCCCTGCGCCGGCGAAGGCGTGGCGATCGCCGAAGCCGCTCACACCCTCGGGCGCGAGCAGGTCAAGGCCTTCGCCGTCGAGTACGACGCCGAACGTGCGGCCCACGCACGCCGACTCGTCGATCGCTGCATCCATGGCGACCTGATGGACACGCTGATCTCACGCCAGACCTTTGGCCTGCTGTGGCTCAACCCGCCCTATGGCGACCTTTCCAAGGACGCCAACGGCAACATCGGCTACCAGGGCCAAGGTCGTGCCCGGCTGGAAAAGCTGTTCTACCAGCGCGCGCTGCCACTGCTGCAATATGGCGGCGTACTGGTCTTCATCGTGCCGTCCTACGTGTTCGATGCTGAGCTTGTCGGATGGCTGACACGCCACTTCGCCGAGCTGCGCATCTACCGTGCGGTGGAGACGCAGTTCAAGCAGGTAGTGATCTTCGGTCGCCGGGTTCGCCAGCGCGACCAGGCATCGGATTCGGTCAAGGCCACGCGCGGTCTGCTGCTGCAGATCGGGCAGGGCGAGACGCAAGTCGAGGAACTGCCGCTCGAATGGCCGTTCCTGCCGTACTCCGTCCCCGCCAGCTCGGCCGAGCCGGAGCACTTCTATCGCGTGACGATGGAGCCCGAGCAGTTCGCCGACGAGGTCGGCCGGCTGCAAGGACTCTGGTCGGCACTCGATACGCACCTGGGGGCGGCGCAGCAGTCGCTGCGGCCGCCGGCCCGTGCCTTGTCGCACTGGCATCTCGCCCTGGCCTTGGCCGCGGGCGCGATCTCGGGCGTGGTGAGGTCCAGGGCCGGTCGTGTGCTCGTCGTCAAAGGTGATACCCACAAGGAGAAGACCCTCCAGACGGAATACACCGAACGCGACGACGGCTCCGTGGCCGAGACGCGCATCCTCACCGACAAGTTCGTGCCCGTCATCCGCGCCTGGGACATGACGCCAGGTTCCCCGACGCGGGGCGAGGTGCTGACCATTCGCTGATTGTTGTTCCCTGACGGTTCGCCGTCGCCTTCATCCACCCACCGGGGTCATGTCGCCCCGATGGGGTGCTGTGGCCCGCTTTTCCCAAAGGAGAAACCACCATGGCACTCGCAGTTCTCAACCTCGCGTCACAAGCACGCTTCGCTGCAGGGCAGGTAGTCATGACAGCCGGCGTCGACGAGCTGATCCGACAGGGCCGGTTCAACCCAGTGCCGTATCTGCGCCGCCATCTTCATGGCGACTGGGGCGACCTGAGCGACAACGGCAGGCGACTGAACGACGCCGCGCTGAAGTCCGGCGAGGATCGTCTGTTCTCGTCCTACCAGGTCACGCCCGACCTGAAGCTCTGGATCATCACCGAATGGGATCGCAGCGTCACCACGCTGCTGCTGCCCAGCGAGTACTGATCCTCCTCGACGGCCTTGCGCCGTTCCTTTCTTCCCATCTTGGGGCATGCCATCGCCCCGTGGGGGAGGTGCATGCCCCTTCACCTTGGAGCATCACCATGTCCCCCGATCTTGAAACTGTTCCCGAAACCGCTACACAGGGCGACCTGCTCGAAGCGGCCGCCTCTCCTCTCACCCTCAGCCTGCAGGACTTCGTCACCGAGTTCGGCGACGAGCTGCTGGACTCGCTCAACCGCGCCAATCCGCCGGTCTACGCCGGACAGGCACGGGCGCATCGGCAGATCATCCTCGCCAGCCTCAAGCGCAAGCTGTTCCAGGCGCAAGCCGATGTGGTCCATGCCGTCACCGAGCTGTTGGTCGACCGCGGCGAACGCGCCGCGATCGTCAATGGCGAGATGGGCTGCGGCAAGACGACGGTGGGTATTGCCACCACCGCTGTGCTCAATGCCGAAGGCTACCGCCGTACCTTGGTGCTCTCGCCACCTCACCTGGTCTACAAGTGGCGGCGTGAAATCCAGGAGACGGTGGCCGGCGCCAAGGTCTGGGTGCTCAACGGCCCGGACACCTTGCTCAAGCTCATCAAGTTGCGCGAGCGGTTGGGCGTGCCAGCAGGCGGTCAGGAGTTCTTCGTCCTGGGCCGCGTGCGGATGCGGATGGGGTTCCACTGGAAGCCCGTCTTCACCCGGCATCGCACCCGCCATGGCGACGTGGCAGCGTGCCCGGACTGCGGCCATGTCATCACCGACCTCGACGGCGAGCCGGCCAACCCGGTCGCGCTGGAAGCTGAGGAGTTCCGCCGCAAGTGCAGCCAGTGCGCCGCACCGCTGTGGACGCTGATCCGCCCGAGAGGCCTGTCCGCCAGCGACCAGTCCTCCGCCGTTCTCAAAGCCTTGAAGCGCATCCCCACTATCGGGGAAGTCACCGCGCAGAAGCTGATGCAGAAGTTTGGTGATGCATTCCTCGCATCGATGCTCGGGGACAACATCCACGAGTTCATCAACCTGATGGACGACCGGGGTGAACTGGTCTTCTCGGACCGCCAGGCGCATCGCATGGAGCGCGCGATGGCGAACATGGAGTTCGGCTTCGGCGAGGGCGGCTACCAGCCGTCCGAGTTCATCAAACGCTACCTGCCGCAAGGCACGTTCGACCTGCTCATCGCCGACGAGGCGCACGAGTACAAGAATGGCGGAAGTGCCCAAGGCCAGGCCATGGGCGTGCTGGCAGCGAAGTCACGCAAGACCTTGCTGCTCACTGGCACGTTGATGGGCGGCTACGGCGACGACTTGTTCCACCTGCTGTTCCGAGCCCTGCCGGGGCGGATGATCGAAGACGGCTACCGGCCGACCAAGAGCGGCAGCATGACCTCGGCCGCGATGGCGTTCATGCGCGATCACGGCGTGCTCAAGGACATCTATTCCGAGAGCACCGGCACGGCGCACAAGACGGCCAAGGGCATCAAGGTATCGGTGCGCACGGTCAAGGCGCCGGGTTTCGGTCCCAAGGGCGTGCTGCGTTGCGTCCTGCCGTTCACGGTCTTCCTCAAGTTGAAGGACATCGGCGGCAGTGTGCTGCCGCCCTACGACGAGGAGTTCCGCGAAGTCGCGATGGACACGGCGCAAGCCGCGGCCTATCGCGATCTGGCGGGTCGCCTGACCCAGGAGCTGAAGCAGGCGCTGGCGAAACGCGACACGACGCTGCTCGGCGTGGTCCTCAACGTGCTGCTCGCCTGGCCGGACTGCTGCTTCCGGTCGGAAACCGTGGTGCATCCGCGCACGCGCAACACCTTGGCGTTTGTCCCGGCTCAGTTCAACGAGCTGGAGGTGATGCCCAAGGAGCGCGAGCTGATCGAGATCTGCAAGCAGGAGAAGGCGGAAGGTCGCAAGACCCTGGTCTATTCGGTCTACACCGGCACGCGCGACACCACGTCGCGCCTGAAGGTGCTGCTGGAGCAGGAAGGCTTCAAGGTGGCGGTGCTGCGCGCGAGCGTGGATGCCTCCCGCCGCGAGGACTGGATCGCCGAGCAGTTGGACCGTGGCATCGACGTGCTCATCACCAATCCCGAGCTGGTCAAAACCGGCCTGGACTTGTTGGAGTTTCCGACGATCGTGTTCATGCAGTCGGGCTACAACGTGTATTCGTTGCAGCAGGCCGCCCGGCGCTCATGGCGCATTGGCCAGAAGCAGCCGGTGCGCGTGATTTACCTGGGCTACGCCAACTCCTCGCAGATGACCTGCCTGGGGTTGATGGCCAGGAAGATCATGGTGTCGCAATCCACCTCTGGCGACGTGCCCGAATCCGGGCTCGATGTCCTGAACCAGGATGGCGACTCGGTGGAGGTGGCGCTGGCACGGCAGTTGGTGCATTGAGCATCGTTGAACTTGGCGGCCCCTTCGGGGGCCGTTCCTTTTACGGTCGGCGATCAGTTCCCTTTGTTTGCTGCCCAAATATGCGGACGCGGCGATGGTGACGGCTCCATCTTCGAGGAACCGACCCATGCGACAGTCCTCCCGTCTCCTCGGCCTGGCCGTCCTGTCGGCGGCGATGGCCGAGTCCATCCTGCTATCAGGTTGCGCCACGTCCGCGGCACCTCCCACTTCTGCCCTGGCTGAAGTCGCGCCCGCGCTGCGCGACGCGCTTCCAGTCCCGGCGACGATCAACCCTGACCCTGCCGCCCCCGCCGACCTCACGCCCGTTGTCCGGTACGGACGCTATACGCTGATCGAACTGGTGTCCGAACCGGCACAGCGCGACCTGATGCGGCAGGTGGTGGAGGTCGTGATTCCGCCAAGCCTCGACGCCAACGTGGGCGACGCAATGCGCCACGTGCTGCGGCGCTCGGGGTATCGGTTGTGCGACACCGCGGACGCCGCGGCGCTGTATGCGCTGCCGCTGCCTGCAGCGCATCTGCACCTTGGGCCACTGATGCTGCGCGATGCGCTGCTGACGCTCGCTGGCCCCGCGTGGGATGCGTCGGTCGATGACGGTGCGCGCCAGGTGTGTTTCATGCGTCATGCGACACCCGTCGAGGCTTCCGTGAATCCATCGGCTGCGGCCGGCGCCGCACTGCCCTCGGACGTGACCCAAGGTGCCGATGGCCGGGAGGTTCGGCCATGAACCTCCCGCAAATGTCTCCCGACGGCGCAGGCCGTCCACGCTGGCTGAAGATCGCGGCCGGTGTCTGGTTGGTGCTGGTGAGCGCCATCGCCATTGTCGACAGCGTGGGGCTCTCGCGCCAGATCGAACAGAGCCGCGGCAGCGCACAGGATGCCCAGATGCAGGCGCTCGCCACCCGTGTCAGCGATCTCGAACATCAAGCCGAAGCTACGAAGCGCCAGCCCAAGCCTGTCGTCCAAGGGGATTTCGATGCTGCCCGTCAGGCGCTGGAGGAGCGGCTGGCGCACGTTGAACAGGCGCAGGCGGCGGATGCGCACGGCGACGACATCAAGGCGCTGCAGACGCGCGTGGGCGTCCTCGAAGCGCTCCTGAAGAAGAGGGCGCCGTCCGCGACAGCTCCGCGCAAGACCGCAGAGGCGACCAAGCCCAAAGTGCCCGAACCGCCATTCAACGTGGTCGGTCTGGAACTGCGCGGCGGCGAACGCTTCGTGTCGATCGCATCGCACGGCGCCGTGACGCTTACCGACGTGAAGCTGTTGCGTGAGGGTGAGTCGATCGGTGCCTGGCAACTCCAGGCCATCGACACGCATGAGGCCATCTTCCGCGTGGACAACCAGACCGTGCGCCTCGCGCTGCCGTAGGAGCGTGCCATGAAGCCAGGCTTCGCGACCGTGATCCGCCTTGCCGTGGCGCTCGTCCTCGTGGCGGTCGGTGGATTCGCGCAGTCGGCGTCGGTGGCGAACTCCCGCGTGACTCCGAGCCTGGTGCAGAACAGCACCGACGTCGGGCTGGACGAACGCCTCGCGCGGGATTGGGGACTGCGGCCCGAGGAATGGGCGCGCTATCGACAATTGATGCAGGGACCGCTCGGCATCTACTCCCCGAACCTCGATCCACTCACGGCGCTGGGCATCGAAGCCCGCAGCGACGAGGAGCGCAACCGCTACGCGGAGCTGCAGGTGCAGGCCGAATCGCGGCGCGTGGGCAAGACGCTGGCCTACCAGCGCGCCTACGACGCCGCGTGGCAACGCATGTTTCCTGGCCAGCAGCGCGTGAGTCTGCCCGGCGCACAGGCTCCCGGTTCCGGCAACAAGGGCTCCGGCCGGCTGGCCGTCTTCGTCAAGGCTGACTGTCCGCCGTGCGAACAGCGCGTGCGCCAGTTGCAGGCGGCTGGCATGGCCTTCGATCTCTACATGGTCGGCAGCCGCCAGGACGATGCCCGCATTCGCCAGTGGGCGATGCAGGCCGGCATTGACCCCGCACGGGTGCGGGGGCGCACGATCACGCTCAACCACGACGCCGGGCGCTGGCTTTCACTCGGCTTGCCCGGTGAGTTGCCCGCCGTGGTGCGCGAGGTGAACGGCCAATGGCAGCGCCAGTAGCAGCGGCACGCGCCGCATGTGCGGTCCTGGTCCTCGGCGCCTGGTTGCCGATCGCATCGGCCCAGGAAGTGCCGCCACCGGCTTATCGGCTTGCTGCGCAGCGGGTGGGCATACCCTCGCCAGTGCTGTTTGCGGTCGCTCTGCAAGAGAGCGGCGCGCGGCTGCGCGGCCGCCTGATTCCCTGGCCGTGGACCCTCAACGTCGCCGGCCGGGCGGAGCGCTTTGCCACGCGGGCCGAGGCCTGCGCCGGGCTGCGCCGAGCGCTCGCACGCACACCCGCCAGCCGTATCGACGCGGGCCTCGGGCAGGTGAACCTCGGTTATCACGCGCACCGCTACGAGCACCCCTGCGATCTGCTCGATCCATACCGCAATCTCGCCATTGCCGCGGACATCCTCCTGGAGCAGCACACACCGGGCGAGGACTGGATGGTCGCCATCGGCCGCTACCACCGGCCCGCCGGCGGCGAGCCGGCCGCCCGCTACCGCCGTAGCGTTCACCGGCACCTTGCACGCGTGCTGGGTCCGGACGCATCCGTTTCTTCCAACGCTTCCACCCGGACCCGCACGCCATGAAGCGCATCCTGCTTGTCACTACCCTGGGGCTGTGGTCGGCCACCGCCGCCTTCGCTCAATCTGCTCTCCCGTCAACCCGGACTACCGCGTCCCAGGCGCTGATCGTCGTCGAGGACCGTGGTGGCGTCTCGGCCTTGCCGTACTACCAGGCCCTGAATCCACAGGACGCGAGCCCTGCCCAGCCGCACGCTGCGACACCGGTGCCCCGCGTCGAGAATCCGGCCGCTGCGGAGGCGGCCGTGCTGCCGGTTCGCTCGGCGCGGCTGACGCCCGGCGACGAGCCGCGCCGCGTGATTCGCGCGCCAGGCTTGACGCCGCTATTCCTGGTGGGGGACGACGATCGCTCGCGCGCCTGGCTGCGGCAGCGGCGCGCGGCCCTGCAGGAACTGCGGGCGGTAGGACTGGTGGTCAACGTGGCCACGCCCGAGGCGCTGGCCGCGCTGCGCCGGCTCGCGCCCGGGCTCATGCTTTCGCCAATCTCCGGCGACGATATGGCGCAACGGCTCGGCATCCGCCACTACCCGGTGCTGATCACCGCCACCGGCATCGAGCCTTGAAGCGACATACGGTGAAGCGTCCGCCATGGCCCAGCCCCAGCCCCACTCCGTCGAGGTACTGCTCCGGCCAGCGGTGGAGCTTTACACCGTCGCGGTGTGTGTCGGCGCCGCGCTTCTGTGCCTGGTGGCGCCGTGGTCGCTCGCGCTGAGCCCCTTGCTGGGCCTGGGCAGCGCGCTCGCGTTTCTCACCTTCGGCGCCATCCGCTGGCGGGATGCCTGGGCCATCCTACGCTACCGGCGCAACGTCCGGCGGTTGCCGCGCTACGTGATGACCAGCCGCGATGTGCCGGTCAGCCAGCAACGGCTGTTCATCGGCCGGGGTTTTCGCTGGGACCAGCGCCACACGCACCGGCTCGTGCAGACCTACCGGCCGGAGTTCCGCCGCTACGTCGAGCCGATGGCGATCTACCGCGCGGCGCGGCGCATCGAGGAGCGGCTGGAGTTCGCACCATTTCCAGTCTCGAAGCTGGCGAAGGCCCTGGCCTGGGACAGCCCGCTCAATCCAGCACGGCCGCTGCCGCCGGTGGGTGGGCTGCCGCGGCTGCACGGCATCGAACCGAACGAGGTCGACGTCAGCCTGCCATTGGGCGAACGGGTGGGCCACTCACTGGTCCTGGGCACCACGCGCGTGGGCAAGACACGTCTGGCCGAACTGTTCATTACCCAGGACATCCGCCGCAAGGTGGGCGGCCAGCACGAGGTGGTGATCGTCTTCGACCCGAAGGGTGATGCCGACCTGTTGAAGCGTATGTACGTGGAGGCCAAGCGTGCCGGGAGAGAGGGCGAGTTCTACGTCTTTCACCTGGGCTGGCCGGACATCTCCGCGCGCTACAACGCCGTGGGGCGATTCGGCCGTATTTCCGAGGTCGCCACGCGCGTCGCGGGCCAGCTCTCGGGCGAGGGCAACAGTGCCGCGTTCCGCGAGTTCGCCTGGCGCTTCGTCAACATCATCGCGCGCGCCCTAGTGGAACTGGGACAGCGCCCCGACTACCTGCTGATCCAGCGTCACGTCATCAACATCGACGCACTGTTCATCGAGTACGCCCAGCACTTCTTCGCGAAGAACGAACCGAAGGCCTGGGACATCATCGTCCAGCTCGAAGCCAGGCTGAACGACAAGAACATCCCGCGCAACATGATCGGGCGCGAGAAGCGCGTCGTGGCGCTGGAGCAGTACCTCTCACAGGTGCGGGTCTACGACCCGGTGCTCGACGGCCTGCGCAGCGCGGTCCGCTACGACCGGACCTACTTCGACAAGATCGTCGCGAGCCTGCTGCCACTGCTGGAGAAACTGACCACCGGCAAGATCGCCCAACTGCTCGCGCCGAACTATTCGGACCTGACCGACCCGCGGCCGATCTTCGACTGGATGCAGATCATCCGCAAGCGCGCGGTGGTCTACGTCGGGCTCGATGCGCTGTCTGACGCGGAAGTCGCCGCTGCCGTCGGCAACTCGATGTTCAGCGACCTGGTTTCGGTCGCCGGGCACATCTACAAGTTCGGCATCGACGACGGCTTGCCGGGCGCAGCGGCCGGCGTGAAGGTGCCGGTCAACGTGCACGCCGACGAGTTCAATGAGCTGATGGGCGACGAGTTCATCCCGATGATCAACAAGGGGGGCGGCGCCGGTGTGCAGGTCACGGCCTACACGCAGACGCTCTCCGACATCGAGGCGCGCATCGGCAACCGCGCCAAGGCCGGTCAGGTGATCGGCAACTTCAATAACCTGTTCATGCTGCGCGTGCGCGAGACCGCCACGGCGGAACTGCTCACGCGGCAGTTGCCCAAGGTCGAGGTGTATGCGACGACGGTGATGAGCGGCGCGACCGACAGCTCCGATCCCACCGGCAACACCGCCTTTACCTCCAACACGCAGGACCGCATCACCACCACCAGCGTGCCGCTGATCGAGCCGTCGCATGTCGTCGCATTGCCCAAGGGGCAGTGCTTCGCGCTGATCGAGGGCGGCAACCTGTGGAAGATTCGCATGCCGCTGCCGGCGCCCGACCCCGACGAGGCGATGCCGAAGGATCTGCAGGAGCTGGCCGGCTACATGCGGCAGCACTACGTCGAGGCCGGCGACTGGTGGGAGAGCCAGGGCCTGCCCGGCCTGCAGGACAGCGCACTGCCGGCCGACCTGGTGGACGACTTCAAGCAGATGGCGGGCGATGCCGCGGAGGCCGAGGCATGACCGACCCGGCCGTCGCCGCGCAACGGCAGCAGGTTCGCCAGCAAGGGCTGATCGCGGGTCTGGTCACGCTGCCGTTTCGCTTTTTCGGCGTACTGTGCGGCTCGCTACTGCTGTGCATCGTGATCGAGTGCATAGGCCTGCATTTCTTCTGGCCCGAGCAAGGCTGGCACCACGCGCAGGGCATGCTCGATTACGAGCTCGCCCAGGTCTCGGAGAACTTCACGCGCAGCGTGCTCGTGCAGGAGCCGGGGCGTAGCGCGCGCCGGCTCATCGAGCACGCCTATGACTGGATGTTCCTCAAGAGCGGTGTGCTCGATTGGATTCGCGACGCCGCGGCGCAGTCCCGCGCCGGCGCGCACAACCAGGCTCATGACTTCCGCTACTATCTGGGCCAAGTGTATGTGCACTTGGAGAGCTACCTGATCGCTTCCGCCTACACCGTGCTGGTTTTCCTGGTGCGGCTGTTGGTGCTGACCCTGACCTTGCCCCTGTTCCTGATGGCCGCCTTCGTCGGCCTGGTGGACGGGTTGGTGCGCCGGGACGTGCGCAGGTTCGGCGCCGGACGCGAATCGGGCTTCGTCTATCACCGCGCGCGCGCCAGCCTGATGCCGCTGGTTGTGCTGCCGTGGGTCGTCTACCTGGCGCTGCCGGTGAGCGTGCATCCGTTGCTGATCCTGCTGCCCAGCGCGGTGCTGCTCGGTGGCGCCGTAGACATCGCCGCAGCGACGTTCAAGAAATACCTCTAGCGCCCGGTTGCGGCCGTCGGCGATGATGAGCACGCACCCGTCAGCGGTTGGCGGCGCCGTCCTCGCCGCCGTGAGACCGAGACGCCCGGGCTCGCCACGGGCCACTTGGTGAGACCGGGGAGCTACGCATTAGGCTCAGGCTGAGGAGCGGCCGCCGCTTCCGGCTCGGGCTCGGAGGGCGCGGGGTCAAGTTCGAGGTAGACGTAGCTCGGCTCGCGTCGGAGTCCCTCGGCCGGAGACGTGCGCACCAATCGCAAGTTCTCGGCATCGTAGGTCATGCCATCCACCAGGCACGACTCGGCGACGCGAGGGTTGTACCCGTGCAGCCAGACGAAGTTCTTCTTCGTCCAGGCCAGCACGGCTTTCTGAAGCGCCCGGCTGTCCTTGTCGTAGTCGACCTGGCTGACAGCGAGTCCCATCACGTTCAAGCAGAAGCCAAGAATCTTTGCCCCTTTGAAGTTGGCGAAGCGCCTCATGCCAGCAATCTCGTCGTAGAGAAGCCGGCGCACCTTGAACTTCACAACACGGCCGGCTGGGCCGTCGAGGTGATTGAAGTTGAACAGCTCACCCCACACCGAGTTGTGCTGAATCGACCAGCAGCCCCACTCCGGCGACCTGACCGCCGAAGCATGGAAGATCACCTCGAAGATCATGCTGGCGATATGATCATAGAAGGTCTCGCGTGGGTGGCCGTGCTTCTCTTTCACACGAATGCGGACGTGATCGGGAACTCCCTTTTCGTCGAGGATCTTGACCGCGTCTTTGATAAACTCGACAACGACACGAAGTCGGCGGGACGAGTCGGTGTCCCAAGCGCTGGTGAGTTCGTTCAGCGTATAGAGATCGGAGGCAGCATTCTCGATGTAGCCCTTCGCGCGATAGAGCACGAACGAATGGCCGCCATACCCTTCTTTGACATAGCTGCGGAAGGTTATCAACACCACCCGGCAGTAGGCTTCCCACTGCCCGGCGTCCCATTCCCTCTTACCGTAGATGTCAGGGTCAAGCAGGGTTCCGATTGTCTCGACCATCTCGTAGTTAGCGAACATCGCTTGGCTGAGAGGCTTGTGGTAACCGATCAGGCCCGACTCGTAGCCCTCTGCTTCGTGGTAGAGGAATGAGTCCTTGTTTGCCAGTGCTTCGTTGACAATGTTCTTGGCGTAGGTCTCGACTTGGATGCCGTGCTTTTTCATCTCTGCCATTGCCTGGAACACGGCCAGGGCGGTACCAGGCGAAGACTCGACGATTGCGCGGCACAGTCTTTTGTCGGCAATGAGCAGAAGCAGGTCGTTGGCATACCCCTCCACCTTCGGTGGGGTACGCTTCGCTTCCCTTTCGCGCTCGACCCGGTAGTTCTTGAGCCTGCCCCTATCCGTAGCGTGGCGGACGAGCGAACTGGCCGAGTAGGCTAGCTCGTCTGCGATTACGGCGAGCTCCGTCGGTGATCCCTTGAGGATGAATCGATACAGGGTCTGCGCGAAGCGCTCGGCGTTGTGCCTGCCGTACTTGGGTGGACGGATAAACGCGAACCAAGTCCAAGTGAGGAACGTCAGCAGGAACAATCCGCCCAAGATCGCTTGCCACGATGCAGGCGTCAGGAGGTTGCCCTTTGGTACGAGCCACTGCTCGGCGCGCCAGAGGTCCGTCAGCAGCGTGAGCACGCCGACAGCGGTGACGACCGAGAACGTGATGCCTAGTAGAGGTATGGGGGTGGTCCGAACCCGGAACCGGTAGCGGACGTCGGCGATTGTCCAGGCCAACACCATGAGCGCGAGACCCGCGAGGAACTCTGAGAAGCCGAAGAACTTCTGCCCACTGCCATCGAGATGGATGAAGCAAACGCCCACGAAGCACTGTTCAACTGTCACTTGGACCTCCTCCTTGTATCCGTCGCATTCATCGTCGAGTCTTCAAGCGGATGCGGATGCCCGCGATCTGTATCTGCCTGAATTCGACTTCAGGTCGAATCCTGTATAGCCAGTCTCGTCGATGTGAAAGCATTCCATGTCCGCCCCTCGCTTCCGTCACCGCCCGAGCAGCGCGGCGGCGGCATCCATCTGTTCGTGCTCGAAGGCAGGCGCGAAGTCATCCAGCTCGACCGCGCGCAATCCAACCTCCGGGCTGAGCGCGACCTGGCGCCAGCTCGATACTGCGGCATGCACCTCGCCCAGCACGGCCAGGGCCTGTGCCTCGTCGAGCGCGAAGTACGATGCGCGGGCCAGCAGCATCTGCACGTCGGTGATCGGCCCATCCTGCTCGGTCAGCCAGGTCTTGGACTCCCTGTCCTTGTCCGGGAAGGGATTGATGTCGAAGGCAGGCGCCAGACGCCACAGCCCGTGCTCCACGTGCAGGAATCCGTGGTTCTGCAGGTGATCGTCCACGTTGGTGATCAGCAGGTTGAGCACCAGGCGGCGCCAAAGCTGGCGTACATCCTCGGTGGGCGCGTGGCTGTGGGAGCGGATGGCGTCTGCGATCTCCATGTAGCTACGATCCTCCTCGCGCGAGGCTTGCAGCAGCGATGCGGCCGACTGGTAGGGGATGCGGCCGTCTTCGCCGTCGCGATCGAACCGGCGGATCACCGCTACCGGCACCTCGTTTCCCCTGTCACCCAGCAAGACGATGCGCGCGGGCGCGGCATCGATGCCCGCCTGCGCCGCCAGTTTCAGGGCCAGCACCTCGCCGCGCGTGACGCTGCGGGTGTCGCCCACGCTCGGAAACTTGCCGATGGCCAGCCAGCCGTCCTCGTCCACCATCGTGCACTTGGGCCGCAGTCCGCCAAGCGATGTGCCCTTGCCTTGCAGGTAACGCAAATCCTCCGCCGATTCCTGCCCGCGTTCGACGGCACGGCTGGCCTGGTAGATGTGCTCCAGCTCGATTAACGGCGGCGTGTTGCGCCGGCCTTTCGCGACCGTCCTGTGCCACGTTCCATCTGCATCGCGCAGGCGCACTGCACCGACGCGGCTAAAGTCGTCGACTGCCAGCAGGTAGTCCAGCTCGGTGAGGGCAGGCAGTCCCGGATCGACCCGACGGCGCTTGGCATGGTCGCGGGCGATGATGCGTCGGCCCCAGGCATCCGGCGCGGTATCTGCGATCGCACCATGGAACACGGAATCATGGGGCGATGCGGCCTTGTGCGGCTGGTGGCCCGGCATGAGCTGCAGGTCGGCCGACACGTTGAAGCACGCCGGATGGGCCAGCCAAGCCGCATCATAGGCGAAGGCGCTGTTCTCGCGCCGGCCCTGCCGGACATAGATGAGCGAACCGACCGGCAGGCCTGCCTTGCCGATGCACAACTGGACCTGCTGACGGATCGGAGCGACGGCAGCCATCAGAGCGCTCCCGAGCTGCCGCCGGGCTTGCTGCGCACGCGCTTGGGCAAGCGCTCGTCCATCAGCGTCAGGCCGATCTCGTCGTGAGCAGTGTCCAGCAGATGCTCCAGCGCCTGGATTTCGCCGAAGACATGCAGCGCACGGGCGAAAAAGTGGATGGGCACGCGCACGTCACCTTTCTCCATGCGGCGCACGGTGGAAAGGGATGCCCCCATGCGCTCGGCCAGCGAAGCCTGCGAGATATGGCGGCGCCGGCGCGCCAGCGAAATGTCGCTGCCGAGCTTGTGGATGGCGCGCTCGACAGGCAGGGGGATCGGGGATTCCATGCTAATCGCTCCCAAAGGATTCTTAATGTCAGATACAGAGTTCTGTCGGGACGATTATATCAGACGACACCATGAAATAACAATAAATGCTTCCATGGGAGCATTTAAATCCATTTTGCAGTCCATCGAGAACTCTAAGGTGGCGGAATTGGTGCGCGCTACGCACTTCTGGCTCAATGACTGGGCGGCGTTGCGCCATCAATCCGGTCGCACAGGAGTTCCCTTTTTCTGCTGCGCCTGAGTGGGGGGCGCAGCAGCATCAACACCATTCACTACACGGGGGAATGGCGATGGAACAAACCCGCCGACGCATTGGCACATGGCCGCGCGCAATGGCTGCGTTGCCGCTGGTGTTGGCCCTCTCGATTTCGGCCGTGCGTCCGGCCATGGCCTCCGACAGTGCTCTGGAGCGCGAGCAACTCGCGGCCCTGGCGCGTCAGATCGAGTTGGCCGATCGGCTAGCCAACCATCTGGCAGACCAGGCCGCCAGCACCGCGTCGCCAGAGCGTGCCCGCTACCACTTCGACTACGCCCGGCTGCGCGCCGATCTGCAGCGCATCCGCGCCGGCGTGCAAGACTACCTCGTTCCGCAGCGCGCCCAGCCGCGCGATCCCGTGGCCCTCACGGGCGACTACACCCGCAGCCGCATCGCAGACGATAAGGAGGCGCCGTCGCCATGACCCCTTCCGCCGATCAGGTCGCCGCGTTCCAGGCCAACGGCGGCTTCACGCCCGCGACCGTATCCACCGTCGTGCTCGGCTTCGTCTTCGCCATCCTGCTGCTGTGGGGCGTATGGGCGATGCGCACCGCCTATGTCGGCTGGGCCGAGCAGCGGCTGTCCCAACGCCAGTTCCTCGGTGTCATCGTGCGTTTTGTCGCGATGTACCTGGTGCTGAGCTTCTTCCTTCTGTCCTGACCACCACGAAAGGGTATTCCGCCATGAACGCTTCTTCCCTTGCGCATCGCGCTTCCTCCCGCTTCCCGCTGCCCACCCCGCAGCGTATTGCTGCTGCATTCGCGCCGCTGGCGAGTGCAGTCGCACCGCTGTCCTCACACGCGGCCGGCCTACCCACGATGGAAGATCCGTCGCGTGGTACGGGCAGCGGCATCATGCAGACGCTGCAGAACTACGGCTACGACATCGTGCTGCTGGTCGCACTGCTCGTGGTCGCTTCGATGTTCATCGGCGTCTGCTACCACGCCTACACGCGCTACGCGGAGATTCACACCGGCCGCGCCACCTGGGGTCAGTTCGGTCTGACCGTGGCGGTCGGCGCCATCCTGCTGGTCGTCGGCATCTGGTTGCTTACCAAGGCCACCGGCGTGCTGTAAGGGCCACAACCGATGGCTGGCTCGATGGACAGTCCGCAGGACGTCCCGCGCGACGGGCTGGTGACCTTTCTGCCGCATCGCCTGAACCGGCATCCGGTGGTCGTGCGCGGGCTCACCGCCGATGAGCTGTGGGTCTGCGCGGGCCTGTCGGCCACGGCCGGCTTCGTGGCCGGGGTGCCGCTGGCGTGGCTCACCCACAGCATCGCCATGGTCCCGACGCTGATCGTCGTGGGCATCGGCATCGGCGTCTTCGTGGGCGGGGGACTGCTGCGCCGGTACAAGCGCGGCCGACCCGAGACCTGGCTGTATCGCCAGCTCCAGTGGCAGCTCGCGCTGCACCACCCCGCGCTGGCGGCCCACGTGGGCGGTGGGCAGCTCATCACCCGCTCGGGCTGGTGGACCACGCGGCGCCAGCGCCCCGGCCACCACGCCACGCGAGCCGCGGCTGTTCCGCCCTCGGAACGGGCGGCACGCAGAGACAGGAGGTCCATCCAGTGAGCCGGTTTCGCAATGAGGTCATGCACCTGCAAGCCCACGTGAAGACACTGCGTCTGGGCGCCGCCGCACTGTTCGTGGTCGCGCTGCTGCTTGGCGCGGGTTGGTGGAGCGCGCCCAAGAGCCTGACTATCCACGTGCCGCCCGACCTGCGCTCGGGCAGCACCCGCAAGTGGTGGGAGGTGCCGCCGGAGAGCGTCTACGCCTTCACGTTCTACATCTGGCAGCAGGCACAGCGCTGGCCGACCAATGGCGAGGAGGACTACCCGCGCAACCTGCGCGCGCTGTCCACCTATTTCACGCCGAGCTGCCGGGCCTTTCTGCAGCAGGACTACGAGTACCGGCGCGGCAACGGCGAGCTGCGCCAGCGCGTGCGCGGCATCTACGAGATCCCGGGCCGGGGCTACGGCGACGACCCGGCATCGCGCGTCCAGGTGCTGTCCGCCAACGACTGGATCGTCACGCTGGACGTGAGCGCCGACGAGTACCTCGGGTCGGAGCAGGTCAAGCGCGCGCTGGTGCGTTACGCACTGAAGGTCGTGCGCATGGACATCGACCCCGAACGCAACCCCTTCGGCCTGGCGCTGGATTGCTATGCCAATGCGCCCCAGCGCATCGAGACCCCACCGGCTCCGGCGCCCGCCGGCAAGCCCGCCACGCCCGTCAGCCCAGCTGCGCCTTTGCAGGGAGCAACCCCATGAAGCGACTCATCCCGTCGGCCTTGGCCGGCATGCTGTTCGGCCTGGGGCTGGTGCCCGCCGTACAGGCCATGGAGATTCTGCGCTGGGAGCGGCTGCCCTTGGCCGTGCCTCTCGTGGTCGGCCAGGAGCGCGTGGTCTTCATCGACCGCAACGTGCGCATCGGCGTGCCGGCAGGCGTCGGCGAAAACCTGCGTGTGCAAAGCGCAGGCGGCGCAATCTACCTGCGCGCGAGCAAGCCCATCCCATCCACGCGGCTGCAGCTGCAGGACATGGAATCCGGGGCGCTGATCCTGCTCGACATCGCCGCTGAGCCGGCGAAGGCGGGCCAGGCCGCGCTGGAACCGGTGCGCATTGTCGAAGGCGAAGCGACACCTGCGCACTACGGCGAGCAGGCAGGCATGCCTCCGAGCACCGACGACGACACGCAGGGCGATACACCTGCGTCGGGGCGCACGCCTACCCACAGGCGCGAAACGTCGGTGGCCGTGGTCCTGACCCGTTACGCGGCGCAGAACCTGTATGCGCCGCTGCGGACGGTGGAACCTGTTGCCGGCATCGGCCGCGTGAACCTGCGGCGCGATCTAGCGCTGGACACCTTGCTGCCCACACTGCCGGTACGGGCACGGGCACTGGCCGCCTGGCGGCTCGAAGACCAGTGGGTGACGGCCGTGCGGCTCACCAATACCGCCGCACGCTGGCTGGACCTCGATCCGCGCGCCCTGCAAGGCGATTTCGTGGCGGCGACGTTCCAGCACACTACATTGGGGCCGGCCGGCCAGTCGTCCGATACCACGGTGGTCTACCTCGTCACCCGCAAACATGGCCTGGCCGAGTCGCTGCTGCCGAGGATAGGACGCATCGACGCCACCGTGAATCTGCCGCCTGCCGGCGCCGCCGGCACGACCGAGGGAGCCGGCGATGAAAAGTAACCCGCTGCTGAAGTGGCTCTTGATCCCGATGGGGCTGCTGCTGGTCTTCGTCGGCATCAAGCTGTTCTCCGGCGAGCGGGGCGCCAGGCCCGCACCGGCCGGCGCCGCCAGCCAGCTCACGCCCGAGGAAATGAAGGCCCTGGGCGTCGAGGGCGACACGCCGCGCGATACCGTCGCCACGCTGGTGGCCCAGGTCAAGCAGTTGCGCAACGAGTTGCAGACCGCGCTCACCGACAACAAGAATCAGAAGGCCGAGAACGAGCGCATGCGCACCCGCGAGGGCGCGATCGACCAGCGCATCCAGACCGCATTGGATGGCGAGCGCGGCCGCCTGCAGCAGGACCGCGAGCAAGTGGCCAACGATCGCCAGCAGACCCAGGGCCTGCTGCAAGACCTGCAGCGTCGCCTCGACAGCCTCTCCGGCAAAGGCAGCCAAGCCGATCTGCCGGTCGGGCTGGGCCTGGAGGACGGCGACGGAAAGAACTTCGGCGGCAGTCAGAGCGGCGGCACCCGCTCCGGCAGCGGCGGTGGCACGCGCTGGGTCGAGCCGGACGATGCGAAGCCGACCAAGAACGGCGGCACAACTGGCGGGCTGAACTTCCCGACGAGCTTTGGCCCGGCGCAGAAGGCCCTCTCGAACGCCGCCGATACAGCGGCCGATGCCGGCACTCAGGTGGCCAGCGCGGTGCGCCCGTCCGCCAAGCCGGTCTACACGGTGCCGTCGAACTCGACGCTGATGGGCTCGATCGCGATGACCGCGCTGATCGGGCGCGTGCCGATCGACGGCACGGTGAACGACCCGTACCCGTTCAAGGTGTTGATCGGCCCGGACAACCTGACCGCCAACGGCATCGACATTCCCGACGTGGCCGGCGCCATCGTCAGCGGCACGGCCTCGGGCGACTGGACGCTCTCGTGCGTACGCGGCCAGATTCGCAGCGTCACCTTCGTGTTCCAGGACGGCACGATCCGCACCGTGCCGGAGGACGGCAACCGCGCGCAGGGCAGCGGCGGTCAAGCCCATGGCGCCAATGGCAATAGCACCACGCAGGGCGGCCTGGGCTGGATCAGCGATCCCTATGGCATCCCGTGCGTCTCGGGGGAGCGGCGCAGCAACGCCCAGCAGTACCTCGGGTCGCAGGCTTTGATCACCGCGGCCGGTGCCGGCGCGGCGTCGCTCATCAAGTCCAACAACGGCAGCGTGGCCGTGGTCGCCAACAGCAACGGCTCGCTCGGCACGGTCGGCATCAGCGGCAACGAGGCCATGGGCCGTATCCTGGCCGGCGGCGTGCAGGAAATGTCGCAGTGGGTCAACAAGCTCTACGGCCAGGCGTTCGCCGCGGTCTATGTACAGCCCGGCGCCAAGGTCGCCGTGCATCTGGAGCAGCCGCTCAACATCGACTACGACGCCAAGGGGCGCCGGGTCAATCACCGCATCGGAGGCGCCCATGCGTCGGATCTGGACTGAGGCGGCCGCGATCATGCTCGCGGTCATGGTGCTGGGCGGCTGCGCCACCAGCAAGGACCAACTGCTGCCACACGGCGAGTCCACCATGCTCGACGTCTGGCAGCAGGAGACCGGCGGGAGCGGCGCTACCGGCGGGCAGGCGGCGCGGCAACTGCTCGATGCGCGTCAAAGCCTGCGCCGCCCGCTGACCGACGCCGACGTGCAGGCAACGCCAGCCGCCAACGCCGCCTACACGCGCACGGCGAGCACCGAAATCTATCGGCAGTTCCGGCGCCTGCCGAATCCCGACCTGGTGATGTATGTGTTCCCACACCTGGCCGGCACCGACCCGGTGCCTGTGCCCGGCTACAGCACGGTATTTCCGCTGTACCAGCGTGTTCAGTACGCGATGCCTGGCGAGCGCGTGGAGGACTACTGATGGCCTGGCTCATGCCACAGGTGCGCAAGACAGCACCGCTCACCACTCCCACGATCCCGTCAGCCGACATGGTCGATACAGCCGACGATACCTGGGAGCGTCATGTGGCCGCGCTCAGCGACGCTGGCATCCCGGAACCTGGCAGCAGGCTCAACGCAAGCCGGCGTCGGCCCGCGACCCATGCCGACCATGAGGCACTCTACGGTGTCGCGCCGTCCTTCGCCGACATGCTGCCTTGGGTGGAGTACCTGCCGGGCTCCAAGAGCATGCTGCTGGAGGACGGGCAGTCGGTCGCGGCCTTCTTCGAGCTAGCGCCAGTGGGCACCGAAGGACGCGAGATGGCTTGGCTGTGGCAGGCACGCGATGCGCTGGAGAACGCGCTGCAGGACTCATTCGACGAATTGGACGACAACCCTTGGGTGGTCCAGCTCTACGCCCAGGACGAATCGAACTGGGACAGCTACCTGCGCACATTGGCGAGCTACGTGCGGCCTCGCGCCCAGGGCAGCGCCTTCAGCGAGTTCTACCTGCGCTTCTTCGCGCACCATCTGCGCGCCATTGCCAAGCCGGGCGGCCTGTTCGAGGACACGACGGTGACGCGCCTGCCGTGGCGCGGCCAGGTGCGGCGGGTGCGCATGGTGGTCTATCGGCGCACGTCCAACGCCGCAACGGCCCGCCGCGGCCAGTCACCCGAGCAGGCGCTGGCGACGATCTGCGACCGGCTCGTCGGCGGACTCGCAAACGCGGGCGTGAAAGCCCGCCGTCTGGCTGCCGCCGGCATCCACGACTGGCTGCTGCGCTGGTTCAATCCGCACCCCACGCTGCTGGGTCCGACAGCCGAGGACCGGGAACGCTTCTACGCACTGACCCGCTATCCCGAGGAGGCGGAGGAAGGCGAGATCGAACTGGCAGGGGGCGACTTCGCGCAGCGGCTGTTCTTCGGCCAACCGCGCTCGGACGTGGACAACGGCACTTGGCTGTTCGACGGCCTGCCGCATCGGGTCATCGTTATGGACCGTTTGCGCATGCCGCCCGCGACGGGCCACATCACCGGCGAGACGCGCAAGGGCGGCGATGCGGTCAACGCGCTGTTCGACCAGATGCCGGAAGACACGGTGATGTGCCTGACGCTGGTCGCCACGCCGCAGGACGTGCTCGAAGCGCACCTGAACCACCTGAGCAGGAAATCGGTCGGCGAGACCCTGGCTTCCGAGCAGACCCGGCAGGACGTGCAGCAGGCGCGCGGCCTGATCGGCAGTGCGCACAAGCTCTATCGCGGTGCGCTGGCCTTCTACTTGCGGGGCCGCGATCTGGCCCAGCTCGACGCACGCGGGCTGCAGCTGGTCAATGTCATGCTCAACGCCGGCATGCAGCCGGTGCGCGAGGAAGACGAGGTGGCACCGCTCAACAGCTATCTGCGCTGGCTGCCCTGCGTGTTCGATCCGGCTCTCGACAAGCGGCAGTGGTACACCCAGCTCATGTTCGCGCAGCACGTCGCGAACCTCGCGCCGGTGTGGGGTCGCAGCCAGGGTACCGGGCATCCGGGCATCACCTTCTTCAACCGCGGCGGCGGTCCGATCACCTTCGATCCCTTGAACCGGCTCGACCGGCAGATGAACGCGCATCTGTTCCTGTTCGGCCCCACGGGTTCGGGGAAGAGCGCGACCCTGAACAACATCCTGAACCAGGTGACGGCGATCTACCGTCCGCGCCTGTTCATCGTCGAGGCCGGCAACAGCTTCGGCCTGTTCGGCGACTTCGCCGCGCGCTTGGGCCTGACGGTGCATCGCGTCAAGCTCGCGCCCGGTGCGGGGGTAAGCCTTGCGCCATTCGCCGATGCCCTCCGACTGGTGGAAACGCCCAGCCAGGTGCAGACACTGGACGCCGACGCCTTGGACGAGGACCGCGACCAGGCTGCGCAGGCCACGGACGCGGATGAGCAGCGCGACGTGCTGGGCGAGTTGGAGATCACCGCGCGCCTGATGATCACCGGCGGCGAGGACAAGGAAGAGGCCCGCATGACGCGCGCCGATCGCAGCCTGATCCGTCAGTGCATTCTCGATGCGGCCCAGCGTTGCGTGTCCGAGAAGCGCACGGTGCTCACGCGCGACGTGCGCGATGCGCTGCGCGAACGCGCCCGCGACGCCACGCTGCCGGAGACGCGGCGCGCCCGGTTGCTGGAGATGGCCGATGCGATGGACATGTTCTGCCAGGGCGTGGACGGCGAGATGTTCGACCGTCCCGGCACGCCCTGGCCCGAGGCCGACATCACCATCGTCGATCTGGCGACCTTCGCGCGCGAGGGCTACAACGCCCAGCTCTCGATCGCCTACATCAGTCTCATCAACACGGTGAACAACATCGCCGAGCGCGACCAGTTCCTCGGCCGGCCGATCATCAACGTCACCGATGAGGGCCACATCATCACCAAGAACCCGCTGCTCGCGCCCTACGTGGTCAAGATCACCAAGATGTGGCGCAAGCTCGGCGCCTGGTACTGGCTGGCAACGCAGAACATTGACGACCTGCCCAAGGCCGCGGAACCGATGCTCAACATGATCGAGTGGTGGATCTGCCTCTCCATGCCACCCGACGAGGTGGAGAAGATCGCGCGCTTCCGCGAATTGAACCCGGCGCAGAAGGCGCTGATGCTGTCAGCCCGCAAGGAGGCCGGCAAGTTCACCGAAGGTGTGATCCTCTCGAAGTCGATGGAGGTGCTGTTCCGCGCGGTGCCGCCCAGCTTGTACCTGGCATTGGCGCAGACCGAACCGGAGGAGAAGGCCGAGCGCTTCCAGCTGATGCAGCAGTACGGCATCGGTGAGCTGGATGCCGCCTTCAAGGTGGCCGAGAAGATCGACCGCGCCCGCGGCATCGAGTCGCTCGCGCTCGATGCGTTGGCGTGAAGGAGGGCACGATGCAGCTGCCTCGCTTTGTCCGTTCCCGCCTCTTCCTCGCTGGGCTGCTGGCCACCGCGACGCTGCTCTCTGCGGCGGTGTGGGCTTTCCTGCATCTGCATGTCGCAAGACCCGACGCGCGTCCCTCTCGCGGGGAGTTGCCCGTCACCACTGCAGCTAATGTCGAGCCTGATTCACCGGCGCTGGCAGGTCCGCCCTGGCGCTACGGTCGGGCGGATGCGCGTTTCACGGTGGTCGAGTACGCCGACCTCGAATGCCCGTTCTGCCGCGCCTACTTCGCCGTGCTCAAACGCTGGATCGACCAGCATCCAGAGGTCGCTTGGCAGTGGCATCACCTGCCGCTGTCGATGCACGAGCCGGCGGCGTCCGCCGACGCGCGCCTGGTCGAGTGCGTCGGCCAGACCGGCGGTCACGCCGCGTTCTGGCAGGCCGTGGAGTGGGTCTATGCCCATACGCGCGGCGACGGGCAGGGCCTGCCCGAGGGGCTGCGCTATCCCGACCTGACGCCCGCCGCGCAGCAGTGCCTCAACTCCGAGCGGCCGGATGCGGTGATCCGCGCGCAGGCGGCCGAAGCCGCCCGGCAGCACATCGCCGCCACGCCCACGCTGCGCCTGCAGGACCGCCAATCCGGCCAGACGCTGCTGCTGCGCGGGCCTGTCGATGGTGACGCCTTGCTGTCGGCCATCGACTTGCTGGCCGCAGGGGGCGTCGATGCCCCGTCAACGAAGGAAATGCCTGCCGAGCCCATCGGCGACATGCCCAGGTAGCCACGATCTTCAAGGCTACGACGCGGCCTGGCCGCGCTGATCGACCCCGTTCGCTTCGCATCCTTCGACGCGAACAGCCACTGCGCGAGCGGTGGCGGATGCCGTCGTTCCCATGTTCCCATTCCCATCATCCCCGGAGGGCTCGCCCTCTCGGGGGTAGGCGTCCTCCCCTTATCCCTTGGAGGTTCGCCATGTCTTGCATCGTTACCGACTCCCGCCCGGAGTCGCTCACCCTGATCGCCGCCCAGCACGAGGATTGGATCATCCAGCAAGCCATCACCTTGTTGGAGCACCGCATCTTCAAGGCCGGAACTTGTCTCTCCAGTCCCGCCGCCGTGCGCGACTACCTGCGTCTGAAGCTCGTCGCCGAACCCAACGAAGTCTTCGCGGTCGTCTTCCTGGACAGCCAGCACCGGGCGCTGGCCTACGAGCCGCTGTTCAAGGGCTCGGTCGACCAGACCTCGGTGTACCCGCGGGTGGTCGTCCAGCGTGCCTTGGCCCTTAACGCCTCGGCATTGATCCTGGCGCACCAGCATCCATCGGGGCTGACCGAGCCCTCGGCCGCCGATCGCGCGCTCACCGAACGGCTCAAAGCCGCCCTGGCCATGGTCGATGTCCGGGTGGTGGATCACTTCATCGTCGGTGAGGGTGCGCCGTACTCCTTTGCCGAAGCCGGTCTGCTGTAGCCGCAGTCTGCATTCCGCCTCTCCACGCTGTTTCATTCAACCCCGCGGGAGCCTCGGCTCCCGCTTCCTCTCGTGGCTGCCCCAAAGCGGAATGGTTGCGGTGCGCTTTCTTTATCGCGAACGAGGCGGTATTGGCGTTCGATTGGGGCTTCGATCGATTCTCTGGACGCCCGGCCATGACGGCTCCCCATTCCTTCATCTCTCAGCGGTTGCGAGCCATCGGCACAGCCCTCGCGTCGTGGGTTGTCGTATTGTCCGCATTCAGTACGGCGGCGACGGCGGCCGAAGTGCTTGTGATTACCGACAGCAGCTACCCCGTACGGGTAGCGGCCGGTACCCGCGTCGTCGAGCTGGACCTGCCGGCGCGCATCGAGGCCGAGTTGGCCGCAGGCCTGCCGGCCGATCCCACCCAAGCGGCTGCCATCGTGCAACAGCGACTGAGCGAGGGTGGGCAAGAACTGCAGCGTCGCATCGGGCGCGCCTACCAGGACGTCGCGCAGGCCTGGGGCCTGGGTGTTACCAAGGTGCCCGCCGTGGTCGTCGATCGGCGCTACGTGGTCTATGGCGAGTCGGATGTCGCCCGCGCTGCGGCGCGCATCGAAACCTATCGGAGGACCCAGCCATGATCCGCCTGCCGTCGCCCCCGTCGCGTCGCCTGCGCGTGGCGGGTGCCTCGCTGCTGTTGGCTGGCGCAGCTTCGTCTTTCGCCCTGGACACGGCCACCATCGTGACCTCTGCACTGTCGCCGGACTGCCTGGAGTACCGCGTCGTCGGCATCTGCTACTGGCTGTTCTGCACGCCGTTCGGCTGCTCGGTGCGCACCTCGGTGAAGGTGCGGCATTACGTGCCCGACGCCGTGGTGTCAAGCTACTCGAACACCGGCGAAAACCCGTGGATCGAAGTGCGTCCGATGAGCGTGCCCAACCCTACGGCCCGGGCCGGCGGCGATGGCACCACCAACCACGACAACGAAAATAACCTCGCCAAGTTCAAGAACGCCGACGTGATCGGGCATCCCGGCGGCGTGGTGTTCAGCCAGTTTGCCCGCGCCTCCGGCTACACCTGCCAGGGCGCGGGCACGGCCTTCATGCCGTACCTGTTGAGCACGCTCGACACGCTGGCCTGGCGCTACAACGTCCCCGAGATGGTGTACCCGGAGGCGTTGATCCCCGGCATGCGCGAGATCGGTGGCCGCACGACGCTGAACCTGTGGGGCAACGTCTATCCGCGTGGCGGATTTCTGCACCAGACCGACGACTACAAGAGCGGCGCCGTGGTCGCGCAGCGCGCGGGCGACATCGTCACCCGCCGCGCTCAGCCGCACGTCTATCAGCCGCTGCTCGCCACTGCGCGCGACGGCTACTGGCCCGCCGGCGCGCTTGTGGAGACCGATGCCTCGACCGGCAAGTGGCAGGAGCTGACGCCGACGCTCTCGACCACCTGCGCGGTCTTCCCGCACAGCAATACGCGGGTGCAGGCCCAACAGGGTGACTACGCCTGGGCGCTGTGGCGGCCCTATGCCTGCTGCCGACGGCGCGGACAGGTGTTTCTCGGCAGCGTCGATTTCATGTGAGGTGATCCGATGAAAACGTCCATTTCCCGTTTCATTCAACGCACAAGACCCTACAGGCTGGCCATCGCACTCGCCTGCGCCTTCACGGCTGCGGTAGGCGTCGCATGGGCGCAGACCCATATCGACCCGAGTGGCGTGAGCGTGAACGGCAACGTCATTGGCGACGATGTGCTCTACAGCATCGGTGGCGGCCGGGCAGTGTCCATGAGCGGCGCCGGAAACATGCAAAGCATCGGCGTCGGGATCGGGTGGAACAGCAACCTGATCTGCGGAAACATGAGCATCACGACCACGCTGCAGAACCAGCTCAACGGCATCACCAACGGGTTCCAGTCGATCATGAGCACCGTGATCCAGAACGCCACCAGTGCCGTGGCATCGCTGCCGGCGTTGATCATCCAGCGCGCCGATCCCGGCCTCTACAACCTGCTCACCAACGGCGTCCTGCAGGCCCGGCTGGATTTCGACCGCTCGAAGATGACCTGCCGGGCCATCGCCAACCGGATGGCCGATATGGCCGGCGGTCAGGCCGGTTGGGACCAGCTCGCCGAGGGCATGGCGCTGCGCGATGCGGTCAGCAGCACAGACGCCGTGTCGGCCATCGAGCAGGCCGAGTCGAACAGGGGCAACAACGGCGTGCCCTGGGTCGGCGGCAGCAACGCGGGCGGTTCGGGGCAGGGCTCGATCAAGGTGGTGGGCGACGTGACCCGCGCGGGCTACAACCTGCTCAACGGCCGAGGCGTCACGGACACCTCGTCGATCCCGCGCGCTTCCTGTGGCAACAGGCTGACCTGCCAGACCTGGAGCTCGCCCGATGCCGCCGCGGCCTTTGCAACCCGTGTGCTGGGCGAGCGCGAGCAGCGCACCTGCGAGAGCTGCACGAAGACGCAGACCACGCCCGGCGTGGGGCTGACGCCAGTGATCCAGGAGGAGTACGAGACCAAGCTGCAAGCGCTGCAGGATTTGGTGACACGGGCGAAGCCGACGACGGTGGCAAACCTGGAGGCGGCTAGTAGCAATTCGCTGCCGATCACCCGTGGTGTGATCGAGGCCCTGCGCGACGAGCCCGACCAGGATCTGCTGGGCAAGCGCCTGGCCTCGGAAGCTGCACTTTCCAGCGTGCTGGAGAAGGCCTTGCTGTTGCAGCGCACGCTGCTGACCGGCAAGAAGGAGCCGAACGTCGCCGCCAACGAGCTGGCCGCTAAAGCGGTCGACCAGGAGAACGGCACGCTGGAGCAGGAGATCAACAACCTCAAGACCGAGCTCGAACTGCGGCGCGCTCTGGCCGGCAATTCCGCGATGGCGATCATTCAGCGCCATAGCACCAGGGCGGGCGGATCGCGCGGCATCTTCGAGGGTGACACGACCCGTGACCGGCTCAAGGAAGTGCAGAAGCCGCGGGGCACGCCATGAATGGCTGGAACTGGCTGCGGCCGACGTGGCTGCTGAACCGCCGCGTCGCGTCCGGCTTGCTGAGAACATTGCTGTGGGTGCTGCTGGTGGCCGGCGTCGCGGTCGGCATGAACATCGCCGGCATCCATGTCGTCGGCAGCGTCGACGGCTGGCAGCGTTGGCTCAAGGCCAACCGGGGCTATTTCTTCGCCTGGCGGCTGCTCCTCTATGCAGCGACGGCCTATGGCTGGTGGTGGATGCGCTGCCGCTTGCTCGAGCGCGAGCCCTCGGCCGAGTGTCATCAACGCCTGCGGCGCGTCGAGATCGCGGCCGTCGTCACCATCGCGTTGCTCGAGGCCAGTCAACTGCTGCGCGCAAGCTGAGGCACGGAGAACGTCATGACCCTCTACACGACGGACTATCTGGAGTATTACCTGACCCTGGTCGGGTGGATCGTCAACAACGGCATCTGGAACATCCTGGTGGCCAGCGGCATGTTCGCGCTGCCGTTCGTTGCCATCGTGATCCATGAGTGGCTGCGGGCGCGGGCGGAAGGCGCAGACGAGGGCAATAAGGGCGTGCTGTCCTCGATGCGTATCGAGAACCGCGTCTGGGTGGCGATCTTGGTCATCATGTTCGCCGGCATTCCCTTCATTCCGGTCGACCTGAGCACGATCAAATTCGACACCACGCGCTCTGCACAGTGCCAAGTCAGCGTTCCGCAACCTGCCGATACGGGCTGGTCCAACGTCTACACCACGCTCAACAATCAGAGCGCGCTGGTGCCGGTGTGGTGGTTCTTCATGCACGCCATCTCGAAGGCCGTCACCGGTGCTGCGGTGGCAGCCATCCCCTGCGGAACCGATCTGCGTCAGATCCGCATGGATGTGGACGCCACACGCATCAACGATCCGGTGCTCGCGCAGGAGGTCGCGGACTTCGTGCACGATTGCTACGGCCCTTCGCGCGCCAAGCTATTCATGGACCGCCCGACGCTCTCCGACGATCAGATGAACGACGTGACCTGGATCGGTTCGAGCTACTTCCGGAGCACGTCCGGCTTCTACGACACCTACCACTCCACCACGCCGCGTACGGCCTGGCCTTACGACGCTACCCGCGATGCGGGGCTGGCGCAGGTGGATAGCGGCGGCGGCTATCCCACCTGCCAGCAGTGGTGGTCGGATGGCAACAACGGCCTGCGTGCCCGGCTGCTGGCTCAGGTCGATCCCGATCTGTTGTCGCGTATCGGCCATTGGGCCGGCTTTCTGTCACAGAACGAGGTGAGCGACTCGGTGATTCGCGCCGTGGTCTCGCCGCAGCAACAGAAGATGAACCAGGGCGCTGTCTATACCGACTACGGCGGTCAGATCGATAAGACGCTGCCCAACGTCGTGACGCGCGGTGCCGGCGATCTCGGGATGACTGTCGGCTCGCTGGGATTCTTTCCGGCCATGGATGTGGTCCGCCAGGCGTTGCCCATGGTGCTGTCGCTGCTCAAGATGGCACTGGTCATCTGCATCCCGCTGGTGCTGCTCTTCGGCACCTACGAGCTGAAAGCCCTGGTCGCGGTGAGCTGCGTGGAGTTCGCGCTGTTCTTCGTGGATTTCTGGTTCCAGCTCGCGCGCTGGCTCGACAGCACGATCCTCGATGCCCTCTACGGCTGGGGTTTCGGTGCGAATCGGCCGCACACCAACTTCGATCCGCTGATCGGCCTGAACAACGCTTTCGGAGACATGCTGCTGAACTTCGTAATGGCGACGATGTTCATCGTCCTTCCCACATTCTGGTGCGCAGCACTCGGTTGGGTTGGCGTCCGTGCGGGAACAGCGATCCAGGGTTTGGCAGCAGGAACGAAGGATGCCCAAGCCGCTGGGAGCAAGGGAACCGGTGTCGCCTTGAAGGCAGTCAAGTAGCGTAGCTCAATCTTGCTCGTCTTCCGGATCGTGTGGATCGATCCGGTGCCCGTCAAGTGTGTACAGGCCATATCCCGCAGGACCATATCGCCACTCTGTTCTGGTGGCTTCGTCGCTGTCCCAATCGGCATTTCTCGCGACCCAAGCCGCAGCCACTGCAAACGCGAGCAGCAGCGCGAGCCAGAACGTGGAATAAAGCAACAGACCGAATGCAACGAGCTTGGCCGCCAGCAGCGTCGCCTTGGCGGCGCCCGGCGCCCATCTCCGCACAAGCAGCCAGCCCTGTGCTCGCCGGTCCAGATGCGCGCAACCTCGCCACGCTCGGCCCAGCATGCGGCCGAGACGTTCTGCGAAGGTGATCTGTGCGGCGGTCTTCATTTCGGTTACCTCATGGTCGTCCTGTGCTTCTTTTGATACCCGTTCGTTATTCGCTTGATTGAATCCTGCATGAATTTTCAACCCATGAGCGAAATTCTGTGCAAGGTCAAATCACGTCCGGCAGCGGAAGCCGGCAAACAAGATCGCTCTGGTCTTGGCGTCGTAGCGAAAAAACAAGTGGATCGCGTGGCACGACTTCCAGGATCAGACGGCTCAGCGGGCGGAACAGCCCGGGGGCTGCGTTGGCCTCAGCACGCAGCCATGGTAAGGAATGCTGCCTGCCATGTCCAGGTTTTTCACCATTATTGGCACTTTCAGCATCTGGTGAAAGCGTGAATCTCAGTGAAATTCTTGCGGCAATTTCACGAAATGTGGTATTTTCAGCGGATGCTGAAAGACCATCATCCAATGAAAGAAGCAGAAGCCCGTGCCGGCGAAGCGTTGCGGCGGCTGCTTGAGAACATCCCGATCCTTCACATCGAAGGCATCGAGGCCGAAGCCGTGTCCGGCGATTGGGAGCCGGACTTGATCGCCCGGCTGCTCGTCGATGGGCGGCCGCACATACTCATCTGCGAGTACAAGTCGAATGGTCAGCCGCGGTACGCCCGTTCTGCACTGCTGGAACTGCGGAACTACGTGGCGCAGCGAGCCCCGCAGGCAACACCCATCTTCATCGCACCTTACATCTCACCCGCAGTGAGGCAGTTGTGCGTAGAGAAGGACGTTGGCTATCTCGACCTTGAGGGAAACGCCCGAATCGCCTTCGGCGGCGTGTTCATCGAGCGCATGGTGGCGGACAAGCCCGCGGCCGAGCAACGCGAACTCAAGTCGCTGTTCAGGCCAAAGTCGGCCCAGGTTCTACGCGCCATGCTGCGCGAGCCCGACCGTGCATGGCGCGTCACCGAGTTGTCGGCAATCTCCGGGGTCAGCCTGGGGCACGTCAGCAATGTGCGCACCGGCTTGATCGATCGGGAATGGGCGCGAGCGTCGGACGATGGCCTCGTCCTCTCAGAGCCGGACACACTGCTCGACGCATGGCGAGACAGCTACACCGCACCGCCGGGTGAGCGGCTGCGGTTCTACACGCCTTTGCATGGCAGCACGTTCGAAGATGCGGCCCGCAGCGCCCTGCTTGCCGAAAGCGGCCCCGGGCGTGCTGTCTTCGCCTCCTTCTCGGCAGCGCAGTGGCTCGCTCCTTACGGGCGCACCGGCACGTACTACTTCTTTGCCGACGAGGAAGGTCTGCGCAAGCTCCAGGCCGCACTGAAGCTCGCGCCCGCCTCGAAAGGCGAGAACGTGGCCATCACCGTGCCGAAGGACTTGGGACTGCTCGCCGACACGATTGAACCGGTGCCGGGCGCGGTCTGCACGAGCCCGATCCAGACCTACCTTGATCTGTCCATTGCCGGCGAACGCGGCGCCGAGGCCGCCGAGCACTTACGCCAAGAAAGGCTCTCATGGCCCAAATGACACCCCAGGAACCACAGTCGGCCGCCGAGTACGACGACCGGACGACTGCCGCAGTGAAATCCGTGCTGATCGAGATCGGCCAGATCCTTGGCAGCTTCAAGGGCAAGTTCGCCATCATCGGCGGCGCGGTTCCCTGGTTGCTGCTGGCCAACGAGGACATGCCGCATGTCGGTACGCTCGACGTGGACGTCGGCCTGGACGCGGAAGCGCTCGGCGACGGCGAGTACGCAACCTTGATCGGCGCGCTTCAAGGCCATGGCTATGCCCAGCGCGAGGGACTTCGGCGCTTCCAACTGGTTCGCCAGGTTCCCGCGCGAGATGGTGGAGAAGCGATCGATGTCGTGGTCGATTTCCTGATGCCGCGCGACGCTGAGATCGTCAAGAACGATCCCCCGTTAATCAGCGACTTTGCCGTGCAGCGAGCCGATGGCGCCGACTTGGCGATGCGGTTCTACCAACTGGTCGCCGTGGCGGGGCCGATGCCCGACGGCGGAACCAACCGCGTGGAGATCGCGGTATGTTCAATCCCCGCTCTGCTGGCGATGAAAGGCCACGCACTGGCGGGCCGCTACAAGCAGAAGGACGCCTACGATATCTACTACTGCGTGCGGAACTACCCTGGCGGCATCGAGGTGCTGGCACAAGAATGTTGCCCACTGCTGGGGCATCCCAGCGGCGAGCGCGGTTTCCGGCACATCGCCGACAAGTTCGACACCTTCGAGGGGCATGGGCCTACCTGCGTGAGGCGCTTCGTCGAAGACACGCATGCGCTGGGCGATCGCACACCCGAACAGTGGCAGCAGGACGCATTCGGGCAGATCGACGCTCTGCTGCGCGCCATGGCGCTGCGAGGTTGAGTCGCGCGACCATGGACTACGCGCAACTTCGCAACCTGCTGGAGCCTCTGGTCACCGGTCTGAAGGATGCCGGCACCCACACCATGCTGCCGACGCTTTGCGAGGAACTGGGCCTGCCTACGCCTGGCGCCGATGGTTCCAAGCGTGAGCGCATGACCGCCAGCTTCAATGCGGTAGCGGACACGGACCTGCCGATAGTTGCACGCAAGCTGCTGGTGCGCCACCCGCCCAACGCCACCACACGCAACCAGATTCAGGACATCCTCTGGAGCGACAGCCCGTGTCCGCCCATCCCGAAGCGGTACCGGCGCGAGGTCGCGCGCAGACTCAATAGCGAGGAGCTGTACGGGGATGCCCGCAGGTTCGACGAGCTGTTGGAGCGCCTGTGGATCTTGGATGCGGATGACTGGATGCACCTGCTGGGAGGAAAACCCAGGGGATTGCGCGCTGAAATCCAGCAGCATGTCCATCGCAACCCGGAAGACTGGCCGGCTGAGGTGCTATTCGACCAGTTGGGAGCGTATGACGCCTCTGACCGGCGCTTCGCGCTGTTCCTGGAGGGACTGGCTTCGGCTGACGTGCGCCCCGACGAGGCCATGCAACGCCACTTCGTCGCCTGCGTCAACGAACCGCTGCGCAATTGCGGTGTCGAGCTGCGCGAGACCGACTCGGAAGGCGGCTACCCGATCTTCTCCCTGGTCTCGTTGCACGCGGCGACCAAGGGCCGGCCGAAAAATCTCATCTTCGCCTCGCCGGACAAGCCCGACCTGCGCTTTCGCGACGCGCTGGACAACGACGTCGAGATCGTTACCAATGCCGACAAGGTGCTTGTCTATGATCGGCCCATCGGCAACGACGGGCTGCGCTGGAACGATCTGCAGCAGTGGTGGGGAGAAACCGAGCAGATCGCCGATGCCACGCAGGCCAAGCGCTCGCTGTACGCGCGTCTCAAGGCCAGCCTGCCAAGCAACTCCCCGCCGCAAACCTTGCTGTTCGATGCTTTCTTCGAGGGGTTTCGCAGTGCCGTGCCCAACCTGCCGGCACTGCTGCCCGAAGTCTGGCTGCATTGGGACCCACGGACGGTCAAGGAGAGAGGGCCGGATGCGCTTCTTCGGTTTCGCATGGACTTTCTGCTCCTGCTGCCCCAGGGCGTTCGGGTCGTGATCGAGGTCGACGGCAAGCATCACTACGCAGACGCCAATGGCAGCGCAGACGTGCAGCGCTATGCGCAAATGGTCAAGGCCGATCGCGAACTCAAACTCGCCGGCTATGAGGTCTTTCGTTTCGGCGCAGCGGAACTGCAGGTGCCCACGGCGAAGGCCGACGTGAAGGCCTTCTTCGAGGCCCTGTTCAAACGCTACGGCGTACCCACGACCTGACAACCCAGGCCCGTGCCGGCCCTCAATGCGGGCCTGGGCCAGGACTGACGACAATTCTGCAGCGCTCCGGGTTTGCCGGGGTTGCCCCATGCCGCATTGATCGTGGCGCTCCGATCCTGGCGGCTTTATACCCAAAGGCTTCCATAAAAGCCAAAGGGCTGGGAAGGGGGCAAGGGAACGGGGCCAAGGGGAAAGGCCCTACCCGAAAAGGCCAAAAGGCCCCCCCCGAGCAGCCCGACATCCGGGGTTCGCCATGCTCTCGCTGTTCAAACGCAAACGGGTGCTGCCCACTGCCAGCGCGCCGCCGACGCCCACATCTCCCGCCCAGCCCGGCAAAGGGCTGGTGCGGCCGGAGCCGGCCGCATCGCTGCTGGCGACGCCGCGCCGGCAGAAGCTGCTGGAACACATCTGGCAGCGAACCTCACTGTCGCGCCGGCAGTTCGCCACGCTCTACCTTGCACCGTTGGAACGCTACGCCGAGCTGGTCCAACAGTTCCCGGCATCCGAGAGCCATCACCATGCCTACCCGGGCGGCATGCTGGACCACGGCCTGGAGATCGTGGCCTACGCGCTAAAGCTGCGGCAATCGCACTTGCTGCCCGCCGGCGCCACGCCGGAGGCGCAAGCGGCACAGGCCGAGGCCTGGACCGCCGGCACGGCCTACGCGGCGCTGTTACACGACATCGGCAAGGTCGCCGTGGACCTGCACGTCGAGTACGCCGACGGCACGATCTGGCACCCCTGGCACGGTCCGCTGCAGCGGCCGTATCGCTTCCGCTACCGCAAGGACCGCGAATATAGGCTGCACGGCGCCGCTACCGGTCTCCTGTATGCGCGCTTGCTCGATGCCGCCATCTTCGATTGGCTCAGCGGCTATCCCGACCTGTGGGCCGCGCTGCTGTACGTGCTGGCGGGCCAGTATGAACACGCCGGCACGCTCGGCGAACTGGTCGTGCAAGCCGACCAGGCATCGGTGGCCCAAGAACTCGGCGGCGACCCAAGCAAGGCTCTGGCAGCACCCCGGCATGCGCTGCAACGCAAGCTGCTGGATGGTCTGCGCTACTTGCTTCGGGAGGAACTCAAGCTGAACCAGCCGCAAGCCTCAGACGGATGGCTGACCCAGGATGCGCTGTGGCTGGTAAGCAAGACGGTCTCAGACAAACTGCGCGCCCATCTGCTGGCGCAGGGCATCGACGGCATCCCATCCAGCAATACCGCCGTCTTCAACGTGCTGCAGGACCATGGCATTGCGCAACCGACACCTGATGGCAAAGCCATCTGGAAGGCCACCATCACCAGCGACGCGGGCTGGTCTCATACATTCACGCTCCTGCGCCTTGCGCCCTCCCTGATCTGGGAAGGCAGTGAACGGCCTGCTCCGTTCGCCGGCACAGTGGCGGTAGTGCAGGAAGACGGGGAGCCAACCATTTTGGTGCCCTCGCCAGCCGCGGCGGATTCGGCCGCGGCCGTGTCTTTGCCGGCGCAGTCGGCCGGCGATGGCGTCGAAGCACTTCTGGATCTGCTCGGCACTTCAGGCATGGCTCCGGCCGACATCTCGTCAACTACAGAACTACTTCCACCGAACATGAAGGGGCCATTCCTCGAATCCGGTGAGTTAAGGTTGCCGGCCGACGCGATGGCGTCGGCGCCTACAACGACGCCAGGCTTGGAGGAAACGCCGTCTGGTGAGCATTTTGTCATCTGGCTCCGCCGGTGTATCGAAGAGCGCCGGCTCATCATCAACGACGCCAAGGCGCTGGTGCATACGGTCAACGATTCCGTCTATCTGGTCAGTCCCGGAGTATTCCAGCGCTACGCTCAGGAACATCCCGAAACCGCCATGCTTGCCAAGCAGGACCAGTTAGCTGACTGGCAATGGGTGCAGAAACGCTTCGAGAAGCTGCAACTCCATCGTAAGCAGCAAAACGGTTTGAACATCTGGACGTGCGCGGTCACCGGGCCAAGGAAATCACGGAGACTACACGGATACCTGCTGGAAGACCCACATGTTCTGTTCAACGATTTACCGCCGAACAACCCTTACCTGTCTTTATCGCTCTCGACCGACTCCGTGCGCCATCCTTCGTAGAAGGGCGTGGTTGAGGTGGCGGACGACACTGCGCCAGGCGGCCTGTGTCTTGAACTGCTCCGTGGTCTCCTTGGCCCAGGCCTGTAGCCGCGCTGACACTTACGTCACCAGTTCCGCTTTCGCCTGTTCGGCATAGGCATGCAACCTGCGAGCCCGCCGGGATGTACGCAATGTTGTCAGAGGGAAGTTGAAAAGCAGTGTCGTCCCTTAACCGCACTCAACTTTCTTGATCTTCGGGATACGCCACTTGGGGAATCGGTATCCAGCCATTGCGGGTGATGCCTGCCCCGATGCGTATGTTCTTGCTTTCGGTGGCCGCCCAGTGCCCACCTCGGTGCAATACAGCGCGAATCACCGATTTCCGAGGATGATCCTCATCCGCCTTGGCAGAGCTGCATATGGCATTCCAAGAATGCTTGTCCGGCATACTGTCCAACCGTGGACCAACCAGTTGATCCAGAATTTCAGTCGAAACATTGTGCCGCCCACCATGGTGAGGCACCTGGAAATACCGAATGCCTGGCAGTGCGAGTCCCGCAAAAGGCGCGTAGTCAATTACCTCTTGCAGCGCTTCACGCCCGGCATCGCCAGTAAGCATGACGCGATGACCGTTTAAGGCAGCCGACTGCACCACACTCATTTCATTTTCACGACTGGTCGGCTCAGGCGGAAAATACTCCTCACCCCACAGGGACTTGATGTATGCCGTCGCGGCCTTCACTACCCGGAATATGCTGCTCAGCGCGCTGTCCAAAGCACTTTCTTCAACAGCCTCCGGTGTCTTCGCGGAGTCCACAATTAGGTCGAAGTAGCGCCCCAGGGTTGGTGCCATCACCATGAAGGGACCGATGTTCTGCCCCTGAAGAGGGGCATGGATTGGAATTCCCTTCTCTACCGCAAGATCCTCAAGAATTGCCGTGGCATCATAGATGGAACGTAACTTACGTCTCAGTGCTTCAACTGATTCATAGGTCTCAAATCGATCAATCAACTGATCCGCATAGATCCACGGCCGGTTTATCCAGAGATTTCTGACCGTGCATTGCTCCAGGACTTTTCGCAAGCCATTTGCATGATCGCGATCAGGGTGCGTGAGGATCACATGGTCGATGACTGTTGTTCCATAGTAGGTCTTCAGGTGCTCGACAATCTGATCTCCCGTATCCAGATATCCACCGTCAACGACGTGAACGCCCTCAGTGCCATTCACCGAATAGCGCAGCGTGATCGCATCTCCGCTTTTTGCTGTTTCGACGCCTAGAAAATCAATCTCGAAGTAGTCAGCCATACATCCCCCTCGTTTTATGCCAATAAAGTGCTGGTGGCTTTGCCCCTACCAGCGATCCACCGCACACGTGAGTCCTGTCGGAGTCCATACCAACGACACGGCGGGAAGGCCGCCAGCATCCTCGGCGATGTTGCGCAATGTGTTTCGGTCTATGCCCGAGTGTGGGCCGCCTTTCGGGTGGCTGTGCCAAGTTCCGATGAAGGCGAGATACCCCAAAGAGGCTCCATTTGCCGTGCGCAAATTCTGAACAAGTCCATCCGTTCCGAGGACGAAGCGGGCGGCCTCTCGAATGCTGTCAGGCGGTGCGTCCACGATGCCCGCAATAGTGATGGTTCGATTTTCAAACGAGATGCGGCCGACCAAGGCTCCGCCTGTTTCCAGAGCGCCCCAGCGCAACGCATCGGCATGGATTGTTTGCGCGACCGGGTGCAGAATCCGAATGTTCCAGCCACCATCGTCAGCTACTTCGAGCACAGTGGTTGGGCCAAGGCCGGCGCGGGTCCATGCCATGCCGAGGCCTTCGGCATCCGAGATCCCCGCGCAAAGCATCGCTTCCTTCGGAAGCCCGCCAACGAGCCAACGTTCCAGTTGCAGGCCCGCCAGTGACGCAGAACGAGAAACAACGGCATCAGACATTGGCATCGTCAGTGAACGGCAGTTGTCACCCACGAAAATGCGCGTTGGCTCAGACGTATCACCGGCAATCGACGCACGCAGTTCCGGCACAAACCGGCAGCACTCGAACAAGAATGCCGTGAGGTCGTCAACCCGACCGGCGCGACCAGGTCCTTCAAGCAAAACCGCGACACAGCGGCCCTGACCATACATCGCGATCCGTACCAGGCGAGCAGGAGACTGGTTCAGTGCTGCTGATTGTGTTTCTGCGGCTAGCACCTGAAGTGAGGCCGTTGCGTCCACGATGAGGGCTGCATCCTGCGGAACGGTTGTGGCGAACTGTGCCGGATCGACCAGGAGGGTCACAGCGTCGATGTCGAACGCGCGCGATTGAAGATGCGACAGCTCCTCAAAGGCCGTCTTCATCAGCGCCGACTTCCGAGGTGGGACCAGTACTGATGCACGCTCAATGAGTGCATGCCGTGCCGCGTTGTGAGGCGACATGGACTCGTTGTCGACGAAGGTCATTGAGCCGAAACCTGCTCGCCCCAGTTGCATCGCGATTTTCGATCCCACACTTCCACAGCCGAGTATGACCAGTGGCTGCGATGTGGCTGCTGGTGGAATGCCGGATGTCCTTGCCAGCAGTTCGGGAGACAACGCATGCGCGTGAAAGGCCGGGTGAACCGTGGCGTTTCGCTCCAGGAGCGCTTGAGCGTTGAGTTCATAGCGCACCACGTAGGGCAATACCTCAATACTTCTCCCTGGTGAACCCACAAGCGACGCTGGCCTTTGTACAGTCAGAATCACAATCGCGTACAAGCCGTGCACCCAGCCGCGCGAGTCCTGCTGCATATCCAGGATCGAGCGTCCGTAGTAGCCGTCCAAGCTTTGGGCCAAAGAGTCGCGATCAATGCCGAGTTCCGCTGCTCGATTGAGCAGCGTCGCGAGATCGACAACCGTCTCCGGTTGGTAGCGTCCGACCACGTGCGGGTGGCCGTCGGTCATTGGAGCCCGCGAAATGAAGGCCGCAGTATGGCCATTTCCCCACTTGCCCAATTTGTCGTTGTGAACATCCTGGTAGAACACAGGATCGTTTTGTGCGGTCAGTTCGGCATTGAGGATGGCGTATAGCCCGCCATCAATCGTCACGTAGCCTGCGGGAATTACCAGAATCGTGCCGTCAACGGGTGCGGCGGCCGCGACCTTCTCGGCACTGAATACAATGGTCGAAGGACTACTGTCTCGGCGCGTCGGCTCCCACCCCTGTTCCAAGTCCAGCAATGTTCCGGCCGCAGCCTTGTGCAGCCAATCGATCAACTGATCGATAATGGCGTCCAGGCCAAACCGATGCAGCAGCTCGTCCAGGGACCCCTCGAACAGGCAAGGCGAGACCAGCTCACCTTCTCGATGAGGGTTGATGTGCGGCAAATTGAGTGGGAAGTCCGCACGCAAGAAAGGCTTGGGCGCGGACAGGGGCCAATCACTGCCGAATACCAGCACGCATGTCTCGACAGCACGTACTCCGGTTTCGGAGACGCCATTACGCCGTGACCTGTTTGGCAGTTGGACGGCAACATCGACTTCTATCTGCGTCGATGCCGCGCTTGCCTTGGGCTCGCCAACGCGGATCAGGCCACGATGCCGCTGAAGTTGATGCAGTGCGTCCGCGATGGTACCCGTCATGATGCCCCGTGCGGCATGGGAGTGCGCGCAGAGGTGATCACGGCGGCGGCCTTCGCTCCGGCTTCCTTCTTCGAGGGAGGCTGCACACCCTGAGCGGTGACGGTGAAAACGAGGGGTTCCACGGATTTCTCGCTCGGGTATTCGCCCGTGCAGTAGAACTCGCCCTTTGCTTCGTCCACGATCGCCACGTACTCACGCTTTGCACGGATGCAGGGTGGATCACTGTCGTCGTCTGCAATCGGCTTGCAACTGGCGACGATGACGGCGCCGTCACGGGTCTGCGAAAGCGCCTTGCGGGCATCGGCATCGAGTTTGGCCTTCTCGCCGTAGTCGGACCAACTGTCATAGGACAGCGAATGCCAGGAACAGTGATGCGGTGCCTGCATGATGTCGTACTCAAGTACATCGGTTTCGGCCTCGTGGCGCTGCCACTGGCGGTTCCAGATGAACACCTCAGCATCGCCACCGGTAAGGAACTTCGCGCCATCCGGCGTCTGTGCATCAGCGGCCAACGTGATGTTCAGGATCACGCTGGACTGGTTCTTCACCAAGCACTCTTCCTCTTCTTCGGCGTCCTGGGCATCCAGGGGTGCCAAAAGAGACGCAGAGAAGAATGCGGAACTCTTGCCGTTAATCGTCGAGAAGCGCGTGTCCACCTTCCGCACAATCGAGGTGAGATCATCAGTTTTTCCGTCGATGTCCTCGCCCATGATCTGGATGCGGTCGCCGTTTCCGACGGCGAAGTTCTTGTCGCGGTTCAGTTGTACGCGCCGACGCGCCTCCGTATTGAATGCCTTGGCGTCGTCGCTCAAGGTGTGCGTCTTGCTGGCGCGTCGAAACACGATCGGGGACGACCACATTTCACGGATCACGATCTTTTTGTCCTTGTCGTCCTTCTTGTCATCCGGGTACTTGTCCAGCGGCCCCAGGTGGAAGTGTCGCGCCAGGCCTCGGCAATGGTCTTGGTCCGGGTGACTCAGCAGGAACGCATCAACATACGGCCTACCGCTCTCATCCTTCTTCAGTCGGTCGCGCAGATCCTTGGCCACATCGCGCGCATCCCCGTCAGGGTCGTCGGCGTCTTGCCTGATGTTTACGTCGATCAGCAGGGTGGTTGCGTCGAGATCGCCGAACTTGATGAGGGTCATGTCCCCGTTGTCGACGGGAAAAAATGTGATGGTTGTGGGCATTTAGGTCTCCGGGTAGACGACCGAAGGATGATCGCGTATAGTTAATGTACGACTATTTTTTATATCCGTCTACTTTTTAGGCGCAACTAATGCAAGAGCACCCTGTCACTGCCGCCGATCCTGCTGAGCCCAAGGGGCTAAGTTGGGGGTTGGAGAGCAGACTTCAATTCATTGATTTCCGTCTGCGCTGGGAGCGGCGCATCAATCGGATGGATCTCATCGAGCACTTTGGCATATCGGTCCCTCAGGCATCGCTGGACATTGCCAAGTACATGGAGTTGGCGCCGAGCAACCTCACTTACGACCGCAGTTCTAGGACCTACACGGCAGCGCCGTGTTTTCGCCCGCTTTACCAACGAAGCTCGGCGCAACGCTATCTAGCGGAGCTGCTGGCGACCAAGATGGGAGTTGTCGAACCGGCGGCTAGCTTTATCGGCTCTGCGCCGGAGATAGATTGGGCACCTTCCCCTTGGCGCACGATCAATGAACAGACCGTCGAAGCAGTGGTCCGGGCAATTCGACAGCAGGAAGCCATTCGGGTGAGCTACCAGTCCATGACGTCCTTGGACGAATCGATTCGCCTGCTATCTCCACACGCCCTTGGCAACGATGGTTTTCGCTGGCACGTGCGCGCGTTTTGCCACAAGCGCCAACGCTTCAGCGACTTCGTCCTCGCCCGAATCCTGCGCATCGAGGGCTTCGAACCGAGCAAAGTGGACGCCAGCCAGGATACGCATTGGCATACTGTGCTAATGCTGGTGCTTGCTCCGCACCCCGATTTGCCCGCGGCCAAGAAACGAGTCTTGGAACTGGACTACGGCATGGAAGACGGAGAGGTCAAACTTCCATGCCGCCAAGCGTTTCTGTACTACACGCTAAGGCGTTTGGGCTTGCATACCAAGGAAGCGCCGGACCCTCTCGCGCAACAGATCACGCTAAAAAATCGCGATGAAATCCAACCCTACATCGATGCTTTGACAGCACAGGCTTGATTTCCCATGACAACAATTTTCGAACTGGTAAAGGATCCGTACGAGCGCAAGGCACGTGTGGTTCCAGGGCTTCTCGTGGCTTTGCCATTGCTCGTCCCCTTGCTATGCGTCTACGGAGCAAAGCATCCTGTGCTTACCGGTGTAATTGGCTTGCTTGGCGGCTGCGGCGCCATTTATGCACTTGCAAGCGTGGCTCGTGGACGCGGGAAGAAACTAGAAGAGATTCTGGTTGCAAAGTGGGGCGGCATGCCCACAACCATCGCTCTACGCCATCGTGATAAGTTTCTCGATAGTGTCAGCAAGCAGCGCTACCACACGGCGATCACGGCCAAGCTGGGTATTGTCATGCCGACGGCAGAGGAAGAGTCAGCAAGCCCCGACAAGGCAGACGACATATACATCGGTGCAACCAAACGGCTTCGCGAACTCACGCGTTCTAACAAGCAGCTCTTGCTGAAAGAGAACATTGCCTATGGATTTCATCGCAATATGCTGGCAATGAAGCCCGTCGGTATCGTGTCGTGCCTCCTGGGTATCCTTTACGGATTGCTGATTGCAAAGGTTTTCCAGGTAACGCCTCCCCACTTTGATCCTGTGCACTTTGCCGATCCGGGGCTCGCCGCAGGCTTGACGTTGCTCATTTCGCTGGCGCTGCTTGCCGCTTGGCTGCTGTATTTCGATCAGAGCGCGGTGAGGCGTATGGGGTTCGTCTATGCAGAACGCCTATTTGAGTGCTTGCCGTCGTTACCTTCTTCAGCCTCACGGAAAAAGCCACAGGGGGCACAGGGCGCTTGAACGCACTACGCCGGATGCCGTTCTACTTCGCCAATTTGCTCGCTGCAGGAAGCGGCGTAGACACGAGCAATTGCTACCTTTGCCGCAAGGCGACGAACTGGTTGCTCGGGCCTTCCGACCGAAGGCTTAGATTCGGGCTGTTCGACACCACGTATGCTAAGGGCCGCGTCAGGGTGAACGGGAACAACACCGGTAGCGACTGCAAACTGGGAACAGAAACGGGCTTGCCGGCGTAGCGCGCAGCCGCCTCGATCAGCCATGCCGTAAGTTCGTCGTTCTCGATCGCTGTAGGTGCAAGCCGGATAACGCGCTTGCCCTTCTCCACGCGCTCCACGGCGCCCCAACTCGCCTGGCTCTGGATGACCATGTTGGTCATGCGCCGTGTGCCTTCGCGCTCCCCGTAAGTCTCACTCATGCGCCGGTGCACTTCGGCGGATGCGCAGTCGCCCTGGATGGCGGACAGGCGGCCCACCAATTCGGCCACCTTGCCGAAGAACGGGTACGTCGCAACAGCCATTCCCCAGCACAGCGCCGCGACGGGAATGTCCGAATGCGTCTTATGGATGGCCACGCCGCGATCCGCGTAATCGACAAGTTCGGCGCGCGGCTCTAGCCACAGACGGTTCAGTACGGTGCGTGTTTTCTTCTTGGCTTCGGCGCCAAGTCCGGCTGCATCGAGCAGTGCATTCAGATCATCTAGTCCAGCCGCGCCAGCACGAACATTCAGTGCGGCAGCCGCCCAATCAAGCTGAATGAACCGATCAAAGCCTATTTGAGGGGCTGATGAATTCATTCGGTACCAATCACATATTTGACTTTCACAAAGGGCACGATCAACTCTTCGACCGACACCCCGCCGTGGACTACCACCTGCTCGCCGTCCGGCACAAAGGCAGTTCGTCTGCCTGCGAAGAGGGGCATGAAGTTCGCGGGTAGTCCAGCGATGTCCAACCTGACCGTGGTGGGATAGGCTGCAGCCGAATCGGCCAGCAAGTGTTCGCTGCGATAGACCCGAACGCGTTCGCCGCGCGTCTCTGCGATCACGCCCTGGTTGGGCCTGCCGACGCCGGTGGACTCAACGTTGCCGTGGTCTGCCGTCAGGTAGATGTGGTAACCCTTATCCAGCAGCAGCGAGAACAGCCGATCGACGAAGCCGGTCGCCAACCAGTTTCCGATCCACATCGCTACGTCCTTCTTGGACCGCTCCTTGTGAAGCCGGTCATCCACCTCATCGATGACCAGGCCCACCACCTTCGGGCGCCGGTCATTCAAATCGGCTTCCAGCGCGTCGAGCTGATTGGTCTGACGCAGCGCGCGGCGATACATCACCTCATTTGGGTTGACGCCTTCGTTCTGCCAGAACGTCTTCCACAAGGATTCCTCCTTGTCCGTCCGATCGATCGAGTCGTCGAACTCACGAGGCTTCAGGCCAGAGAACAGTGCCTGGCGCGACACCGATGTCACCGTCGGCAGCCACGCGAACGCCGTTCCCTCATCGAACGCAAAGCGTTTCGTGCTGGCGATCAGCCGCTCCCGAATCTGCACCCACTGGTCAAATGCCAGCCCATCGAATACCAGCAGGGCCACCTTCGCTTCACCCGCCGAACGCCGATGCCGCAAGAAGCGCGGAACGTGATGCACCATCACCGGTCCCTTGGTGACCGGCTGCAAAATCAGGTCGGCGTAATGCTTGGCCGCGACCCAAGCCTGCAGCCGCTCGTCCGATTGCGCCTGCAGCGTCTTGATACGGTCCTCGATCTGTTGGCCCATAACCGGAAGGTACTCCCTGCCTTCCGCGCCGGGCAGGGTATGTGTTCGAGCCAGGATCTCGCCGTAGCGCTTGGCGAACTCGCTCCAGTCCTTGTGCGAACAGCTTGCCGTGGGCAGTGCATCGATAAGACCGTCGATGCCTTTGAGTACCAAGGCCTGCAACGCCGCAGGGTCCTGGACAATGCCGGCCTTAATCCAGCTCGGCATCCCCACCGGGACACTGTGCACCGCCAGCGGGTGCAAGGTGCCGTCGAGAAACATGGAATCGACCAGCACCTGGACATCGGAGTGATCGAAGGGAATCTGGATCTTGGCGACATACTCCGGCGGTGGCGGTTCCCCGGTGCGCGTGCCATCCAGTCCCAAGTTCGCCAAGTAGCGATACCACGCGTCCTGCACCACCCGCAGCAGCGCACTCTTGGACGCCAACCATGTGGCGACGGGCTGATCCGCGAACAGCCCTTTGCTCTGGATAATGCCCGCCGCGTGTTGTGCGAATAGCGGCGGCAACGAGCGGTTGGCGAAGTGCATCCGCAGCAACTCGCGCCAGAAATCCACCGGGTTGCGAATTGACCGCGGCGTCAGTTGATAGACGTGTTCGAGGATGAAATCCTTCGACTCGTTTTCACCGCGCGCTGACTGCAACTCGGTCTGGTGGGCATGAAACAGACCTGCAAGATGCTCCTGCTCTACCTGCTGCACAGCGCTGTAGGCCAACCTGGGGAAAAGCTCCGCAAGGCTGAGCCGTACCACGCGCCCGTGGTGCACGATGTCCCACGGCAGCTCATTCGCGTCGGCGCTGCGCAGATGCAGAACTAGTGAAGGCGCCGGTCCCGGCTCACCGCGATCCCATGCGGCGCGATACCGTTCCTCGTATTCCGCCCGGAAGGCAAACGGGTCCTCGTACAACATCACCTCGAAGCCCCGGTCGCGCAGCTCGGACAACAGCTTTTCGTCCAGCAGCACATCGTCGGGGTCGCAGGCCACCCACAGCCGGGTAAGGTCGGCCGTGAAGTGACTGAGAATGCGTTTTGACCACTGGCTCATCCCACCTGTCCTCCGGGCATCGCATCGCCGGAGACGCGCACCATCATCACGGCATTTAAATCCGGCACGCTGACCTCCATGTCATCCAGGGCCGCCATACGTGCATCGTGTTCCTGTTGCAGTCGCTTGCGCCGATGCTCACGCACGGCAGGCAAACCTATCCGCCCGATCGCCTGGCCCCGAGCATCGAAGGCATACAGCGCACGTTCCCGTTCTTCCTTCAGGCGCTCACGGTGTTCGTTCAACAGCTCGTTAAAAATCCGCTCACCCTGCGTGCTGGCGGCCGCATGCGACGCCTCAAACCACCTCACCGAGTCCTCTGCACCCGTCACCGCATGCACGTCCACGGTTTCGGTGAGCAGTAGATCCCATACGCGTTTGGCGGTTGGCACAAAGGGGCGACCTTCCTCGTTGACGAACACCGGCAGGAAGCGTTTGCGGCTCAGCCCCTCAGCCGCCAGGCTGATCTCCCACAGCGACCAGATGCCGCGCACTGAATCCGGCAGACCAGAAACACTGATCACCGGCAGTGGTTGGCCAGCGACAAAGCGTGGTAGCTCGCTGATCACAGCCCGGGCCCGTGGGTATTCCATCGTGACCCATTCCAGCTCCGGGTTTTCATCAGCTGTGCGGGCGTCAAAACAAGCCTGCGCCGATTCGCTGCCGTCCGCCCATTTCACCCGCCATGCATTGCCCACCTTGGTGGCCGATCCACCCCGGGCAGCCAGTCCACTGGTGATGGCACGCTCCAGCCAGAACTGCGCCGGGTGGTCACGCCACTTGCGGGCATCGTCGGCGTCCAGGTCGTGTTCGGTCGTGAGCAGGTCGCTGTTCTTCTTCGACTCTGCCAGGGTGGATCGCAGTTGCGACACCACCGCGTCGCACTCCTGTTCGATCGCATCCGGGTTCTGCAGGCCATGCACAAACAGCTCATCGAAGATCGGGTCGGCCTCGACTGAATCCATCACGTCGGCCGCCTTGTCTACGCCGAACTCTTGCGCGATGACCTCCAGCTTTTCTTCCAGCACCTGGCGCACGCGATGCTCGACGGTGTCCTCAAGCACGAAGTTGATCGCACGGACCACGTGCTTCTGGCCGATACGGTCCACGCGGCCTATGCGCTGCTCGATCCGCATCGGGTTCCAAGGCATGTCGAAGTTGACGATGACGTGGCAGAACTGCAGGTTCAGACCTTCGCCGCCAGCATCTGTCGAAATCAGCACGCGAACATCTTTGGAGAACGCCTGCTGCGCACGGGTGCGGGTTTCCAGATCCATGCTACCGTTCAGCGTCGTCACCGAGAAGCCACGGCTCTCCAGAAAATCGGCCAGCATGGCTTGTGTCGGCACGAACTCGGTGAAGATCAGCACCTTCAGCGCCGGATCGCTTTCCTCCTGCTGCAGCTTGTAGATCAGTTCCAGCAGTGCCTCGGCCTTGGCGTCGGTGCCAGCGGCCTCGGTTTCGCGCGCCAGCTCCAGCAGCATCTGTACTTCAGACTTCTCCAGCTCCCAACCACTGGACTGCATCGCCAGATCCACCTGGGACTGGCCGTCGAGGTCCGCCCACTCGTCGGCGCTGGTGTTCTCGAACAGGTCGGCCTGCGGCTGCGGCGCATCGAGCAAGGCCTGGCGCTTCTCCAGCGTGGTGCGGATGGCTGCCGTGCTGGACGTCACCAGCCGCTGCATCAGGATCATCAAGAAGCCGATGTGGCGCTGCTTGGCCGCCATTGCCTGGTTGTAGCCGTGGCGCACGTAGTCGGTCACCGCCTCGTACAGGCGCTGTTGCGCGCCGTGCCGGGCCAGCCAGGCCACCGCCTGCAGCCGGGTGACACGCGGCTTGAACAGCGGTTGGCCCTCGGCGTTGATGGATACGCGCTTTTCGGTGCGAATCACGAATGGCCGCACCCGGTCGCGGCTGACGCTGCTCTCGTCCGGGAATGCTTCCCTGTCCAGCAACTGCATCAAGCGCATGAACTGGTCAGTCTTGCCCTGGTGCGGCGTGGCCGACAGCAGCAAAAGATAGGGCGAGGCTTCCGCCAGCGCAGCGCCCAGCTTGTAGCGCGCCACCTGCTCGGTGCTGCCACCCATGCGGTGGGCTTCGTCGATGATGACCAGATCCCACGAGGCCGAGATCAGGTCCTCGAAGCGCTCGCGGTTGTAGGTGTTGAGTTGCTCCAGACTCCAGCCGCGACGGCCTTCTAGCGGCTTCACCGAGTCCAGCGAGCAGATCACCTGGTCGTGCATGCGCCACAGGTTCTCTTCCTCACCCGCGCCACCGCTGCGCCACTGGCGGAAGGCCGCCAGCTCGGACGGTTCGATGAACTGGAATTTCTCGCCGAAGTGCAGGCGCATTTCCGCCTGCCACTGGCGCACCAGTCCCTTGGGTGCCACTACCAGGATGCGCTTCACCCGGCCACGCAACTTCAACTCGCGCAGTACCAAACCGGCCTCGATGGTCTTGCCGAGGCCCACCTCATCGGCCAGCAGGTAGCGGATGCGGTCGCGGCTGACCGCACGGTTCAGCGCATAGAGCTGATGCGGCAGCGGCACCACGCTGGACTGGATCGGTGCCAGCAGCAGGTTGTCCTCCTGCGCATCCAGCAGCTTGGCTGCCGCCGTGGTGTGCACGATCTGCTCCGCACTCGGGCGAACACTTTCCAGCACAGCAAGGTCCGCCGCCCGAGCGCGCACCACAGCATCCTTGGCAGGCAGCCAGACGCGGTAGGCGATCTCACCCCACACGTCCTGTCGCTCGATCACGCGGCAGGGGGAAGCCTGTCGTGTAAGCCAGCACCAGTCGCCGACGGAGAAGTCGCTATTGTCCACGTTCAGATCCCGTCCTCGGTGCGGGTCAGCGCCAAGTCATAGAGTGTGAGCAGCTTTTCGTCCTCTTGCAGAGCCTCGTCGGGCACCTTCTTCGCAATGTCAATGATCGTCTGGTAGTCCTTGTTAGCCCACGCTGCGCGGAAACCGGCCCTCAGGACTTCAAGGCGGAACTCTTTCAGGCGACGGCCAGCAAAGGCACGGTACTGATCGAACTCCTTGAGCAGCGCCTTTTCGCGTTTCTTCTCCAAGTCTTGCGCTTTGTTGGGATCAGGCACATACCAGCGATCCTTGGCTTTAGCCACAAGTGCCGTGTTACTCTTTTCCAATCCACGAAGATCCTTGTGATTGGTCGAAAGATAGCTGTGGATCTGACTGGGAACTTCGCCAATCCCGTCGTACTGAATGAAGTTGTCCTCAAGCAGGGCGGAGAGTTCCGGCTTCAACTCATGCTTCTTCCATCCAGCACCGAGTTGGCTAATGAAGTCAGTATGGATCTCCTGATAGGTAGAAGGTCTGCGCTTCAGAAAGTCCGTAAGCCAATCGATCGCGCTGCGCTCGTCAGAAACAAACAATTCCATTTGTGGTGCGACAGCCACTTGCAACCGCTTTTTGTCGTACTCAGCCACCTGATCAGGCAAGAACACCATGCCATCGCGTTCAACAAAACGCTGAACAAGGCCTGCTTGAAACTCTTGCGTTGACATGGGAACAGGCACGTTGTGACGGACGAACCAAGCAACCATACGATCGAAGATGATCCTAGGGTCTCGTTCTGAAATGAACTCCAGCTCCGCGCCCTTGATTTTTACCTTTGGCAGGTAATGCAAATGAGTTCTTACGAAGTCCCAAACAGATTCCTCACTACCGCCTTGCTTAGAAAATCGTTCCTCAAGTCCTCCATTCGGTTTGTATGCTGAAATGACGAGGTCTTGCTTAACGGCTGTAGTTGTATTGACAGCTTTAAAACTTCCCTTGCCCTTATCCAAAGCGGAGACGTTAGCAACTACAAAGCCAGCCTCTTGCAAGGAAGTCTGTATTGCATTCCACACAGCAGCTTGGGTGTTGGAAAATTCAATAGTCATCCACCTGCCGGGCTTTAAGATTCTGAAGGCCTCTTTGAAGGCGCTTGTCATTAATTTCCGATAGTCATCCAGCGTCTTCCCGAGGCTTTTGTTCTCTACAGCCTCAAGCTGATTATTGGTAACCACCCGAAGCCATGCTTCCCAAATGAAATTGAGCTCTGCGTACATCAGATTCCCACCAAAAGGTGGGTCAATAAAGATGTAATCAACCGACGAGGAAGGAACGCCGAGTTTGCTAAAGCTTCCGCAGGTAGTGATTGCATTACTGGCAACGGCACCACTTCGTACTTGCTGCGCTCTTGTCCGGAGCGCAAAACGCTCCAGAACGGATGTTTCTACCGAGAGGGATGCGACGTACCATGTTCCACGTAGACTTGTAATTACGCCGCCGCCGCCGCCAAAGTAGTTTCCAAGATGCAGGCGATTTTCCTTGCCGACCCATGTAAGGGCCGACGTAAACCAGAACAAGAAACGACGATCTGTCTTAGCGATTTTTTCGCGCAGCAAACCCAAGACTTGCAAATTTCTTGACGTATAAAAATGATGGACATGGGTTATGCCAGCCGGATCGTTTCTTCGAGTTTCTCCTCCTTCCATCATTCGGTCGGTTGGAACCCACGAAGAAGTTTCCAGGGATTCAATCTTGCTTATTAGATCCAAATCATATTGATCCGGAGCCTTCTCATACCGCTTTTTGCCAACGCTGTAGTTGATCAAAACAGGCACCTGTTTGGCCTGCTTTATCACTTGTTTCAGGAGCGGATCCATTCGACTTGTCGAGGCTCGTTCCATGCTCCTTTTTGTAAGCATCGCGGAACAATGCGGACAAGCGAATTCATCCATCGCCTTGCCCACCGTCTTGTCGACTCCCGCTTCCCAAAAAACGACTTCACCAGCACATTGTGGGCAAATGAAAACATCTGACCACACCGTGAAGTTAATGCGACCCTTTGCTGTGCCGTCGGTGTGAAACGTTTCGTACATCCAGCCGCATTCAGCATTTACCTCGGACAAGATTCTTTCGGCTTCTTTCTCGAATGCGTAAAAGTCAACCGGCGTGTTGTAGTTGTATGCAATGAAGGTTGCGGCCGTCGAGAGGTCATTTAGGATTGCGCGACGAGCTCCTAGCTGGGATATTGGTAGCCAAATTGATTTTTCGGCATCTGTCTGTTGCTCCAGAATCGTCCCATCAGCTTCGACTCTGTACCCTAAAGATTCGATGACTTGCCGATTGCCGCAAAGATTGGCTGCTACACCAGTCATGCCAGTCCCACAGAAACCATCTAGTACTACATCTCCCGGCCTTGTGTAGTGCAGGATGTATCGCATGATTGCCTTATGCGGCACTTTGGTGTGGTAGCTGTGGGCGTTGTATATCGGATCGTTTTTCCCCTCGCTGACATCTGCAGCAAAGGGCTCTTTGCTATACGGGACTGACGAGTCGTAGGGCCTCCCGTAATGCCGGACGAAATCCTCAATGAAAGGATTCGGGCAAACCGTGTAGTACGGCGGATCAGAAAGCGCCAGGATGGCTTCGTCCGTGCCAATGGGAAACCCTTCAATTTTTCGGAACTCCGGGTCATCGAGTTTCTCTGCAAGCAGCTTCAGGTAGTGCTCGCGACGCGCCTCATCACTCGGGAACGTCTGCCCGAGTAATTCAACCGGGCCGGATTGGGCTACGTGGTTCTGAAAAAGATCATTCATCAATTCATCCTCAAATTCTTCTTGTCATCGCCGTCTCGCTAGCGCCAGACTTTGCGGCTACTTCTCAGGCCCGTCACTCGATCACGAAGCGCAGCTTAGTGGCATCCTTGCCCTTGCAGCGCTCGTTCATGAAGGTGTCGAAGCGCTTGCGCAGATCGTCCGGCGTGGCCGGGGAGCCGCCCTGCAGCAGCGCCTGCTTGATCTCGTCGCCCTTGACCGCGATCTTCTCCAGCCCCGACAGCGCCTCCTGTACGGCATTGGCGAACTCGGTAGTCATCGGGTCCGGCAGCTTGCGCGAGGTCAGAAAGGCGTCTATCAGTTTCTTGGAGGCGGGCGGCAACAGACCCAGGCTGTCCTGCGTGAACGGGTCCTCCAGGTTTTCCAGCAGGGTCTGCTGCCAATTGGCGAGCAGTCCGTCCAGATCGTCATCCAGCTTGTGCAGGCGATTTGCCGCCGGAATCAGTTCCAGTTGCTCGGCAGACGGGCGGAACTGGCAGTGCGGGCAGACGGCAGCAGTGATCAGCGTGGGCTCGTCCAGCGAGGAACAGCTCTTCAAGCCGTTGAGCGATTCTTCAAACGTCGTGAGCTGGCTGGTGGGCATCAGTGACACGCCGGCCAGGACACGCAACGCCAGCAGGCGGTCGTCCTTGCGTAGGGAGTTACGGGTCTTTTCCTCGGCCACGCCCAGCCGCGCCTTACTGTGGCTGGCGATGTAGGCCGTGATGTAGTCCTTTTTGAGTTGGTTGAGCGTCTGCCGGTACTCGGAGGCATGCTCGGCCGTACGGTCCTGGCTGAGCTTTTCCTGCAAGGCCTTGCGTGCAGCCTCGGCCTGCTTCACCCACGGGTGCTCGGCAGGCAGCACCATCTCGGCCTGCGAAAGGTAGGACGCCGTGCTGCCCAGTTCCGCCACCAGCTCGAGCAGTCGCTCGACCGCGGCCAGGATCTCGAGATTCTTCTTCTGGCCGTCCAGGTCTTCCTGCGTGACGCGCAGGTTTTTGAGCTTGCCAACGGTGTTGTATGGTGCCAGCGACTCGGTGAACTTCTTCAGCGAATCGAGCCGGGCATGCCAATCCTTGGCTTCTTCTTCACGAAGCAGGTTCTGGCCCCAGAAGCCGAGCTTGCCTTGCTGCAGATCGGACCCGGCCTTGAGCACACGCGGCACCAGCGCGCTGACTTTCTCCTGCAGTTTGATGACCGGCTCGGTATCGCCCTGGCTGGCCTTCTGGGCCAAGCCGGACGGCAGATCGAACAACTCGAAGAGTGCGCGCAGCACCGTGAGATTGATCTCCTTGGGTGCTTCAACGTGCTTGAACTGCTTGAGTTCTTCCAACGAGCGATCTGCCAGTTGAACGAGCTTGCCCGAATCGATCTTGTCGCCGGTGATCGACAGCACAATGTCGCCGGAGTAGACCAGGCCGCCCAGCACGGTGACCAGAAGATCGGGTTCGAGTCTGTAGGCATCCCTTTCGAAGTATTCAATATCGGAACTGCCCGTCAGAAGCTCCGACCGATTCAGTACTTGACCGTGGCCCTTCGCAGAGAGTTTTGCCAGTACCTTCTTGGCGTAACGGGAATTGGCAGAATCAACGCGATCACCATCAAGCAACTCCAGTGCATCCAGGATGGCGGCGGCATCCTTGGTGCGGGTGCCCCCAGCCAGTGCGCGCAGTGCATTGCCGACCAGTTGCTTGCGGTTGGCTTCCGTCACTAGCACCGAGAATGTCGGGTATTCGGGCGAAACGTCGGCAAACCGCTGGCCCAAGGCGAGGCCGGAGACGATATTTACCACGTCGCGGAAGTTGATGCGCTCGTCCGGACCCAGTCGCGCGCGGTCGCGCAGGGACACGCCCTTGGACCAGTCCTGCAGCGTCTTGGTCTTGCCCTGGTAGGTGACCTCGAACGCGGTCATTTGCTTTTCCTGCAGCCACTTGCTCATGGACCGCAGCGAGTCCTGGGCCTTGGACAGGTAGATGGCCTTCGCGCCACCGCTGGCGGTCGACGCCAGATCCAGTGCTGCTGCGTATTGCGACAGGTAGCGCTTGTAGTCTTCATCGGGCGACTTCAGGCGGAAGAACACTTCGTCGGCCAGGTTGTTGTCGGTGAACTTCGGCTTGTCGAAGGGCTGGATGAAGTAGATATAGAAGTCGCGCTCGGGCTGGGCCGTAGGCCGGTCATTCGGCGCACCAAAGAACAGGTAGCCCATGCGTTCGACACGGCGTTCCTGCCACTCGATCTGGTATTGCCAGATCTGGAAGCCGGGATACCGCAGGTCGTCGCTGCACTCCATCAGAGCCTTGATGGCGCTGTAGTAGGCGCGGTCAAGCGCGTCATCGGACAGAGCTTCGGCGCGCTTCTCGATCTGCGCGTCGTAGTCGATGTCCTTCTTGAGGTCCAGATAGTACTGCTCGGTGTCAGCGGCCTTGGAGATGAACTGCCCGTTGACGGTCTTGAGCACCTCCCGCATCACGGTCTGGACCATCGACAGTAGGTTCTCGGCTGGATCGCCCGGCATGTCTTCCACCCCCGGCTGGAACAGACACAGCGCGTCGCGCAGCTCAGCAGCCGTGGGGCCAATCGGCACATGGATGTCGCCGCCGGTGGTCAAACGGTGCACGGCCAACGCGTTGATGACGCGCAGGGCCATGGCTTTGTAGGCCGGGCGCGTGAAGGCCTGTTGGACCCGCGACTCCAGCACTTCGGAAACGCGTATCACTTCCTTGATGTTTGGGTCGGCGCGCAGGACCGAATTGGTCTTGATGGTGTTCCAGAAGCTCTCGTAGCTGATGAACAGCGGCTTGTCGACAGGCACTTCCTGGTCGAGGATGGCCAGCATGGCGGACTCGATGGTCTTGAGTGCGCCGCGCTTTTCGGTGAAGTGGATCTGCTCGAAGGTCTTCAGGTAGTCCGGGTGGACCGGGAACAGCCGCACGTACTCATCCATGCGCTCGTTCATCGAGCCATAGAACTTGGCGAACGGCGTGAGGTACTCGCGGATCTTGTTCTGCTGGTCGGCAGTCTTCTTGAGCAGACGCGCGGAGACGACGAAGCTGACGTCCTGGCGGTCGATCAAGATCTGGGTGAAGCGCTCGTTGACCCGGCGCATGCTGTCGGCCACGTGCTGGAAGCGCACGCTGTCGAAGATGGCTTCCTGCACACCGGCCACGAAGCGGAACTTCAGGTGCTTGGTGACTTCGCCGATCTGACGCAAGATGGCCAAGTCCTGTACCAACTCGTGATCGCGGCGGGACTGCAGGTACTCAAGGAACTCATCCACAACCAGCAGCACACCCTGGCCTGGGAATTTCTCGCCGAAGGCAGCCATCATCTCCTCGAAGGAGTCCTTGTTGTTGAGCTCCTTGTCGGCGGTCGGGAAGGTGTAGTCGACGCCGAGTTTTTCGAGGAAACGCTCAAGCTGCAGGGTGATAATCTGGCGCAGCGGCATCTGCAAGCCGCCCACCTCGATGCGCAGCACCTTAAAGCGACCAGCGATCGGGGCAACCGCCTCGGCCACCTTAGGGTGACGGATCATCGGCGTATAACCGGCGTCTTCGGCCACCAGCGAAAGCACGGACATTAAGTGCGACTTACCGGTACCGTAGTTGCCGACGATTAGCACGCCCTTGTGATCGACCGACTCGTCAAAACTGAGCTGGGGAACCATGAGTTTGGAGATCCGCTCGGCCATGTCATCGGAGATGACGTAGGTCGCGACGAGCTTCTTCGCCTCGTCTGGGCGTCCGGCATCGAGCAGCTGAATGACTGACTCGATCTGCTCGAACTGGATCAGATCTCCGTATTTCATGTTCTTGGCCATATGGTTCTCTCTCCCCTGTAGCTTCAAATTTCGAGTACGACCACGCCGTCCCGGCTGTAGTCACGATGTTCTGGGTGGCTCATGTCTGCGTACACCAGGCGGTCGCCGCGCAGCTCGCCTGGCCAGACGGCCACGACGCGTTTGGAATGAGCCAGCCGCCTGACGATGTCAAGCGGGTTGATCTGCAGGCCCGGCTCGAACAACAACTCCAGGTTATTGAGCAGCAGGGGGTCTTCAGTACGTTCCTTGTCCGCGATCTCCCACAGCAATTCGCCTGCCGAGAAACCGCGCTTCTTGTTCGGTGTTGTCGCGAGCCGGCGCCCCAGCTCCAGGCCGACGTTGAGCGGCTCAATGTTGAGTTTGTCGCCCAACTGGCGCAGCAGTTGGGTCTTGCCGCTGCGACTGGGGCCAACCAACAGGATCAACTTGCTGTTGATGTCGGTGATTTCTCCGATGAGGCGTTCGAGTTTTGCGAGCATGCTCATCCCCCTCAGTCCGTCTCGGCTTCAAGCCGTTGTTGATCAGGGGAGCGGTAACCCGGCGCCAGCACGGCATTTCGTACGCCGTAGATGGCAAGGTGGTCTTTCAGCCAGAGCCGGTACTCGTGGCCGCGCAGGCTGTGGTCGGGGGAGCAGTCCACACTCCACTTGCGCAGGATGTATCCGGCCGTAGCGGCGCGCAGCTTCATCCGCAGCACGCCCTTCTGCATGCCGTAATCCATTTCCGTGATCTCCGGCCGAGGCTGATCGGGATGGGGAACCAGCTCCAGCTCAACGATCCGCGTCCACTGAATGTCTTGGTCACTCATCTCGTGGGCCGCAACCGGCTGCCCCTTGAGCACGACGGGGTGTGTGATCCGGGTGATGACGAAATCCCGGAACTCCTGGGACTTCCGGTCGAAGGCGCGGACGTGCCAGCGCAGCCCGTTGTCGATCAGCGCAAAGGGAACGATCTCGCGCTCAGTGCGGCCGCTGGAGATGGAGTGGTACTCGATGCCGAGCGGACAGCCCTGATGGATCGCTCGGGTCACGCTCGCCAGCACATCCAGGTCCGGATGTGTGAGCCGTGATGGACACTCGCTGGCCACCCACGCCTTGAGCCGCATCGGCTCGCCGTCGCCAAAGCCTTGGGTCAGCCACGACAGCACCCGCTCCGGGGGGAAGTCGAATACGGGTCGGAAGTCCGGCCCCTGGATGTAGGACTTGCCCTTGGAGTCGTAGTCGATGTTGCCGGGAGCCAGTTCCTTGTATAGCGCCACATCCCTCGATGCGGCCGCGGACTGGATACCGAAGCGCGTGACCAAGTCCTGGCGGCGTATCTCCCCGATGAAGCGCACGCGCAACTCCACGAACGCGAGGCGGTCGCGCTGTGGCTGGGTTAGATCTGCAAGCTGTTCGTTCGGCATCCTGGCTGGCTCGTTCGGGTTAGCGAATACTTGTGCGAATTATTGCGGAAAGTATATGGGCCGCCCTAGAATATGTCCATGATGCTTTTTTGATATTATGACACGTCGCATTGTGATAACCACTTTGGTGCGGCGACGAGAGGATAGCTACGCGAATTTTCACAACCGGGTAGGCTGAGTGCACATGACGGATCTCAATGCCGGTGCGGTCGCTGGAAGCTATGGAGCGCCCCTGTTGTCGTGGCGGACATGAGTACAGTCTTCGCCCGCGGAATCGGGAGGATAAGAATCGATGCTATTGCCAGGAAATGGCGTTTCGTGGGAGGGCTGGGCTTGGAATTGCGCCATCTTCGTTGCTTCGTTGTGCTCGCAGAGGAGCTGCACTTCACTCGTGCTGCTGAGCGATTGCATATCGAGCAGTCCCCATTGTCCCGCACCATCAAGGAACTCGAAGACGAACTTGGCGTGCTGCTATTTGACCGTGATCGGCGTGGTACACGGCTGACGCAGGCTGGTGATGTCTTCCTCCAGGATGTGCGTCGGGTGTTTTCGACCTTGGAACTTGCCCGTGAAAATGTAAGGGCCGTCTCTTCGGGCTACCTGGGCATTCTTCGCATTGCCGTTCCCTGCGGGTGCATTGATCCGCGCCTCTCCACCTTTCTCGCACGTTGCCGCGAGGAAGATCCGGCGGTCGAGATACGCCTGACCGAGGCCTCGCTGATCGATCAATTGCGCGGTCTCCGTTCAGGAAGCTTCAATTTGGGGTTTGCGTATACCGCCGAGGTCGGGGAAGGCATCATCGCCGAACCGGTCTGGGTAGACTCGGTAGCCGTTGCGGTGGCGGCAAGGCATCCGTTGCTCGTGCACAAGCAAATACCCTTGGAGGACTTGATACGGTATCCACTTGTCGTGGCCGATCCACGGCTATTCGGGAACTGTGATTGCGGGCTTGGTCAATTGCTGCGCGATGTGGCGGTCAAGCTCAACGTCGAGTACGTTGCCTCGATGGACATGATGCTGACATTGGTCGCGGCAGGCTATGGCGTTGGATTCGCGAACGCTACACGAATAAGGGTTTCAAATCGTCCCGACATCGTTATGCGTCCCCTTGCGACTCCAGACGTCATTCACACGACCTACCTGTTACGACCGGAAAGCGACGCTGGCACCCCTGCCGCCATATCCCTGGATCGATTTATCGCGCGTTTGCACGAGCAGATAGACGAGTGACGGGCAATGCCCCGTTCCCTTTCGCCGGCTAAGTTCTCGGTCCCGAGCGCAGGTTTTCCTCCGTCGCGGCGATCAGCTCCGCGGCACTCCTGTTCAGCGCTGCGGCGATTCTGAGGATCAGCGCCAGCGTGGGCATGTGTTCCCCGCGCTCGATCTTGCCCATGTGAGAGCGCTCGATTTCTGCCAAGGCGGCCAGCTCCTCCTGGGCCATTCCCTGCTCCATCCGGGCCGCCCGAACGGCTTGGCCAAAGGCCAACGCCGGTTCAGGTTCATAGGTTGTCGATCCGACAGGGCGGCCTCGCTGGATAGTACGCTTTTGCATTGGCAAAAGCGTCGAATATCGCCATGCTTTTAACCACGTTAAATTTAACTCTTGCTATCATGGCAGGGGGCCGCGCGCCCAGATTTCCATCATGAAGTGACACCCTTGAGTGCTCCCGACCAATCACCGATTCTGAGGCTCGCCGTTTCGGCCGACACACAGTCGCCACGGCTCGCGAACCTGCTTGCCCTGCAACGCGCGGAGGAACCGGAGACCATCATCCTGCTGCAGGAGGTTGCCGCTGGGGATTTGGCCCGTGGACTCGAGGACGGCACCTACGACGTCGGTATGGCCCTGGCGGCCACAACAACAGCCTTCGCCATGAACGCACAGCCGCTTTGGGCAGACGAACTGGCCTTGGCGGTTCCGTTGCGCTCGCCGCTGCTCGCGTGCCCGGAAGTTCCGCTAGATGCCTTGCTGCACTACCCGCTGCTTCAATGGTGCCTGTGGGCATGTGAAGCACTGAGCCAGCAGGTGGATGCGCGCTTCGACCCTGAAATGCATCCCGTCAAGGATGTCACGTCCTTCGACCTCTTGGCGGTACTCGTGGCGGCCGGCTTTGCAGTCGGCATTGCGCCCCGCTCGCACATCGAACGGGCTCACGGCTGGGGTGTCGCCATGCGCCCACTGGCGAACGGCCCGTATCGCATCAGCACCCAGTTGCTACGGAATTCCCACGGATCGGCACGAGCTGTCGAACGGTTTGCCGAACGGGCGATGAAGGTGGCGGCTATCGAAGCCGCCTGACCTTGGCATCTGTCACCCTTTCGGGTATTTCCCGGTAGTTCACCGTTCGACTGTATGCCTTTCAATCGTCCACCATAGGCATTGCCGGACCGGCCGCGATGGCCTTTTCAACCAATTGCTGAACGCTCTGCCGTACCTGAATCGAGTATGGCATCGGCGCCAGCGGCTCCTCTCGTTGCGAACACTGCTCGACAACCGCCCGCACGGCGATCTTCATGTTCTCGGGCGTCACCGCCTCAATGGGCGGCCGGTTGCCCAGGGCGTCATGCGGCCGTAGCAGGGCATGATAGATGTCCCAGGTATCCACGCCACGCGGCGTCTGCCTGAGGATGGTCTGCACCAGTTGGCGCTTGAGCGGATCGAGCTGCCACACCGGCACCCGTTGACCCTTGTTCCCCAGTTGGATCGACAGCAGGTTTCCGGCCTGGATCTCGTAGGTGATCCAGCGGCGCGACTTGCCGGCCAGCTTGGCGTAGTCGGCCACCACAAGATTGTCCGGCCCTTCGAAGATTTCCAGCAGCTTCAGGCGCTCGCGTTGCAGGTCGGAGAGCTTCGGCTGCGCGTACTCGGGCATCGCCACGGCCGACAGGCGTTGCGTCGCCGGCGCAACCGGCGGCATGCCCTGCTCGGTGGGCGCCACCAGCAGGATGGGTGCGTGCTGGCCGGGAGTCGGCAGCGGGGTGGTCTGCTGTCCGGCGATCGTCGGCAAGCCCTGCAGATGGATGGTTAGGTGCATGCTGGCGGCCTGCACTTGGTTTTGCTCGAAGAGGTCAAGGCGGTCGGCCCAGTCCTGCATCATCACGCGGCGCTGCTCGACGTACTCGGCGTGGTTGTAGGTGGCGCTGATGCGGTTGGGGTCGGCGTGCGAGAGCTGGGCGTCCACCCACACCTTCGGATAGCCCAGCTCGTTGAGGGCCGTCGAAATCGTCGCGCGAATGCCGTGGCCGGTCAGGCGGTCCTCGTAGCCCATGCGCTTGAGGGCAGCGTTGAGCGTGTTCTCGCTCATGCGGTCGCTGATGCGTTTGACGCCGGCGAACAGGTACTTCTGCGCCGGTTTGAAGTCCTCGAGCATGTGGCGGACGATCTCCATCGCCTGGACAGACAGCGGGACGAGGTACGGCGGGATGTCGGTGACGCGCTTGCGCTTTTTGCGGGTGAGCATCTTGCGCTGCTTGAGCGACATGACCGGGATGATCCACAACCCGCGATCCAGATCGAACTGATCCGGCGTGGCCAGGCGCAGTTCGCCCGTTCGCACTCCGGTCAGGAGCAGCAGGCGGATTGCCAATTGCGTCTTCAGCATGCCGCGGTACTTGCGCAGCGTCTGCAGGAGCTCGGGCAGTTCGGCCATGCGCAGGAACGGATTGTGGTCGACCGGCGGCAGCGGCACCGCGACCACGTGCAGGTCGGTGGCCGGGTGGGTCTCCATGGCCGGGATGACGACCATCGCGTAGTCGAATAACTGCTTGAGCCAGGTGCGGACCTTCTCGGCGACCGACAGCGAATTGCGCTTTTCGATGCGGCCGACCACTTCCAGCAGATGAGGTCGGGTGACCTCGTAGATGGTCAGCCGCTTCAGGGAAGGAAAAACGTCCTTCTTGAAGACGCGGCGAATCTGCTCCAGCGAACTCTGGCGACCCTCTTCGAGCGTGAGCTGGCGATGTTCCATCCACTTCTCGTAGACCGCCATGAAGGTGTTCTCGCCGGCGAGCTTGACAGCCTGGCGCTTCTGCTTGCGCTCGGTACGCGGATTGATGCCCCTGGCGACCAGCGAGCGCGCTTCGTCGCGCAGTTCCCGGGCCTCGCGCAGCGACAGCTCAGGGTAGCTTCCCAGGGAGATGCGGGCGCGTTGACCCAGCCAGGTATAGCGGAAGTGCCAAAGCTTGGCACCGGTGGCGGAGACGAAGAGGGAAAGGCCGTCGAAATCAGCGATGGTGTACGGCTTGCCGGTGGCTTTGGCTTGCCTAGCCGTCATGTCGGTGAGCATGTGTCCAACTCCTGAAAAACGAGTTGGATGCCATGTTCGTTACCGGGGCCCGGCTCCTCCAGCAACAATGCGCGATGGACGCTTACCGCATTGATGTACCACTTAATGTACCGTTTTGTACCGGCTGTCAGTGGATTTCGCTGGATGTCACTGGATCGAGAAAAGGAAAAAACCTTAACCGGATCAGCGACTTACAACACTCCCTGGATTTCGGTGGAAGTCCCTGGAAAGTTGAAGTGGAGCGGGTGAAGGGGATCGAACCCTCGTCTGGAGCTTGGGAAGCTCTCGTTCTACCATTGAACTACACCCGCGTGAGGTACGGATTATACGGTGTAAGCGATTGTTGGCCGATATTGGGAATGAATGTGGCCGCAGTTCTATGGCAACTATGTCACGTCCATCATTCATTGCTTGATTCGGAGAGTAAAAGCTGCAATAGCTCGTCCAATACAGCCCATAAAACATGTACTGATTTGAGCGATTGGACAATTATTTTCTTTCAAGTCTAGCTGGTCCCGCACTAGGGAGTTGCACTAGCTTGTTTTCTGCAAGAGACTGCAACACACCAATACTAAAATTATCCGAAGCAGCAATAGGAATCCTCACGCCGAACTGCTCATAGGTTGCATCCCAAACAGATTCGTTTCCTTTTGGCGGAATGAGCTTTAAGGATAAACTCATCAGATCTGGGTGAAAATTCTTACCATCGCCTGAGATTACTTTTATCGAGGCTGGTTTAACTTGCAGAACGTATAAATCTGGCGTCACATCAATAGGATTTCCATAAACTAATGTGCGTCTTCCAATAAACGTAAGCTGAGTTTTAATCCCATTTTTTTCAAAATTTTGAACAATGCGAGGTCCGATAATTTTAAAAGCTTCGCCATCTAGCCACCCAGTTAATGCTAAATAATCCCGAGGGAATCTAAAGGAACCAAAAGGAGAAGGATCAACAGTAACAATTATATGGACTGCCTTTAGAGTGCCTGAAAAATCTTTATTTCTTTTGATAACCGTTGGCATTACTGTGCAAGAAGCGAGAATAAAAAATAAGACTAGAAAGGCGATTAGCGAACATACTTTTCCACAGTTTCTTTTTATATTGTTCATGAAATTTTAATTGAACCGTTATAAGAGGCGGAGGATATAGAGGATGGTGCATATTCGCCCCCTTCACATTGTTATCTGAAGTTAGCTTTTTTTAAACCTTCGTTGAAAAACATAGATTCAAGCGAATGAAATATATCGTTGCTAAAGAGTTTATGCAATCTATTACTGATGCAAGCGGAATATATTTTATGGGCTGTATTGGACGAGCTATTGCAGCTTTTACTCTCCGAATCAAGCAATGAATGATGGACGTGACATAGTTGCCATAGAACTGCGGCCACATTCATTCCCAATATCGGCCAACAATCGCTTACACCGTTATAATCCGTACCTCACGCGGGTGTAGTTCAATGGCAGAACGAAAGCTTCCCAAGCTCCAGACGAGGGTCGGAAGCCACATTGGAACGTCACGGATTGCGTACCCGATCGGTGCTTGCGCCATCTGCCATCACCGGTGGTTCGATTAAGGGGATCGACCGGTAACGGCACCAGTCTATGCAATGTGTTTTTGCTTTGCTCCAAAGCGGGAGTAGCTCAGTTGGTAGAGCGCCGGCTTCCCAAGCCTGAGGTCGCGAGTTCGAGACTCGTCTCCCGCTCCATTTCCACACAGTTTTTGCACGGTCACCCGCCCGACCGCTTTCCCCCTGCATCCGTCACGGTTTTTACACCAATTCCCCTTGCCCGAGCGACCGGAGCTGGCCTTGCGTATGCCGAGCCGTCGCGCGCTTGACGGTTGTTCGGCATGAGGCAGAAAATTTCCGTATCGACTCTTTAGTTCAACAAGTTCAGAAATTTTATTTTGGGAAATTCGACTTCGGTGATTTTCATCAATATAATCGGCGGAACAAAATTAAAACGAGGGAGGGGAAGTGATCCATTTCATTCGATGGCCGCTTGTTGTGGCTATGGTTGTGCTCCTTTCAGGTTGTGCCGATTTCACCAAGCAACCCTATAAATCGTCTGCCGCTGCCCCGATCAAGAAGGTCCTGATCGCGACGCAGACCGATTTCCCCAAAGCCGACTTCGGCGTCGACTCCGAAATGGCGATGATGGGCCTGGTTGGCACCACGATATCGCTTTCCACCGTGGATGGACAAACCCAAACCCTGGATGAAATATTGGCGGATCAGGGACCTCGCTACCATCAGCAGTTTCTAGCCGATCTGACCAGCGCACTCGGTGCGGCTGGAATAAGCGCACAGACCGTTGCTGTTAAAAAGAACGCGGGTACCGGCCTTGCCGACAATTATCAATCGCTGGTCTCGGGAAAAAACGTGGACGCAATTCTGGACATCCAGATTTTGCAAGCAGGTTATGGCGACGCGCATCTCGCTCAGGATCCGGGTGTCAGGCCTATCCTGCGAGTACGTGCGCGGCTGGTATCGGCAAGAGATTTCAAGACGCTGTATGCGGATGACATCTCCTTCGGCTATATCAATTCGCTACTGGACGCCAAAGGAATCAAGGCTCCTGGAAAGTATTATTTCCAGGACACGCAGCTGGTGCTCTTCGAAAAGAAAAGGGCGGCCGAGGGTCTCCGGGTCGCCGCGACGGAAGTAGCCCGTTTCCTGATCGGCCAGTTCACCAATCAGAGCATTGCCTCAGCGCGGTAGAACTACCCGTGAAATGCAATACAAGCATTTTGCTGACCGATCATGTCATACCCCGCAGCACAAGCCGGTCTGCCAGCACGGCTGGCGACCAAAAGTACGGCAATATCATCACTTAAGAGAGGACTATCCATGGATCGCAGAATCTCCCGCACGCAATCGGTTGTACGCACTACTTGCACGGTTTTCGTTACGGCCATACTGGTCGCCTGTTCCACGGCACAACCGCTCGGGCAGCGAGGCAATATTGAGGCAGCATCCATACAGAAGGCAGGCTTTCGATTAAAGTCGGCGAAAGTGGTGTGGGTGGATAATCCCTCCATTCCCATAAAGGCGAGCTTCGCCAATTTCAGGTATGCACCCGCCGTAGACGCCAGCAGGATGAATCGGGCGAAAGAGGGTGTTAGCAAAATCATGAAAGTCATGCGCGAGCATGCTCCAGGGCAACTGGCCTCCGAACTGCAGAAAGCAGGCGTAGCAGAGGGCAATGGCCACACAATTACGCTCACTCCTGTCGGCGCCTATCGTGATGAATCAGGATGGGGATCCGGCGCCATTATTCGGGTTTCCGTCTCAGCCGATACAAAGCAGACTTTATGGAGTGCCGAAATGGATGCTAACAGCGGCTGGCAGTGGTTCGGGCCTGACGCCATCCCGGCGGACGACACCTATGCGAAGAACCTCGCGAAGGGCACGACCGATGTTTTCAAGAAGGCCGGGTTGATTCAATAACTATCATCAAACTCATGCGAGCGCAGTGCGCCGAATGATGCAAGTTGACGGCGGCGATAAATGCACCTATTGCTTATATGGGATGTTGCCCATCGCCCCTGTTCTCCGGCCTCTTGATGGAGCCGGGAAGAACGTCGGAAATCGAGTGTGCGGGTTCCATCGGCAGAAGATCGCCGGCGACTTCAGCGATCGCGACAAGGAAATCGTGAATATTCTTCTGCCGCATCTGGCGCGGGCGATCCGCAATCTCGACCTGATCCGGGAAAGGGAATTGAGCAAGGAACAGAACGGCGTCATCGTGATAGACGAGGATGGCAAACCGTTTTACATGAACCGCGCGGCCAGACTGGCTCTGAAGGGAATGCCGGCCGCGTCGATTCTCGATCCCGGCCTCGGTACGGCTCCGGCCTTTTTCAGAAGCCGGGCCGGCACATTCCGCGTTCGCACCCTGCCGTTCGGCAAAGGAAGCGAACTCGGCGTAAAGGTGCTAGGCCTGCAGGCCATGGCAGGCGAGCAAAAAAAGCAATGGACCCGCAGCCTCTGCGGAGTTCGCAAGCCAGTCTCGACAGGTTCTCCAAAAGCATGAAACGGCGAGATCGCACCGTCCGCGATTAGTCGGTTTGCGAGGTTCGCAGCCACTCCAAAATCCGCAGCGGCGGACATTCCGCCGCGGACGCCACGGCAAATCATGGCAAGAGCTAACTTGACATCTTGCCCCGACCGAAAGCGGGTCTTTCGGTTGCGATGAAAGAAAGCGGCCGATCGATTGTTTATTTCGCGGCGGCGTCAAGGCCCATCATCTTGCGCAGCTCTTGCAGTTGGCCCGGAGAGATTCTTGTGCCTTCTTCACCCGCTACGCGGCTCATTGCGAGCGCTTCGCTGAAGCACCTTGCAAATACGCTTGGCTTAATTGAAAGAACGGCACCGACCAGGTTGTCGGCTGCGCGTGCGAGGTTCGAAAAATAGGAGAAAAATGGGACAGCGATTGTGGCGGTTGTCATGACAGTCCTTTCATGATTTAAAGAGTTATGGTGCTATGCAATATATAGCGACAAAGCACCGGAAAACTCATTTTTTCTTGTGATAGCTGTCATGCCGATTTGTTATTTCAGCCGGGATGCCATGGCGGCGCTGCGGACATTTACACAGAGGTCAGTAATTTAAGCGACACATGCGGCGCAATGCGCTGCGCTTATTGACGCCCTACGACCAACGGAAGTCCATTTTCGGACGACCGAAGGAAGTCTCTTTTCGGGGCAACCAACAGAAGCCTGGTAGGACGTCAATAAGCGCAGCGCATTGCGCCGCATGTCTGCGAGCCAACCTGGATGAATGACCGGAATGTGAAAATACCGGGCCCGTCATCAGCGGTCGACGGCACTCCAGAAGCGTTCCATTGCAATGTAGGTATATGAGGCAGACCAGCCGATTAAAAGAAGGCCGTTTAGGCTTTCCAAGCCGGCGAGCAGTCGCAATGCGCCGCCGGGAACGATATCCCCGTATCCGAGAGATGTGAACGTTTCCGTCGAAAAGTATAAGCAAAGAGTCATGGAAAATCGGCTGACTTCGCCCAGCGTGCCGGCATTCAGATACCGGGCGAGAACATAGAAGGCGGAAGCGTACAGGAATATTTCTGCGATATGCGCAAAGAATGCGCCGACGATGACAATGATGAGTTTGGCGCGCGCCGGCATGTGAAGCATCGGGAGACCTACTGCCAAAGCCCGCAGCATTTCATAATGAATGACTGTCGTGAGTACGAGAAGTATCACGCAGAAGGCGCCAATTAATACCATCGTTTCCTTTCCGGATGCCGCGCTCGCCGGAGGCCGGCTTCGCATGTGGGCGCCATCAACTATTGGCCTGATTCGATTGCCTGCCATTGGGTTCAATGGTGCGATGCCGGGCCGGCACCTTATGATTTTTCAGCCGCGTCACTGAAATTTTACATTAGCATGATTTGGGCAGCAAAACGGCAACGAAGCAGGGGGCACCATGCGCACGAATGCAGCGCCGGCACGGGTATCGGGTGGATTCCATGGATACGCATTTGTCCACGGAAGACACGAAAGGTACGAAAAAAGATGAATGGAAAGCGTCGTGAACCTTTCGTGATTTTCCTGGTTTTCGTGGATCATGCCCGTGCGGCGTTTTGTTACAGACCTCATGCGCACGTTCCGCAATAGGTTATCCACGCCTGCCTCATTCAACTTCGACGGCATTTTCCGATCAGCGTGGCCGCGATGTCCATCTTTTTTACGGAATGGCGCCGCGCAAGTAAAGCGAATTCAAGCGCTTTGTTCCCATTGTCACGGATAAGACACGCCCGGCATTTTTGACTGGAACCAGCCAGCTTGCCTATGTTATAAATTAACCGATAGTAACAATTTGCCGTATCAAGTATTCGAGAGATTTGTTGTTCTCGATGCAACGCAGGGCAAGTCTTTCGATGTCTTGAAAAGCTCATCCTGCAATACCTGAAATGTCAGGCAACCATGGCAATGAAAATTCCGGGAACACGCTTCAAAACCACGCTGCCGTTTACGGTAATGCTGACCATCGTGACGGGATTTGCGGGAACGGCACTGCTGTTCAAAACGGTCAGCAATCTTGAAACGGAAAAAATCAACAGCGAATTCGAGCAACGCGCCGCAGCCAGGATCGCGGCCGTCGGCCAGGGTCTGGTGCGGGTAGAGGAGTCGCTACGCACCGTCAACCTGTTGTTCGAGACCAGCCACATGGTGAGTCGCGCCGAATTCTCGGGGCTCACCCGCAGGCTGATCAGCCGCACCCCGTATGTGCAGTCTTTCAGCTTTCAGCGAATTATTCCTTTAGTCCAGCGTGCGGAATACGAACGCACGATGCGCCGGGAATTTCCGGATTTCTCGATTCAACGGTGGAGCAACGGCATTCGCTTGCCTGTCGGTATCCAGGACAGTTATCGCGTGATCGATTACATCGAGCCGGCGCTCGATAATCAAGAAGCGTTCGGACTGGACACATCGCACTCGACAACTCTGGCCGAAGCGGTGCAGCGGGCGCGCGACACGGGGCTTCCTTCGATGACGAATTTGCTGCCGCTGCCGCAGGGAAAACCGTCGAAAGACGGCGTGGTGATCTTCATGCCGATCTACAGGCATGATGCATCGATCGAAAACGTCGCGGCGCGCAGGGCGGAAATAGCGGGCTTCACAACAGTGGCGTTCAGGGCGGGCGAGATGGTGCGGCAGACACTCGTGGCGGCAGGAATGCTGAGCGCGAACGGCCTCGCCGTCAGTGTTTACATGGGCGACCATCGAACCGAGCAGAATCTTGTCTTTCGGCATGGCCACGCACCGCCGGCAGCGCGGCCGCAGTTTGCGCTTTATCCCGCGCTGCAGGAAATTTCACGGCGCATCGATATCGCGGGCAAGCCCTGGCATATTACTGTTTCCTCGCCGCCGAACATATTTCTGATCAATCGTTTGGGGTCGTCATTGACGCTCGTCATAGGATTATTGGCGACGCTGCTGGGTACCGCCAATCTGCAAAGGTTCGCCACGCGCACCCGTCGCACCGAACGACTGGTGGACGAACGAACGGACGAACTGAGACAGTCGAACGCGTTGCTGACCACGGAACTTGCCGCGCGCAAAGAAGTGGAACAGGCGCTGCTGCTGCGCGAACGGGCGATCGAATCGAGCGCCAATGCAATCATCATTTCGAGCGCGCTGGGGCCGGATTATCCGATCATTTACGTCAATCCCGCCTTCGAGCGCATTACCGGCTACAAGGCGAGCGAAGCGATCGGGAAAAGTTGCCGCTTTCTGCGGGGCGGCGACCATGCGCAGGCAGGCCTTGAGGAAATTCGCGCCGCATTGCGCGACCGGCGCGAAGGACGCGCGCTCTTGCGCAATTACCGCAAGGACGGCACGCTGTTCTGGAATGATCTGCACATATCGCCGGTCAGGAACGCCGATGGCGAGGTCACCCATTTCGTCGCCGCGCAATACGACATCACGGAAATCAAGCGTTACCAGTCGGAACTGGAGGTGCAAGCCAATCGCGACACGCTGACCGGGCTCGCCAATCGCAATCTCTTGAACGACCGCCTCAGAAAAGCGATCGCCCAAGCGGCCAGATATCGCAGCTCGATCTGGGTTCTCATATTCGACATCGACCGATTCAAACTGATCAACGACTCGCTCGGACAAAAGACCGGCGATGCGGTACTCAAAACGGTCGCCAGCAGGCTGAAATCCTCCGCGCGCGAAATCGATACGGTGGCGCGCTTCGGCGCCGATGAATTTGCGCTCGTTCTGCCGCAACAATCCAGCACCGACATGAGCGCGGAACTCGTGCAGCGGATCATGAATGCGGTTTCGGAATACATCGTGATCGACGAACGGGAGCTGCATATCACCAGCAGCGTCGGCATCGCGGTTTATCCGGCCGACGGCGACAATGCCGAAGCGCTGCTGACGCATGCGGGCATTGCGATGTACCGGGCCAAGGACAGCGGCCGCAACACATTTCAGTTTTATCGTCCGGCAATGAACGAGCAGGCGCTCGATCGATTGCGCATTGAAAATGAATTGCACAGCGCCCTAGAACGCGGGGAATTTCTGTTGCATTACCAACCGCAGGTCGACCTTCGCACCGGTAACATTGTGGGAATGGAGGCATTGATACGCTGGCTGCATCCGACGCTGGGCATGATTGCTCCGTTGAATTTCATCGGCGTTGCGGAAGACACCGGCCTGATCGTACCGGTTGGCGAATGGGTGATCCGCACCGCCTGCCTGCAAAACAAGCAATGGGAAGATGCGGGTCTGGGCAGGTTGCGCGTCGCGGTGAATTTATCCGCTCGCCAGTTTGCGCAGAACGATCTGGCAGCGATGATAGCTTCTGTGCTGCAAGAAACCGGCCTGGACGCAAGTTGTCTTGAGATCGAGCTCACCGAAAGCCTGATCATGACCGATGTGCAGCAGGCGATCCTGACTCTTCAGCAGTTGAAGGATTTGGGCGTGCTGCTATCGATCGACGATTTCGGCACCGGCTATTCCAGCCTGTCGTACCTGAAACGCTTTCCGATCGACACCCTCAAGATCGACCAGGCTTTCGTGCGGGACATCACCAGCGACGCCGACGGCGCCGCGATCGTGAATGCGATCATTTCGCTGGCCCACAATCTGCGGCTCACCGTGATCGCCGAAGGGGTTGAAACCGCAGCGCAACTGGATTACTTGCGGCATCAGGGCTGTGATGAAATCCAGGGATATTATTTCAGCCGCCCTGTTCCCTCCGATGCATTCGAAATGCTGCTGCGAAACCAGGCCGGATTGGGCGGTCGTTAGAGTGGTTTCCGTATGCGTGTATGGCCGCTGCCGGCTGCTTTGGGGCGCATCGCGGTGCGCGCTGCCATCCATCCGTTTCGTCCGGTTAAACCATTCCATTGCAAGTACGGCAAAGCGTCCTATACTGAATCGTGATCAGGCCATTACAGGAGCCCGTCATGAGACACCGTCTCTATTATCTTCTTCCGGATTTGGGCAGCGCCCGGCGCACGCTGGACGACATGCTGCTGAACCGGATCGAAGTGAAGTACATTCATTTTCTTACCGGCGGCGCGTCGCTTCCGCCCGACATGCCGGAAGCAAATATTTTCCATAAAACCGATGTGATCCATGGCGCCCAGGCCGGCATGATAATCGGCGCGATTCTCGGCATCGCACTGGGCGCGCTGATGATTTTCTATTACGGCACGCCGCAGGCAACCGTGCTCGTCACGGCCCTGATCGGCATTCTGTTCGGCGGGTGGGCGTCCAGCATGGCCGCAGCGGCATTGCCGAATTCACGGCTGAAAGCGTTTTATCCGGAACTTGAACAAGGCAAATTGCTGATGATCGCGGACGTGCCCGCGCGCCGCGTCAAGCAAATTGAACAGTTGCTGGCGGAACGCCATCCCGAAATGCGGTTTTGCGGGGAAGATCCGAACGTTCCCGCTTTTCCGTAATGGAAAATTGACGATATTTCTTTCCGGAGGTTGCCATGGAACTTCATATGCATTCGCATCGATGGGCGCAGCGCATGCCGGACTGGCCCGCGGCAGCGGTTGCCGGGTTTGCCGCCGGCGCGATCTTGATGGTGCTGGAACTGTTCTGGTCCACGCTGATCGCGGACGCCAGTCCGTGGGTTGTCTCGCACAAGATCGCCGCCATCGCGATGGGACCGGCCGCGCTGCAATTGACCGACTTCAGCTTCAACCTTGGCGTAATAGCCGCCGCACTCGTCACGCACTATGTTCTGGGCATCGTGCTTGGCCTCGTGCTAGCCGCCGTCATCGCACCGTTCCATCTCGATTCGAGCCTGGGCATGGTGTTGTTGACCGGCGCGGTATTCGGCCTGGCAATTTATCTGCTGAATTTTTACGGCATGATCCGCTTCTTTCCATGGTTTGCCGATATGCGCGGCTGGGCCACCCTGGCAGCGCATTTGATCTTCGGCATGGCCGCGGCAGCCATGTACTGGAACTTTGAACGGGTCGATAGATAATGCCGCGTGCAACGGCTTTTCTTTTTGCATGGTCTTGATGACGCAGCATTGCGCCATTTATTTTCCTGTGCCAGACTTCCATCGACAACCCGCAAATGACTGCTGCGGCAAGCAATTGATTCCGCATCGTCATCCTGCTCAAGACTTACGCAGATGATCAATGATGCATCTGATTTTCCGGTATGCAACGAACCGTTCGTCCTGAGTAGCGCAGCGTATCGAAGGTTCCGCAGCCCCTTCGACAAGCTCAGGACAGGCCCTTCGACAAGCTCAGGGCATGCTTCGATACGCCCTGCGGGTTACTCAGGTCGAACGGACTTTAGATAGCAATAGCACCGTTTCGATCGGCGCTGAATAGTTACCATCTCGGGTATGTTTTGCGTAAGTCATCCTGCTGTCATTCCTGGATGTTTTTATTCAGGCTTCGCGCGGACATCATCATGGGCATGCGATTAAAAAATGGCTCGGTTCGAGACCTGGCCATTGAACTGTCGGGTTACCCGCGATCTGTTGCGTTACACAGGAATTTTGCATGCAATAGCCGAATAGCAAATAAATAACATGCAAAGACGAATAGGAGTATGGTGCTCCTACGTCCTCGCTCCGTATCCGCCGTTTCGAAAAAATCAAGCACATCCAGCAGGCCGCTCAATTTTTCTTATGACTGATGAAAATCACCCGAAGGCTGTTCATACGCCATCTGACTTAAACGATGTTGAGAAGTCGAGCCTGCATTTTCAGGAAGCAATAGACCTTCAGCACAAGATAGCCGGTCTTCTGACGCAGGTGGATCAGCAGGCAGCGCAACTGCGGGACAGGATAGCCTATCTTCTGGAGCAGGAAGAGTCGCTTCGCAGAGTAACGAAAAGCATGGGTTCTCTCGAAAACCTTGTCGTGCAATTGCGCGAGGCAAACCAGAACCTGGTAATCGCGACGTTCGGCGCGCAGGATTTGCAGGCCAAAGCCGAGGCGGCTCATCACCGGCAGGAAGAGTTTCTGTCAATGCTGGCGCATGAGTTGCGCAACCCGCTCGCGCCGATCTCGCTGGCTGCCGAATTGCTTGAAAATATTGCGGCCGCGCATCCGCTTTTACCGAAGATTCATGGAATCATCGGACGCCAGGTAAGCCATTTGACGCATCTGGTGGATGACCTGGTTGACGCGTCGCGCGTCAATAGCGGGAAGATCACGCTTCAGAAGCGCAAGCTGCTGCTGTCGGAAATTATTGACAGCGCCGTTGAAACGAGCAAGCCATTCATCGACAAGCGCGACCAGCATTTGATGATCGATCTGCCGGTTGATCCTGTCGTGATTGACGGCGATCTGGTAAGACTCGCGCAGGTATTTTCAAATTTGCTGATCAATGCAACCAAATTCACGCCGGAACGCGGACACATTACCGTTTCGGCGCATCAGCTTGCGAATGCCGTTGTCGTGTCGGTAAAAGACGACGGCGTGGGAATTGCGCGGGATATCCAGCCATTCATTTTCGATCTGTTCACGCAAGGCCCCCGTTCGCTGGATCGTTCGCAAGGAGGACTCGGCATCGGATTGTCGCTGGTACGCACCATTGCGGAGATGCACGGCGGCACCGCCTATGTCGAAAGCGGCGGGGCCGGTTTGGGCAGTGAATTTACAGTGCAACTGCCGATTTCCATTGAATCTCTGCCGCGCGACAACAGATCGACCGCGCAATCATCTCGGTCCCGCCCTCGCCGGGTATTGCTGATCGAGGACAATGCCGATGCAAATGAAATATTGAACAACCTGCTGGCGCTGGAAGGCCATACAATGACGTCCGCATTTGATGGCACGACCGGGCTCGCGATGGCAAAGGAAAACAATTATGACGTCATTGTTTGCGATATCGGATTGCCTGGCTTGAACGGTTATGAAGTAGTAAAACAGTTGCGTCACGATCCATTGAAACCCGTGCCCTATTTGATCGCCATGACCGGCTACAATCAGCTGGAACACCGGAACCATGCGATGGATGCGGGGTTCGATCATTACCTGGTGAAGCCGGTTGCGATGGATATATTGAAGGATCTTATTTCATCAAGTGTCACGTAGGCTTGCATTATTGTCGTTGTACTGCGATCACAAATTAATTTATGGCATCAACCGACACTTTACGACATCAAATGATACGAAGGGCCGTCATGCAACGGCCCGATGCAATTCTGGAAGTCACCCTCCATCTTTGGGAGCGACTGGCTGCAGAACTCATTTCCATCATTGGCGAGGGCGGTTTCCAGTCGCTCTATTCAAGAAGCGTGCATCTTGCCGGCGTGGCGTTTCCGTGGCTGGCGCCCACCCATTCGACGCAACTGACCGAGTCCCGGTTCACCGGTTTAATAATGAGTCTTGAAGGGCGGGATTCCGCGGAAGCCGGTGAAGCCAGCATTGCTTTGCTGATCACCTTCATCGATATACTGGCCATGTTGATCGGCGATCTCCTGACGGCAGGCATTCTGCGTACGGCCTGGGGTGATGACGCTTTGGATACAGCTGCAAAGGAGCTTCAATAATGAGTAACAAGGTAACCATACGCCGCCTTAAAACGGGCGTACTTGGCCTGGACGTTCTGCTGGGCGGAGGCCTTCCTGAATTTTCGTTCAACCTGCTTGCAGGCACGCCGGGAAGCGGCAAGACCACGCTGGCGCACCAGATCATGTTTTCGCTGGCCAATCCGGATTACCGGGCGCTGTTCTTCACCGTGCTGGGCGAACCGCCGCTGAAGATGCTGCGCTATCAACAGCAGTTTCCATTCTTCGACTTCGATAAAGTCAAGCATTCGATCAAGTTCGTCAACCTCGCCACCGACCTGCTGGACGGCGATTACGACCGCGTACTGACGCGCATCGCAGATGAAGTACAAAAATTCTCGCCGAGCCTGGTATTCGTCGATTCGTTCCGGTCGGTCGTGCAGTCGGCAAAATCGACCGATCCGCAAGTATCCGGCCTGCAGCATTTCGTGCAGCAACTCGGCATGCAAATGTCTAGCTGGCAGGCGACCACCTTTTTGATCGGCGAATATCTGGCGCCCGAAGCGGAATCCAGCCCGGTCTTCACAGTAGCAGACGGCATCCTGTGGTTGTCTCAGCATGTGTACCGCGATGCAATGGTGCGCCAGATACAAGTCGTCAAGATGCGCGGCCAGGCTCAGCGGTCTGGCGTGCACACGTTTCGCATCGGCAATGACGGCGTGGAGATTTTTCCGCGCGCGATTCTCGAACCCGACACCACTGCAAACCATCACATAACCGGGGATAAGCGGCTGTCGATGGGCGTTCCTGCACTGGACGACATGTTGGGCGGCGGCTTGCCGGTTGCCTATTCCATGCTGCTGGTAGGCCCGTCCGGTTCGGGGAAAACCGTGCTGGCGACAGCGTTTTTGGCGGAAGGCGCGCGGTTAGGCGAACCGGGCGTGATTGCGGCATTTGAAAAAAGCCCCAATCAATTGCTTAGTCAAAAGCTGAACAAGCTGGTCAAAAGCGGACAGGTCGGCTTGATCGATACGCGCTCGCTTGATTTGTCGATCGACGAAACCTTGCACAATCTGGTCGAAACGATCAAGCGCACGAAGGCAAAGCGCGTGGTGATCGATTCGCTGTCCGGATTCGAGCTGGCGCTGGCGCCGGTGTTTCGCGAAAACTTCCGCGAATCGCTGTACCGGCTGGTAGCGGCGCTGACGGGCATGGGCGTGACGGTATTGATGACGGCGGAACTGGAAGACCGCTACACCGATTTGCGATTCAGTTCGTACGGCAATGCATTTCTTGCGGATTCCATTATCGTGCAGCGCTATATCGAAATCGCCGGGCAATTCAGACGCGTGCTCTCGGTCGTGAAAGTACGCGGCAGTGCGCACAGCAAGGATATCCGGTTCTTCGACATTGCTCACGATACCTTGACGATCGGCGAACCGCTAACGGACTATCAGGGTATCTTGTCCGGCCAGCCGGCCCGCATCTTGCCGCCAGGCGCGTGATGACCGAATGCCTATTCCGCCTTGTTCAACACCGCAACCTTTCAAAAAATCATCTTGAGTACACCTGATATCACCAGAAGGCCACTCAAAAAATGATGCCGATAATCCACAAGAGTATTTTCATTTTTGTTCCGCTCGGAAAGCTGAAGCAGGTTTGATGTACGCGAACGAACGCGGCGCTGCGCGTTTCACTTACCAAAAAGAACACTTTAAAATTTAAACATTCCGTGCATTCAACTGCCGTTCCCGCGTCAGCAATGCGGGCGATTTCCATTGCTGGCAACCAAGCCTTGATGGTCCAGATTCAAACCGGATGGCACGCCTCCGAAATGCCCGGATTACATCGTAAAAATGAAATATTATCGGTTAGAAAACTATTTAAATTATTGCTTCAACCCTTTAATAATGTTGAAAATTTGCAGTGTTTTGCTACACTGCAATGCTCGTCGCAACGTTATTCAAGGAACCGCAAATGATTCGGGCCGTACTCGGGGTACTCTTTTCGTTGCTGTTCATTGTTTTCTTCGCCCCGCCAGCGCTTGCCAAAGACTCATCAGCTGCTGCCTCCTCCAAAAAACAATCCGCAAAAAAATCCGCCGGTTCCAGGCGTAGGGCGAAAAGCGCCATCAGCATCAAGAAACGGCGCGTAGCGGTCAAAAAAACAAAACCGTCTGCGCGTTCGCATGGAAAACTGGTCAAGAAAGTGATTGTCGTGCGCGGCAAGCCCAAGGTGGTTTATCGGCGCGTGGCGCGCGCACCGGTCATTCGCGCCGCGCGTCCGGTATTGAGCGCGGGCGACAGGGCCGGCCTGAACCATACCGACGATCCGCTTAACCTGCGCTCGAATGCCGCGCTGGTATTGGATCAGTCCAGTTCCAAGGTACTGTTTGAAAAAAATTCGGATGTGCCGCTCCCGATCGCGTCCCTTTCAAAACTGATGACCAGTCTTGTGGTCGTGGAGGCGCATCAGGACATGGATGAAGTCCTCACGGTGACCGAAGACGACATCGACCACTTGAAACATACTCATTCGCGGCTGCCCATCGGTGCGCGATTGACGCGCGCCAAAATGCTGCACATCGCCCTGATGAGTTCGGAAAATCGCGCGGCATCGGCTCTGGGCCGTAACTATCCCGGCGGGTTGCCTGCTTTCGTTGCCGCCATGAATGCCAAGGCGAAAGCGCTCGGCATGATGGACACGCATTACGTCGAACCGACCGGGCTTTCGAGCCAGAATGTGTCGAGCGCCAGCGACCTTGCCAAGCTGGTGATCGCCGCCCACGAGCATCCGATCATTCGCGAATACACGACCAATACCGACTATCAGGTCGATACCGGCGGACCGGTGCTGCAATACCGGAATTCAAACCGGCTGATCGCCAATCCGACGTGGGAAATCGGCCTGCAAAAGACCGGTTACATTATCGAAGCCGGACGCTGCATGGTCATGCAAGCCATCATCGAGGGACGTTCGATCGTGATGATCTTCCTGGATTCGAAAGGGAAATATTCACGCGGCGCGGATGCCGGCAGCATTCGCAAATGGCTGGAGGAAGTCAAGATGCCTGCGATGTTGCGCACGGCCAGCGCGGCGCAAGGTTAGAGCGGTTTCCGTATGCGTGTATGGGCGCTGCCGGCCGCAATGATGTGCCTTATTTGCTGGCACACACACCGATCCGTTCGCCCTGAGTAGGCCGAAGGCCGTATCGAAGGGTCTCCGGGCGCAACCAACCCTTCGATACGGCCTTCGGCTTACTCAGGACGAACGGCAATCACGGTTAACCTCAATAAATATGCGCATCTTCATGCAATCGCCCTGTGTAGCGCATCCATCGATTTGACCTTGGCATTTCATCCAAATAAACTGTATGTGTCTGCGGCGTTGTCCGCTGCTTGCCTCTCGCAAGAAAACCATTTTCAGACCTGCCGCATCCATTTCCCGGTTTGTCTTGAGCAGATGCCGGGTTCGCTATTGGTCAATGATCCAGGAGAACACAGATGAAAAAGATATTCGGATGGCTGGCTGTCGCAGTTTTTCTGATTGCCGCGGCAACCGCCTTCTATCTCTGGCGGCAAAATTCGGCGCCTGTGCTGCAATCGCTGAACCCTGTCGAAACGCCGCCGCCCCCTGTCGCGCAAGCGGAGGCGCCCGCACATTATCCGGTTCCCGACAATGAAAGTGCGCAGCCTCTGCCGGAACTGAGCGAGAGCGATCCGGCGGTGCGGGATGCGCTCTTCGATTTTCTAGGCAGCGAATGGGTCAGCAAATATTTCCGGCTGCAGGAAATCGTCAGGAATATCGTCGTCACGGTCGATAACCTGCCGCGCAAGACGGCTGCGATGCGGCTGTTTCCCGTCAAGCCGGTCGGCGGCGCGTTCATCACGACAATGATTGAAGGCGGCCCGGTCATCGCCCCGGATAATGCGAAACGCTACGAACCGTACGTGCGGATCGCCGAAATGGTCGATGCGAAAAAACTGGTCGACGCATATGTCCACCTTTATCCGCTGTTCCAGCGCGCGTATCAGGATCTGGGATATCCGAACGGATACTTCAACGATCGGCTGATCGCGGTAATCGATCACCTGCTTGCAAGTCCGGAAGTTTACGGGCCCATCGCGCTGGTGCAGCCTCACGTTCAGTATCGGTTTGCCGATCCGGAACTGGAAGCGGCTTCCGCAGGCAACAAGATCATGCTGCGGCTGGGCGTGGACAATGCGAAGAAGGTCAAAACCAAGCTGCGGGAAATTCGCCGCGAACTGACCGGCCAGGTATTGAAAAAATAATTGCCGGGCAGTCGTTGCGGCGGTTTCAACCTTGCGGCATGAAAATTCATTTACCCGTTCAGCATCTTCATGCTTGCTTCGACATACCGCGCGCCGCTTGCCGCTCCCGCCGGAAAGATCGCATCCAGTTCGGCCAGATGTTCGCCGCTCAACGTCAGATCGAGCGCCGCGATATTTTCCTTCAGATAGCTGCGCCGCTTGGTGCCGGGAATCGGCACGATATCGTCGCCCTGCGCCAATACCCACGCCAGCGCCAGTTGGCCCGGCGTGCAGCGGTAGCGTTCCGCCAGCGCTTTCACCTTTTCCACCAGCGCCAGATTCCGAGTGAAATTTTCTCCCTGAAAACGCGGACTGTGGCGGCGGTAATCATCCTCGGCAAATTGTTCCGGCGTGGTGATCGCGCCAGTTAGGAAGCCGCGCCCCAGCGGACTGTACGGAACGAAGCCGATGCCCAGCTTGCGGCAAACGGCAAGCACGCCCTGCTCGGGATCGCGCGTCCATAATGAATATTCGCTTTGCAGCGCGGTGATCGGATGCGTCTTGTGCGCGCGCTCCAGCGTTTGCGGCGACGCTTCCGATAATCCGATGTAGCGGATCTTGCCCGCCTTGACCAGATCGGCGAGCGCACCGACGGTTTCCTCGATCGGCGTGTCGGGATCGATCCGATGCTGATAATAAAGATCGATGGTTTCCACGCCAAGACGCTTCAGGCTGCCTTCGACCGATGTGCGTATGTATTCCGGGCTGCCGTTGACGCCGCGCGCCTGCGCGTTGCGCGTGTCGCGCACGATACCGAATTTGGTCGCGAGAAAAACCTGATCGCGCTTGCCCTTGATGGCTTTGCCGACCAGTTCTTCATTGGTATAAGGACCGTACATGTCGGCGGTGTCGAGGAAGTTGATGCCGTGCTCGATGGCGTAGTGAATCGTGGCAACGGATTCCGCATCGTCGCGATTGGCATAGAAGTCGCTCATGCCCATGCAGCCGAGGCCGATGCTTGAAACGACCGGACCGTTAGCGCCGAGCCGGCGAGTTTTTACGGGGGAGTTTGCGAGAGTATTCATGTGATGATTCCTTGTCGGTTGGTTGATCGGCGGTGTGCGTTTGCAAGTTCGCTTCGATATCGGCATACATGGCGACCTTCCTGTACATGACAGCCAGATTTCCCTGCAGTTCGATCAGCGCCGCTTCCAGGGTGCGCGTATGGTGTTCAATCATCGCTTTCCGTTCAGACACGCTTTCCCGATCGTCGCCGAGCCGGCGCAGCTCGGCATAACGCAGCATCTGCCGGATCGGCATGCCGGTCGAACGCAGCTTGAGCAGAAATTCGATCCACCGGATGTCTTCGTCCCGATAGACCCGGTGCCGGTTACCTTGCCGCTGCACCGGATCGAGCAGGCCGATCCGTTCGTAATAGCGCAGCGTGTGCACGCTCAGGCCGGTTGCGGCGGCGGCTTGTTGTATCGTCAGGGAAGTGGTCATGGCAAACAGTGTACGAGTTCGAGTGCGCTCCAAGTCAAGCACAATCGACGGCTGTTTGCAACGCGGTTACGGCGGCGGTTGCTGCTTTGAAATTTGATGCCGCATCATGTGCGGCCAGATGGCGGCAATGGAACGGGAACGGAGCGCGAAGTTTTATACTTGGGTCTCAAGCCTGCAAAACCGAGGCTTCAGAAACGGCGCGATTTTCGCTCGACGCAGCCGGCTATGAAAGACTCTGCCGGACTGCGGGCGTACGAACAAAGGCCTGATTCAGGCTTGTTGCAGCATCAGATTATTCGACGGAATAGTTGAACCGGCTTGCGACCATCGTTCCCGGTTCAGCCAAAAAGCGTAGGCGACCCCGAGCAAAAGTCCCAGCAGCAGACCTGCGATCACTGTAAAACTCAACCCCGGCTTGCGGACGGCAACGGATGCGCCTGTCAGGAGCCTGGCCTGATCCAGATACTTGGATGCCGCACTGATATTCTGTTGGGAAATTTCATTGAACACGCTTTCCAGAGCGCTATTGCCGAGATCAAGCCCCAACGCATTTTTGAGCTTTTGAAGCTCATTTAAAAACGCCACGCCAGAATCGCTTTTTTGGAGAAGCGCCATGCTTTTCGCTGAATAACTTAACCATGCATCATTCATTTCCTGTTGACGTACAAGTTCGACGAGCAGTTGATTTTTTTCGACGATGCCGGCTTCGATTGCAATCAATTGCGTGGTCGGTGCCAGAAATTTTTCACTGCCGTCTGCAATCGAAATGACTTGCCGGATGTTAGCGCCCTTATCTCCCGGATAAGCCGCAGCAATCTGCATCATGTCGAGCTTCTTTTTCTTCAACTGATTGAGTTCATGGTTAGTTGCAAGAATCCTGTTTCTTATATTTCTTTGATTTATGGAATATTTGGTATACGTCGATTGAATTTCCTCTTCGTATGCCCCCAGAATCGCAATGTCGCGCCAGAATTCAGACATGACCGATACGCCTCGTCGAGCGAGTAGCGGATCTTTATCCGAATAAGAAACGTTGATGCCTGTAATGTAATCGGTTTCACTTTTAAGCACAGACTCCGGCAGATTTTTGCTTTCCGCCTTGGTATAGGCATACACCGGTTCAAATATTTTTGACATTGCCTTTTGGGATGCCGGAAGCCTGATTCCTTCAATATCGCCGAGCGCGGCAGCATGATGTTTCCGAAATTTTTCCCAGCGCACAGGATCGCCGATCACGGCTTGCACACGCTTGAACTCCGCCAAGGACATGCCCATTTGCAAATATGCCGAGCTTGTGAAGCTTGAAATCATCCAGACGATCGCAAGGACAATTGCGGCCGTGCTGACAGCAATGATTCCTATGATGAATTTTTCTTTTAAAAGGGTGGAAATCAGATCGGACAAGGAAATCAAGTCGCCTTCGACTTCAGATTGAAACACACGTGAATTCATTTTTTACTCGAGAAAATTCTTACGTTGTTAGGAATTTCCTGAATTATATGCTTTATTGAAATTTTCTTGACCGCAATTAGCGGTTTGCTTCACGAAGTAGCAGCTCCGCTGGTTTTGCGCAAGTCCGATTAACAGAAAGCGACCCTCGTCAATGAGCAAACGGTAGACATGGCTCAGGCATGAAACGCCAAGTTGTTGATCGCGCGCCCAAGCCCATGCCGTGCGTCGGCGGCCTCGCCAGCTTCAGTGCCGGTCCGCCTGCCGGCGTTCAAGCCGTTTGCTGCGCTATTGATGAATTTAATTTTCTTTGCAAAGTTTGCAGTTCGCGCTAGTCTGCGAAAAGCCGCGGTTAAACCACGGCTCCATTCCATATGAGGAGACATGCAATGAAATTCAGAAAAATCGTCGTCGGTCTGGCAGCGCTTGCATGCGCTGCATCCGTCTGGGCGCAGCAGCCCATCATCATCAAGTTCAGCCATGTCGTCGCGCCGGATACGCCCAAAGGCAAGGCCGCCGAATACTTCAAGAAACTGGCGGAAGAGCGTACCAAGGGCCGCGTGAAAGTCGAAGTATTCGCGAACAGTTCGCTGTACAAGGACAAGGAAGAAACGGAAGCGCTGAATCTTGGCGCGGTGCAGATGCTGGCGCCGCTGTCTTCCAAGCTCACGTCGATGGGCATGAACGAGTTCCAGGTCTTCGACCTGCCTTACATTTTCGACAGTCTGGATCAGGCGCACAAGGTGACGCAGGGACCGATCGGCAAAGGCATGCTGAAAAAGCTGGAGGCGAAAGGCATGACCGGCCTGGCGTTCTGGGACAATGCGTTCAAGGAAATCACCGCCAATGTGCCGCTGCGCACGCCGGCCGATTTCAAGGGGCTGAAGATGCGCATCACGCCGTCGAAAGTGATCGATGCGCAAATGCGCGCACTGGGCGCCAATCCGCAGGTGATGGCGTTTTCGGAAGTTTATCTCGGGTTGCAGACCGGCGCGGTCGACGGGCAGGAAAACCCGACGTCCAACATCGAGACGCAAAAGTTTTATGAAGTGCAGAAGTACATGACCATGACCGATCACAGCTTCCACAATTACACGCTGATCGCCAACAAGAAATTCTGGGACGGCCTGCCGCCGGACATCCGCGCGACGCTGGATGGCGCCGTGCGCGACACCACCACCTACTTCAACAGCATCGCGCAGAAGGACAACGACGATGCGCTGGCGAAGATCAAGGCCAACAGCAAGATGCAGATCGTCACCCTGACGAAGGAAGAGAAGGCCGGATTCAAGAAGGCGCTGATCAAATTGCACACGCAGTTCGAGCCGGTGATCGGCCGCGATCTGATCCAGTCGATCTATCGCGAAACGAATTTCGATCCGAACAAATTGTAATTCCGTTTCGATTACATAGCAGCACATGCGGCGCAATGCGCTTCGCTTATTGACGCCCTACGAGATTTCCGTTGTTCGCATTTGTAGGGCGTCAATAGCGTAGCGTATTGCGCCGCATGTATTTTGGCGGGGCCGGCATCACTATCGTCGTTTCCAATACTGCATTCTGAATAAGAACGGGCGCACTGCGACATGGCAATCGCAGTGCGCCCGTTTCATTTTTTACCTCGCATCAACGGCTGCATATGGCCTGCCGCATCGCTTGATCAAACGCTCGCAGCCTGATCCATACGAATAGTTTCGCACACCGCTCTGGTGACGTCGGCGGTGGTCGCTGTCCCGCCCAGGTCGGGCGTATGGATTTTGGCGGCGGTCACCGCTTCGATCACCTTCATCAGTTGCCGCGCCGCCTTCGCTTCGCCCAGATGCTCAAGCATCATCGCCGCGGTCCAGAAGGTGGCGATCGGATTGGCAATGCCCTTGCCGGTGATATCGAATGCCGATCCATGAATCGGTTCGAACATCGATGGAAATTTTCTCTCCGGATTCAGGTTCGCGGTCGGACCGATGCCCAGGCTTCCTGACAGAGCCGCCGCCAGATCCGACAGAATATCGGCGTGCAGGTTGGTCGCAACCAGCACGTCGAGCGACTTCGGTTTCAATACCATGCGCGTCGTGACGGCATCCACCAGTTCACGATCTGTTTTCACGTCCGGATAATCGACCGCCACTTCGGCGAAAATCTCATCCCACAACACCATGCCGAAGCGCTGGGCATTGGACTTGGTTACCAGCGTCAGATGCCGGGCCGGGCGGCTGCGCGCCAGTTCAAATGCAAACCGGTGAATGCGCTCGACGCCAACCCGCGTGAATATCACCGTTTCAGTGCCGACTTCAGTCGGCAATCCGCGATGCACGCGGCCGCCATTGCCCGAATACTCGCCCTCGGAATTTTCCCGCACGATGACCCAGTCGATGTCCTGGCCGTCGGTCAGCGGGCTTTTTACGCCCGGCAGAACGCGCGCCGGCCGCACATTGGCGTATTGGTCGAAGCCTTGGGCGATCGGCAGCCGCAGCCCCCACAGCGAAACATGATCGGGCACATGCTGGCTGCCCACTGCGCCGAAGAAAATGGCATCGAACGTTTTCAGCTTCTCCAGGCCGCCTTCAGGGATGTAGTAGCCATGCTTGAGGTAATAGTCCGAGCTCCACGGGAAATTTTCGACATCGAACCTGAATCCGCCGTCTTGTGCCGCCAGCGCCGCCAGCACTTCCAGGCCCGCTGCAATGACTTCGGTGCCGATGCCGTCGGCCGGGATGGCGGCAATCTTGTGTACGCGCATTGGATCTCCTTATTGACCGAAACGTTTCTGGCAGCCCTCGGCGCCCCAACATGTGCTGCGCAGGTTGCCTGCAATCACCTGTTGCAGCGCAACGTGCGTGCGCTTGAGGAAAGCGGAATCGGCTTGAATTTACACTACTTTTTGGCAGTAGTTATAGACGCTGAAAATTTATCCATGACATCTGAAGGCTTTCGCGCATGAAAGATGACAGGCGCTAAATTAACGGCGTCATTTTCTTGTAACATCGCGCCCTTATCACCCCGGCGTCGAGGTGCGCCATCACCTCGGATGATGCTCCGGCAGTGCATTTCCCCAGCGGCATATGCATGTCTTGTCCTCCGGCTGCCGCTTGCAGCCGGAAGCGGCACGTCGAGCCCGACTCCCACGTTCAGCTCCGGCCTGAGCGCAAGCTGCAGCAACGGCACGAAACAGGCTTACGCGCTGAAGTACGAACCCTTTTTCATCACCGGCGCGCAAGTGCCGAACGGCGCGGGCGGCACCATCCTGGCCGGCGGTTACTACGACATCAACAACCAACCGATCCTGGATATGACCGATCCGGGCAAGCGCCAATTCTTCTCGGATTCGCCGGACGGCATGTCTTTGGGGCCGCGCAGCAAGAAGTCAGGCAATTTTGCTGGCCGTATCGGGCGCACTGCCGCGTTGTCCATCGCGAGCAGTGCTCGCACTGCGTCGCGCCGTACGGTGGAGCGGGGAAATTCAGGCGACATGTCGCCTGCCCGTGTAACGGTGTTCCCTTGCAAGGGAACACTCCCTCCTTGCCGTGCATCCCGCTACGACCGCCAAATCACCTGACTTATTGCTGCACGGCCCCTTAGCAGTGATGTATTTCAATCGTCATGTGAACGATTTCTTCATGCACCGCGATCCGGGAACGGACTGTTTGCGGCGTCAGCGCCTGATCGTGCGTCACGATGCTGAGCGCGCAGGAATACGACTGCTTGCCGACCCGCCACACGTGCAGGTCCGCAATCCGGGTTACGCCGGCCCCGCCGCCTGTTTCCACCGCTTCCCGGATTTCGTCAACGACCGGATGATCCATTTCACGATCCAGCAGCACCTTGCCGGTTTCGGTAATCAGGTTCTTCGCCCAGACGGCTACCAGCACCGCGCCGACGATTCCCATTGCCGGGTCCAGCCATGACCAGCCGTACAGCCAGCCGCCGGCCAGCGCAACGATGGCCAGCACCGACGTGGCCGCATCGGCAATCACATGCACATAAGCGGATTTCAGATTCAGGTCATGATGATGATCGTCATGGCCATGATGGTGTCCGGCATCGCCATGATGATGCGCACCGCCCAGGATAACCGCGCACAGGATGTTCACGGCAAGGCCGATCGCCGCGACTATCATCGCTTCCTGATAGTGGATCGGCTGCGGCGACAGGATGCGCTCGAAGGAACCGAATACCATCAGCGCGGCGATGCCCATCAGGAAGACGGCGCTGGTAAAGCCTGCCAGCACTTCGATTTTCCAGGTGCCGAAGGTAAAGCGAGGGTCTTGCGCATAGCGCCGCGCCGCCGCGTAGGCAAAAGCGCTCAAGCCGATGGCAAGCGCATGCGAACTCATGTGCCAGCCATCGGCCAGCAGCGCCATCGAATTGAACCGCCAGCCGGCGGCGATTTCCGCCACCATCGTTACTGCGGTAATCCACATGACAGCCTTGGTCCCGCGCTCGGCGGCGGCGTTGCCTTCTTCAAAGACATGGCTGTGGGTCCGGTCGGGAAGATCGTCAGTGCAATGCATGTTACTCATATGGTTTCCTTTGCCGGCGCTTTCAGCGATCCGGGTTCGATTTTGCGTTCGCGGCGCGCGCGGTCGTTGATGATGCGATGCCGGCGGAAATCGTTCATCTTTTTCCATTCCCGGACTTCGCCATGCGTACGCAGGCAACCCGTGCAGAAACCTGTCTTGCCGTCGAACAGGCAGATATCGATACAGGGCGATTCAACAGCCATGCGGAAACAGCCTTATTTGAGATAGGAACGGATGACGTCGACCAGTTCGTCAGCGCCTTTCCTGCGCGCCGCATCGCTGGCAATGGCCGGACTCGCTACGTGCTCGCGAATATGATTCTCGATCACTTCGGCCATGAGGCCGTTTATCGCGCCCCGTGTCGCTGCAATCAATTGCAGCACTTCCGCACATCCGTTTTCGCTTTCGAGCGCGCGTTCTATCGCTTCGGCCTGTCCGCGAATGCGTCGAACGCGGTTCAACAATTTCTTTTTCCCTTGAATGGTATGAGCCATGGCGTTTCCGGAGATTGAATTAAATTACTATAGGGGGGTATAGTATCACTCAACTGCAGGAATCACCGCCTCCAGATATAAGACCCTGATGCATCAAGGCGCAATGCGCGCATATTCCTGCGCCATGGCGGGCGATCGAAGGAAGCGGCACCGGAATCCGGGACCGGAATATCCCGACCGGCGAAATCAATTATTCCACCGGCTGGAAAGCGATTCTCGGCTACAAGGATGAAGAGATCAGCAACCGGATTGAAGACAGCTATACGCGCGTGCATCCCGATGATCTGCTTCCGAACGTTATTCCACGCCGATTCGCCCCGCCACGCTGGCGACGGTGGCAATCAGCTCGGATGGTTCGACGGGTTTTGATACATGTACCGAAAACCCCGCGCGCAATGCCTTGGTCCTGTCCTCGGAGCGCGCAAACGCAGTCAACGCAATTGCAGCCACCGCGCCGCCTTTTGCCGCTCCGAGCGCGCGTACTCGTCTGAGCAGTTCAAAGCCGTCGACGTCGGGCATGCCGATATCGGTGACCAGAATATAAAGTGTAGCGCTCACGTGTTTCAGCATTGGTGCGGCTTCTGACTGTGTTGGCGTCAAAAATAAATTGACACTAGTCACGAGAACGATCCCTGCCGCGGTCACCGTCCTCCGTGAAAAAACTTCCCAAAGTGACCTTTGACCGGTCTTTTCTGCCCTATCAATCCCTGCAGCCATTAGTACGGTAGATGGCTCAATTTCTAAGGCCAACGCAACGGCTAAGCACGTTTCTTCATCCATGACTCTACGGCCATTCATGTAGTGGCTCATGGCACTTGAACCAACACCTAATTTCTTAGCAACAGCAGCATCATTTTTCAGTTCGTACTTTTCACGAACCTTCTCCAAAAATTTAATGCTTCGCATATTTCACTCCTAATTTCTGATCACTGCACCGCGATCACGACACAGTTTCGACATTGCTCTATCAATTGCTTCCATCGTCTTTAGGGATGGTTCAATCGTTCGTTCACGCTCAATAAGTCTAATAGCTGTTTCTTTGTCGCTATTGCAAGCCTTAATAAGCTGGTTCATCAAACGTATTTGATTGCGCCGTCTCTCTTCGGGAGAAGGTTTAAGGACAGATTCAGTTTTCTTTCCCCAAAACGAAAATAATTTCATTTTTCCTCTTGACAATGTTTACATGTGTAAAGTACTTTACGCCTGTACACATTACAACTGTGAATTTTAATGAACTCTAAGACCAAAAACGTAGTAGGTCAAGTAAACGCGGCTTTCAAGCCTGCGGCGGGGTTCCCCGCGCTAGCGGGGGCCGTGCCGCAGGCAGGTAACCCCACAGTAAACGCGGCCCTAAGCGCGTCAGCTTGTACCCCCATTAATAACATGGGGGAAAACTACGGGGACGTCGAACACTGCGGTTTTGTCGATCTGGTTTTATCAGATTCCGGCAAATTAAAAACTGTCATGGTGCGCAAACCTGCTCAAGATCAGATGTGCATCGTGGATTGGATCAATTTCACTATCCTTGAAGACACTTGGTTTCGTACAGCTAGGCAAACGCTCGTCACTGACGACGAAATCATCCTCGAAGCAAGCCGCTACCTCGAAAAAATATTCGGCTTCGGCATCACTGAAAAACGCGCAACGGGAATGAATTTCTATCAAAGCTCATGGATTCTTGGCGACGATATGGGCTTCGTCTGTTTCGGTGGTCAGCGTCAAACCATGCTCATAACTTTAACCGGCCAAGGCTGTACCAATGCCCACGCCGGATGGGAAAAAAGACTCCATGAATTCCTCACAACTATTGCTGTACGCCCCTCTATCTCTCGCCTTGATCTGGCTCATGATGATCTTTCCGGCAGCTATTTGTCGGTTGATTGGGCAGAGTCTCAATGGCATGAAGGAGGGTACTCAATGGCAGTCGGAGGAAGGCCGCCTTCTATTGAGCGCATTGGCAACTGGCACCGACCCAGCGGAAAGGGCCGCACTCTTACGATTGGTCTCCGCACTTCCGGGAAATTCTGCCGATTCTATGAAAAGGGAAAAAAGGAAGGGGACAAGCTCTCCACCTGGACAAGATGCGAAGTCGAATTCAAAAATTCAGATCGCGTCATCCCGTTCGATGCGCTGCTGAACCCAAGCGATTTTTTCAGCGCCGCGTATCCATGCTTTTCCGAATTCGCGCATGTCGTCACACCGCGTCGGATGGAAATCAAACAGAAAACAGCACAGGTCGTAATCGACGCCTGTATCGAAGTCACCAAGCACCAGTTCGGAAAATACCTTCGCGTATTCCGTGATCTGTACGGTGATAAAGCCACCCTCGACATGGTCTGTCACGCCGATAAAAACGCATGGCCCAAGCGCATGAAGCCTCTCACCGCGACAGCGGAAACTGGCGCAACATCGATTCACAAAGTAGTAGAAGTACCGACGTTTATCTCGTTCATTCAAGCAGTCCCATCCTTCGGCCTCAATCGGGAAAATTTCTTTCCAGAGCCGAATCACTACGCAATGGAGCATTAAAAATGAAATTCAATTCTCAAATCAAAATCATCGGCATGAAAAAATCGAAGGGTGATTACGAAGGTAATCCCTACGACAACACGACCATGTATACCGAAGTCGGCCTCGACGATTCTAAAGGGATGGCCAAAGGAAATGCAGGCACGGAATACCGCTTCGGACTCTCTACCGAGTACGAGAAATACGCACACTTGCCATTCCCGTTTATCGCCAACTGCGAAATGGAAATTGTCACCAGTGGCAAGGAACAAAAAACCTTGATGCGGACCTGCGTCCCTGTCAGCGTGGAAAAGAAAGCAGCGTAAAAAAATGGTCAGCTTCGTAATCAGATTCGTAGTGCAGGACCGGGAATCAAAACTATTCTTGATGCCTCAAAACGGCGACGTGGGATATACCGAATTTCTGCATGAAGCTGGCCGATTCGATTTACTCGCAGAAGCGATTGACACTGCATCTTTGAATTGCGGAGAAGGCTTCAACGTGACTAAAGTTCTCGGGTAAAAAAATGTTCGATGCAATGTCAATGCAGGACGTATTCACCGCTGTCGGCTTCGCGCTGACATGCGGCTTAGGGATTATTGCGGGGCTGCTCTCATGAGCGACCTCGAAATAATGATCGGTGGCTTGATGTCAAGTTTTGCTATCGGTTGGGGTGTGGGGCGATTGGTAAAGGCCTATCGTCAATTTTTCGATTCAATCTAAAGGAGTTTCAAAATGAAAAAAGTATCAATGTTTCTGGTTTCAGCACTGGGCCTGATGTTGGGCATGTTGTCGTCTGCGCATGCAGCGATTGATGCAGCCGTTGGAACGGCATTTACCGCGCTTCAAGCTGACGCAACATCGCTGTCTGCCATCGTCGTGCCGATTGTCGTGGCCGTCCTCGGATTGGTCATCACGATCAAGCTCATCAAGCGTTTCGGCAACAAGATTTAATCAGTAATGCTGCGCCGAATGCTGCTACTCGCGACAGTGCCGGTAGCAGCATTTTTATTTAAAACATCAAAACCGGTTGCGTCGCCCGTGCCTCACGCTAGCGAGGCCGGCGATGCAACTTTTACAGTTAAAAAAACTGCTGTCTCATACCGCCGAACCGGGGACTATATGGCCCAGATACTGAATAAACTTGTCGCCGTTGCTTTGATATTGATGAGTACATCGATAAACGCCCAGGTCAATACGTCATCCACGCAAGGAATGCTAAGACAGCTCATGTCCGGCAGCGCAGCGCCGACAGTCAATGCAGTTTCAAGCGGGGCTGTAGCAACAGCAAGCGGGGACGTTCTCGTTCGAGCCTCTGGCTTACGAATTCCCGTACCTGTATCAGTGGCAGCAACAGCAAGCCGAGCAAGACTGGCTTCCGCCGCACTCGGCTGCGCCTCCGTCGTAGGTGCAGTTATGTGTGCAGCCACTGCGGCAGCACTTGCGCAAGCACTTAAAGACGCAGGGCTTGGCTATGGCCCTTGCCCAGCGGGGTCAGCACAGGCATATGCTTTTATTTGCAAAACTCCGACATCAATGACGCGGTATAGGGACTATTTCGACATTAATAATTACCCATCCGCTAATGCAGCATGCCAAGCTTCGATGCCTCAGGTATCTTCCCAAGCTGGGCGAACCATTACTCGGGCCGAACTCGTCGGCAACATGTGCAAATCGTATTACCGATATGACGGGGTCGAATATCTTCTGCAATCCGATTCGATCCGTGCGTTTCAACTAACACTGCCTCCAGGAGGTTTTCCGCCCGAAGTCCCAGACGAAACAACAATGTCGCAGGATTTGCAAACACGGTTAGATCAGGACTACAACACGAACCGTCAACTCTACGACTCCATGAAAGCAGATCAAAGGGCCGCTGAAGAAAAGGGTCAACTCTGGCCGTCCAATCTGAATCCGATCGCGCCCGATACGCCGATAACCACAACTGCGCCGCCTGTCACGAGTCCAGAGCGAAACGTGTCAACGGAAACGCGATCATTACCTGACGGTTCAACTGACACAATTAGGAGGAGTGAAACAACCACGATAACGCCGCAAACAACAGGAACGACAATACGTGATTCCCAGACCACATTTCCAAGCACTACGACCGTAACGACCACAACAACAAACAACGTCACGAACACGAGCAGCACCAACACAACAGTCATAAACAATCCGCCTGCTGAAGTGCAAGAATTCCCCGACGATTACAACAAAGAAATTACACAGAAACAAATACTCACAGAGATAAAAGCAGACGATGTCGCTGCGCCGACCGCAAACCAGAACGACCGCGTCACCACTGAAACCACGAAAACAAACACAGATTTAGACACTAAATTTACTGCGATTCCGAACGAATTTGAAACCGACAAGGTCAAGTGGTTTTCGTGGGTCTGGTCCCCCCCAGTAGGCGTATGTTCTCCATACGCTGGCACTGTTCACGGATACGCGATTTCATGGGACTTGTGTCCCACGATAGCGAACATACGAGAAGCGCTCGGTTTTATTTTCGCGTTGTTCGGAGCATTGCAGATTTACGGACTAATTTTCAGGAGCGAATGATGGTCAAGCTAATCACATTTTTATTTACGACGATACCGGCGCTATTTACCGCCTTTCTCGCTTACTACGGCCGTAAATATACGACTGTGGTAGCTGGCCTGCTGGCAATGGCGTCGATGCTCCTTATCTTCATTTCTTGCATCAACCTCATTCTGCAAACAGTGATAAATCTAATTGTCGTTCCAACGTGGCTCTTAACGGCGATTGGAATATTCATTCCCTCGAATTTTAGTGTCGTGCTTGCTGCTGTGGTGTCTGGCAAAATTTGTAGAGCCGCTTACGACTGGGGTATCAAGAAAACAGATCTTGTGGTGAAGGCCAACTAATGTCTGACTACCTCATCCACGGAAAAAAGGGTCACGGCAAAAGCTTGGTCAGCGTAGGCCGCATCAAGGATGCACTGGAGCAGGGCAGGCCGGTCGCAACGAACCTGAATCTCAACCTTGAAAAGCTGCTCGGTCCCGGCGTTCGGAATATTCGTTGCATCCGCTTGCCAGATCGCCCGACAATCGAGGACATGGAGCTTCTTGGCCTCGGCTCGGCCAAGCTCGATGAATCAACGTATGGGGAAATCGTCCTGGACGAAATGGCGACATGGATGAACGCCAGATCGTGGGCCGACAAGGAACGACAAAAGCTGCTTGACTGGTTTGTTCATTCACGTAAAAAGCGATGGAACACGAATTTCATATGTCAGTCGCCCGATCAGATCGATAAGCAAATCAGAACGTCACTTATGGACCACTCGGTTAATTGCAAGCGGCTCGACAAGATGCGCATTCCGATGATCGGGTCACTGACAAAGCTTCTATTCGGCTATGAGATACGACCGCCCAAAGTGCATGTTGCAAAGGTGCGATTCGGGATGGACATCAACGCCCAGGTCACGGACACATGGACATACCTTGGACGTCATCTCTACGCGGCATACGACACGGAACAGGTTTTTCGAGACAACTACGAGCATGGCGTATTCAGCTATCTATCTCCGTGGCACATCCACGGGCGACACTTAGTCAAGCTGCCGAAAAAGCCATCAGAACATGTGAGGGACTTTTTCCGAGGCGTTCCCCGTCGCAGAGTCCAACCAAGGCCCAAAAACGCGCTGGTGGCCCTAATAATGGCTTTGCCGGTAGATCAGCGGATGAAGCACTACCGGAGATTCCAGCAAGCGGGTGCGCTTTGATTTATCGTTACGCGGCGATAGCGTCACTTCTAACTTTAATTGGCTGTCAGCATGTTGACGACCGGCGAAGCGCCGTATTGGACCGATGGGAATACGTCGCTGTGCAATGCCGTGACGGCAGTTTCTCAAGCCGATGCAACAACCTTCGAAATTAGATTTTGTCAAACAATAAAAAAAAGCCGGCAACCCCGGCTTTTTCAAATCATCACGCGAACAATCAAGACAGTTCCAGCCGTCGCTCGATCCGCTGTAAGCGCTCAACGATTTTGTCTAAAGACACTTGTTGTCGTGCATCCGTTTCGTCCCCGCTGTTCACCTCGCGTTTCACGAGAACCATATTGGTTTCAAGTCCAGACATCCGATGTTTTAAATCGTTCATGTCCTCCGCGATTTGGTCAACGCGGCCACGTATATGGCGCAAGTGTTCCAAGATCAGATTTTCGACGTTTTCAGCCATATTTCCCCCATTCGTTTTCTCAAGTATAGCAAATTCAAAAAGGAATACTATCAGCGGCCATGACGGCCCCTTCCAGATCCTCGATAGCGCCGATTGTCAAATCAAACGATCTATATTCATGGATAACGCGCCTTGCAGCCTCAATCAAATCATTCTTTATTTGATCCCCTTCGCCTTTATTATTTTCGATAGTCATTTTGCGCACCTCAAAACGCCTTGCAACAGATGGCCGTCGTAATCCATGATCTGCGCAACCAGCTTGCGCATGCTCGCGCAAACGAATTGTTTACCGTCCGGTCTCGTCCAGACGAAACCGGCCTTACCTTTTTTGTACAGCTTCCGCAGATGCAGTTTCAACGGAATTTGCTTCCACGAAGTCAGCATGTTGTGCGCTTTTGCAACGGCCTTGCGCACGCGTTTGAAGTTGCCGAGATACTCCTGAAACGGGAAGTGCTTCAACGGTAATTCAAGTTGCTTTTCCATGATCTGCGCCTTTCGTTTTTAAGCTGACCTAGCCCGAAGATTTCGAGCCTATCGTAAGAATTTGAAAAATCGGTAGTACCTGCCTTCGATGCTGCCGCCCATCCCGTTAGTTCGTCGCCTGTCACCGAATAGGCGGCGCAATAGGCGATTTGTGCAAGGGGAGGCTTCGAAAGTTTTTGCGCTTATGCCCGAAGGGACATGCAAAAAGTTTTGGAGTCCCTTGCACAAATTGACGCGCCGACTATCGTTGACAGATCAGCGACGAACTAATGGGATGGGCTGCTTCGACGGAGTACGGACTGAATTTTTCAGGAATGACGCTTGCGTCATCTGACTAGGTTTCATGCAGTGAACGCACAGTGATTCTCTGGCCGTTGGAAGATGGACGCCGGTTCACCAGGTCGAATGTGCCCGTAAGCGGGTTGGCTAAATCAACAAAAAAGATTTTCAGATTTTCATTACAATTCTGCGCCGTGCAACTCGAATTATTTTCATGGGACTATCTCTCTGACTCTGAACGCCAACAAATTTACGGCGACATTCGGAATGCATACTGGCACGTACGGACTTTAAGAAAAGGCCGCTTCGGTCAAGCGGCGTTGCGCAAGAAGTACCGACAAATCGAAGGGCAAAAAAAACGCCTGCAACTGGCAGGCGTTGAAAAGCGCGAAATTCTCGATTTGCTAGCTTGCTGCCGGCTGAAGTGCAGCGGCAAAAAACAGCCGTTTAAGCCGTGCCCATACTGCCGATAATTTCTTGAGTACATTTAACATAATATGCGGTCTGTGCATTTCCACCAGCGCAAGCGCTTCCCCTGCGTTTCCCGCTGTGTAGACGTTCGCGTTGCATTCGGCAAGTATTCGCCGCATGAGATCCCGTGCATCGCGTTCATCATCGACTACCAGTACATTCACTCCCGACAGGTCGACCGGACTGAATTTCGGCGGAAGATCCTGAGGTGTCTTCGGATGCGCCCTTGATTCGTTCTCGTTATGAATGCTCGCAACGGTTATCGGAAGAAAAACTGAAAAAGCGGCGCCGCGATTCGTTCCCGGGCTGTCGGCGCATACGGTGCCGCCATGGAGTTCGACCAGGTTTTTCGTGATCGTCAGGTCCAGTCCGAGGCCGCCGTAGCGCCTTGTTTTGATAGCGCAAGATTGTTAAGGTCAATGAAGCTGTTGAGCAGCGTGCCGGAAGGATCAATTTTCACGGCCAGCCGGCCTTCGGTGAAGTCGATCTGGACCTTGTGGGCGCCTTTTTGCAGGCAGCGCCGAATTTCGGTTTCGTGTTCGCGCAACAGATCATCAATAAACTGTTCACGGCTGTAATCCGGCAGCCCTTCGGGCGGATACATCAGGCTCAAGGCCGATGGCGAAATGACTGCCTGCTTGATCGGCATGGTCGCATAGCGTTGTGCGGCATCGAGATAACTGTCGGCATATCGTTTATAGCGAAACGGGCCGCCCGTCAGGCGGAGCATGCGACGGGTATGGCCGGCGGCAAAGGGAATCTTGAAGCCATCCGGCGCCGTGTTCGGCAGGCCGTGCACGCAATAGGTCCAGAAATTATGATATTTCCGCTGTTCGCCGTCCGTAATGACAGGCGATCCGGTCGCTTCGAATTCTGCAATGGTGTCGCGGATCGCCAGATCATAGAGCTTATCCAGCGCGGCATCGTCAATCGCCGCTTGTGCCACTGCGTCGAGCAATGCAAGTGGTCGCGGGATACTGCCTATCGGTTCGGTTGGAATTGACATGAAGGGGACGTTCCTGATTAGTGAGCTTGTTCCTGGTCAGCCGGTTTTGAACAAATGATTTTAATCACCCATTGCTGGCGATTGTATTATCGAAAAATATGTTCATATCGCCTTGAGTCCATTCTACTTTTTCATCGCGGAAGCCGTGATGGATTTTTTTCCTGCCGTTTTCAACGTTCATTGCAATTCAGCAGCATCCCGATGTTCTCGCTTCAGGCCATTCATAAATGATTGGCCTGCATAAATTGATGCTTTTGTTTGATTCTATTTGAACGGTGGGCGCAGGCTTGGCGCCAATAATGCGATTCCACATCGGAATGGAGTTTTTCCGTCTTGCTCGACAATCAAATGTAATGTGTACCGCAATCGCCACAACCGATCCGGCGCGAAACAAGAGAACCGGGGTCTCCTCGATTTAGTGGCAACGAAATTGATTTCTCTCAAGCGCGTGCCGGGGTTGTCCCGCTACTGTTCGATTACGGAAACCGGCAATCGCCGAAAATTTTCCGACAGATCGCACAGGGACCAGATGACAGAATTTAATGCGAAAAGACCGGATGGCCGGTGGAAACAGACAATTTGCCGCCGCGTTTTCTTGATCGGCCGCGATGGAGGCGGTGGCATCGCAGCCATCCTGCTCACGCAATATTTTCATATTTCATGACCGTACCATCGCCGATCACCATGCCGGTATTCGCACCGATGCCGCTTTCTTCCCTTACAGAGAAAAATCCACATGCTTGACATAGCGTTCCAGCGATCTTTTTTTCGCGCATTATCGTGCGCAATCTTTACGGCAATGCTGCTGGCTTCATGCGGAGGCTCGAATGGCGATCCCACACAGGCCGGCAGCGCGCAATCCAATGCCGTTGCAACCGCGCCGTCCGCTGCGCCAGGCCGATTTTCCGCCACCGCTGCCGCAGTAATCTGGACGCCATGCGCATCCGAATGGGCGGTATGTTCTTTTTCCGGCACGCAGCAAGTGCGCTATGGCGGCAACAACATCTATGCATACAAAACCGCAACCGGGTCGATCGAATGCACCAATGCGGTGTTCGGCGACCCGCTGCCGGGCGGCGTGAAAACCTGCGAATATTCAGGTTCCGCGCCGCCGCCGACCGAAACCTGGACGGCTTGCGGAGCGGAATGGTCGCTGTGTTCGTTCTCGGGAACGCGCCAGGTGCGTTACGGCGGAGCCGGCGTCTATTTCTACAAGGCCGCAACCGGGGCGATTCAATGCAACAACAGCGTGTTCGGCGACCCATTGCCGGGTGGCGTAAAAGCCTGCGAATATGCGGGCGCGGCTTCCCCACCGCCGCCGCCGCCGCCAGCCGGAACATGGACAGCCTGCGGAGCGGAATGGTCGCTGTGCTCGTTCTCCGGCACGCGTCAGGTGCGTTACGGCGGAGCCGGCATCTATGCCTACAAGACCGCAACCGGTTCGATCGAATGCACCAACGCGGTGTTCGGCGATCCGCTGCCGGGCGGAGAAAAAGCGTGCGAGTATGCGGATGCCGCGCCTCCTCCCAATCCGCCGCCGGCAGTCACGCTGCCGGCACCCACCACGGCGGCCATGACCATGAGCTGCGTCGGCGGCTCGGCCTACCAGTGCAGCGGGACCGGCATCATACGCAGCGACAACGGCGTGGCGTTGACGCGATCGGGCGTGCAGGCATACGGAAAATCCACCAATGATCTTGTAACGCCGATTGAAAACCCTACCACCGCGTATGGCTTGACCCCGGCATCAGGCGGTCTTGCGGAACTCAGGCTGGCCAAGGACGGCAGCAGCTTCGTATCCGACCCGGCGATGGTGCTGAGCAATCTCGGCATCACATGGGATGGAAAAGCGGAGCGTCCGGCAATTGTCGAGACTTTCAAAACCACGGCAGGTTTTGTCAGGCTCGATTCAACCGGAGCGATCACTACCGGCTCGCTGCCGGCGAGTTCGAATCTCGGTTACTACGACTACGCGACCAAAGGCCCGGCCGCCACCCAGGCGAACTATGCCAACAACCAGTACTTTCCACGCAGCGGTCCATCGCGTTGCCCATCCTACATGGTGGTGTGCCCGACTATCGAAACGACCGGCGTGCAGTATTTGCCGGGCGACTGGCGGACCGGCGGCGGCACGCCGGATATGGCAACCGCCACCCGCGAGCACGGGGATGGCGATGTGCACGCCGGCGACGGCATACCGGACCCGGTTACCGGCGCCCGGACGGACCTGCCCGGCGGCTCCGGGCCGGGCGTGCCGTTCCCGGGCACGAAAGGCACGCGCGATCTGATGAACTGGAGTTTCCGCTACGGCAATCTGGCCGCATGGAAGACGAAGGACACCGTGTATATCAATGAATGGGGTCCGAACAATGAACATAACCAGAACCGGCGCGGCCTCGTGGCATTCGGCGACGTGTCCAATCCGTCCACGGTGCCGGTCGCCGGCACGGCGACCTACACCGGCTTCGTCTACGGCTGGTACGCTCCCAATAATGCGCCCAATCCCACCGCAGAGGCTTCGCTGTTCCGTGGAGACGCCATGATTACCGTGAATTTCGTGACGCGCGCAGTCGCCGTGACGGTCACCAATACGCTGGCGCAAACCGAGCCGGGCGGCCCGTATCAGATACCGGTGCCTGTTTCGCTCAATGCAACTGCGGCAATGGGCGCCGCCGGAGAAACCGTCGCCAACTATCTGACCGGACCGGCAGACAACGGCACGCTGAAGGGCGGGCTTAGCGGACGTTACTTCGGGCCGGTGGTGACCACCGGCGTCAGCGGGGCGGGGCCGGCGGAAATCGGCGGCGCATTTTCGCTGTCGAATGCGGCAACCGGCCAGACCGCCGTTGGCGGGTTCCTCGGACGCAAGCAGTAAAAAGGAGCAGCGCAGGCAAGAACGCGCCTACATCCCCGAAGGGTACGTTTCCGGCAGCTCGATATGTTCCATGCTGGCCGGTGCGTCCAGCGGCTTTACTGCGCGCGTCTGGTCAAAGTGAATCAGTGCGTCGAACTGGTTTCCCAGATCGGCATGGAAATAATGACTCAAGCGTTCGGACTCCGGCAGGTAGACCACGCCGATGGCTCTTTCGAGCCGCCGTTCATGCAGGCGGGCCAGTAATTTTTTACGCCCGCGAATCGGCAAAAGAAAGTTGCCCAGCCTGGTGTCGTGCAGCAAGTTTTCGAAACTGTCGCTCCTTGCCGGCTGCACGGTTTTCGTTTCGGACGGGCTCTCCCAATCCGATGCGGCGGTGACCGTGCCGGAATGCGTCGTGAATCCAAGCAGGAACGTGTCTTGGTCGCCGTAGCGTTCGCGCACCAGTTGCCCCAGGTTGATCTGCCCATGCTGTCCCATTTCAGTCGCGCGCGCATCGCCGATATGCGAGTTGTGCGCCCATACGACGATTTTTGCCGGCGCCTTTCCACGCTTGCCGAGATGTCTGCGCAACGCATCGAGCGTGTCGGCCATGTGCGTGTCACGGACGTTCCATGACTCGTCCCTTCCCTGGAACATCGCGCGATAATACGCTTCGGCATTCTGCGCGACCCGCGCATTCTGTTCGGCATAAAATGCATCGTCGGCACCGGCCACGCCACCGCGTTGCGCATACCGTTCGATGTTGGCCGACAATCCCATCAGTTGCCGCATCACTTCCAGTTCGCAATCCTTGCGCATGCCGAATGTGGTCGCATAACCGTATCGCTGCGGATCTTCCGCAAGATGATCGAAGCAGGCATAGCGGGCGCGGGCGCGCTTTGCGGCTTCAGGATCGACTCTAGAAAGATACCGGATGACTGCATCCATCGAACTGCGCAGACTGTATAAATCGAGGCCGAAAAATCCGGACTTGTTTTCAAGCTCCGGTATGCCGGCGTTGAATTCATGCAACCAGTCGACCAGATTGATGACGTCCGCATTGCGCCACATCCATCGCGGAAACCGCAGAAAGCCGCCGAGCGCGCCGTCGGCGGTGGCATCGCGCATGCCGGCATCGTCATTTCTTCCCTGAATGAACCGGTTTACCCGCAACGCATCCGGCCAATCGCATTCGACCAAGACTGCGCAGAATCCCTTTTCCATCAAAAGCCGCCTGGTGATTACCGTTCGTGCGCGGTAAAACTCGTGCGTCCCATGCGTCGCTTCGCCCAGCAGCACGACCGATGCATTGCCGACCAGGCTGAGTACCGCATCGTAGTCCCGCTCGGCTCGCAAGACTACTGCTTCGGTTCGCATTGCATCAATGATTGAATGAATAGTCATCAGTGTTCAGCCAAAAAAGATTCTGGTCAGGTGCATCACTATGGGCTGATTAGTCATTGGAATTTTGCTCAAGTCCCGATAAACGATATGTCGAGTTGCATGGCGTCAGCAGCACCGATGCACCGTCGCCACATTCTATTGACAATACGTTTGCCAATTTAGTTTAGTCATCTTGTTAATGTTGCGGCAGAACCAATAAAATTCTGCGAAAAATGCTTGAATCAACCGGTTTGGCTTACTTATTTTCTGGCCTGCCGGCAATAATTGATGGGCAAAAAGCGTAGTCTTACCCAGTATTTTTAACCTGCTCAATATCATTGAAGCGGCTTTTTATTAAGGTAATATTTACACAGAGGTCAGTAATTTAAACGACACATGCGGCGCATTGCGCCGCATGTCTTCCCGCCCAAGGCAACATCACTATTGCCGCTTTAAACACTGACTTCTGTGTAATCCGGTTTCGGCTCGCCAAATCTGATTCAAGCTGTAGATGATCGATGCATTGCAATGCAAAGGAGATACCGCACCTGAACACACCCGGAACAGAACGCCGCATCATTCGACATGGCTTGCTGCGGCGCTTTTGCCTCCGATTTGAAAATCTATAAAAGCAATAAAGGAGACAAAAATGTTCAGTCCGTATTCAAAACATGCCAAGACCATGCTGGTCGCGATCGGCTTGATCGCGACCGCCGCCATATTCAATCCGGCGTCTGCCGCAGTGGTGCTGCCGAAGTACAACGTCAGCTTCGATAATGTTTCCGTATCCGGCATTTCGTCCGGCGGCTATATGGCGGCGCAGATGCATTTCGCTTATTCGAAGACCGTTAAAAAAGGCGCCGGGGTCGTGGCAGGCGGGCCCGTCTATTGTTCGCAAGGGAATGTCAGCATCGCGACCGGACCGTGCATGGCAAATACCGGATCGAGGAACCTTCCGTATTTGTTATCAGTCGTCAATACCTGGTCGGGAAACGGCTATATCGATCCGGTCTCGAACCTGGCATCGTCGAAGGTCTACCTGATTTCCGGGACGCTCGATTCGACGGTAAAACAGCCGGTGATGAATGATCCTAAAAACCGCAGTTAAAGAGATGAAATTTGCCGCGAAGTCAGGCAGATTAAGGGTTCACAGCCAAACGGAGGGATCACCCAATGGGTGAATCGAAACTGAAGCGAATTCGGGCCGAAGAAACGCTGCAAAGTTG
>DAIDBD010000013.1 GCA_027310305.1 Herminiimonas sp.
GGCTGACGCCGATCGGATGGCTCATGCGCTGCTGGCGCGCATGCTCCGACGAGCTCCCATCTCCAGAGCTCACCGCTTTGCTGGAATCCCTCATCAAAACCAACGGTTTCAACCTCTATCTCCGTATTTAACAAACTACCGGTAATCCCAAACCGTTGAATTGAAATAATTGAAATGGTTTTTTCCAAACAGCCCCGTCTCATGCGGGGCTGTTTGCATATGTACAGCCTTTTCATGCGCACTGCGCAAGAAGCGCGTCTATTCATCAAAAAGACCGACTATACTCGAGCATTGCCGGAATGAAAGCGTGCGTTTGAGTACAGAGACGGTTCCGTATCATCAGACTGTTGCCGGCGCGCTGAATGCCGGATTGCTTGCGTTTCAAATCCGGTAAAACTCTTATTCGGTAATCGATTCCCAATGCGTTACACGTTTCTTAATTCCAGATTTCTGCCATGGGCCATGGTCGCAGCCATGGCGCTGATCGTCTCGGCGATCTACGGGCAATTCCTGTGGAATCCGATCGTGTTCGACGACGCGAATTTTTTCGACGGACTCGTTCATTCGGAATATCTGCATTCATTTTTCCGATTCGAGTTGCGCTGGTTGCCTTATGCGACATTCGAATGGACGCGTGTCTTTCTCGGCCTGGACCTGATCTGGTACCGCCTCGGCAACCTGGCGCTGCATGTCGCAACCGCGGCGATGCTGTTTGCGTTTTTATGCAAATTGTTCGAAGCCGTTCTCGCGACGAAGCGGGCTGAACTCCCGCGGCAGGCATCGAGCAATCCGCTGCCGCCGCTCTGGTTCGCTTTTTTCGGGGCGCTGATCTTTGCGCTGCATCCGGCTGCCGTGTACGGAGCCGCCTATCTGATCCAGCGCACGATCCTGATGGCGACGCTGTTTACATTGATCATGTGGTATCTGTTCCTGCAAGGCGTGCTTCGCGGCAGCAGGTGGCGGCTGCTGGCTTCGGCCGCCGGTTACTTTGTGGCGGTGCTGTCGAAAGAGCATGCGATCCTGGCGCCTGCGGTGGCGCTGGCGATGCTTTTTTTACTGCGGACTCCCAGTCGCCAATTGTTCAGGCAGGTATGGCCGGTCTTCCTGCTGTATGGTCTGATCGGCGCGTTCGTACTATTCCAGTTCAAGAACAGGCACGTCATCGGCCTGGCCTATGAACCAAGAGGCATGGACATGCTGTCCCTGCTTGCCGCCCGCGATCCGGGCTTCGATCCTGGTCTGGCCTATCCGCTGTCCATACTGACGCAATCGTTCTTGTTTTTCAAATATCTATTGGTATGGAGCGTGCCCGCTCCGGCATGGATGTCGGTGGACATGTTCGAAACGTTCGCAACCAGGTTTTGGTCATGGCCCCATACGCTCGGATTGATCGGCTTTGTTCTGTATCCGGTCGTCGCGATCAGGCTGCTGCTTCAGCGCGGTGATAAAGGTTTGCTGGGCTTCGCGCTCCTGTGCCCGTGGCTGATGTTCGCTGCCGAATTATCGACGGTGAGAATCCAGGAATCGTTCGTTCTGTACCGAAGTTATCTGTGGATGCCCGGCGTGTTTTGCGCGCTGCCGTTCCTGTTCCGGAAAACGCCGGCGAAACGCGCGGCGCTGGTGCTCGCGGCGCTCGCGATCGTGATGATTCCGGTGACGTGGGATCGCTTGAAGACATTTTCTTCGCCGCTGCTGCTATGGAATGATGCAATGCGGCTGATAGAAGGCAAGGATAGCCGCCCCGGCGTGGAGCGGATTTATCACAACCGTGGATTGGCGTTCGCCAAGCTCGGCTATCCCGACGAGGCAATCGTCGATTTCAATAAAGCGCTTGCCCTCAATCCGCGTTATCTGCTTGTTCTAAATGACCGCGGTGCGACCTATCTGTCCATCCGAAAATATCAGCAGGCGCTTGACGATTTTGACAGCGCGATTGAAATCGAACCCAAATTTGCACGGGCGTATTTAGGCAGGGCGTTGACTTATGAAGCGCTCGCTAATACGGACGCCGCGCAGCGGGATTATAAAGAGCTGTGCGGGTTGGGTTCTGTGTATGGATGCAAGAAACTGAAATCCGCGGTTTCCGCAAAATAGACTTTTCTTCAGCGAGACTGGCAAAAACGCAACCATGGCTCTTGTGCTGCAAAAGACTCTCATCAAGACAGTGAACATTGCCGATTTGCGGAAAATTTCATAATGCAAAAAACCGATACAGCGCGTCCGGATACGCCATGCGTTGCCGTATGCTCAACGACATTCGATGACGTGTGCCGTGGTTGCGGCCGCACGGTGGCGGAAGTCGCTCAATGGGTTTTCATGACGCCGCAGGAGAAGGACCTGGTCTGGAAACGCATTACGGCCGAAGGATATCCGCGGCGGCAATCCTGAACCGTCAGGGCGAACGGCAATCACGGTTACTCCCCAATTAACCTGCGCCTCTTTATGCAATCGCCTTGCGTGAACCGCCGTCAGCCTTGACAGGAACCTTCAATTCAGTTTGACGGTATGGATACCGTCAGCACGGTGCCGTTGCCCTCGGCGCTGTCGATCCTGAGGTCGCCGCCGAACATGATGATGCGTTCCTTGATGCCGGCAAGGCCGAAAGTATTGGTTTTCTTGCGGTTGCCGTCTTGAATGCCGATGCCATTATCGGCAATTTTCATATAGAACCGGCCGGCGTCCCGGTTCAGATCGATTTCCACCTGCGTTGCCTGTGCGTGCCGGATGATATTGGTCAGCGATTCCTGCAGTATGCGAAAAAGTGCCGTTGCGCCTTTTTCGTCCAGATCGCGGTCGAAATGCTCATCTCTTACCACGATGCTGCAAGCGATTCCGCTGCGCCGGCGGAATTCTTCTACCTGCCATTCGATCGCCGCCTGCAATCCCAGATCGAGAACGGGCGGCCGCAGATCGTTGATGATGCCGCGCACGCTCTTGATCGTGGCGTCGATCTGGTTCAATGCATACTTTGCTTTTTCATTGAGCTTCGGATGCCTGGTGCCGGTGCGTGCATGCAGCATGGAAGCGTCGATTCGCAACGCCAGCAGATTCTGGCCCAGCTCGTCATGGATTTCACGCGCGATGCGCTTGCGTTCCTCTTCCTTGATCATTTCCTGATGCGATGCCAGCTGGCGCAGCAGCATCTTCGATTGCAGCAGTTCATCGGTTTGCAGGATCAGTTTGCGCTGAAGATAGAACAGGTCGACAAACACGCGAACCTTGGCGGATAAAACTTCCGGCACGATCGGCGAAAAAATATAATCCACGGCGCCCAGCGTGTAGCCGAGAAACCGTTCGGAATCGGAATCCGCTTCCGCCGTGATGAAAATGATCGGCGTATGCGCGGAGCGTGGACGGCCGTGAATCAGCGTGGCGGTCTCGAAGCCGTCCATCAACGGCATTTTTACGTCGAGCAGAATGACGGCAAAATCCTGTTTCAGCAGCATGCGCAATGCTTCGCGGCCCGATGTCGCGGTGCTGATATCCAGGCCCATGCGGGAGACGATGGAAACGACCGCCTTGAGCTTGGCCGAATTATCGTCCACCACCAGCACCGACGCTGGCACGCCGTCCGGCGACAGCGGCTGCCGCACATGGTTTGCCATCATCAATACAGGAGAATCCTGATGTTCCATACTCATGCCCGCTCTCCGTATAAATTCAATCGCCGCGCATTCAGCGATACAGCCAGACCCGCATCAGCGACAGCAACTGCTCGGTATCCACCGGCTTGCTCACATAATCCGATGCGCCAGCCTCGATGCATTTTTCGCGGTCGCCTTTCATTGCCTTGGCCGTCAACGCGATCATCGGCAGGGTTTCGAACTGCTTGAGCGTGCGTATCTGGCGCATGGTTTCAAAACCGTCCATTCCCGGCATCATGATATCCATCAGCACGATGTCGGTGTCGGAATGCTGTTGCAGCAGTTCGATCGCAGTCCGGCCGTTTTCAGCGGACGCGACTTCCATCTTGTTGCGCTCAAGCACGCTGGTCAACGCAAAAATGTTGCGCACATCGTCGTCCACCACCAATACTTTTTTACCTTCCAGGCTTGCTGATCCTTGATAAAGCTTGTCGATCAGCTGACGCTGGTTCTCCGGCAGCCTGGCCACCTCGCGATGCAGAAACAGCGACGTTTCATCGAGCAGTCTTTCGAGCGAATGCACCTCCTTGATGACGCCCTTGCCGACGAACGTTCGGAGCCGGTCCTGTTCCTGTTTCGGCAATCCGTCCACGCCAAACATGAGGAGCGGTACATCGCGCGTCGTTTCAATCTGCTGAATCGCATCGAGCAGCTTGACGGGCGAAATGCCGGGCAGGTTCAAGTCAATCACCATGCAGTCGTAGCTTTTTTTCTTGAGCGCAGCCAGCGTTTCCTTGCCGGTCATCGTTGTTTTGATCCGCACATCGCCGCTGCCGATGAGATCGACGATGCTGTCGCGGCGCTTTTCATCGCCTTCCGCCAGCAGCAGATCCTTGACCTTGCGCTGCGCGAATTTCACGATGCCGACCAGTGCATCCCGGATCTCATCGGAAGTCACCGGCTTGACCAGATATTCGAAGGCGCCGTAGCGCAGTCCCCGGGCCCGATCGTCTTCAGCCGACAGAATCTGGACCGGAATGTGGCGCGTGGCCGGATTGCGCTTGAGCCGCTCCATCACCGACCAGCCGTCGATGTCCGGCAAATGGAGATCGAGCGTGATCGCTATCGGTTTGAAACGTTCGATCAGCTCCAGCGCATCCGCGCCGCGTGTGGTGACGATGCCGGAAAATTTTTTCTCGCGCGCGGCGGCCAGCAGAATGCCGGCAAACCTGGCGTCGTTTTCGATCATCAGCAGTACCTGATCGTTCGGCCCCACGCTATCCCGGTCATCGATGAGCTGCACCGGTTGCGGCGCCACGATTTCCCGCTTGAAATGCCGCTGCCCGGTATCTTCAACGCTCTCATTCGCGATGTCCAGGCCGATTCCCGCCGTCCGTAACGGCACAAACAGGGCGAAGGTGCTGCCCTTGTTGGGTTCGCTGGCAATAAGCCGCAATTCGCCGCCCAGCAGGCGCGCGAGTTCGCGGCTGATCGACAGGCCCAGTCCGGTGCCGCCGTATTTGCGCGAGGTTCCGGTATCGGCCTGCTGGAACGCCTCGAAAATCAGTTTCTGCTTGTCGGCGGACACGCCGATGCCGGTATCCGTTACCACGAAAGCGATCACGGTATCGGCATTGTTCAAACCGGTATGATCCACGCTCCATCCTGAAATGGTGGGCTTGACGCTGATATTGATGCTGCCTCTCTCGGTGAATTTGAATGCGTTGGAAAGCAGGTTCTTGACCACTTGCAGCAATCGCTTTTCGTCGGTCCAGGTGGCGGCCGGCAGCGAAGGCGACAGATCGACGGCAAAGCCAAGACCGTGGCTATCGGCGACGGGCCGGAAAGTGCGCTCGATCTGGTCGTACAGGTTGACGAACAGCACCTCGGTAAAGTCCAGCGTTACCGTACCCGATTCAATCTTGGACAGATCGAGGATTTCGTTGATCAATCCGAGCAGGTCCTTGCCGGAGCCCTGGATGGTCTTCGCATACTCCACCTGCCTCGGGCTGAGATTTTTTTCCGCGTTGTCGCTAAGCTGCTGCGCAAGAATCAGCAGGCTGTTCAATGGCGTCCGCAGCTCGTGCGACATGCTGGACAGGAACTCCGACTTGTATTTCGATGTCAGGGTAAGCTGGTCGGCTTTTTCTTCGAGCGACAGCTTGGTGATTTCGACCTCGCGGTTTTTGCGCTCGACCTCGGCTTTCTGCTCCTCAAGCAGGCCGGCCTTGTCTTCGAGTTCTTCATTGGTCTGGCGCAGTTCTTCCTGCTGGCTCTGCAATTCCTGCGCGAGCGATTGTGATTGCTTCAGCAGTTCTTCGGTACGCATGTTGGCTTCGATCGTGTTGAGCACGATACCGATCGATTCGGCCAACTGGTCAAGGAAGGTTTGATGAATCGCGCTGTAAAGCGTGAACGACGCCATTTCGACGACCGCTTTGACCCTGTTTTCGAACACGATCGGCAACACGATGATGTTGAGCGGCGCGGCAACGCCCAGCCCGGACGTGATGGCGACATATCCGTTCGGAACATCGGTCAGCAGGATGCGTTTTTTCTCGTAGGCGCACTGACCGATCAAGCCTTCGCCAAGGCGCCATTCGCTGCTGACATTTTCGTTATACGCATAAGCCGACAGCAGCTTGAGCCTGGGGCTTTCGAGCTGGCTCTCGTCCATCATGTAAAACACGCCATGCTGCGCGTTGATCAGCGGCGCCAGTTCGGACAGCACCATTTGCGATACGGCGGCAAGATCGCGCTGGCCTTGCAGCAGGCGGGTAAATTTTGCCAGGTTGGTCTTGAGCCAATCCTGATCCGCATTCTGGCGCGTCGTTTCGCGCAGGTTGCGGATCATTTCGTTGACGTTGTCCTTCAGCTCCGCCACTTCGCCTTTTGCTTCCACCTGCACGTTTCGCGTCAGGTCGCCCTTGGTCACGGCGGTTGCCACATCGGCGATCGCGCGCACCTGGTTGGTCAGGTTGGCCGCGAGGCCGTTCACGTTATCGGTCAGATCTTTCCAGGTGCCTGCCGCGCCCGGCACGTTCGCCTGGCCGCCCAGCTTTCCTTCCACGCCCACTTCGCGCGCCACCGAGCTCACCTGATCGGAGAACAGCGCCAGCGTATCGGTCATGTTGTTGATGGTGTCGGCCAGTTCGGCGATCTCGCCCTTGGCTTCCACCGTCAGTTTTTTCTTCATGTCGCCGTTCGCCACGGCGGTCACCACCTTCGCGATACCGCGCACCTGGTTGGTCAGGTTGGCAGCCATGAAGTTCACGTTATCGGTCAGGTCTTTCCAGGTGCCGGAGACGCCTTCCACCTGCGCCTGTCCGCCCAGTTTTCCTTCTGTGCCGACCTCGCGCGCCACCCGTGTTACTTCTGCTGCGAAAGAGTTCAACTGGTCCACCATGATGTTCACGGTGCTCTTCAATTCGAGAATTTCGCCTTTGACGTCCACCGTGATTTTTTTACCCAGATCGCCGTTCGCCACGGCAGTGGTCACCTGCGCAATGTTCCGCACCTGATTGGTCAGGTTCGACGCCATCATGTTGACTGAGTCGGTCAGGTCTTTCCACGTTCCGGCAACGCCGGTCACGTACGCCTGGCCGCCGAGCTTGCCTTCCATGCCGACCTCGCGCGCTACCCGCGTCACCTCGGACGCGAACGAGCGCAACTGATCCACCATCGTGTTGATGGTTTCCTTCAGTTGCAGGAACTCGCCGCGCACGTCGACCGTGATCTTGCGCGACAGGTCGCCGTTCGCCACCGCGATCGTCACCTCGGCCACGTTGCGCACCTGCGCCGTCAGGTTCGATGCCATGCCGTTGACCGAGTCGGTCAGGTCTTTCCAGGTGCCGGATACGCCGGCCACTTCGGCCTGCCCGCCCAGCTTGCCTTCGGTACCGACCTCGCGCGCCACCCGCGTCACTTCGGCGCCGAACGTCGACAACTGGTCCACCATGATGTTGATGGTGTTCTTCAGCTCCATGATTTCGCCGCGCGCATCCACCGTGATTTTCTTGGTCAGATCGCCGTTGGCGACGGCGGTGGTCACCTGCGCGATGTTGCGCACCTGGCTCGTCAGGTTCGACGCCATCATGTTGACCGAATCGGTCAGGTCTTTCCAGGTACCCGCGACGCCGGGCACCTGCCCCTGGCCGCCGAGCTTGCCTTCGGTGCCCACTTCGCGCGCCACCCGCGTCACCTCGTCGGCGAAGGTCGACAACTGATCCACCATCGTGTTGATGGTGTTCTTCAGTTCCATGATCTCGCCCTTGGCTTCCACCGTGATCTTGCGGCCCAGATCGCCTTTCGCCACCGCCGTCGTCACGTCGGCGATGTTGCGCACCTGGTTGGTCAGGTTGGCCGCCATCGAGTTTACCGAGTCGGTCAAATCTTTCCAGGTACCGCCGACGCCGGTCACTTCGGCCTGGCCGCCGAGCTTGCCGTCGGTGCCGACCTCGCGCGCCACCCGCGTCACTTCGTCGGCGAAGGTGGACAACTGGTCCACCATCGTGTTGATGGTTTCCTTCAGTTGCAGGATCTCGCCCTTGGCTTCGGCCGTGATCTTGCGCGACAGGTCGCCGTTCGCCACCGCGGTCGTCACGTCGGCGATGTTGCGCACCTGGTTGGTCAGGTTGGCCGCCATGCCGTTGACCGAGTCGGTCAGGTCTTTCCAGGTGCCCGATACGCCTTCCACCTCGGCTTGTCCACCGAGCTTGCCGTCGGTGCCGACCTCGCGCGCGACACGGGTCACTTCGGCCGCGAAGGAAGAGAGCTGATCCACCATGATGTTCACGGTGCTCTTCAATTCGAGAATTTCGCCTTTGGCTTCCACCGTGATCTTTTTGCCGAGATCGCCTCGCGCCACCGCCGTCGTCACCTGCGCGATGTTGCGCACCTGGTTGGTCAGATTCGACGCCATGCCGTTGACCGATTCGGTCAGATCGCGCCAGGTGCCCGATACTTCTTTCACCTCCGCTTGCCCGCCGAGCTTTCCTTCGGTGCCGACCTCGCGCGCCACCCGCGTCACTTCGGCCGCGAAGGTCGACAACTGATCGACCATCGTGTTGATCGTGTCCTTGAGTTCCAGGATTTCGCCCTTGGCTTCGGCCGTGATCTTCCGCCCCAGGTCGCCGTTCGCCACCGCCGTGGTCACGTCGGCGATGTTGCGCACCTGCGTCGTCAGGTTGGCGGCCATGCCGTTGACCGATTCGGTCAGGTCTTTCCAGGTGCCGGATACGCCTTCGACCTCGGCTTGCCCGCCGAGCTTTCCTTCGGTGCCGACCTCGCGCGCGACACGGGTCACTTCGGCCGCGAACGAGGAGAGCTGGTCCACCATCGTGTTGATGGTGCTTTTCAATTCGAAAATCTCGCCTTTGGCGTCAACCGTGATTTTCTTGCCGAGATCGCCGTTCGCCACCGCCGTCGTCACCTGCGCGATGTTGCGCACCTGGTTGGTCAGGTTGGCTGCCATGCCGTTGACCGATTCGGTCAGATCGCGCCACGTACCCGACACGCCGCGCACTTCGGCCTGGCCGCCGAGCTTGCCTTCGGTGCCGACCTCGCGCGCCACCCGCGTCACTTCCGCGCCGAAAGTCGAGAGCTGGTCCACCATCGTGTTGACGGTTTCCTTCAACTGCAGGATTTCACCTTTGGCTTCGGCGGTGATCTTGCGCGACAGGTCGCCGTTCGCCACTGCAGTCGTCACATCGGCGATGTTGCGCACCTGCGTCGTCAGGTTGGCGGCCATGCCGTTGACCGATTCGGTGAGGTCGCGCCAGGTGCCCGATACGCCGGCCACTTCCGCCTGGCCGCCGAGCTTGCCTTCGGTGCCCACTTCGAGCGCCACGCGGGTCACCTCGGCCGCGAACGAGGAGAGCTGGTCCACCATCGTGTTGATGGTGTTTTTCAGTTCGAGAATTTCGCCTTTGGCCTCGACGGTAATCGTCTTGCCGAGATCGCCTTTCGCCACCGCCGTCGTCACGTAGGCGATGTTGCGCATCTGGGTCGTCAGGTTGGCCGCCATGCCGTTGACCGAATCGGTCAGGTCTTTCCAGGTGCCCGACACCCCCTTGACTTCCGCCTGGCCGCCCAGGATTCCTTCGGTGCCGACTTCGCGCGCCACCCGCGTCACTTCGGAAGCGAACGAGCCGAGACGCGCCACCATGGTGTTGACGATCTCGGCTGATTTGAGGAACTGGCCCTTGAGTTTGAGCCCGTCGATTTCCATCGGCACCTGCTGGCCCAGATCGCCTTCCGCGACGGAGCCGATGACGCGAATCATTTCATTCATCGGGCTCACGAGATCATTGGCAAGCGCGTTGCTGGAATCGACCAGTTTTTCCCATGAGCCGCGCATCATCGGCAATTCGATCCGTTCGCCCACTTTGCCTTGCTTGCCGACGAGCCGCGCGACGCGTTCGAATTCGGTGATCGTCCCGCTGGACATGTCGATGATTTCGTTGAGCGTATCGGCGATCTTGCCGGGCAATCCGGTCCAGTCGCCCGGCATGCGCGTGGAAAAATCGCCGTTCCGATACGCTTTCAGCGTAGCGAGCAATACCCGCATGTCGAGCACGTCGGTCTCTGCTGCCGGTACCGCCAAAGTCTGTTCCATCACGATAGAGTCCTCAGCAATGCAAGTTGTTATTCAGAAGAAGTGCAAAAAATTCAAGGCTTCAGTGCATGAAGCGAAAAAGAAGCTTGTTTGCGAGGGCTGGCAGAGATATCCACCCGGCTGCCCAGTAATGCCGAAATGCGGATTCCGCAATTTTATCGATGAAGAATATAGCATTAATTCCTGAGCTAACATAGGAATCCCCGGCTCTGCCCCGATCAATGGCGGCATCGTTATGTCGGGCCGCACGCGTCTTTTTTCGGCGTCGTCTGCAGCGCCCGGCGGCTGGCCGGATCCGCCGAGCTTGCCAGAACGGCCCGGCTGGCGGCAAAACATCGATTGGCGCCGCAAGACACATCTCACGCCAATTGACACGTGCCAATCAACAACGGATAGAATCCCGTCATGGCACCTATAAATTCACGCCGCACAGCAGCCGGTAAAGCCATCGGCAACGATGGGTACGAAACCCTCGTTCAGCTATCGCCGGATGCGCTGTATGTGGTGCAGGAAGGGCGTTTGGTATTCATCAATGCGGCGGGCGCACGGCAACTGAACGCCAGCGGCCCGGACGAACTTTTCGGCTTGCCGCTTTCTTTGCTGCTGCATCCGGATTGCATCGCGCAATCCAGCGAAAGAGTGACGCATATGCTCGCTACGGGCCAATCGGCCCCGCCGATGGAGCAAAAATACTTGCGGCGCGACGGCAGCGTGATCGACGTCGAGGTTTGCTCCGCTCCTTTCCTGTATCAGGGCAAGCCGGCGATACAGGTCATTGCACGCGACATAACCGACCGCAAGGCAGCCGAAGAAGCGCTGCGCATCAGCCGCGACCGGCACCAGACCCTTGCCGAAGAGGCAACCCGCGCAAGGAAATCACTGCAGCAGGAAAAAGCGATTCTTGAAATGATTGCGCTGGAAAAGCCGCTGCCGGAAGTGTTGCGGGATATCTGCCTGGGCGCGCAGCAGATATTGTCCAAACAACCGCATTGCGCGATCTTGCTGCTGCAGGCCGACGGCAAGCATATGCGGGTGGGCGCGGCGCCTTCTTTTCCCGACGCATATAGCCGACTGGTCGATGGCCTGGAAATTGGCCCGTCTTCAGGATCGTGCGGTACGGCCATTTACAGAAATGAACAGGTGATCGTAGAAGATATCGAGCGCGATCCGTTGTGGGAAACATATCGGGCGATTGCGTCGGATTTCGGTTTGCGCGCCTGCTGGTCTTCTCCGATTGCCACTGCGGCCGGCACGGTGCTGGGCGCGTTCGGCATCTATTATTCCGAGCCGCACGCACCCAGCCCGGAAGACCTGGCGTTCATCGCAGACATCACGCACATGGTGGGGATCGCGATACACAAGGACAAGGTGGAACGCAGCCTTCTGGAAAGCGAAGAACGCTATCGTTCGGTCGTTACCTGCCTGACCGAAGGCATCGTGGTGCAATCCCGCGACGGAAAGGTATTGACCTGCAATCCGAGCGCCGAACGGATATTGCGCATCAAGCCGGGCGGCTTGGTCGGCGTAATGCGCGGCAGCTATTTCAAACGCGTATTGTCGGAAAACGGCATCGAGATTGCGTGGGATGAATTGCCGTCGCAGGTCGTGCTGAGAACCGGCAAGCCGCTGCTCGATCTGGTGATCGGGCTGGAGATGCGGGATGGCGAAATCGTCTGGGTTTCGGAAAATGTCCTGCCGATTCAAAAAGCCGACGAGACGAAACCCAGCGCCGTGCTGCTTTCGTTTACCGACATCAGCGTGGTCAAGGAAGCGCAGCGGCGGCTCCAGCATATGGCAACCCATGATGCGCTCACGCAGTTGCCCAATCGCAGTTATCTGACCGAGCAGCTGTCCCGTTCGCTGGCGCAGGCGCGCAGCAGGAAGCAGCAGGTTGCCGTGCTGTTTCTGGATCTGGATCGCTTCAAGAACGTCAACGACGCGCTCGGGCACGAAGCGGGCGACAGCTTGCTGAAGATGGTGGCCGGCAGGCTTGCATCATGCATTCGGGAACACGATACGCTGGCGCGTCTGGGCGGCGATGAGTTCGTGATAGTGGTGGAAAATTTCGACAGCAGCGCGCACCTGATGGCGCTGTCGGAGCGCATCCTGCAAGCCGTTTCCGAACCGTTCCCGATAGAAGGCAATGAATACTATCTCGGCGTCTCGATCGGCATAGGTATTTATCCGCACGATGCCGCCGATGGGCCGACGCTGCTGCGTTGCGCCGATTCGGCGATGTATTACGCAAAGGAATGCGGCCGCAATCATTGCCAGTTTTTCACGAAGGAATTGAATGCTCGTGCGCAGCGCCGATATTTCATCGAGAAAAACATAAGACGCGCGCTCGCGCAGCATGAGTTCCAGCTCCATTATCAGGCCAAGGTGGAACTGAAAACGGGACGGATCGTCGGCGCGGAAGCGCTTTTGCGCTGGAATAATCCGGATGCGGGCTTGGTGCCGTCCGGCGATTTCATACCGATCGCCGAAGAAACCGGGTTGATCGTGCCGATCGGCCAGTGGGCGCTTGAGCAGGCATGCCGGCAGGCGGTCAAGTGGCGCAGCAGCTTGATGCCCGGCTTGCGCATGGCGGTCAACCTGTCGCCGCGTCAGTTTCAGGACGAAAATCTGGTGGCCGCGATCACCGACGTTTTGCGGCGTACCGCGATGCCGGCCCATGCGCTTGAACTTGAGCTAACCGAAAGTTTGCTGATGGGGGATACCGACCGGCTGATGCCGGTATTCGATGCGCTGACAGAACTGGGCGTGCGCTTCGCGCTGGACGATTTCGGAACCGGCTATTCATCGTTGTCTTATCTTCAGCGTTTTCCGATCGGGAATCTGAAGATCGATCGATCGTTCATCAATGGCATTCCGCAGAATCGCGATTCGGTGGCGCTCACCCAAGCCATCATCGCGATGGCGCAGGCGCTTCAGATGAGCGTCACGGCGGAAGGCGTGGAAGAGGAACGCCAGGTGAATTTTCTGAAGCAGGCCGGCTGTCACGAAATGCAGGGCTTTTACTTCAGTGAACCGGTCAGCGCGGAAATTTTTGAAATGCTGCTCGCCAGCGCCGTATCGGTGGAACGCGGTGACGCATAGGATCGGCCTCTTCATTTCCGCAATGCCAAATTGATAATCGGGTTCGCTGAAAAATTCCCATGTCACGATGCCGTAACACGCAGCGCTTATCGTCGGAAATTTTTTATTCTTGCGCAAAACAAATTCACTCCTACTGTGTCGGAAAACGATGCGCCGGACTGACTTGCATCAGTTCAACAAAGCGATGAGATTTGCCGCCGGCGCGAAAAAAAGCGGATACTTTATCGCATCAATCAAAGAGAGTTACATGAAAGGATTGCATGTTTGCCGCAGTTGACTTGGGTTCGAACAGTTTTCGCCTGCATATCGGCAGGCATGACGGCGACGCGATTCGGATCATCAAAAGCGCGCGCGACCCGATCCGTCTGGGCGCCGGTCTTGATAGCAAGGACTGCCTGACCGAGCAGGCGATGCAGGCCGCGATCGAATCGCTGACACGCTTTGGCGCCACGCTGCGCACTTTCCCGCTCGATGCGGTGCGCGTGGTCGCCACCAATACATTGCGGATCGCAAAAAACGCAGCAGCGTTCCTGCCGTCCGCCGAAAAAGCGATCGGCTACCCGATCGAAATCATTTCGGGCGAAGAAGAAGGCCGGCTCATCTACATGGGCGTCGCCAGCGCGCTTGCCGTTTCCGGCGAAAGACGGCTGGTGCTCGATATCGGTGGCGGATCGACCGAACTGATCCTGGGAAAAGGGCAAGAGATCGAGCGGGTCGAATCATTCAGCATCGGCACCGTCAAGCAGGGACTTTCCTTTTTTGCAGGCGGCCGCATCGATGCCGCTTCATTCAATGCGGCAATCCTGTCCGCACGCAGCCATTTCGAAGACGGTGCGCCGCCATACCATTCGCAATACTGGACCACGGCATACGGATCGTCAGGCACCATACGCGCGATTGCCGACGCGATTGAGAAAAACACGCTGGGTGACGGCGGACTTTCGATCAGGAGCCTGGAAGCGCTCAAGTCGCGCCTGATTCAAAACGGCCATGTCAGGCGCATCGATCTGGCAGGAATGAAACCCGATCGCGCCACGACGATAGCGGGCGGCCTGGCGATCCTGATCGGACTGATGCAGGAACTGGGCATCAAGTCGATGACGCCGATTGAAGCCGGCTTGCGCATGGGCGTACTGTGGGATTTGCAATTGCGGGCGACCAGGCGCGACCGGCGCGAACAGTCGGTACGCGGCTTCCTGCAGCGGTTTCAGGTTGACGAAATGCGGGCAAACCGCGTGGCCGATATTGCAAGCGCTCTTTACAATCAGCTCAAGCCCGGTTCCGATGCTTATGGCAGGCATCTCTACTGGAGCGGGTTATTGCATGAAATCGGGCAGGTGGTGTCGCATAGCAGTTATCACAAGCATGGCGCTTATCTGGTGGAGAACGCCGACCTGTCCGGTTTCACGACGCGAGAACAACGTATGATGAGCACACTGATCCTCGGGCAAAAAGGCAATCTGAAAAAGCTCAACGGCGCGCTGACCGATTCCGATTTTGCGAAAGCGGTGCTGGCGTTGCGGCTTGCCGTCATGCTGATGCATTCCCGGATCGGCGTCGAGCCGGACGAGCTGCGCCTGAAAATGAAGAACCGGATCGAACTGGAGATCAGGCGCGACTGGCTGCCGCAACATCCGACGCTGTCTTACTGGATCGAGAAAGAGAAGGAATGGTGGGATCAGGTAGGAATCGATTTCAGCATTCGCGCCAGTTGACTGCATGGCTCCGCACTACATGATCGGCTTATCCGGATGAAACGGGCGGATAAAAAAATGGGGCGCATCGTGATGCGCCCCATTTTTTTATCTGGTTGGCCCATTAGAACAACAAACCGCTGCCTTTTCTGAATAACGCGATATCCAGGTAATTCGATAAATGATTGCTCTTTGAAGTAGAGACGATCGACAATCCGCCCAGATCGATATCGCTATTCTGCGCGATCAGTTCCTGCAACGCCGAACGATTGGTGCGTTTCGATAACTGGATGGATTTTGCCAGCGCCTTGGCGACAGCGAAGCCTTCCAGCGTCAGCGACGATACCGATTCATCCCTGAATTTTTTCATCATGTTGATATGTTCGATCTGGATCGGCGACGTCGCCGCGTTGGGGTTTGGAACCACCTGTGAAAATACGGTCCACTCGACCGCCTTCAGTCCGGCCACTTCCCGCAACGTCTCCAGATTGATCAATGATGTGCTGGCGACAAACGTTTTTGCTTCGTATTTGCGGAATTCCTTCAGAAACAGCGCGGTGCCGATGGTGTCTGCAATCACGATTACAAAACCGGGTTTCGAGCCGGCCAATTTGGCTGCTTCAACGGCGATCTGGTCGTTATTGACGCCGATCCGGACGGTGCCGGTCAGCTTCATGCCGCGATCGCGTATTTCCGTCGACAGGCTGTTGTAAGCCTCCTGATTCAGCGGCGATTCCTGGTACACGATACCGACGTCCTTGATGCCCAGCTTGCCGAAATGGGAAAAAAGATATTGTATTTCCTGCTGGTAGTTCGGTCGCCAGAACAGCACGCGGGACCGGTCTTTCTGCACAGCCGCCGCCAGCGGCGCAAACAGGATCATGCCGCTGCGCTTGAATGCCGGCGCATCCAGAATCGCTTGCGTCGCGGCATCGCCGACGCCGCCCAGCAGATAATCGATCTGGTCGCGTTCGATCAGTTCGGTGACCGCCTTGACGGCCAGTTCCGGCTTGCCCTGATCGTCGCGGACAATATATACAACACGCTTGCCATTGATGCCGCCATGCGAGTTGATCGAATCGAAATAGGTCTTGATGCCGGCGACATAATCGCGGCCGATCGCGGCATTGGGGCTGGACAGATCGATCGATTGACCGATCACGACCATATTGCCTGCTGCATATGCCGGCAAAGTAGAGCAAAGCAGCACGAAAAAAAAGGCTTTGCGCAGCAGGGAGATTATTTGCATAGTCATGATTTGGTATCTATCAACGGAATTAGCTTGCGGCAATTGTGAATTTTAATTGTGACCTGTTGATGAAATTGAATCGAACAGATAGAGGGCGATGCGCCGATTTCCGCGAAGCAGGCGGCGCCTTGCATTCCTGAAATAAATTGTATATATTGTTTATACAATTTAAAAAGGAGCCGTTCATGATAAAAAAATCCCCAGTCAAAAAACCGCTGTCGAAACCGGCGAATGCCGCGGCGGCCGTAAAAAAACCTGTCGCCGCCAAAACAGTGCCGGCGGCAGCAAAAACAAAACCTGTGGCAGCCAAGCCGAAAGCGGCCCCGGAAACCCCGGCGGAAAAGCGGAAAAGCGCTGCCGCCGCGTTGAATGGCGGTACGCACAAGCCGGCCGCCAAACCCGAAAAAGCAGCGGCCGGACCGGATGGCAAGGTAAAACCGGCATCGGCGCAAAAAGAAAAAATCAAGAAGCCGAAACTGGTCAGGGACAGTTTCACGATGCCGGAAGCGGAGTATCAAGTGCTGGGAGACGTCAAGAAGGCATGCATCAAAGCCGGTTTCGAAGTCAAGAAAAGCGAATTGCTGCGGATCGGCGTCGCACTGATTCATAAAATGGATGCAGCCAAACTGAAAGAGACGCTCGCTTCGTTGCCGCCGCTCAAAGCGGGCCGTCCCAAGAAAGAAAAATAATCACCGCTTCCATGGAAATCGGAGCCTTGGCTCCGATTTCGCCGTACTGTTACCGTGTCATCGAACTGACACGGAACGGTCATTTTGCTGAAGTAATCCGCAGTTACGCTTCCTTCGTCTCAATAACCAGGAAGATTAATGCGATTACTGACGATATCGGCGGACGCAAATCCCAGCTTTTCAAAACTTGCGCTGAGCCTTGCGAGCACCCCGGAAGAAGTGCGCGAGGTGCAGCGCCTGCGTTACAAGGTTTTCATCGAAACAATGGGCTTGTCCGGCCTGGCCAACCAGGAAGGGCTCGACAAGGATGAATTCGATTCCTGCTGCGATCACCTGATCGTGCGCGATTCAAAGACCCTCAAGGTGGTGGGCACCTATCGCGTGCTCAGTCCGCATGCGGCGCGGAAGATGGGCCGCTTTTATTCGGAACAGGAATTCGACCTCGGCAGGCTGGATAACATACGCGGCAGAATTACCGAAGCGGGCCGCGCCTGCATCCATCCGGACTATCGCAGCGGCGGCGTCATCATGCTGTTGTGGGCCGGGCTGGCCGCTTACATGAAAAAGGAACAGTGCGATTATCTGATCGGTTGCGCCAGCATCAGCCTGGCCGACGGCGGACATAACGCCATCGCGCTTTATCATGCGTTGAGCGATACCAATCTGGCGCCGCCCGAGTATCGCGTCACGCCGCATCTGCCGTTTCCGATTCATGAGCGCGAGTCCGGTCACAAGCCGCAAATTCCGCCGTTGATCAAAGGCTATCTGAGGGGCGGTGCATGGGTATGCGGCGAACCGGCATGGGACCCGGATTTTCACAGCGCGGATTTGTTCATGCTGCTGCCGCTGGCAAAACTGGACAGCCGTTACGCGCGTCATTATCTCAAGGAGACGAGAGCGTTATGACGCCGCGCGACCGATTCCCGGCAACGGGTTCGATAGCAGTTGATCCAGCGGTAACCCCCATTTTTTGCTTTTCGATACCGATACGGAAATCGTAAAGAATCTTCCTGAAAATCTCCATCAAGACATGCCACGGCGGCGGGTTGATCCGGCTTAATCCGGTTTGACCCTTTTCCGTGTAGTCTTGCCATAACTTGCGCGTTGCAAAACGTCCAAGACAATCAACATGCCGGAATCGGTTCGATTGTTGCAAATGAACCAGCCGGATGCATGCAGCTCGAATTGATATCAGGCAAGAATAATTCGTTCGAGCGAACATCGAATTTATTGCTTGCGGTGACTTCATGCGGCGCTACCGAATCGCTTTTTGGTTGCAATAAGACATTTTCCATCAACAAGAAACACGGTCTTATACAAACATCATCGTCCAATGCGCGAACAAGAACAATTGGAACAACTGACAAAGATGCGAAAGCTCGCCACAAGCCTGCTCGTGTTGATGGCGGTGATATTCGTAGGCGCAAAAATTTTGCAGCCGGCGTATGGGCATTTGTCTTTTTTGCCTTTTGTCGGCGCCTTTGCCGAAGCGGCGATGGTCGGTGCGCTGGCCGACTGGTTTGCGGTAACGGCATTATTCAGGAGGCCGCTCGGACTGCCGATTCCCCACACCGCCATCATCCCGAACAACAAGGACCGGATCGGCGAAAGCGTTGCTAACTTCCTTGAACACAACTTCATGACGCAAGAAGTGCTGAGCGAGGAATTAAAGCAAGTCGATTTCGCGGGTGCGGCTGCGAAATGGCTGGCGGTTCAGGAAAACAGCCGTGCCGTTTCGGCGCAGGTCGTCAGCGGCATTCCCGCCTTGTTCCGCATGATCGAAGACGACGACGTCGGCAATTTCATGCAAAATACTATGGCAAGCGCGCTGAAAAACATCAAGTTCGCACCGGTTGCTGCTGAGATTGTTTCGGTGCTGGTCGCCGACCGGCGGCATCAGATGCTGTTCGACCATTTGATCAGCCTCGCCGGGAAAGCACTGGAACAGAACAAGCCATTCATCCGGCAGAAAATTCATGAAAAAAGCCCGCGCTGGATGCCCAGGGCGATCGATGAAAAACTATTCGAACGCCTGCTGGCTGAAACGCAAATCATTCTTGACGAAATGAAGGATGAAAACAGCGAATGGCGCGACCGCTTTCAGCAGGCGGCGGAAGAGTTGATTGAAAAGCTGAAATCGTCTCCGGAATATGAAGAAAAAATCAGCAACATCATCGGCCAGACATTGCGGCATCCGCTGTTTCGCGATTACACCGAACATGTCTGGCTTGATTTAAAGGAACGCTTGCTGGTGGACGTCACTTCCAGCGATTCGCGCGTGGCTGCCCAACTGGACAATGCGCTGCGCACATTCGGCGAGGCGCTGCTGCAGGATAGCGCGGTGCAGGACAAGCTCAATCAGTGGATACGCACCTTTGCCGCCGAAGCGATCGCCGATCGCCGCGAAGCGATCGCCGATCTGATCAGGCGCGTGATCCTGAAATGGGATGCCGAAACCGTGTCGCGCAAGTTCGAACTGTATGTCGGAAAGGACCTGCAATACATCCGCATCAACGGCACCCTGGTCGGCGGCATGGTGGGCTTGGTGCTGCACACGGTTTCTCTGGCATTGTAAATGGCGAAGGGCGCTATCCATGAAAAACACGAAAGGCACGAAAAAACTTCATAACACAATCCTTTCGACTATCTTTTTTCTTGTCTTTCGTGGACCATGCTTTACATCATTCACTTGATGAACAAATCAGGCGCCATGACGGCTCTCAGGTAATTTTCCGCGATGCCGTCGCGATCTCGCTGCATGATCCACCAGGCATTCGCCTTGCGTATCGACCAGTCCTGCGAGACGCCTCCAAGCAGCAAGGCGGCCACCTGGCCAAGCGTGGGCTGATGGCCGACTATCAATACCGGCTCGCGCGCATCCGGCCATTTGACGAGCTTCAGGATTTTTTCCGGTGTCGTATCAGGCCCGAGATCCGGATGGATTTTGAATTTGCGGCCGAGCGCTTCCGCCGTTTGCACGGTGCGCACCGTGGGGCTCGCCAGAATCTTGCAACTGTTCGGCAGATTGCGATCGAGCCATTCAGCCATTTTCCATGCCTGCTTATGTCCTTTGGCCGTCAGCATGCGGCTTTCGTCGGGTTCGCCCGGTTCCGCTTCCGCATGGCGCCACAGGATCAATTCCATAAATTAAGTGTCCGCGCTTGATGTCTGGAATCCCAGCGCCTGCATCAGATGCTGCTGGGCGCTGAAGCGAAGCTGTTTGGCGCGCGGTTTTCGCTTGCGGTATTGCCCGTCCGATTCCAGCTCCCACGCATTGGTATTGTCTTTCAGATAGGGATTCAGGCCTTGCGTGATGACCTGCTTTTTCAGTGTCTTGTCAAGGACCGGGAAGGCGACTTCGATGCGGCGAAACAGATTGCGGTTCATCCAGTCCGCGCTGGCCAGATAGACATCATGCTTCAGGTCGTTGCGGAAATAGTAAATGCGGCTATGCTCAAGAAAACGGCCGATGATCGAGCGCACCCGGATATTCTCCGACAGGCCGGGTACGCCCGGTTTCAGCGCGCAGGCGCCGCGAACGATCAGGTCGATCCTGACGCCATCGGCCGACGCGGCATACAACGCGCGGATAACCGATTCATCGAGCAGCGCATTCATTTTGGCGATGATGCGTCCCGGGCGGCCCTCGCGGGCGATTCTGGCTTCATTGCGGATCGCCTTGATGATTTCCTTTTGCAGCGCGAACGGCGCAAGCCATAGATACTGCAGTTTCTTGGGCTTGGTCAGGCTGGTCAAATGGATGAAAATCTCGTTTACTTCGGCGGTCAAGGCCGGATGCGCGGTCAATAAACCGAAGTCGGTATAGAACTTGGTCGTAGTCGGATGATAATTGCCGGTTCCCAGATGCGCGTAATGACGCAATGCGCCTTCCTCGCGCCGGATCACCAGCGCCAGCTTGGCGTGCGTCTTCAGTCCGACCACGCCGTACACGACCTGAGCGCCGACACGCTCGAGTCGATCGGCCCAGTTGATATTGGCCTCTTCATCGAAGCGCGCCATCAATTCGACGATGACCGTCACTTCCTTGCCGTGCTGCGCGGCGGCGATCAGGGATTCCATCAGATCCGAGTTCATGCCGGTGCGATAAATCGTTTGCTTGATGGCGACCACGTTCGGATCGTTGGCAGCGGTATGAACGAATTCGAGCACCGGCAGAAACGACTGAAACGGATGATGCAGCAATATGTCCTGTTTCCTTAACAAGGTAAAGATATCCACGTTGGCCAGCTTTTGCGGATAGCCCTGGGTAAACGGCGGGAAGCGCAGCGCCGGCTGTCCGGCATGTTCAATCAATTCGGAAAGCCGGACCATGTTGACCGGTCCGTCGACTGCGTACAGCCGATTCTTGCTGATGGAGAACTGGTCGAGCAGAAATTGCGCAAGCTGAGGCGGGCAATTCCGCGCCACTTCCAGCCGCACCGCAACACCGAACTGACGGCTTTGCAATTCCCCTTGCAATGCCTGACGCAGATTCTTGACTTCCTCTTCATCCACCCACAGATCGCTGTTGCGCGTTACCCGGAACTGGGAATACGCGATTACTTCGCGCCCGGTAAACATATCCGTGATGTGAGCATGGATAATCGATGACAACAGGCAGAACGAAATCCCGTCGCCCGAAATTTCATCCGGCAGACGTATCACGCGCGGCAATACGCGCGGCGCTTTTACAATCGCAATGCCGGTGCCGCGTCCAAAGGCATCCTTGCCGGACAATTCAATAATAAAGTTCAAGCTTTTGTTGACGACTTGCGGAAACGGATGAGCCGGATCCAGCCCGATCGGCGTCAGCAGCGGGCGCACCTCCCGATCGAAATACGACTTTACCCAAGCCCGCTGCGCTTCGTTGCGATCCTGATGGCGCAGCAAATGAATGCCGTTGGCCGACAGCTGCGGCAAAATATCTTTGTTCAAAATCGAATATTGCCGCTCGACTATTTGATGGCATTCGGTACTGGTGCGTTCCAGCGCGGCGGTCAGGGCCGGCGGCTCCACCAGTTCGCCATCGATGCTTTCCCGTGCCAGCAGACTGGCGATCCGCACTTCGAAAAATTCATCCAGGTTGCTGCTGACAATGGATAGATAGCGGAGCCGTTCCAGCAGCGGAATGGTTGAGTCTTCTGCTTGCGCCAGAACGCGTCGATTGAAGGAAAGCTGCGATAATTCCCGGTTTAGATAGATGTCGGTCCGAAAAGATTTTATCGGCGCCAACTTGTCAAATGTTATTGCCTTGTCCATGGTTCGGTGACATTCCCCGCATAATTTTGTTCGGAGTGTAATGAATCAATATGACAACTTAATTACAAAAATGTTATCGACTTTTGGTTTATTACATGATTTTTCGGGAAGTCATAAAGATGTAATAATACTTCGCTAAAGTCCGCACTGTTTTACATTGTTAATTAATCAAAGGAGCAGATATGCGACTCAACCCGATTTATAAATTCCTGGCAGTGGCGGCGAGTGCCACCATGGCATTTTCCAGCGTTTCGGCAGCCGATATTACCGGTGCCGGCGCGACGTTTCCTTATCCGATTTACGCAAAATGGGCAGAAGCCTATAAGGCTGCGACCGGAACCGGCCTGAATTACCAGTCTATCGGTTCCGGCGGCGGCATCAAGCAAATCAAGGCAAAAACAGTTGACTTCGGCGCTTCCGACATGCCGCTCCCGGCGGAAGATCTGGCAAAAGACGGCCTGACGCAATTCCCGGCGATCATGGGCGGCGTAGTGCCGGTCGTGCATCTCGACGGCATAGCGCCAGGGCAGTTGAAATTGACCGGCCCGGTTCTGGCAGACATCTATCTGGGCAAGATTACAAAATGGGTCGCGCCTGAAATTGCAGCGCTCAATCCCGGCGTGAAATTGCCGACGACCGATATCACGGTAGTGCACCGCTCGGACGGTTCCGGCACCACGTTTCTGTGGACCGACTATCTTTCCAAGACCAGCCCGGCTTTCAAGAGCACAGTGGGCGCGGGCACCGCAGTCAAATGGCCGGCCGGTGTAGGCGGCAAGGGCAATGAAGGCGTGGCGGCAAACGTGCAGCGTATCAAGGGTTCGATCGGCTACGTCGAGTATGCCTATGCCAAAAAGAACAAGATCGCGCATGCCCAGATGAAAAACCACGACGGCCAATTCGTGCAACCGAATGACGAAAGCTTCAAAGCTGCCGCTGCCGGTGCCGATTGGGCGAAAACTCCCGGCATGGCGGTTGTCCTGACCGATCAGCCAGGCAAGGCAAGCTGGCCGGTTACCGGTGCATCGTTCATCCTGATGCATAAAGCGCAGGCTGATGCAGCCAAAGCCAAGGAAGTCTTGAAATTTTTCGACTGGGCTTACAAGAATGGCGGTGCAATGGCGACCGAACTGGATTATGTCGCAATGCCTGCGCCGGTAGTCAAGCAGATAAACGATGTGGTATGGAAAGGGCAATTGAAGGATGGTTCAGGCAAGGCCGTCTGGTAAGGGTTGGTCAACCTTTTCTTAATCGCGTCATACAGGCCGCTGCCAGGCATCAGAATCCTGGCAGCGGCCTTCATTCTTTGAAATAGCCGTTTATGAGTGCACATATCAATTCGATCCGAGTACCGGCAGCGGAGCCGGACAAGAAAATCGGGGAAGCTGCGATGGCGGACAAGAGCATGCTCGCAACGATGCGCAAACAGCGGTTTCAGGATTTCCTGTTTCATAAAGTAACGCTCGGGTTTGCATTGAGCGTGTTGCTGGTTTTGGTCGGCATCATCATTTCACTCGTCATCGGATCATGGCCGGCTTTTCGCGAATTCGGCCCCGCGTTTATCTTCAGCATCGAATGGGATCCGGTCAACGACAAGTACGGCGCGCTGATCGCGATTGCCGGCACGTTGCTGACATCGCTGATCGCGTTGCTGATCGCCTTTCCGGTGAGTTTTGGAATCGCACTGTTTCTTACCGAAATTTGCCCCGCCTGGCTAAAGCGTCCGATGGGAACCGCCGTGGAATTGCTGGCCGGCGTGCCGAGCATTATCTACGGCATGTGGGGAATGTTCGTTTTTGCGCCGTTGTTCGCCGATTATGTCCAGCCGTTTCTGGCGCAGACGCTGGGCCGGTTACCTGTGATCGGGGAATTGTTCAAGGGACCGATGATGGGCATCGGCATTCTGGCTGCCGGCGTGATACTGGCGATCATGATCATTCCTTTCATTGCATCCGTGATGCGCGATGTGTTCGAAGTCGTGCCGGCGGTGTTGAAAGAATCCGCCTATGCGCTCGGGTGCACCAAGTGGGAAGTGGTTCGCAAGGTTGTTTTGCCGTACACGAAAATCGGCGTGGTCGGCGGCGTGATGCTCGGCCTCGGACGCGCGCTTGGCGAAACGATGGCGATCACGTTCGTCATCGGCAATGCCCATAAGCTGTCATGGTCGTTATTCTCTCCAGGAAACAGCATCGCATCGACGCTGGCGAACGAATTTGCGGAAGCCGATTCGGTATTGCATGTGTCTTCGCTGTTTGCGCTCGGACTGATCCTGTTCGTTATTACGTTCATTGTATTATCCGCCGCGAAATTGATGCTGCTCGGACTGGAAAGAAGAGAGGGGACGAAATGAAAAAAGATCAGATCATGAATCCCGTTTATCGCAAGCGTTTGTGGGTGCACCGGATCGGCATCACGCTGTCGTTCATGGCGATGGCAATCGGCATTTTCTTCTTGATGTGGATTTTATTCACGTTGATCATCAAAGGATTCGGGGCGCTCAATTTAGCGATGTTTACCGAAACCACACCGGCACCCGGCAGCGATGGCGGGGGGTTGATCAATCCGATTGTCGGCAGCCTGCTGATGGTCGGCGCGGCGACCGCCATCAGCACGCCGATCGGCATTCTGGCCGGCATTTATCTGGCCGAGTATGGCGAAGAAAGCTGGTTTGCCCAGATGACGCGCTTCGTCACCGATATCATGCTGTCAGCGCCATCCATCGTGATCGGCTTGTTCGTCTATGCGATTTACGTCGCCAATGTCAGGCATTTTTCCGGCTGGGCCGGCAGCTTCGCCATTTCGCTGATCGCGATTCCGGTGGTGGTCCGCACCACCGACAACATGCTCAATCTGGTGCCGACCAGCTTGCGCGAGGCAGCGTTTGCACTGGGCGCGCCGCGTTGGAAAGTCGCGACCATGGTGCGCTTGCGCGCCGTGAAAGCAGGCGTCGTAACCGGCGTGCTGCTGGCGCTGGCCAGGATATCCGGCGAAACGGCGCCGTTGCTGTTTACGGCATTGAACAACCAGTTTTTCAGTGCCAACATGAATGCGCCGATGGCTAACCTGCCTGTCGTGATTTATCAATTCGCGATGAGCCCGTACGACAATTGGCGTTCGCTGGCCTGGGGCGGCGCGTTGCTGATTACCTTCAGCGTGCTGGGTTTGAATATCTTGTCGCGCACGCTTTTCAATCAGAAAATTCACCATTAAATTCTTTGATCGATATGAATAATCAGACGGCTATGAACGTAAACAACAAAGCAACTATCGAAATATCGGCGTTGAATTTTTTCTATGGAAATTTTCAGGGTTTGAAAAACATCAACCTGGATATTCACGAAAAGAAGGTCACGGCCTTCATCGGTCCTTCCGGTTGCGGCAAGTCGACCTTGCTGCGCACGCTCAATCGCATGTACGACTTGTATCCGGGGCAGCGCGCCGAAGGCAAGATCATGTATGCCGGCCGCAATATTCTGGAACAGGGGCAGGATGTCAACATGCTGCGCGCCAAAGTCGGCATGGTGTTCCAGAAGCCGACGCCATTTCCGATGTCGGTCTATGACAATATCGCGTTCGGCGTGCGTCTTTACGAAAACCTTCCCAAGGGAGAGATGGATGAGCGTGTCGAATGGGCATTGAACAAGGCGGCGCTATGGAGCGAAGTGAAAGACAAGCTTCACAAGAGCGGTTTGAGCCTGTCGGGCGGCCAGCAGCAGCGTTTGTGCATTGCGCGAGGCGTGGCGGTAAAGCCGGATGTCTTACTGCTGGATGAACCGACGTCGGCGCTCGACCCGATTTCAACCGCCAAGATCGAAGAGCTGATCAGCGAACTGAAAAAAGATTACACGATCACCATCGTCACGCACAACATGCAGCAGGCGGCGCGCTGCTCCGATTACACGGCTTATATGTATCTGGGCGAACTGGTGGAGTTCGGCGAAACCGACCAGATTTTCATGAACCCGGGAAAACGGGAAACGCAAGATTACATTACCGGCCGTTTCGGATAGGCTGCACAATTTAAACTTGTGCGCTGTCCCGTACACGACCATCGAATATTGAACGATTAAGGAGAAACCCGATGCCCGACCATTCTTCGAAGCAATATGATCTTGATCTTGAAGCGATACGATCCAAAGTGTTATTGATGGGCGGGCTCGTTGAAAGCCAGTTCCATGATGCGATGACTTGCTTTCGGACCGGCAATGCAGTGCAAGCCGAGCAGGTCATCAAGGCCGATGAAAACGTCAACCGGATGGAAGTGACGCTGGATGACACTTGCAGCCATTTGATCGTCAAGCGGCAGCCTGCGGCAAATGATTTGCGGACCGTGATGGCGACCATCAAGGTGATTACCGATCTGGAACGGATCGGCGATGAAGCGACCAAGATCGCGCGTGCTGCAAAGACCATCCAGGAGCGCGGCGTCGCGACCGTCAATCATTATGAAACCGTTCGCGTGATCGCCAACAGCGCCAGCGACATGCTGCATGATGCGCTGGATGCATTTGCCCGGCTCGATGAAAAACAGGCGACCAGGCTGATTGCGCAAGACAAGCTGATCGACCATGAATTCCGTTCGATCATGCGCAACCTGATCACGTTCATGATGGAGGATCCTCGCACCATCTCGGCCGCACTCGACACATTGTGGGTAGCCAAAGCGATTGAGCGCATCGGCGATCACGCGAAGAACATTGCCGAATACGTTATCTATGTGGTTGAAGGCAAGGACATTCGGCATACCGATTACGCGGCCGCCAAACTGGATAATCCGGCTTGATTGCTCATCAATATGGCTGCCGATAAACCTACCATCCTGATTATTGAAGACGAGCCCGCGATCGCCGAGCTCGTGAGTTTCACATTGAAAGAAGCGGGCTGGAATGCATTCGTCGTGCACAATGCGTCCGATGCATGGGATTTCCTGCAGAGGCGCACGCCGCAGCTTATCCTGCTGGACTGGATGCTGCCGGATCAGTCCGGATTGCGCTTCCTGTCGAAGATACGCGCCGACCGCCAGTTCAATGAGCTGCCGGTAATCATGCTGACTGCCAAAAGCATGGAAGAAGATAAAATCGCCGGACTGGATAACGGCGCCGACGACTATATTACGAAGCCTTTTTCGCCACGCGAGCTGACTGCGCGCATCAAGGCATTATTGCGACGCAAAACACCGGAGCATGCGCAAAGCCTGATGAGCGCCGGCATAGTCAGTCTTGATCCGGTGAGTTGCACGGTCAGCATGAATAGTCAGAAAATCGAAATCGGTCACGCCGAATTCAAATTATTGAAATTCTTTCTGGCGCATCCGGATCGCGTGTTTTCGAGAAGCCAGTTGCTGGACAAGGTGTGGGGCGATCATGTTGTCATTGAAGAACGCACCGTCGATGTGCATGTGCTGCGGCTTCGCAAAGCCTTGAAGGAAGCCGAGCACCTGATCAAGACCGTGCGTAGTGTAGGCTATATGCTGTCCGAAAAATAATTCCGCTTTTATGAATCCACGGTTGCTGTTCTGGGTGCCTGCCGCTCTGCGTTTATTTCTTGTTTTGTTCGGCACCGGACTCCTATGGTTTTTTTGGGGATCAATCATCGGATTGCTGGCAGGCTTGCTCGTCATGGTCGCGATGGTGGTGATTCAACTCCATTATCTTTACCAGCTTTCGGGCTGGCTCGATAATCCGGACAGTACCAAACTGCCCGATGGCTGGGGTGCATGGACCGACATCTTTTCAAGGCTTTACCGGCTGCGGCGCGACGATGAAAAAAACCGGGCCGAGCTGTCGGAATGGCTGGCCCGGTTCAGACAGGCAATGAGTTTATTGCCGGACGGCGTCGTGATTATGGATGACGTGCTTTTCCTGGAATGGTGCAATCCTGCGGCGGAGCGGCATCTCGGCCTCAGTCTTGAACGCGACAAGGGAATGCGGGTGACCAATCTGATCCGCAGTCCCGCTTTCATCGACTACATCATCCTGGGCCGCTATGAGCAACCGTTGACGCTGGCGCTGCGGGAACGCAAGTTGATCGTGCATATCATTCCGTTTGAAAACCGGCGCCAGATCCTGGTCACGCATGATGCGACCGAATCGGAACGCATCGAGATGATGCGGCGCGACTTCATCGCGAACGCATCGCATGAACTGCGCACGCCGCTTACCGTCATCAACGGATTTCTCGAAATTGCCTATGCCCAGCCGAATCTGGATGCGCAAACTAGAATCTCTCATCTGAAGCTGATGATCGAGCAGGGCCAGCGCATGCAGAACCTGGTTGAAGATATGCTGTCGCTGACACGGCTGGAATCAATCGATTATCCGTTGCGTCCCGAACGGGTGAATATTCATAACTTGCTGGATCAAATTCAGCAAGAGGCAAAGGCTTTGTCGGCAGGGAGGCATACTATTTCTCTTGCGATCGATGGCCCCGATATCAACGGAAGCCCCGAGGAATTGCAAAGCGCATTCAGTAATCTGGTATCGAATGCGGTGCGTTATACACCCGAAAATGGCAATATCGAACTGGCATGGCAGCAGACAACATCCGGCGTGCAATTTGTCGTGCGCGACAACGGCATCGGCATTCGTCCCGAGCATATCTCTCGTTTGACGGAGCGTTTTTATCGAGTCGACAAGAGCCGATCGAGAGAAACGCAGGGGACCGGATTGGGCTTGGCGATCGTGAAACACGTACTGTTGCGCCATAATGCCTTGCTGGCCATACAATCCAAGCCGGACCAAGGCAGTACGTTCATGGTGAAATTTCCGCATGGCGCCGTTTGCGATGCGCAAGAAGTTATTTGATGGTGACGCCGTGCTCGGTCAAAAATTAAAAATTTTAATGCAATGAAATAGCATTATCGTTGCCTTTGCTTTAAAATCACCAAGCTTTATTGTCATTGGGGAGTAGCCTCCTTCTTCCATGAAGGGAATGCGTCAACATACTTGACTTCGGTCATGGCGCATTCGACCTGCGGGTTTGGCGAGACCTTTGGCATGCGTACTTCCATTTCAAGGGATTGAGCGGGAGGTGCGCATGTCATCGGTTCGCTTCGCTCAATCCGCCTCAAATCCATGGAAGCGTTTTTCGTATCTGCTCTTGCCGTCACCATCGGTGAAATTGGCGACAAAACCCAACTGCTCGCACTTCTTCTCGCCGTACGTTTCAAACGTCCGGTGCCGATCATTCTAGGTATTCTGGTCGCGACTCTGCTCAATCACACGTTGGCCGGCCTCCTTGGCGAATGGATTCGCGCCACGCTCAATCCTGATACGTTGCGCTGGATTCTCGGCATCTCGTTTTTGCTGATCGCGGCATGGGCGCTAAAGCCCGATGAGATCGATGAAAAGGCCAGCGAACATGGACGATATGGCGTGTTTGCAATTACCTGTGTCGCTTTTTTCTTCGCTGAAATCGGCGACAAGACGCAGTTGGCGACAGTGGCCTTGGCCGCAAAGTATTCGGCACTCTCCCAAGTTGTCGCCGGCACGATATTAGGTATGATGATTGCCGATGTGCCGGCAGTGATTCTCGGCAAAGTCGCGTCGCCGAAGTTTCCATTCAAGCTGGTCCGGTATGTTTCGGCAGTGATATTCGCCATATTGGGCATCGCTGTATTGCTCGGTTTCCAACCGATCGGCGCGTAATCAAAACGATATTGACTGCCTGCGGTAAAGGCGCTCGCGCATCAGTTGTTTCAGTCGGACTGGTTGGGCGAAGAACAAGCTTGCCTATGATGGCCGCGGGATTGAATGCATCAGTGCATTGAATCCCGCAGCCATCAGAACGAAAATTTTATTTGTATCCCGCGCGATCAAGAATTTTTTGTGCTGGGATCTGGTTCTTGCCGATTCCCGCAATCGAAATGTTTTCCGCCTTGAATTTTCCAAGCGATTCCAGAGCAGGATTTTTCGCTACGGCTGTCGGAACAGCGGGCCATTCGTTATTGCCGTTGGCGAAATAAGCTTGCGCTTCATTGCCGGACAAATACTCCAGGAATTTCACGGCCGCTTCACGATGCGGTGCGTTTCTGGCCACGCCGCCGCCGGAAATATTCAAATGAGTGCCCGAAGTTTTCTGATTGGGCCAGATAAAGCTTACCTTGCTCATCGTTTCCCTGTCTTCCGGTTTGGTCGAACGCAGCATGCGTACATAGTAGTAAGTATTGGCAACCGCCACACCGCATTCGCCAGTGGCAACGCCCTTGATCTGATCGGTATCGCCACCCTGTGGAGGGCGCGCGAAGTTGGCAACCATGCCTTTTGCCCATTCTTCAGTGGCTTGCTCGCCATTGCGCTCGATCATCGAACCGATCATGGAAAGCATGTACGGATGGGAGCCGGAGCGCGTGCAAACCTTGCCTTTGTTTTTGGAATCGGCCAGCGATTCGTAGGTGGCGACATCTTCCGGCTTTACCGTGGCTTTGTTATAGACGATGATGCGGCCGCGAGTCGAAAAGCCATACCATTCGGCCCCTTTGCCTTCGTCCCTGGCACGTAGATTGGCAGGAATGCGGGATTCAAGAACAGTGGATTTTACAGGCTGAAACAAGCCGTCAGTCTGTGCGCGCCACAACCGGGCCGCATCTACCATCAGAATCACATCCGCCGGGCTGTTTTTGCCTTCATTCTTGAGGCGCTCGAATAACTGGTTGTCGTCCGCTTCAATCCGATTGATCTTGATGCCAGTTTGCTTCGTGAAATTTTCATACAACAGTTCATCGGTTTGATAATGACGGGCGGAGTAGAGGTTCAGTACATTTTCTTGCGCTTGTGCAACTGTGGCGGCAACAAACGCCATAGCGGTGGTGCAGAGCATTTTGTAGACAGGGAATTTCATCATTCATCCTTAAGTGAGAATAATTCTTAATTGCGTCAGTATAGCCAATATTTCTATAAATGTTAATCATTCTCAATTAGATATTGAAAATCTTAAGGATCTCTAATGCGCTACAATTCTCTGAATTCTGTTTATTTACAGCAAGTAAGCTCTTTCACTGACAATTTTTCCTATCTTTCCTGATCGTTATATCTTTATGCGTATATTGTTTGTTTCCTTGGCAACAGCCGTATTGGCTGTTACGGGATGCACTGCCATTAAGCAACCTTTGCCGCCGCCGGCCATTACCCAGCAGTATCCCGGACACAGCATCAAAATAGGATTAGCCTTGGGCGGCGGTGCAGCGCGCGGATTTGCCCATATCGGTGTAATCAAAGCGCTTGAATCGCAGGGAATCGTGCCGGACATTGTGGTTGGCACCAGTGCCGGCAGCCTGGTAGGCGCGTTATATGCAGCCGGGAACAATGGCTTTGCGTTGCATAAGCTCGCGCTAGCCATGGAAGAAGCGGCGATATCAGATTGGTCGATGCCGCTGTTTTCCAAAGTAAGTGGCGTACTCAAGGGTGAGGCGATCCAGCAATTCGTTAACAAGGCGGTAAGCAATGTGCCGCTCGAAAAATTGAAAATTCCGTTCGGAGCGGTAGCAACGGACCTCAACAGCGGTTTGCCGATCCTGTTTCAGCGAGGCAATACCGGTCTCGCGGTGCGCGCTTCTTCCGCGGTGCCGAGTGTTTTCCAGCCGGTTACGATCGGGAATCATACTTATGTGGACGGAGGATTGGTCTCGCCGGTGCCGGTGCGATTCGCCCGTGATATGGGAGCGGATTTCATAATCGCCGTCGATATTTCAACGCGACCCGACGGCCAGCCGGCATCCAGCGCCATGGATGTTCTGCTTCAGACGTTCGCCATCATGGGACAAAGCATCAATCGTCATGAATTGAAGGATGCCGATGTCGTTATCAGACCAAGTCTGGGGAATATGAAAGGCAATGATTTTAATGGCCGCAACATGGCAATCCTGGCTGGCGAACAAGCCGCCATGGCTGCCATGGCGGATATCAGGCAGAAGTTGAAAACAAAACGGGAGCAGTAAAACCGCATCGGGGTGCGTCGAATATCAAAGCGATGCATTCAGTTGGCGCGACTTTATTGCTGTTGTGGGTCGCTAATGCGGCGTGCGCCATTGAAACGATTTTTCCAGTAGCTTAGATTCATGCTCTCGATACGGACTTTGCCGCCCGTAGCCGGCGAATGGATAAATTTATTATCCCCCAGATAAATGCCGACATGAGAAAACGTGTGTCTTAACGTGTTGTAAAACACCAGATCGCCGGGCTGCAAATCCTGCGTTGCGATACGTTTGCCAAGCCGGCTGATTTCTTCCGAAGTGCGGGGCAGGTTGGTTCCCCATGCTTCTTTGAAGACGTAACGCACCAAGCCGCTGCAATCCATTCCATTCTCGGGTGAATTGCCGCCATATTTGTAGTGGATGCCGATCAACGCCATCGCACGCATTGTCAATTCGGAGGCTTGGTCGGTAAAATCATGCAGTTTGGTGAGAGCCGTGGCAGATTCCGTAAAGTCCGCTTCCGTACTCCAGGCCGGACTGGGCAGCCAAAAGCACGCCATCAAGATACAGGCAGGCGTCCACGAAAGAAAAGCACAGTGAAATCGCAATGTTGTCATTTTTAAAAATTTGTGCGATATGACAACTGCAATGTAGGCTAATCCGGTAATACTGTCAAAATTTACGGCAGGAAGGTATGCTATCGATAAACAGGGTAAAGGTTTGGCAGCATGCTTACAAATACACCGTCAGTCGATATTCCCCTCAAGCCCCGTGTCCTGATTGCAGATGATTCTCGCATCGTGCGCGCGACTTTGATCAAGCATATTCAAGGCATGTTTGAATTCCGTGAAGCGCTCGATGGCGAACAGGCATGGGAAACTTTGCTGCTCGACCCGAATATTCGCGTGCTGATTACAGATCTCACGATGCCCAAGCTCGACGGCTACGGCTTGCTGGAACGGATCCGCGGGTCGAAAATCAGCCGGATACGCAATATGCCTGTCGTTGTCGTGTCGGGCAGCGATGAACAGCAGGAGCGCGATCGCGCCAAGGCGGCTGGGGCGACCGATCTGATTACCAAGGGCATCGGCACCGCGCAACTTCTTTCCCGTCTTGATATTCTTTCCAAACTCGTCAATACGCAACGCGAATACGAACGCAGTCTCGAAGTGCTGCTCCATAACAATTCGGATGCTTCCATCCAGCTTTCTTCGCCTTATGCATTGCAAACCCAAGCCGAGGCGATGCTTGTCAATGCGATACAGAACAACAAGAATTTCGTTCTGTTGAACATATGCCTGGGCTGCAAGCAGTCAGGCCCGCAAGGCGCCACGGTGCTGCCTCCGGCGAGTGTCATCAACGCGGTTGGTCAACTGTTACAGGGCACGGTCCGGCAAACCGATAGCGTAGCCAAAACGGGTGACGCGGAATTTACGCTTGCGACCGGCAGCATCAATTTCGATTCCGCCCGCAATTTTGCCGAACGGCTATGCCGGGCGATTGCGAGCGCTGATTTGATCAAGGACGATCAATTGTCTCTCATAGCAAGCTGCGGTCTGGCTTCCTTGTACGAGGATCCTGCCGATGCATCTTTTCCTCCCACATTGAATGCGCTATGGGATATTGCACACCGGCGCGGCGCTTTAGGATTGCGTAGCGGCATTTCGGGTGTAGTCAGTACTGAAAAAGAAGCTGCTGCTCAGCAAAAGCCGAACCGGTAATTTTCGGAACCGGATGCGTACCCTGCCGGAATCAGCACCGGTTCTTTTCCTTCCATAGTCAAGGCTGTCGTACAATCCTGTCTTATTTTAAAAGGAGCCATGATGCAGTCTAAGCAAGTCTTGAATCTTGACGATGTCAGGAAAATCGCCGCCGCCGCTGAAGCGGAAGCCAAAGCAAACAACTGGGCGGTCACCATCTCGATCGTCGATGACGGCGGACATTTGCTATGGCTGCAGCGTCTGGATGGCGCCGCGCCGATTTCGGCCAGCATTGCACCGGCTAAAGCCAGAACCGCCGCACTTGGGCGCCGTGAAACCAAGACCTATGAAGACATGATCAATAACGGCCGTTTTTCATTCATTACCGCACCGAATCTCGACGGCATGCTGGAAGGCGGCGTACCCATTTTGGTGAATAATCAATGCGTAGGCGCGGTTGGCGTATCGGGCGTCAAATCCTCCGAAGATGTGCAAATCGGCAAAGCAGGCATTGCAGCGCTGGGCGCGTAGTCAACACTGACGGAACGGCTATCAAATCACGGAATCCTGCAAGCAGTGCGGTTGCCTGAAAGCGGGGTTCTGCGCTATAATTGCAAGGTTTAGCCAATTTACTCCGCCGTAGCGCATACCACCTTCCATTTCGTCCCAAAACGACCCGACACAATGCCCAAACCGCAACCGCGCGGAAGCATGACGGTTGTTCTGGCGCAGCGCCGCGGCGGTAACAACATCAGGAGTTACCCTTGCCGCCATTTTTTTCTGGCCCTGCCATTCCGGCCATCCTAGCGCTAGCAGACGGGTCGATTTTCCAGGGTATTTCAATCGGCGCACCCGGTCATACGACCGGCGAAGTGGTGTTCAACACCGCGATGACCGGTTATCAGGAAATTCTCACCGATCCCAGCTACAGCCGCCAGATCGTCACGCTGACCTATCCGCATATCGGCAATACCGGCGTCAATGCCGAAGATGTCGAATCGACCAAAGTGCATGCGGCCGGTTTAATCATTCGGGATTTGCCGATCCTCGTTTCCAATTTCCGTTCGACGAAATCGTTGTCGGACTATCTGAAAGCCGAAAACATCGTCGCCATCGCCGGTATCGATACCCGCAAGCTGACGCGCATATTGCGTGAAAAAGGCGCGCAAAGCGGCGCCATCGTTGCCGGTGAAGGCAGTACGGTCAGTCAGGCGCTGGATTTTGCGAAGTCTTTCCCGGGGCTTTCCGGCATGGATCTCGCTAAAGTCGTATCGACCCAAAAGCCTTACGTCTGGACCGAGACCGAGTGGAAACTGGGAACCGGTTACGGGCAGCAAACCGCACCGAAATATCATGTGGTTGCATTCGATTACGGCGTCAAATTCAATATCTTGCGCATGCTGGCTGCGCGCGGCTGCAAGATCACCGTGCTGCCGGCACAGTCGTCGGCCGCCGATGCGTTGGCACTCAATCCGGATGGCATTTTCCTGGCGAACGGCCCCGGCGATCCCGAACCTTGCGATTACGCAATCGCAGCAACCAAAGAATTGATCGAGCGCGGGATTCCCACTTTCGGCATCTGTCTCGGTCACCAGATCATGGCGCTGGCTTCCGGCGCCAAAACCGTCAAGATGAAATTCGGCCACCACGGCGCCAATCATCCGGTCCAGGATACTGACACCAAACAGGTGATGATCACGTCGCAAAACCACGGTTTTGCGGTCGATCCCGCAACGCTGCCGGCCAATTGCCGCATCACCCACGTGTCGCTGTTCGACGGGTCGCTGCAAGGTTTCGCGCGCACCGACCAGTCTGCATTCTGCTTCCAGGGCCACCCCGAAGCGTCGCCCGGCCCGCATGACATTGCCCCGTTGTTTGATCGTTTTATCAGCCTTATGAAGCACGCAAACAAGCGGGCGACGATGGAGAACAAGAAAAATGCCTAAGCGTACCGATATAAAAAGCATCCTGATCATCGGTGCCGGTCCGATCATCATCGGCCAGGCTTGCGAATTCGATTATTCCGGCGCGCAGGCCTGCAAGGCATTGCGCGAAGAAGGCTATAAAGTCATCTTGGTCAACAGCAATCCCGCGACCATCATGACCGACCCGGAAATGGCCGATGTGACGTATATCGAGCCGATTACCTGGCAGGTGGTGGAACGCATCATCGCCAAAGAGCGTCCCGATGCGATTTTGCCGACCATGGGTGGCCAGACTGCGCTCAACTGCGCGCTCGATCTGCACAACAACGGCGTGCTGACAAAGTACGGTTGCGAATTGATCGGCGCATCGCCGGAAGCAATCGACAAGGCGGAAGACCGCTCGAAGTTCAAGAATGCAATGACAAAGATCGGGCTGGGTTCGGCCCGTTCCGGCGTGTCGCACACGCTGGATGAATCGTGGGCGGTGCAAAAGGAACTCGGATTTCCCGTCATTATTCGCCCGTCGTTTACGATGGGCGGCACCGGCGGCGGCATTGCGTACAACGCCGAGGAATTCGAGGCGATCTGCAAGCGCGGCCTGGAAGCTTCGCCGACCAGCGAATTGCTGATCGAGGAATCGCTGATCGGCTGGAAAGAATACGAGATGGAAGTGGTCCGCGACAAAAAGGACAACTGCATCATCGTGTGCTCGATCGAAAACCTGGATCCGATGGGCGTCCATACCGGCGACTCGATCACCGTCGCGCCGGCGCAGACGCTGACCGACAAGGAATATCAGATCATGCGCAATGCGTCGCTTGCGGTGCTGCGCGAGATCGGCGTCGATACCGGCGGATCGAATGTGCAGTTTTCGATCAATCCGGAAGACGGCCGCATGATCGTTATTGAAATGAATCCGCGCGTATCGCGTTCGTCTGCGCTGGCATCGAAAGCGACCGGTTTCCCGATCGCCAAGATCGCCGCCAAGCTGGCGGTCGGTTTCACGCTGGACGAGTTGCGCAATGAAATTACCGGCGGCGCTACGCCGGCATCGTTCGAGCCGAGCATCGATTACGTCGTTACCAAGATTCCACGTTTCGCCTTCGAGAAATTTCCGCAGGCGGACAGCCATCTCACCACCCAGATGAAATCGGTCGGTGAAGTGATGGCAATCGGCCGCACTTTCCAGGAATCGTTCCAGAAAGCCTTGCGCGGACTGGAAGTCGGCGTCGATGGCATGAATGAAAAGACGACCGACCGCGAAGTGATCGAAGAGGAACTCGGCGAACCCGGCCCCGAACGGATCTGGTATGTCGGCGATGCGTTCGCGCAGGGCTTCACGCTGGAAGAAGTGCATCAGTTGACGCATATCGATCCGTGGTTCCTGGCCCAGATCAAGGAAATCGTCGATATCGAGTTGTGGCTCGAAACCCAGTCGCTCGACGCGCTCGACAAGGCGACGCTGTTCAAGCTCAAGCAAAAAGGCTTTGCCGATCGCCGGCTGGCGAAATTGCTGAAGACTACCGACATGGCGGTGCGTAAGCAGCGCCTTGCGCTCAATATCCGTCCGGTGTACAAGCGTGTCGATACCTGTGGCGGCGAGTTCGCAACGAACACGGCTTACATGTACTCGACCTACGAGGAAGAGTGCGAAGCGCAGCCCACCGATAAAAAGAAGATCATGGTGCTGGGCGGCGGCCCGAATCGCATTGGGCAAGGCATCGAATTCGATTATTGCTGCGTGCATGCGGCGCTGGCAATGCGCGAAGACGGTTACGAAACCATCATGGTCAACTGCAATCCGGAGACGGTTTCGACCGACTACGATACCTCCGACCGCTTGTACTTCGAGCCGCTGACACTGGAAGACGTGCTGGAAATCGTCGACAAGGAAAAACCGTACGGCGTGATCGTGCAATACGGCGGCCAGACGCCGTTGAAGCTCGCGCTTGATCTCGAAGCGAACGGCGTGCCGATCGTCGGCACGTCGCCCGACATGATCGATGCGGCGGAAGACCGCGAACGGTTCCAGAAATTGCTGCACGATCTCGGCCTGCGCCAGCCGCCCAACCGCACTGCGCGCACCGAAGAAGATGCGTTGCGCCTGGCGCAGGAAATCGGCTATCCGCTGGTGGTGCGGCCATCCTATGTACTCGGCGGCCGCGCGATGGAAATCGTGCACGAGCAGCGCGATCTCGAGCGCTACATGCGTGAAGCGGTCAAGGTGTCGCACGATTCGCCAGTGCTGCTGGATCGGTTCCTGAACGATGCGATCGAAGTCGATGTCGACTGCCTGTCCGACGGCGAACGTACCTTCATCGGCGGCGTCATGGAGCATATCGAACAGGCCGGCGTCCATTCCGGCGATTCCGCCTGCTCGCTGCCGCCGTATTCATTGTCGATAGAAACGATCGAGGAATTGAAGCGCCAGACCGCATTGATGGCCAAGGGCTTGAATGTGGTCGGGCTGATGAACGTGCAGTTCGCGATTCAGCAGCAGGAAGTCGACGGCAAGGTGCAGGACGTCGTTTTCGTGCTGGAAGTCAATCCGCGTGCTTCGCGCACCGTGCCTTTCGTCTCCAAGGCGACCGGTCTGCAACTGGCGAAGATCGCCGCTCGCTGCATGGTGGGTCAGTCGCTCGACAGCCAGGGCATCAAGGATGAAGTCGTGCCGCCTTATTTCAGCGTCAAGGAAGCGGTTTTCCCGTTCGTGAAATTCCCGGGCGTCGATACGATTCTCGGCCCGGAAATGAAATCGACCGGCGAAGTCATGGGTGTCGGCAAAACGTTCGGCGAAGCATTCGTCAAATCGCAATTGGGCGCGAGCGTCAAATTGCCGCGATCAGGCAAGGTTTTCCTGAGCGTCAAGGCGGGCGACAAGCCGCGCGCGGTGCAGGTCGCCAAAGACCTGGTCGATATCGGGTTTTCAGTGGTCGCCACCAAAGGCACTGCCGCTGCCATCAGCGCCGCCGGCATACCGGTTGCGACTGTCAACAAGGTTGTCGAAGGCCGTCCGCATGTGGTCGACATGATCAAGAACAATGAGATCGCCCTGGTGATCAACACGGTCGAGGAAAAGCGCAGTGCGATCACCGATTCGCGTGCGATTCGTACTTCGGCACTGGCTGCACGCGTCACGACCTATACGACCATCGCCGGTGCGGAAGCCGCGGTCGAAGGCATGGCGCATCTCGATGGGCTGCATGTCTACGATTTACAAGGCTTGCATAAAACTTTACACTAAACCGATAGTCGAACTTTCCAGCCACAGAGGTCGCAGAAGACGCCGGGTTTTCTTGGTGTTATTTGTGACCTCTGTGGTTTTCATTTCATCACGCTAAATATCATGAGCTCAATCCCCATTACCAAACGCGGTGCGGAACTTCTCAAAGAAGAACTGATACGCCTGAAAACCAAAGAACGTCCTGCTGTCATCAATGCAATTTCCGAAGCGCGCGCGCAGGGCGACCTGTCCGAAAACGCCGAATACGATGCGGCCAAGGAGCGCCAAAGCTTCGTCGAAGGCCGTATTGCCGATCTGGAGGGAAAACTGGGTGCGGCGCAGATAATCGATCCGGCGTTGCTGGAGGCGGACGGCCGCATTGTATTCGCGGCGACCGTGCATCTGGAAGATCTGGAATCGGGTGAAAAAGTCACTTACCAGATCGTCGGTCTCGATGAAGCCGATTTGAAGGAATCGAAGGTGTCGATTACATCGCCGATCGCGCGGGCGCTGATCGGCAAGCATGCCGGAGATATTGTTGAAGTGCAAGCGCCTTCCGGCATTCGCGAATACGAAGTGCTGGACGTTCGTTACATTTAACATGTTTGTATCGCGCGCTCGGCTGCTGATCGTCACGCTATGGGTCGGCAGCTTGTGGACAATCGGCTATCTGGTGGCGCCGACATTATTCGCCACCTTGTCCGACAGGGTGCTGGCAGGCACGATCGCCGGCACCCTGTTTCGGCTGGAAGCGTGGCTATCGGTTTTCTGCAGCGTAAGTTTGATGGCACTGATGCTGCTGCGAACCGATGACAATAATAATCCGACGCGGCTTAAAACCGGATTTATATTGGCGGCCGGCATGCTGGCATGTACGTTGATCGGTTATTTCGCACTGCATCCATTCATGGCGGCATTGCGCGAAACGGCCGGACCGGCTGGCGTGATGGCATCAGATGCCAAGATGCAATTTGGCATTCTGCACGGCATTTCAAGTGGAATGTATCTGGTTCAAAGCTTGATGGGCGTGGCGCTGCTTTTCAAACTACGATGACGGGATTGCTAAATTGTCAGCCCCTGCCCAGTGAAGATTTTTTCAGACTGCTTTGACGTGGTTTCGCGCGTTTGATCGAACCGCCTTGCGTGACGCGTTCGTTTCCTTTCACCATGACCTTGGTGACGGAAGGGCGCTTGGTGCCGCTCGGACTCGGCTTGACGATCGTGACTTCGCGCAAACCTTTGCCTCGCGTTTCGCTCCGCTCCTTCGGCGCATCTTTTTTTGGCCGGTAGAGTACCAGAAGTTTGCCGATATGCTGGATCGGCGCGGTGCCGAGCTTGTCGCAAATCGTTTCATATATTTGCACGCGTGCTTCGCGGTCATCGCCGAAGACGCGGACCTTGATCAAGCCATGGGCATCCAGACTCGCATCGATTTCCTTGAGCACCGCAGGCGTCAGACCTGCTTCGCCGACAATGACGACCGGACTAAGCGCATGTGCTTCGGCGCGAAGCGTGCTGCGCTCCGCAGGAGTAAGTTTCAACATATTATTTAGAAGTGTCGGGAACGGAATCATCGGGCACGCTGCGGCGCTTCGCAAACCCCGTCCCGCAATATAGGAAAGATTAGTATTCTACGCGAATGGCAAAGAACAAATTAAACAAAAACTGGCTGCACGATCACATCAACGATCCCTATGTGAGACTGGCGCAAAAAGAAGGCTATCGCGCGCGGGCCGCTTACAAGCTCAAGGAAATCGATGAAAGCGAAAAACTGATCAAACCCGGACAGATCATCATCGATCTCGGTTCGACTCCGGGCAGTTGGTCCCAGTATGCGCGCAACAAGCTGGCCGGTCAGGCCGGCGGCGGGATTCACGGCACCATCATCGGGCTCGACATGCTGCCGATGGAGCCGATTGCGGATGTGCACTTTATTCAAGGGGATTTCCGCGAACAAGAGGTATTGCGGCAACTTGAAGCAGTACTGGACGGGCGCAAGGTGGATCTTGTGCTGTCCGATATGGCGCCTAACCTGTCGGGAATTGCATTGTCCGATGCCGCGCGCATGGAACATATAATCGATTTGGCAATAGAATTTGCGCAGGGACATATGAAACCTTCCGGCGCATTGCTCGTCAAATGTTTCAACGGAATGGGATTCAGCCAGATCGTTGAAAAATTCAAGCAAGAGTTCAAAACCGTCAGCCAGAAAAAACCTAAAGCCAGCAGGGATAAATCGTCAGAGATTTTTTTGCTCGGAAAAACGTTGAAAAATCCTGCTTCTTGATTTTTTCGTAATTCGCGACAGCGAATACGGCTATTCTCACCCTCTTCTCTGGGAGAGGGGCGGGTGAGGGATTGAGCGTTCCGGCTGTCATTCATTATGGAACGCTCAATATTCGCAGATTGCCCCTTGATTGTGATGGGTTTAGCCCGATATCGTGCCTAGTAAGCGCCGATTATTGCGAGTAGAATTTATAAATATGTAAAGGCGCGCTTCGCGTCCAAGGAGTTCTAGTGAACAATATGTTTTCCAAAGCCGCCATCTGGGTGGTCATCGCGTTAGTACTTTTCACCGTCTTCAAGCAATTCGATGACCGCGGACTGGCCAGTGGAGCGGCACCAATCCCCTACTCGGATTTCCTCGACGAGATTAAATCCAAGCGGATCAAGGAAGCGACCATCGAGGATCGCACGATTATTGCCACCACGTCCGAGGGCAAGAAGATCAGGGCGACGATTACCAACCTGGATCGCGGCTTGATCGGCGACCTAGTCAACAATGACGTCAAATTCGATGTCAAGCAACCGGAACCGCCGTCATTCCTGTCTCAAGTGTTCATTTCCTGGTTCCCGATGCTGTTGCTGATCGGCGTATGGATATTTTTCATGCGGCAGATGCAGGGCGGCGGCAAGGGCGGGGCATTCTCTTTCGGAAAATCCAAGGCGCGGATGCTGGACGAGCATACCAATGCGGTAACGTTTGCCGATGTTGCCGGCTGCGACGAAGCGAAAGAAGAAGTCCAGGAACTGGTTGATTTCCTGCGCGATCCAACCAAATTTCAAAAACTCGGTGGCCGGATCCCGCGCGGCGTGTTGATGGTCGGTCCTCCGGGAACCGGTAAAACATTGCTGGCCCGCGCGATTGCCGGCGAAGCGAAAGTACCTTTCTTTACCATTTCCGGTTCGGATTTCGTTGAAATGTTCGTCGGTGTCGGCGCATCCCGCGTGCGCGACATGTTCGAGAACGCGAAAAAACACTCCCCTTGCATCATCTTTATCGATGAGATCGACGCAGTGGGCCGTCATCGCGGCGCCGGCATGGGCGGCGGCAATGACGAACGCGAGCAGACGCTGAATCAGTTGCTGGTCGAAATGGATGGCTTTGAAGCCAATGCCGGCGTGATCGTGATCGCCGCCACCAACCGCGCCGATGTGCTGGATAAAGCGCTGCTGCGTCCGGGACGTTTCGATCGCCAGGTAATTGTCGGCTTGCCCGATATTCGCGGCCGCGAGCAGATTCTGTATGTACATATGCGCAAGGTGCCGATTGCGCCTGACGTCAAAGCCGACATCCTGGCGCGCGGTACGCCGGGCTTCTCCGGCGCGGATCTGGCGAATCTTGTCAACGAAGCGGCATTGTTCGCTGCGCGCCGCAACAAACGCCTGGTCGAAATGCAGGATTTCGAGGATGCCAAAGACAAGATCGTGATGGGGCCGGAGCGAAAATCCGCCGTCATGCGGGAAGAAGAGCGCCGGAACACGGCCTATCATGAGTCGGGCCATGCAGTGGTCGCTAAGTTGTTGCCGAAAGCCGATCCGGTTCATAAAGTCACGATCATGCCGCGCGGCTTTGCGCTTGGGCTGACCTGGCAACTGCCTGAACATGACCGGGTCAACATGTACAAGGACAAGATGCTGGAGGAAATCGCAATCCTGTTTGCAGGGCGTATCTCGGAAGAGATCTTCATGCACCAGATGTCTACCGGCGCATCGAACGATTTCGAACGTGCGACCAAACTGGCGCGTGCGATGGTTACCCGCTACGGCATGTCGGAAAGCCTGGGCACCATGGTCTATGAAGACACCGAACAGGATGCTTACTTCGGGCGGATGTCCGCCAAGACCGTGTCGGAAGCAACGCAGCAGAAGGTCGATACTGAAATCCGCAGCATTCTCGATGCGCAGTATGCGTTGTCGCGCAGGCTGCTCGAAGAGAACAAGGATAAAGTCGATCTGATGGCGAAGACCTTGCTGGAGTGGGAAACACTCGATGCAGACCAGATCAATGACATCATGGAAGGCCGCGAGCCGCGCTTGCCGAAAACAGGCGTTCCGGCCAAGCGTTCTTCCGACAATACGTCAGGCGGCATCACGCCCAACGCGACTGCTCCGGCATGACGCATATTATTATTCCGGCGTAATCTCGAAATAATTCACTGCAAGGGTGGGGAGTGATCCTCGCCCTTTTTCTTTGTCGAAAATGATGCAACAGTATTTGCAATGCGGGCGTTATCGCCTGCCGCTGGACCGGCAGCGATTCATGCCGCTCGTCATGGGCGTGCTCAACGTGACGCCCGATTCCTTCTCCGATGGCGGCCGATTCCATTCGCTGGAATCGGCGCTGTCGCATGCCGAACAGATGATCGCCGAAGGGGTGGACATCATCGATGTCGGCGGCGAATCGAGCCGCCCGGGCGCGCCGCTGCTGCCGCTGGAGGAAGAACTGCGGCGCGTGATGCCGATACTGCATGCATTGCGCGATTGCGGCAAACCGTTATCGATCGATACCTGCAAGCCGCAAGTGATGCGGGAAGCAATCGCCGCCGGCGCGGACATGATTAACGATATCAGCGGGTTTCGGGCCGAAGGCGCAGTGAGCGCGGTCAAGGACAGCGATTGCGGATTGATTATCATGCATATGCAAAGCGATCCGCAGACGATGCAGGTGAAGCCGGCATATCAGGATGTGGTCGCTGAAGTGACCGCTTTTCTGGGCCAGCGCATCGAACAGCTGGAAGCAGCGGGGATCGGGCGCAGCCGTTTATGCATCGACCCCGGTTTTGGTTTCGGCAAGACGCTGGCGCATAACCTCGAATTGCTGAAAAATATCGGGCGGATGCAAGGTGCGCTGAATCTGCCGCTGCTTGCCGGCATGTCCCGCAAATCGATGATCGGCTCGATCACCGGGCGCCAGGTTGAGGATCGGTTGGCGGGCAGTCTGTCAGCTGCGCTTGCAGCGGTTGCGCAGGGAGCGCATATTCTTCGCGTTCACGATGTCGCCGAAACCGTGGATGCGCTCAAGGTGTGGCAAGCTGCAACGCAAAACGACGATGAATAAATCAGGATAGAAAAAATGACACGCAAATATTTTGGCACCGATGGCGTACGCGGGCGGGTCGGCGTTATGCCCATCACACCCGATTTCATCATGAGACTCGGCTATGCGGCCGGCAGTGTGCTGGCGCAGGCGGAATCGACCGGCAGCAAGCCGATTGTGTTGATCGGCAAAGACACGCGGATTTCCGGTTACATGCTGGAAGCTGCGCTGGAAGCGGGTTTCGCGGCAGCCGGTGTCGACGTGATGCTGGCCGGGCCGATACCGACTCCCGCGGTTGCTTATCTGACCCGCGCTTTGCGGCTGTCGGCGGGAGTGGTGATTTCGGCATCGCATAATCACTATCAGGACAATGGCATCAAGTTTTTTTCGGCCCAAGGCAACAAGCTGCCGGATGCAGTGGAAGCTGCAATCGAAGCCGCACTGGATGCGCCGATAGTATGCGTATCTTCCGAAAAGCTGGGCAAGGCAAAGCGGCTCGATGATGCGCGGGGACGCTATATCGAATTTTGCAAAAGCACTTTTCCGAATGAGCTGGATTTGCGCGGCATGCGCATCGTGGTCGATTGCGCGCATGGCGCTGCCTACCATATCGCGCCGGACGTGTTTCACGAACTCGGCGCTGAAGTCGTCGCGATCGGTAATCATCCGAACGGATTGAATATCAATGACGGCGTCGGTGCGACCGTGCCGGAAGCGCTGTCCATCGCCGTACGGGAAAATCATGCCGATCTCGGCATTGCGCTGGATGGCGACGCGGACCGGTTGCTGATGGTCGATGCGACGGGACGCATATATAACGGCGATGAACTGTTATATGTGATGATCAAGGACCGCATGGCGATAGGGCCGGTAAAGGGTGCGGTCGGCACCTTGATGACGAACATGGCGCTGGAAGTCGCCTTCAGGCAAATGGGCATAGGCTTCGCCCGCGCCAAGGTAGGCGATCGTTATGTGCTTGAACTATTGCAGGAGCGCGGCTGGCTGCTCGGCGGGGAGGGCTCGGGACATCTGCTATTCCTGGACAAGCACACGACCGGCGACGGCATCGTGTCGGCATTGCAGGTATTGTCGGCATTGAAGCGCTGTGGCAAGACGCTTGCGCAATGCACCGAAGATATTTCACTTTATCCGCAAACTTTGATCAATGTAAAAGTCGCTCCGGGATTCGACTGGCAAAAAAGCGGTGCGGTAATGGCTGAAAAAGAAATGGCCGAGGCGGAATTGGGCGATACCGGACGAGTACTGATTCGCGCATCCGGCACCGAACCGCTGATCCGGGTGATGGTCGAGGCAAAATCCGCTGACACTGCCCGCATGATGGCGCAGCGCATTGCCGACAAACTGAAAGCCTGTTGATTACACAAAAATAATTTACAGGCAGCGGAATCCACCGAGTCCGGCCTATTCGTCAAGCGGATTTCTGGAAAATGGCTTTTGCAGCCAATGCGCCTGCCAATGCGCCCGCGCATTGCGCGGCGATGAACCCGGGAATGTCAACCGGACGTATTCCGGAAAATGTATTGGTCAGCGCGCGTGCAATCGTCACTGCCGGATTGGCGAACGAAGTCGATGCGGTGAACCAGTACGCGGCGGTGATATAAAGTCCCACCATCGCTGCCACCAGCGTCAATGATGACTCTTTTGCGCGGCCTGCTCCCACTATGGTCAGGATCAGACCGAACGTTGCAACGAATTCCGCCGACCATTGAGCGGTTCCGGTGCGTGTTCTGACGGAAGCCTGCAGCAGGTCGAGTCCGAACATTGCATGCGCAATCCATACGCCGATGACGGCGCCGCCCAATTGCGCAGCGATGTAGAACATCAGATGCGCGCGCGACAATTCTCCGCGCAATGCGGCAACCAGCGACACCGCAGGATTGAAATGCGCGCCCGATACCGGCCCGAACAACACGATCAGCACAAACAAGCCTGCGCCGGTTGCCAGGCTGTTGGCCAGTAACGCAATGCCATTGTTTCCGCCTGCCAGTTGCTCTCCCATGATGCCCGAACCGACCACGATGGCAAGCAGAAAAGCAGTACCCAGCGCTTCTGCCATCAGACGCCGGCCCATCATGAAGCTAGCGACCGGGCTTCGCGTTGCAGCGATAATTGGTCCAGTTTTCCGGCCGGCATGTTGACCAGCAATTGAATGCGGCTGCGCAGTGCATGCATGGTGTGCTGAAAAGCCTTGCGTTTCGCATCATCCGATCCTTCCACAGCGGCCGGGTCCGGATAACCCCAGTGCGCCGTTGCCGGGTTGCCCGGCCAGAATGGGCATGCTTCGCCCGCCGCATTATCGCAAACGGTAATGATCAAATCCATTTTCGGCGCATCCGGCCTGGAAAATTCTTCCCAGCTTTTGCTGCGCACGTCGTCTGTCGCAATACCGGCCGACGTCAGCGCTTCCAGCGCGAACGGATTGACGCGCCCCGCCGGCTGGCTGCCGGCGCTGTATCCGCGAAAACGGCCCTGGCCCAGATGATCCTAAAAACCGCAGTTAAAGAGATGAAATTTGCCGCGAAGTCAGGCAGATTAAGGGTTCACAGCCAAACGGAGGGATCACCCAATGGGTGAATCGAAACTGAAGCGAATTCGGGCCGAAGAAACGCTGCAAAGTTG
>DAIDBD010000025.1 GCA_027310305.1 Herminiimonas sp.
CTTGCGCAATGGCTTGCGGCGCCGGCATCCGTTGCCCTTGGTACATGACTTCCGCTTCGTCGAAACCGGCGATCGCGGCGGCCAGATAGGCCAGCGGCGCCAAGTCGCCGGACGCGCCGACCGAGCCTTTTTGCGGCATGATCGGATGAATGCCGGCATTGATGAACGCCAGCAGCCGATCGACCACTTCGACGCGCGGCGCGGAATAGTTGCTGGCAAAGGCGTTGGCGCGCAGCAGCATCGTGGCACGGCTGACTTCTTCCGAAAACGGTTCGCCGATGCCGGCCGCATGCGCCTTGATCAACTGGGTCTGGAACAGTTCGATCTGCGCGACCGGGATGCGGGTATCCTTTAGCAAGCCGACGCCGGTATTGAAGCTGTACATCATCGGCGCTGCGTCATGCATCCAGGTCGCTTCGATGTAGCCGCGGCTTTCTTTCAATGCGTCGCGCGAGGAGTGAGCCAGCGCGACCTTGACGCCGGCGTCGCGCGCAACCGACGCCACTTGCTGCGCCGTCAAGGTAAAACCGTCGATGGTGATCGTTGTCATGATGTCTGATTCCATTTCTGCTATTCGTTGGGAACGTTACTTGGCACCGGCTTCATACCACGCGCCGATGATGGCGCGCTCTTCATCGGTGATCTGCGTCAGATTCCCGATCGGCATTGCCTTCAGTTGCACCGCCTGCTGATAGACCTTCGCGGCATGCTGGCGCAATAATGCCGGCGTATCGAGCATGACGCCGGCCGGCGCAGTGGCAAAACCCGGTTGCGTCGGCTGCGCGGAATGGCAGGAGACGCAACGTTGCGCGATGATGGTTTGCACGCGCGCGAAGCCCGCATCGTTTGCGGCGCCGTTTGCAGCAGCCTGCGGCCTGGCTGCCGGCCTCGGTGCAATCGCAATCGCGACCGCCAGCAGCAACGCCATGCCTGCCGCCGGATAGCCCCAGGCGATGCGGCCCTTGTGTTTCAGATTGAAGAAGTGCCGGATCAGCACGCCGGCCGCCATGATCGCCGCCAGCACCGCCCAGTTATAAGAATGGCTGTAGGTCATCGCATAATGGTTGCTGATCATGATGAACAGCACTGGCAGCGTGAAATAGTTATTGTGCACGCTGCGCTGCTTCGCACGGCGGCCATGAATCGCATCCGGCTGCCTGCCGGCCCTCATCGCCTCGACCAGCTTGCGCTGGCCGGGAATGATGACCATCAACACGTTACCCACCATCATGGTGCCGATCATCGCGCCGACATGAATATACGCGGCGCGGCCGCTCAGCAATTTGGAGAGCGCAAACGCCGCCGCCACGATCAGGATGTACATCACGATCCCGAGCAAGCCTTCGCGCTCCCCGAGCGGCGAGCGGCACAGCAGGTCGTACACGGTCCAGCCGACGACCAGCGTGCCGAGGCCGATGCCAATCGCCTGCCAGCTCGACAGATCGGCGACGGATTTATCGATCATCATCGCCGACGCGTTGAAATAATAAACAATGAACAACAGCGCAAAGCCGGACAGCCAGGTTGCGTACGCTTCCCATTTGAACCAGTGCAATTCCTGCGGCAATTCTTTCGGCGCGATCAGGTATTTTTGCGGGTTGTAAAAGCCGCCGCCATGCACCGCCCACAGTTCGCCGGACACGCCTTTGCCGGCCAGCTCCGAACCGGGTGCGGGCGGCTTGATCGAGTTATCGAGCCACACGAAATAAAACGATGCACCGATCCACGCGATACCGGTGATCAGATGCAGCCAGCGGCCCAGCAAATTCAGCCACTCGACGCCGTACGTCAGCAAGAAAGCTTCCATGGTTTCCTCAACATTGAAGCTCGTCTGCCACCGCGGGCGCTCCAGACGAGTAGGGGCTGTCTCCCCGAAGTGGTCACGAACTTTCGAAAGCTCCGCTGCGACCGGGTAGTGATTATCATGGACTCAATCATCCCTCCCGCCTCAGGCAGGAAAGGTCATCGTCCATTTTGTTGCACAGCACTTGCACGATAGACTTTTTAATACCTGAAATCATCGAACATCAAGTATATTTGACATAGCCCGATCAATATATAGGTTGCCATGTCCAGCTTGCCAGATCACCTAGACATCCACTTAATCCGGATACTTTATCTGCTGCTATCCGAGAAAAACGTGTCGCGTGTCGCACTCAAATTGAACCAGCCGCAACCGTCGATTTCGGCGTCGCTGCGCAAGCTGCGCGAACTGACCGGCGACCCGTTGCTGGTGCGCGGCGCGCGCGGCATGGTACCGACGCAGCATGGCGAAAGCCTGCTGCGGCCGGCCAAGCGCATCCTCGATGAAACCGAGCGCCTGTTCGTGCGCAAGATCCCGTTTGTCGCGCAGCAGGAAGCGCGCACCTTCCACATCGCCGCCCCCGATTACCTGGATAGCCAGTTCCTGCCGAATATCGTTGCGGAATTGCGGCGCGAATCGCCGAAAAGCCGTATCGTCATTCATAGCCTGGGCCCGGAAATCGACTACATCCGGCTGCTGTCCGACGGTGACCTGGATCTGGTGATCGCCAACTGGGACGAGCCGCCGGCCCACTTGCACTTGTCAAAACTGTTCGAAGACACGATCGCCTGCTTCATGCGCGCCGATTGCGCCTATGCGAAACGCACCGCATCGGACAGCATGAGCGTCGAGGATTACCTGAGCCTGCCGCATGTCGCGCCGGCGCAGACGCTGGCCGGCTACCACGGCGTGATCGAAGGTTTTCTCGCGCGTCAGAACATGCAGCGCAATGTCGTGGTGCAATCCGCATACTTCGGGCTGATTCCCTACATGCTGACGCAAACCGATCTGGTGCTGACCACCGGCAAGCAATTCCTGCGGTTCTACGAAAAAAGCCTGCCGTTGAAAATGTTCACGATACCGATCAAGTTTCCGACCATGCGGTTTTATCAGCTCTGGCATGAGCGCGTGCATGGCGCGCCGGAACACAAGTGGCTGCGCGATCTGATCAGCGCCACTGCAAAATCCTTGACGATGAGATGAACATCCGGCGCAATTGCGGAGCGGACAGAGCGTAGCGAAACCCGATAGGCTAACTCCCCCGATAAGTCGAATATGCCCACGGCGACACCACCAGCGGCACATGGTAATTCTGTTCCGTATCCGCAATACCGAATGCGATCACGACCCGGTCGATGAAGCGCGGCGTCGGCACAATCGCGCCCTGGCCCGCAAAATAATCGCCGGCGCCGAATACCAGTTCGTATTGTCCCGCCTGCATTTCATCGCCCTGCAACAACGGCGCATCGCAGCGTCCATCGTGATTGGTGAGCGCGCTCTTCAGCAAGATTCTGCCGCTTGCGCTCACTGCATATAATTCAATCGACACGCCGGCTCCCGGCTTGCCTTGCGTGATATCCAGGACGTGTGTGCTCAGCTTTCCCATGATTTTTCCTAACGGTAGTTTGTTAAAGCCGGCATAAAAGCTGCATGCGGTTTGGTCAGGAGGTATCTGCCATGACTGCACGCCGACCTTGTCCACCGGCCCCGAGCCCGCTGGAAGACTATGCCCGGCAATTCGATTGCCTGTTTCAC
>DAIDBD010000026.1 GCA_027310305.1 Herminiimonas sp.
AAGCATGCTGCGCAATCCGGTGCTGGAAGAAATGCATCGCGACCTGATGTCACGCGAGCGCGTGATTACCGCGATCTATAAAACCGATTTCGATTATTGCCGGCTGCATCACGATCACAACGCGATCATTGAACATCTGGAAAAAGGCGCGGTAAAACGCGCACAAAAAGTGCTGGAATCGCACTATCGATTGGTGATCAAAGGGTATCGGCTGGATGAAGTCGCTGCCGGCGACATCGACCTGGAGTCGGCGCTGGCTCCTTGACGGCGCGCGCGTCCCTATCGAACAGCAACTATAAGGAAATCCTCTCTCGTTGCGGGAAAGGGCAAATGCACTACATCGGCGTTTCACCTTCCGCTTCCAGCCGCATGCACGGACGCCGATTGTGTCGCACGCACACGAAGATTCAAGCCAGCAAAGCGGAGATCAAATCCTTCCTCGCATCCTCGGCGTTCGTGTCGAACCGCAACGCCGACTCCACATGCTCAAGATGCTGGATTATCAGCTTTACCGCCCGGTCGGCCTTGCCCGCCTTGGCGGCCTCAAGAAAATCCGCATGCTCATCCGACGAACAAGCCGCATCCGCATCGGACTGGTACAGCATGGTGATAAGCGAGCTGCGCGCAACGAGTTCCTGCAGGATTTCGGTCAGCACCTGATTCCCGACCACCTGCGCCAGCAGCAGGTGAAAATCGCCCAGCAGTTGCGAGCGCATCTTCGAGTCCTTGCCGGAGACTGCGCTGCGCTCGTTCTTCAGATGCCGCTCCAGCGCCTTGTAATCCGCGGCGGTCGCGCTGGCGACGAATTCTTTCGCCAGCGCGGCTTCAATGATGCGCCGCACTGCGAAGACCTCGCGCGCCTCGATCTCGGTCGGCTGGCTGACGAAAGCGCCCTTGTCCGGCACGATGTCTACCAGCTTGTCCTTTGAAAGCGTCAGCAGCGCGGCACGGATCTTGGTGCGGCTGACCGAATAGACGCGCGACAGCGCCTCTTCGCGCAGTTTGGTGCCGGGCGGCAGCTTGTGCGCGGCAATCGCGGCCGCAATATCATCCGCGATCCATTGCGCGCTTCTTGCGCCGGCCGCTTCTTTTTCTTTCATCTTCGCCATAAAAACGAACCGCTTTCCCAAAACTTCGTTCTACCGAAGCTTCAACATTAGAGCGGTTTCCGAGTGCGTGTGCGGCGCTGCCGGCTGCTTTGGGGCGCATGGCGGCGTTGCTCGTCGCTGGTGTGGCAGGCCACACGGCGCTCCTCCCGCCTTGCCCTGCACCCCAAACCAACCCGCATCATCCGCACACGCACTCGGAAACCGCTCTAGAATCATTGATCGATCGGCCCATGACATCGGGCATGCATTTCCCACGCGTGAACTATAGCAGGCGCCGCTTCCTGCATACAACTGTTGTAAAAATTATTGTATACAATAATTGAATACGATACTATACTTGAATCGTACCGATATGGAGGAGGCATCATGATCGAGGAATCGAAAGGCGTGACGATAATGCGCCGGGCCGACGAACTGGCCCGGCATACGGAAGCGCCCGGGCTGCTGACGCGCACCTATCTCACCGACGCGCACGCCGGCGCAGCCGGACTGCTGGCCGAATGGATGCGCGACGCCGGCATGAATGTGCGGCGCGATGCGGCCGGCAACGTGATCGGCCGCTACGAAGGCCTGACGCCGGATGCGCCCGCGCTGCTGACCGGCTCGCATTTCGACACGGTGCGCGACGCCGGCAAGTACGATGGCAATCTCGGCATCCTGCTGCCCATCACCTGCATCGCCGCATGGCGCCGCCAGGGCCGGCGCTTTCCCTTTGCAATCGAAGTGATCGGCTTTGCCGAAGAAGAAGGCGTGCGCTTCAAGGCCACGCTTCTCGGCAGCCGCGCCATTGCCGGCACCTTCGATACCTCGGTGCTCGACAAGCGCGATGATGACGGCCGGACCATGCGCGACGTGATGGCTGACGCCGGCTTCGATGCCAACGCATTGCGCGCGGCCGCATTCAAACCGGAAAACGCGCTCGCCTTCATCGAAGTCCATATCGAACAGGGGCCAGTACTGCTGGATGCGGGCTTGCCGGTAGGCGTGGTCACTGCCATTTCCGGCGCATCGCGCTTCCTGGTCGCCGCCATCGGCCTCGCCGGGCACGCCGGCACCGTACCGATGACGCTGCGGCGCGATGCCGCCATGGCCGCTGCGGAAATCGGCCTGTTCATCGAAAAACGCTGTTCGAGCATTTCCGGGCTGGTCGGAACGGTCGGCCAGTTCGGCGTACCGAACGGTGCGGCCAATGTCGTGCCCGGCAAGGCGGTATTCACCATCGATATCCGCGCCGAAAGCGACGGCGTGCGCGAAGCGGCGGTACGCGATGTGCTCGATGAAATGAAAAACATCGCTGCGCGCCGCAATGTCACGTTCGACATAAACCAGACGCATGAAGCGAAAAGCGTTCCCTGTGCGGACTGGCTGCAAGATCAACTGGACAGCACGATTGCCGGGTCCGGCCTGCCGGTGCGTCGCCTGCCGTCCGGCGCAGGCCATGATGCAATGGCGATGGCCGCGCTGACCGATGTCGCGATGCTGTTCGTGCGATGCGGCAATGGCGGCATCAGCCATCATCCGGATGAAACCATGACGGCGGAAGACGCCGAAACCGCGGCTTCTATATTCAGCCGCTTCGTCGAAAATTTTGCCCCACGGCGCTGAGCGCCCACTATTTTATTGATTGGAATGATCATGACAACAATCACCATCGACGGTTTCACGCTCACTGCGCAACAAGTGGCGTCGGTTGCGCGCGACGCCGGCGTCAAGGTCGCGCTGGCGCAATCGTCGCGCGATGCGCTCAAAGAAAGCCGTGACTATATCGAAGCGACCTGGATGCATGACGCAGCGCCGATGATGTACAGCTTCAATACCGGCGTCGGCTTGCTGAAGGATACCCGCATCCCGGTCGCGCAGATCGAACTGTTCCAGACCCAGTTGATCAAGGCGCATGCGGCCGGCATCGGCGAGCCGTTTTCGGAAGAAGTCAGCCGCGCCACGATGCTGCTGCGCGCCAACGCCTTTGCCAGCAACTATTCCGCGCCGCGCGTCGAAGTGGTCGATCGGCTGCTGGCGTTCATCAATGCCGGCATTCACCCGGTCATGCCGCAAAAAGGCTCGGTCGGCGCGTCCGGCGACTTGGCGCCGCTGGCCTATCTGGCCGCCGCGATCGCCGGTTTCGACGAAGCGGAAGTCATGTACCAAGGGCAACGGATGCCGGCGCCGCAAGCCATTGCGCAAG
>DAIDBD010000027.1 GCA_027310305.1 Herminiimonas sp.
CGCTGATGATGCTGCCCGACACCCCCGACACGCCGGAGTGAGGCGATGGAGCTTCCTTTCCTGCGCTTCGCGCACGGAGAGACGATCGACATGCTGCGCGCCACGGTGCGCGAGTTCGCGCGCAACGAGATCGCGCCGCGCGCGGCCGAGATCGACCGCTCGAACGAGTTCCCCGCCGACCTGTGGCGAAAAATGGGCGCGCTGGGCCTGCTCGGCATCACGGTCGAGGAGGAGTACGGCGGTACCCGCATGGGCTACCTCGCGCACATCGTCGCGGTGGAGGAGATCTCGCGCGCCTCGGCCTCCGTGGGGCTTTCCTACGGCGCGCACTCGAACCTGTGCGTGAACCAGATCCGCAGGAACGGCAGCGAGGCGCAGAAAAGAAAATACCTCCCGAAGCTCGTCACCGGCGAGCATGTCGGAGCGCTCGCGATGAGCGAGCCGGGCGCGGGTTCAGACGTGGTGGGCATGCGCACGCGCGCCGAGCGGCGCGGCGAGCGCTACGTCCTCAACGGCAGCAAGATGTGGATCACCAACGGCCCGGACGCGCACGTGCTAGTGGTGTACGCCAAGACCGATCCGAATGCCGGCCCGCGCGGCATCACCGCGTTCCTCATCGAGCGCGGCATGAAGGGCTTTTCCACCGCGCAGAAGCTCGACAAGCTCGGCATGCGCGGCTCGAACACCTGCGAGCTGGTGTTCCGCGATTGCGAAGTTCCGGCCGGGAACGTGCTCGGCGCCGAAGGCGCGGGCGTGAGCGTGCTGATGAGCGGCCTCGACTACGAGCGCGCGGTGCTCGCCGGCGGGCCGCTCGGCGTGATGGCCGCGTGCCTGGATGTCGTGATCCCCTACGTGCACGAGAGAAAGCAGTTCGGCCAGCCGATCGGCGAGTTTCAATTAATGCAAGGGAAAATCGCCGACATGTATTCGACGATGATGGCCTGCAAGGCATATGTGTATGCGGTCGGCCAGGCGTGCGACCGCGCGAAGACGCCGGAAGCGGTGCGCGCGCTGCGCAAGGATGCGGCCGGCGCGATCCTGTATTCGGCCGAGAAGGCGACCTGGATGGCGGGCGAAACGATCCAGGCGCTCGGCGGCAACGGCTATATCAACGACTACCCGGCGGGACGCCTGTGGCGCGACGCGAAGCTGTACGAGATCGGCGCCGGCACCAGCGAAATCCGACGCATGCTGATCGGACGCGAACTGTTTGCCGAAACGAAGTGATTGAACGGTCTTGAAAATTCGTTCGTGCAAGCCGCAAATCCGCATTCCCAATCGGTTGTCGAACAAGGATTTGGCTAAACTAGCGGTCTGGACGTTCATTTAAGGCTCCGCCGATGCAAGCTGCTTTCCCCAAACTGCTGTCTTCCCAGATCGCGTTCGATATCGCGCGCACCATACTGGACGGCTTCGACAAGCATTACCGGCTGTTCCGGCACAGCAGCCAGGCGGCCAAGCGGCACTTCGAGCAAAGCGACTGGAAAGCCGCGCAAACCGAAGCGCGGGAACGCATCGCGTTCTACGACAAGCGGGTACAGGAATGCATCCATATCCTGGAAGACGAATACGATGAAGAAGATTTGACCGACAGCGCCTGGCGTGAAGTCAAGCTGCATTACATCGGCTTGCTGACCGATCACAAGCAGCCGGAGCTGGCAGAGACATTCTTCAACTCGGTCTGCTGCAATATCCTGCATCGCGCGTATTTCAACAACGATTTCATCTTCGTGCGGCCGGCGGTATCGACCGACTATATCGAAACCGAAGAAATCGCGCCGATTTACCGCGTGTATTACCCGGCGAAAGACGGGCTGCGCTACACGCTGAAGCGGATCGTCACCAATTTCCAGCTGCAATGCCCGTTTGCCGACCTGAACCGCGATGTCGGCCTGATCGAGGCGCGGCTGAAAGGGTTGTTCGGCCCCGATCAACTGGAAGCGAATCACCAGATCCAGGTGCTGGCCAGCCTGTTCTATCGCAACAAGGGCGCCTACATCGTCGGCAAGGGCATCAACGGCAACCGCGAATATCCGTTCATCGTGCCGATCCTGCATAACCGCAAGGGCGAACTGATCCTCGATACCGTGCTGTTCGATCCGATCCTGATCACGGTGCTGTTTTCGTTTACCCGCGCCTACTTCATGGTCGACATGGAAGTGCCGTCCGGTTATGTGCAGTTTTTGCGCAGCCTGCTGCCGAAAAAACCGCGCAGTGAAATCTACACGATTCTCGGTTTGCAGAAACAGGGCAAGGCGCTGTTCTACCGCGACTTCCTGCATCATTTGCGGCACTCGTCCGACCGCTTCGAAATCGCGCCGGGCATACGCGGGCTGGTGATGCTGGTGTTTGCGCTGCCGTCGTTTCCGTATGTGTTCAAGGCGATCAAGGACTATTTTCCGGCGCCGAAGGAAACCACGCGCGCGATCGTCAAGGAAAAATACCTGCTGGTGAAAAACCATGATCGCGTCGGCCGCATGGCCGATACGCTCGAATATTCGAACGTGGCGTTTCCGCGCGCCCGCTTTTCCGAAGCATTGCTGACCGAACTGAAACAGGTGGCGCCGTCGATCGTCGAAGAGGAAGGCGATCAGATCATCATCAAGCATGTGTATATCGAGCGGCGCATGGTGCCGCTCAATATCTGGCTGACCAATGCCGAAAAGCGGGACGACCTGGCGGCGATGGAGCACGGTGTGCTCGAATACGGCAATGCGATCAAGGAACTGGTCGGCGTCAATATCTTTCCCGGCGACATGCTGTACAAGAATTTCGGCGTCACGCGTCATGGCCGCGTGGTGTTTTACGACTATGATGAAATCGAATACATCACCGACTGCAATTTCCGTTCGATTCCGTTGCCGCGCAATGAAGAAGACGAGATGTCGGCCGAACCATGGTATCCGGTCGCAAAAAACGATGTCTTTCCGGAACAGCTCGGCACCTTCCTTCTGGGAAATGCAAACGTGAAGAAATTTTTTCTGAAACATCATGCCGATTTGCTGACGCCGCAATTCTGGCAGATGCGTAAGCAGAGAATTCTGGAAGGGCATGTCGAAGACGTTTTCCCCTATCCGCAGGAATGCCGGTTCAGTTATCAACCGATTACGTCAACCCCCGCAGCGCAAGCTGCTTAATTATCAAATATCTATCAATTCTGGAGAATTTACATGAACGATCCTATTGTCATCGTTGGTGCGGCCCGTACTCCCATGGGCGCATTCCAGGGTGATTTTTCATCGTTGTCCGCGCACGATCTTGGCGCCGTCGCGATTCGCGCGGCAATCGAGCGCGCCGGCATCGAGCCGAGCCAGGTGCAGGATGTGTTGTTCGGCAACTGCCTGATGGCGGGACAGGGCCAGGCACCAGCGCGCCAGGCGGCGATCAAGGCCGGCATTCCGACCACCGCCGGTGCGGTCACGATGTCGAAAATGTGCGGCTCGGCGATGCAGGCCACGATGTTTGCCTATGACTCGATCGTCGCCGGCACCAACGATGTCGTCGTCGCCGGCGGCATGGAATCGATGACCAATGCGCCGTACCTGATCCCGAAAGCGCGCGGCGGCTACCGGATCGGCCACGGCATGATGTACGACCACATGATGCTCGACGGCCTCGAAGATGCATACGAGAAGGGCCGTTCGATGGGCACCTTCGCCGAGGAATGCGTCGACAAATACAAATTCACGCGTGAAGAGCAGGATGCATTCGCGATCGAATCGGTCAAGCGCGCGCAGGCGGCTACCAGCGACGGTTCCTTCAAATGGGAAATCGCGCCGGTCACCGTTGCCGGCCGCGGCGGCGAAGTCGTGATCGACAAGGATGAAGGCCCGCTGAAAGCGAAGCTCGAAAAAATCCCGGCGCTGAAGCCGGCCTTCAAGAAAGACGGCACGATCACGGCCGCATCGTCATCATCGATCAACGACGGCGCGGCCGCGCTGGTGTTGATGCGCGAATCGACCGCGAAGAAGCTCGGCTGCACGCCGATCGCCCGCATCGTCGGCCACACGCGGCATTCGCAGGCGCCGAACTGGTTTACCACCGCGCCGGTCGGCGCGATCGAAAAGCTGTACGCGAAAACCGGCTGGAATACCAGGGAAGTCGATCTGTTCGAAATCAATGAGGCATTTGCGGCAGTGCCGATGGCCGCGATGAAGGAACACGGCATTCCGCACGGCAAGGTCAATATCCACGGCGGCGCCTGCGCGCTCGGCCATCCGATCGGCGCATCCGGCGCACGGATCATCGTGACGCTGATCGGCGCGCTGAGGAAAACCGGCGGCAAGCGCGGCGTTGCGGCACTCTGCATCGGCGGCGGCGAAGCGACCGCGATGGCGATCGAATTGGTATAAGTAGGTTGGGCTACAGTCTTATGTAGCTCGTAGGGCGTCCCGAAAAGGGACTTCCGTTGGTCGTCAATAAGCGCAGCGCATTGCGCCGAATGTTTCGCCGTACATGTCGCAGCACCATGACGGAATATTTTGATGTGCGGCGTAATGCGCTGCGCTTATTACGCCCTACGACCAAAGGAAGTCCCTTTTAGGACGACTTACTTTTTCTCATTGCATCAAACGCCTGAAAAGAAGTAAAAATTATGGTGTTATCCGAACAGCATGAAATGATCCGCGATGCGTTGCGCGCGTTTTCGCAACAGCGGCTCGCGCCGAATGCCGCGCGCTGGGACAAGGAACATCATTTCCCGCAAGAGGAATTGAAAGAGCTGGCCGCGCTCGGCGCGTACGGCGTGGCGGTGCCGGAAGAACTGGGCGGCGCCGGCCTCGATTACGTATCGCTCGCGCTGGTGCTGGAAGAAATAGCGGCGGGCGACGGCGGCACTTCCACCGTGATTTCGGTCAACAATTGCCCGGTCTGCAGCATCGCGATGATGTACGCGAACGCTGCGCAAAAAGAGCAATGGCTGCGGCCGCTGGCGCAGGGAAAAATGCTCGGCGCGTTTTGCCTGACCGAGCCGCATGCCGGCAGCGATGCATCGACGCTGCGCATGACCGCAACCCGCGCCGGCGACCACTACGTGCTCAACGGCGTCAAGCAATTCATCACCAGCGGCAAATACGCCGACGTAGCGATCGTGATGGCGGTGACCGACAAGGGCGCCGGCAAGCGCGGCATCAGCGCGTTCTGGGTGCCGACCGCTACGCCCGGCTATATCGTCGCGCGTCTGGAAGACAAGCTCGGCCAGCATTCGTCCGACACCGCGCAAATCTTGTTCGAGAACTGCCGCGTGCCGGCGGAAAACTTGATCGGCGAAGAAGGCCAGGGCTACCGGATTGCCTTGTCCGGGCTCGAAGGCGGGCGCATCGGCATCGCGTCGCAGGCGGTCGGCATGGCGCGCGCGGCGTTCGAAGCGGCGCTGGCCTATGCGAAAGAGCGCACCAGTTTCGGCAAGACGCTGTTCGAACATCAGGCGGTGCAATTCAGGCTGGCCGACATGGCGACGCAAATCGAAGCGGCGCGCCAACTGATCTGGCATGCGGCCAGCCTGAAAGATGCCGGCAAGCCGTGCCTGAAAGAAGCGGCGATGGCGAAACTGTTTGCCAGTGAAATGGCGGAACGGATTTGCTCGGATGCGATCCAGATTCACGGCGGCTACGGCTATGTCAGCGATTTTCCGGTCGAGCGGATTTATCGCGATGTGCGGGTGTGCCAGATTTA
>DAIDBD010000035.1 GCA_027310305.1 Herminiimonas sp.
ACACTTTGCTACAGATTTTGTCGGTCTCGGTTTTCGAGAAAACCCTTATGTCATGCGCCTTACAGCCCGATGCCACCAGAACAATTGCATCACCCGTCGATAACCAATTGATTTTGTTCGATTTTTAACCGGACACTACTGCGAAGATATGTACCATTCAAATTACGTTTACGGTATTCGCGTTGCAGTTGAAGTTGATTTCATTAAAAGCAGCAAAGACATGGCGCTGGATTCGCGCTTGCTTGCGGCGGTCGGCATGACGCCGGCGGCGCTGCGCGGCTTGGCGCCGGTGCTGGAGACAGTCGCGCGTTTTGTCGCATCCGACGGCGGACGTTCATCCGTTGCGCTTGCTGCTTCCGCATCCGCTTCATCTTCTCCCCGATAGCGTCTGCGCGGTCTTCGCAATTTCACTCGGACGAAACGGAGCCCGGCAGATACCGCTAAAATGACGGCCTTCCGCCCCATGCACGCGACAGCGTGGATTCACCGTTAGCAAAAAGCAAAAGAGAAACCACTGATGGAAATGTTTGAGCGCATCGTTGGTATTATTCTGCCGGTCTTCGTCATTATCGGCGTCGGCTATGTTTATGCGCGCTTGCGCGGCGAAACCGTGAAGTCCGATATGACGGCAGTCAATCGCGTCAGCATGGAAGTGCTGTGCCCGCTGCTGGTCTTTACCGCGCTGGCCGCCAAGGATTTCGATGTGGCGCACAACAGCACGCTGATTCTGGCGGGCGTGCTGATTGCGCTCGGTTCCGGATTGCTGGCTTGGCCGGTGGCTCGGCTGCTCGGTTACGATGTGCGCAGCTTCGTGCCGCCGATGATGTACAACAATTGCGGCAACATGGGATTGCCGCTTGCGGTGCTGGCATTCGGCACTGCTGGCTTGTCGGCAGCGGTGGCGCTGTTCATGGCAAGCAACCTGGTTTATTTTTCGGTCGGCATCAAGATCATCGAATCCGGCAGAGGCGGGCGGCGCACCGCTTTTCTCAAATTTCTCGGCAGTCCGATGATGCTTGCAATGATGGCCGGCATGGTGTTCGCCATTGCGCATATCGGCTTGCCCGCGCCGTTGTTCCAGGCATTGAAACTGCTCGGCGAAGCATGCATTCCGCTCATGCTGTTTTCGCTGGGCGTGCGGATGCTGGACATCAATTTCAAAAGCTGGCATATCGGCTTGATCGGTGCGATCGTGTGTCCGGTTGCGGGACTGGCGGTAGCATGGGCGCTCGACGGCATGCTGCATCTGACAGCGGAGCAGCGCGGGCAGATGTACCTGTTCGCGTCGCTGCCGCCCGCCGTGTTTTGCTTCATGGTGGCCGAGCTGTATCAGCAGGAACCGGACAAGGTCGCATCGATCGTATTGCTCGGCAACCTGGCGGCGCTGGTATTTGTGCCGGCAGGGTTGTGGTTCGGATTGCCTTGATCTCAAACCGGATTACTCGGTCGGCAATATCTCGAATCTTCCATCGGCCGCCATCGCATCAGCCACTTCGGTGACCGATACTTCCCGCACTTGCGCACCAGACGGGCCGTGCCAGGCCCAGTCGATGATGTCGCCGAGTGCTTCGGCCGGCCCGCGGACAGTTGCCTCGACCGAGCCGTCGAAACGGTTTCTTACCCAGCCGGAAAGTTGTAGCGCATGGGCTGTCGTCGCGAAGGCGGCGCGATAACCTACGCCTTGAACGACGCCGGCGATGCGCAGATGTTTTGCCAATTGATTTTCCTTGTCAACGCATAGTGACGACGACCGGCGCGCTACTTACTTCTTCAACATCGGCGCCAGATATTTTCCGGTGAAGCTCCTGGCACTCTTCGCCACATCTTCCGGCGTGCCGGCCGCAATGATTTCGCCGCCGCCGGCACCGCCTTCCGGCCCGAGATCGATCAGCCAGTCGGCGGTTTTGATCACGTCGAGATTGTGCTCGATGATCACCACCGTATTGCCCTGATCGCGCAGCCGATGTATCACTTTCAACAGCAAATCGATGTCATGGAAATGCAGGCCGGTGGTCGGTTCGTCGAGAATGTAGAGCGTGCGGCCGGTATCGCGTTTCGATAGTTCGAGCGACAGCTTGACGCGCTGCGCTTCGCCGCCGGACAGCGTGGTGGCGCTCTGGCCCAATCGAATGTAGCCGAGACCCACATCCAGCAGCGTTTGCAATTTGCGTGCAATCACCGGCACCGGCTTGAAGAAGACATGCGCTTCTTCCACCGTCATTTCCAGCACTTCAGTAATATTCTTGCCCTTGTATTGCACTTCCAGCGTCTCGCGGTTGTAACGCTTGCCGTGGCAGACATCGCACGGCACATACACGTCCGGCAGAAAATGCATTTCCACTTTAATGACGCCATCGCCCTGGCATGCTTCGCAGCGTCCGCCCTTGACGTTGAAAGAAAAGCGGCCCGCCGAATAGCCGCGCTCTTTTGAGACAGGCACGGTCGAAAACAGGTCGCGGATCGGCGTGAACAAACCGGTGTAGGTCGCCGGGTTCGAGCGCGGCGTGCGGCCGATCGGCGCCTGGTCCACCGAAATCACCTTGTCGAAATATTCCATGCCGCTGATCGATTCATGCGCCGCCGGTTCCGCGTGCGAGCCATACAAATGCCGCGCCATGGCGTGATACAGCGTGTCGTTGACGATGGTGGACTTGCCCGATCCGGACACGCCGGTCACGCAGGTCAGCAAGCCGACTGGCACCGTCAGCGTGACATTCTTGAGATTGTTGCCGGTGGCGCCGGTGATGACGAATTGCCTTCTCGGGTCCGGCGGCGTGCGCTTTTTCGGCAATGCGATTTCCAGCGAGCCGTTCAGATATTGCGCGGTGAGAGACTTCTTGTTTTTCAGGATTTGCGCGAGCGTGCCTTGCGCGATGATGTCGCCGCCATGCACGCCGGCGCCTAGGCCCATATCGACGATGAAATCGGCGCAGCGGATCGCATCTTCGTCATGCTCGACGACCAGCACGCTATTGCCGATGTCGCGCAAATGCTTGAGCGTCGTGATCAGCCGGTCATTGTCGCGCTGGTGCAGGCCGATCGACGGCTCGTCGAGTACATACATGACACCGGTCAGGCCGGAGCCGATTTGCGACGCCAGCCGGATGCGCTGCGCCTCGCCGCCCGACAAGGTATCCGCGCTGCGTTCCAGCGACAGATAATCGAGACCGACATTATTCAAAAACGTCAGGCGCGAAATGATTTCCTTGATGATCCGATCGGCGATTTCCTTTTTCGCGCCTTTCAATTTCAGGTTTTCAAAGAACGCGAGCGTGTCGCGCAACGGCGTCGCCGCGACTTCATAAATCGAACGCCTTTGCGCGCCGGCGCCGACCTTGACGAAACGCGCCTCGATGCGCAACCGCGCACCCTGGCACGACGGGCATTCCTTTTCATTGATGAATTTGGCGAGTTCTTCCTTGACGGCCATCGAATCGGTTTCCCGGTAACGCCGCTGCAGGTTGTTGACCACGCCTTCAAACGTGTGCTCGCGAATGACGGTGCGGCCGCGTTCATTGATGTAGCTGAATGGAATCGTCTGCCGGCCGGATCCGTACAACACGGCTTGCTGCGCCTTCTCCGGCAGTTTTTCAAATGGAATATCGACGTCGAATTCATAGAATTCCGCGAGATTCGACAGCATCTGAAAATAAAACTGGTTGCGCCGGTCCCAGCCTTTGACGGCGCCGCTTGCCAGCGACAGATTCGGAAAGGCGACGATCCGCTTCGGATCGAAAAACTCGATATGCCCCAAGCCGTCGCATTCCGGACAGGCGCCCATCGGGTTGTTGAACGAGAACAGGCGCGGCTCCAGCTCTTGCAGCGAATAACCGCAGACCGGACAGGCGAACTTGTTGGAATAGATATGTTCGACGCCGCCATCCATTTCCAACGCAATTGCGCGGCCTTCGGCCAGCCGCAGCGCGGTCTCGAAACTCTCGGCCAGGCGCTGCTTGATGTCGTCCTTGACCTTGACGCGGTCGATCACGACGTCGATCGTGTGCTTCTCGGTTTTCTTCAGCTTCGGCAAGTCGTCGACCTCGACGATTTTCGCCGCGCCGGTTCCGCTCTGGACGCGAAAGCGCACGAAACCCTGCGCCTGCATCTGCTCGAACAAGTCGACATGCTCGCCTTTGCGGTTCGCCACGACCGGCGCCAGAATCATCAGCTTCGTATCTTCCGGCATCGCCAGTACCGCATCGACCATTTGCGACACCGATTGCGCCGCCAGCGGATTTTCCGGATGGTCGGGACAGTAGGGCGTGCCGACCCGCGCATACAGCAGGCGCAGATAATCGTGAATTTCGGTGACGGTGCCGACGGTGGAGCGCGGATTGTGCGACGTGGCCTTTTGCTCGATTGAAATCGCCGGCGACAAGCCTTCGATCAGATCGACGTCGGGTTTTTCCATCAACTGCAAAAACTGGCGCGCATAGGACGACAGCGATTCGACATAGCGCCGCTGTCCTTCCGCATACAACGTGTCGAACGCGAGCGATGACTTGCCGGAGCCGGACAATCCGGTGATCACGACCAGCTTGTTGCGCGGTAAATCGAGGTTGATATTTTTAAGATTGTGCGTGCGTGCGCCGCGAATGCGAATTTCTTCCATGAACTGCTTTCAGCGTAGGTTTTTCCGGCGGTCGCAGATTTTTTGAAAAGCCGCAAGCGGGTTAAAACGGGTCAACCTGATACTATAACGGGTTTTGATGCGCGTCGTAATAAGCGGGTTTGCTCGCTTGACTCTCCTATGCCTTCCAATATTGCCATTGAATCAAATCCTCGCATGTCGGGCGCTGAAATCCGGACCAGCCTGTCGCTGGCATCGATTTTTGCGTTGCGCATGCTGGGCCTGTTCCTGATCCTGCCGGTGTTCGCCGTGCACGCAAAATCATTGCCTGGCGGCGATAGCGCCACCTTGGCCGGCTTGGCCTTGGGCATTTACGGACTGACCCAATCGTTCGGCCAAATTCCATTCGGCATCGCATCCGACAAATACGGCCGCAAGCGCATCATCGTCATCGGCCTGATCCTGTTCGCGCTCGGATCGCTGATCGCGGCTGCCGCAACCGATATCGTCTGGGTCATCGTCGGCCGCGCGGTGCAAGGTGCCGGTGCGATATCGGCAGCGGTCACCGCGTTCATCGCCGATGCAACGCGGGAAGAACACCGCACCAAGGCGATGGCCATGGTGGGCGGTTCAATCGGGCTCACGTTCGCCGCATCGCTGATCGCTTCGCCGCTGTTGTATAGCGCGATCGGCATGAGCGGAATTTTTTTATTGATCGGCGGCTTGTCGCTGCTGGCGATCCTGGTTGTGCTGTTTGTCGTGCCGGATGCGCCGGTGCTTGTATCGAAACCGGTGTCGTTCAGCGTCGTGTTGAAAGATGGCGAATTGATGCGCCTGAATTACGGCGTGTTTGCATTGCATGTGACGCAAATGGCAATGTTCGTGGTGATGCCGTCCGCGCTAGTGCAGTATGCCGGCATGCCGGTTGCCGCGCACTGGAAAATTTATCTGCCGGTTGTATTGGCATCGTTCGCGTTGATGCTGCCGCCGGTATTCATCGGTGAAAAGCGCGGTGCGATGAAACAAGTGTTTGTCGGCGCGATCATATTGCTGTTGATGGTGCAAATCGGCATGTGGGCGGCGCTGTCGCAACCGGCGGTGCAATGGCCTGTTCTGGTCATGCTGCTGCTGGCATTTTTTATCGCCTTTAATATTCTGGAAGCAAGCCAGCCTTCGCTGGTGTCGCGCATTGCACCCGCCGCGGCGCGCGGCGCGGCGCTCGGCGTGTACAACACGCTGCAGGCACTGGGTTTGTTTTGCGGCGGCGCGCTCGGCGGCTGGCTGACGCAACATGCCGGACCGTCGTCGGTATTCGTTTTAGGTGCGGGCCTGACTGTTGTCTGGCTTATAATTGCAGTCAATATGAAAAATTTACCGCGCCGCGGTTCGATACAACAAGCCGCCGCGGTTTAACAGGAGAAATATTTATGGCATCGGTCAACAAAGTGATTATTGTCGGTAACCTGGGGCGTGATCCGGAAACGCGCTACATGCCGAGCGGCGACGCGATGACGACAATCGCCGTAGCGACCACCGACTCATGGAAAGACAAGACCAGCGGCGAAAAGAAAGAACAAACCGAATGGCACCGCATCACGTTCTTCGGCAAGCTGGCGGAGATCGCGGGCCAGTACCTGAAAAAAGGTTCGCAGGTATATGTCGAGGGCAGCCTGCGCACGCGCAAATACACTGACAAGGATGGCGTGGAAAAGTACGCGACCGACATCAAGGCCGACACCATGCAAATGCTGGGCAGCCGCCAGGGCATGGGCGGTAATGCATCTGAAGAATATGGCAATAACGCGCCTCCGGCCCGGCAAAGTGCAGGCGCTCCGGGCGGTACCGGTTCCTCCCGCCCGGCATCCAAGCCCGCACCGAATCTGTCGGATATGGATGACGATATTCCGTTCTAGGAAATACCTTTCCGATTTTCAGCACTTATTAAACGAGAAATGACCCCGCCCAAAGCGGGGTTTTCTTTTGGCCACTATAAAATGGGGTCAGAGTCGATAATTTGTTATAATCAGGGCTACTCAACCCGGCTTATTTATATTCATGGCGCGTCTTCCACGACTTGTTATTCCGCATCAGCCGCACCATGTCATACAGCGCGGCAATGATCGTCAATTAATCTTTCGAGATGCTGATGATTACACTATTTTTTTGAACTGGCTGCGCGAAGGCGCCAAACAATTCAAGGTCGCAATTCACGCATACGTACTGTTATCCAATCATGTGCATTTATTGGTAACTCCGTCGGATGAAACGGGATTGGGGCGCATGATGCAATGGATGGGGCGTTATTACGTACCTTATTTCAATCGCAAATACGCGCGTGCCGGAACCTTATGGCAAGGACGTTACAAGGCAACCGTGATCGAGTCGGAAAGATATTTCATGACTTGTTCGCGGTATATTGAACTTAATCCCGTGCGAGCCGGCATTGTTGCCGATCCGGCAGATTATGCTTGGTCGAGTTATGCGCATCATATTGGCATCAAACCGGACGCGGTAATTACCGATCATCCGCTATATTGGTCTTTGGGAAACACGCCGTTCGACCGTGAAGCCGCGTACAAAGCCTTGGTAGAGCAGGCGATTACTGCAGAAGAAATCGCCAGGATAAATGATGCGACGATCAAAGGATGGGTGTTGGGATCGGAAAAGTTCCAGATAGCGCTCGAGAAAAAAACAGCTCGCCGAGTGCGTCCCGCAAAAAAAGGACGTCCTTTGAAACAAAAAGAAAAAACGCCCATTGGATCAAAAAATCCATCCATGGAAAACCATCACAAAGGTTGATTTACTCCGTCCCCATTTATACAAGATTTGTAAGAGAGGGATATTTAAACTACTCTGACCCCATTTATTTGGATTGAATAATCTGCTGCGCTGCACTATTCTTATAATTCACACTTATAAAGTAGCGGAGAACGCTTATGCATGCGCAAGGTCTGTACGACCCGTCCAATGAACATGATGCCTGCGGCGTCGGTTTCATCGCCCATATAAAAGGCAAGAAAAGCCATTCGATTGTTGAACAGGGTTTGCTTATCCTGAAAAATCTCGATCATCGGGGTGCCGTCGGCGCGGACAAGCTGATGGGCGATGGCGCGGGCATTTTGATTCAGATTCCCGATCAATACTATCGCGAGGAAATGGCGCGGCAGGGCGTAAGGTTGCCGCCGCCCGGCGAATATGGCGTCGGCATGGTGTTCTTGCCGAAAGAAAACGCTTCGCGCATTGCGTGCGAGCAGGAAATCGAGCGTGCCGTGCATGCCGAAGGCCAGGTCGTGCTTGGCTGGCGCAATGTGCCCATCGATATCGACATGCCGATGTCGCCTACCGTGCGCGAAAAAGAACCGGTGATCCGCCAGATTTTCATCGGGCGCGGCCAGGACATCATGGTGACCGATGCGCTGGAACGCAAACTGTATGTGATCCGCAAGTCGTCCGGCCATGCGATCCAGGCGCTCAATCTATTGCACGGGAAAGAATTTTTCGTGCCGTCGATGTCGGCCCGTACCGTCGTCTATAAAGGATTGTTGCTGGCTGACCAGGTGGGCGTGTATTACAAGGACTTGCAGGATTCGCGCTGCGTTTCCGCGCTGGCGCTGGTGCATCAACGCTTTTCGACCAATACCTTTCCAGAATGGCCGCTGGCGCATCCGTATCGCCTGCTGGCGCATAACGGTGAAATCAACACGGTCAAAGGCAACTTCAACTGGATGCGCGCGCGCGAAGGCGTGATGAAATCCGCCGTGCTGGGCGACGATTTGAAGAAACTGTTCCCGCTGATTTATGAAGGCCAGTCCGATACCGCGTGCTTCGACAATGCGCTGGAACTGCTGCTGATGGCAGGCTATCCGATTGCGCAGGCCATGATGATGATGATCCCGGAAGCGTGGGAAAACCACACGCTGATGGATGACAACCGCCGCGCATTTTACGAATATCACGCCGCGATGATGGAGCCGTGGGACGGTCCGGCCGCGATGGCATTTACCGACGGCCGCCATATCGGCGGCACGCTGGACCGCAACGGCTTGCGTCCGGCGCGCTATATCGTGACCGACGACGATCTGGTGGTGATGGCATCGGAATCCGGCGTATTGCCGATTCCGGAATCGAAAATCATCCAGAAATGGCGGCTGCAGCCGGGCAAGATGTTCCTGATCGACCTCGATGCGGGCCGCATCATCGACGACAAGGAACTCAAGGATACCTATGCGAACGCCAAACCGTACAAGCAGTGGATCGAGTCGGTACGCATCAGGCTCGGCGATCTGAAGGCGGAGCCGGAAGAGGCGAGATCGACGACGCCATTGCTCGATCGCCAGCAGGTGTTCGGCTACACGCAGGAAGACCTGAAATTCCTGATGTCGCCGATGGCGGTGCAGGCCGAAGAAGCGACCGGTTCGATGGGCAACGATTCGCCGCTGGCGGTGATGTCGAACAAGAACAAGACGCTGTACCACTATTTCAAGCAATTGTTCGCGCAAGTGACCAACCCGCCGATCGATCCGATCCGCGAAGCGATGGTGATGTCGCTGGTGTCGTTCATCGGTCCGAAGCCGAATCTGCTCGATACCAACAACATCAATCCGCCGATGCGGCTGGAAGTGTCGCAGCCGATCCTCGATTACGCCGACATCGCGAAGCTGCGCAACATCAGCGCGCACACCGGCGGCAAGTTCAAGTCGCATGAGCTGAACATCTGCTATCCGGTCGCGTGGGGCAAGGAAGGCATCGAAGCGCGCCTGGCATCGCTGTGCGCGAAGGCGGTCGATGCGGTTAAATCCGGCCACAATATTCTGATCATCTCGGACCGTAAAATGGATGCCGAACAGGTCGCGATTCCGGCGCTGCTGGCAACGTCCGCTATTCACTTGCATCTGGTCAGCAAGGGATTGCGCACGTCGGCCGGCCTGGTCGTGGAAACCGGTTCCGCACGCGAGACGCATCACTTTGCATTGCTCGCCGGTTACGGCGCCGAAGCGATACATCCGTACCTCGCGATGGATACGCTGGCCGATATGGCCAAAGGCTTGTCGGGCGATCTGTCGCCGGAAAAGGCGATCTACAACTTCCAGAAAGCGGTCGGCAAAGGCTTGCTGAAGGTGATGTCGAAGATGGGCATTTCGACTTACATGTCGTATTGCGGCGCGCAGATTTTCGAGGCGATCGGCTTGAACAAGGCATTGGTCGACAAGTATTTCAAGGGCACCGCCTCCAATGTCGAAGGCATCGGCGTGTTCGAAGTGGCGGAAGAGGCATTGCGCCTGCACAAGCTCGCGTTCGGCAACGATCCGGTACTGGCCAATGCGCTCGATGCGGGCGGCGAATATGCATTCCGCGTGCGCGGCGAAGACCATATGTGGACGCCCGATGCGATTGCGAAGCTGCAGCATTCGGCGCGCGCCAACAATTTCAACACCTATAAAGAGTACGCGCAGATTATCAACGACCAATCGCGCCGACACATGACGCTGCGCGGCTTGTTCGAGTTCAAGCTCGATCCGTCGCGGGCAATTCCGCTCGATGAAGTCGAGCCTGCCAAGGAAATCGTCAAGCGTTTTGCCACCGGCGCGATGTCGCTCGGTTCGATCTCGACCGAAGCGCATGCGACGCTCGCGATCGCGATGAACCGCATCGGCGGCAAATCCAATACCGGCGAAGGCGGCGAGGATGAAAACCGCTATCGGCAGGAATTGAAAGGCATTCCGATCAAGCAGGGCGACACGCTCGCATCGGTCATCGGCAAGGACCGCATCGAAGTCGACATGCCGTTGTTGCCGGGCGATTCGCTGCGTTCCAAAATCAAGCAGGTCGCATCGGGGCGTTTCGGCGTCACCGCGGAATACCTGATATCGGCCGATCAGATTCAGATCAAGATGGCGCAGGGTGCAAAGCCCGGTGAGGGAGGCCAGTTGCCTGGCCATAAAGTGTCCGAGTACATCGCCAAGCTGCGCTTTTCAGTGCCGGGCGTCGGCCTGATTTCACCGCCGCCGCATCACGATATTTATTCGATCGAAGATCTGGCGCAACTGATTCACGATTTGAAAAACGCCAATCCGAAAGCATCGATCTCGGTCAAGTTGGTGTCCGAAGTCGGGGTCGGCACCGTGGCGGCCGGCGTGGCCAAAGCCAAATCGGATCACGTCGTGATCGCCGGCCATGACGGCGGCACCGGCGCATCACCGCTGTCGTCGGTCAAGCATGCCGGCACGCCTTGGGAATTGGGCCTGGCCGAAACCCAGCAGACGCTGGTGCTGAACCGTTTGCGCAGCCGTATCCGCGTGCAGACCGACGGCCAGATCAAGACCGGCCGCGACGTCGTGATCGCTGCATTGCTGGGTGCGGATGAAGTCGGTTTCGCCACCGCGCCGCTGGTGGTAGAGGGCTGCATCATGATGCGCAAGTGCCACTTGAATACCTGCCCGGTTGGGGTCGCGACGCAGGATCCAGTGCTGCGCGCCAAATTCGCGGGCAAGCCCGAGCACGTGGTGAATTTCTTTTTCTTCGTCGCCGAAGAAGCGCGCCAGATCATGGCGCAACTGGGTATTCGCACGTTCAACGAATTGATCGGCCGTTCCGACTTGCTCGACAAATCGAAGGCGATCACGCACTGGAAAGCGAAAGGGCTCGACTTCAGCAAGATTTTCTATCAGCCCGAGGTGCCGGCTTCGGAGCCGCGTTATCAGGTTGAGGAACAGGACCACGGCCTTGAAAAAGCGCTTGATCACAAGTTGATCGCTCAAGCGAAGGCAGCGATCGACAAAGGCGAAAAAGTATCGTTCATTTCGTCGATCAAGAACGTCAACCGCACGGTCGGCGCGATGCTGTCCGGCGAAGTCGCGAAGAAATACGGGCATGAAGGTTTGCCGGATGACACCATCCATATCCAGTTGCAGGGCACCGCCGGCCAATCGGCGGGCGCGTTCCTGGCGCACGGCATCACGCTGGACTTGGTCGGCGAAGGCAACGATTATGTCGGCAAGGGCTTGTCGGGCGGCCGCATCATCGTGCGTCCGAACACCGAATTCCGGGGCTGGGCCGTCAACAACATCATCGTCGGCAACACCGTTTTATACGGCGCGATTGCGGGCGAAGCGTTCTTCAACGGCGTGGCAGGCGAGCGTTTCGCGGTGCGCAATTCCGGCGCGATCGCAGTCGTCGAAGGCACCGGCGATCATGGTTGCGAATACATGACCGGCGGCACGGTGGTGGTGCTGGGCGAGACCGGCCGCAACTTCGCGGCTGGCATGTCCGGCGGCATCGCTTATGTGTACGACCCGGCCGGCGATTTTGCCCGGAAATGCAACATGGCGATGGTCGATCTGAATCCGGTCCTGTCGTCGGCCGAGCAAGAGGCGAAGACCGACCGCGCGATCTGGCATACCGCGGTGCGCGGCGGCGAGGCGCAAACCCACGAGGCGATTTTGAAGGGCTTGATCGAACGCCATTTCAAGTACACCGGCAGCACGCGCGCCCGTGCTTTGCTGGACGATTGGGTCACCGCGCGCGGCAAGTTCGTCAAAGTCTTCCCGACCGAGTACAAGCGGGCATTGGGCGAGATGGATGCGGCCAAAGCCGACAAGCTGGCAAAAGAAAAAATCGCAGCATAACGATCAACAAACCATGCAGAGACCACAGGCCGGGGAATCTCCGGTCTGGGTAAATTTTGTGCCAAGAGGGTGAGTAAAAAATGGGAAAAGTAACCGGTTTTCTGGAATTCCAACGCTTGCAGGAAGCCAGCGAAGCGCCGCCGTTGCGTAAAAAGCATTACAAGGAATTCATGGTGCATTTGAGCGACGACGAAGCCAGGATCCAGGGCGCGCGCTGTATGGATTGCGGTATTCCGTTTTGCAATACCGGCTGCCCGGTCAACAACATCATTCCTGACTGGAATGATCTTGTGTACAACGGCAATTACAAGGAAGCGCTCGACAATCTGCACTCGACCAATAATTTTCCTGAGTTTACCGGCCGCATTTGTCCGGCACCGTGCGAGACGGCGTGCACGCTCGGCATCAATGACGATCCGGTCGGCATCAAGTCGATCGAGCATTTCATCATCGACAAGGGTTGGGAAAACGGCTGGGTCGTGCCGCTGGCATCCTCCGCCAAAACCGGCAAGAAAGTCGCCGTCGTCGGTTCCGGCCCTGCCGGCCTGGCAGCGGCACAGCAACTGGCGCGCGTCGGTCATGACGTGACCGTATTCGAGAAAAACGATCGCATCGGCGGCCTGCTCCGTTACGGCATTCCGGATTTCAAGATGGAAAAAGCGCTGATCGACCGCCGCGTCGAGCAAATGCAGGCGGAAGGCGTGACGTTTCGCACCGGTGTCCTGGTCGGTAAGGACTTTCCGGCCAATATCGTCAACTGGGCCAGGGAGACCATGCCGGTCGAACAGATCAATCGGGATTTCGATGCCGTCATCATCGCCGGCGGCGCCGAACAGCCGCGCGATTTGCCGGTACCGGGCCGCGAGTTGAAAGGCGTTCATTTCGCGATGGAATTCCTGCCGCTGCAAAACAAGGTCAATGCAGGCGACAAGGTCAAGGATCAGATCATGGCGACCGGCAAGCACGTGATTGTCATTGGCGGCGGCGATACCGGTTCCGATTGCGTCGGCACCTCCAATCGCCACGGCGCCGCATCGGTCGCCCAGTTCGAATTGCTGCCGCAACCGCCGGAAGAAGAAAACAAGCCGCTGGTCTGGCCGTACTGGCCGACCAAGCTGCGCACTTCATCGTCGCATGAAGAAGGTTGCGAGCGCGATTGGGCGGTCGCCACCAAGCGGCTGGAAGGCAAGGGCGGCAAAGTCGAGAAGCTGATCGCGGCTCGCGTCGAATGGAAAGACGGCAAGATGCAGGAAGTGCCGAATTCCGAATTCGAAATGAAAGCGGATCTGGTGCTGCTGGCGATGGGATTCGTGTCGCCGGTTGCGCAAGTGCTCGATGCATTCGGCGTCGACAAGGACGCGCGCGGCAATGCGAAAGCGACCACCGACGGCAATGGCTGCTATCACACGTCGGTGGCCAACGTGTTCGCAGCCGGCGACATGCGCCGCGGCCAGTCGCTGGTGGTGTGGGCGATCCGCGAAGGCCGGCAATGCGCGCGGGCAGTCGATGAATTCCTGATGGGCTCGTCGGTTCTGCCGCGATAAAAAGCGCGTTTCTCAAACGTGAAAAAAACCTGCATGCGCAGGTTTTTTTTCATTATGCATTTCTATCGGCAGCGCTATTTCAACAGCGCCGCAAACGGAATCAGCGCATCCGGCAATTGTTCAGCATCTCCATTCGTCTTTGTCACGCGCGCAACCTGCCGCAATGATTTTCCGGTCAATGCCAGAAGAGTGCGGGTCAATGCAGCGCCGCCTGATCCTGATGCCAGCGATTTTTCTTCATGCAGCAAATAGGCCACTTCGCCTTTGGCATTGAGTATCGGGAAAATTTCGCTGTATCCGCCGTTCGGCATCGGCACCGGACGACGGAAAGTGTAAGAGCCAAGACGGCTGATGGAAGAACATGACTTTATCGCTGTCGGAATCAGCGTGTAGGTAATGACTTCTTCCCGTGCGCTACCGCCGATGAATACCGCGATAAATGCCGGTGCTGCTGCGAGGGTTCGAATGCTGAAAACCTCGTAAAACGGCGGATCGCATTTTGCCAGCCATTGCGGCAGTGCCGCTTCGCTGTTGATTCGCACTTCCTTCAAGTCCCCGCCATAAGTCAGGAGCGGGCGCGGCTGCCCGCCAGGAAGCGTTTGCGCGTGAACGTCAAAGCCTAGAAAGCAGAGACAAATTATGGCGAAAATGGGTTTCATTGTAATTGTCGGCTTCTGCCGGCACATCGTGGCAGCGGGCATCAGCGCGCATCCTCGGCATTTCGCGCCGAGGCAGAAGCGCTTCGGAACTGGAATTTCCGGATATTACCCGATCGGGATCAGTGGTGTTTTTCTCCCGCCGCCGGTTTGGAAGGCTTTCTTTTTTTTGCGACAAAATCAAAATTGAACGTGATTGGTTGCATTCCGCCGGGGCCGACTTTAACGGTTTGCGTCAATGCGGGTTTTATCATGCCCATGTCCGGATGCCATGCCTTGATTTCATAGGTTCCCTCTTTGAGCTTGTCCAGCATGACGGCGCCCGATGCTTCCGTCTTTGCAAAATACGGCGTATCCAGCACCATCACGTAAGCCCGCATCCAGCCATGAAGCATGCAATAGACGATCACCACCCCCGGCTTGTCGAACACAACCGGCGGCGGCGTACCCTTTTCATACACCTTGATTTCAAATTCCTTGGCGCTGGAAAAAGATTTCACATGATGTTCGATCTTGTCGTAATTGGGAAACTTGATCGCAGTGCCGGTGCGGATTGCGGTGACATAGGGCGTGAATTGCAAATGGTCCTGCGCAATCGTGACCGTTTCCAATGCGCCGGCGGCAGGCATGGGTATGTCGCCAACCGGCGTGGCGTAGATCACCACATCGGCCATCTTCGCGCCATCCTTGTCGAGCGCTGTTGCGCTGATGCCGCCTGCGCATGCTGCGGCCGCAACAACGATTGATACGATTGCGGTCAATCCGTGCAACAGGGCTAGACGCCGGCCGGAAATGCTGGTGTTGCCGTTCATGAGGAATCCTTTGATGATGGGATAAGCATCATTTGGCGACCACGGTCCGCTGCATCGGCGCCAGTTTGGCAATCAATTTGTTTTGCGCGCGGGACGGGATATTGTTTTTTTCCATCGCCATCTGCAAGTCTTCGGCCAGCGCATTGAAATGCGCATTGGTGATTGCCATATCCTTGTGGGCGCTTTTCATATCCTTGCCGCTGTATTTGCAGGGGCCGCCGCTCAGGTCGCAAAACTGTTCGATCAGCAGCATGCCGAGCCGTTCGATATCCGCATCCTTGAATGCATCCTTGATGCGGGCATCGGCCAGCACGATAGGCAGGAAATCATCGACGATCTTGCTGATGCCGGCCTTGCCTCCGAGCTGCTGATACAACGCGTCGCCGGCAAGCGGCGTTTGCGCTGTCGATGGAAAACTGATTAGAAAAGCGATGGCGGCGATGCAAGCCGCGGCGAAAGTGGAAAATTTTTTCATGCGTGCCTCGTGTCTGGTAAAAGGTAAAAGTTTAGAAACCCGCTTGCAGCGACAGATAAAAACCGTGCTGACGTGTCGGATTCAGGATCGTGATATCGCCCAATGAAACATACGCGGCGGTAATCGAAATATTCTTGCTCGGGAAATAAGCGATAAAGGCATCGTAATTATCCTTTTCCCTGTCGACCCCCAGATTGCGCGGCTTCATCCGGTACTCGACGCCGACGGCAAGCTTGCGGTTGATCAGGTAGGCCGCCGACGCTTCCAGCATCGGCTGATACCGGTCGCCCCGATCGCCGCCGAAACCCAGGATGCCCATCTGGTTTGCCTTGGTCGCGCGGACCGTGCCGTTCAATAACAGGCTTTGATCGAGCAAAATCTTGGTGGCCGATACGTAGTAATCGATGCCGTCTTCATCTTTTGCGCCCAGCTGCTTGACGCTCGTGACGCCAGGCAGACCGCGAACGCCGTTATTTCGCTTGTACATCAAGCCGATTGCAATTTGCGGCATCAGGCTGTCCTGCTCGTATACCGCATCGCCCGCAACCTTGACCTTGACGCCGACAATATCCTGTTGAATTTTCAGGCCGTTCAGCGCACCGCCGGTACTTCTGAAATCCTGTTTGGCCAACGACAGCTCCACCCGGTCGGCAATGCCGACTGCGACGCCGTACGAATCCAGCGCATAGTCCTGGGTCTTGAGCGCGGTGTAATGGACATTGGCGCCGTAACTGTCGCGTGTGCCATAACCGGTAATCAGCGCCCACGGCGTCAGTCCGCCGCCGCCCGCGCCCTCGACCTGGCTGACGCCGCCGGTCGCAATCAGCTTGCCCATGTCGGGCCGCTCGATGCTTTGCGCCATTGCGTTATGCACGGCCGCGACGCCGAAAATACAAGCCAGCATTCGTTGCGTAATTCTGGTCAATTTCATGTTTCCCCCTTGTTTTATTCGAACAACGCGCATTTATTAGCGATTGTCCAAACTATTACGAATAGGAAACGATTTCGGATTCAGCAAAGCCCGATTTATTTTCATTAACAGTGTGTTTCGTGGCTGCTCGAAGAATTTGAACGGCTCGCGTTTACCGCACTGATCTCAATCGATCGTCGAACGCTGCCATTTTTACCTGCAATTGCACGTTGGGCCTGATCCGTTTTTGGACGCATCCCGTTCTCGGGTCCGCAAGCGATCGGCATTTCTGCACTACAATCACGCTATTGCAACAAACAAGCTTTGTCGTGCCCAATTCAGTTGAAATTCGCGAGTTGCATTTTGGCTATGGAGAGCGTCCGATCCTATCGGGCCTCCACATGGATTTCCCACGCGGTAAAGTCATTGCGGTGATGGGCGGTTCCGGGTCGGGTAAAACCACGATCCTGCGTCTAATCGGCGGCCAGTTGCAGCCGCAATCGGGCGCCGTTTGCGTCGATGGACAGACGGTTCACGCGCTTGACACAAGTGCGTTGTATGCATTGCGTCGCAAGATGGGCATGCTGTTTCAGCACGGCGCATTATTCACCGACTTGACGGTATTCGATAACGTCGCTTTTCCGCTGCGCGAACATACGAATCTGCCGCAGTCGCTGATCCGCGATCTGGTATTGATGAAATTGCATGCGGTCGGCCTGCGCAATGCCGCGCAACTGAAGCCGGCTGAAATCTCGGGCGGCATGGCGCGCCGGGTTGCGGTGGCGCGCGCGATTGCGCTCGATCCGCAACTGATCATGTACGACGAGCCGTTTGCCGGCCTCGATCCGATTTCGATGGGCATGACGGCGAAGCTGATCCGCAGGCTGAACGACGCGCTCGGGTCGACCTCGATTCTGGTATCGCACGATGTGCATGAATCGTTTTCGATCGCGGACTATGTGTATTTTCTATCGCAAGGGCAAATCGTTGCACAAGGCACGCCCGGCGAAATGGCCGCTTCCAGCGATCCTTACGTCAGGCAATTCGTGCATGCGGAAGCCGATGGTCCGGTGCCTTTCCATTATCCGGGGCGCTCGCTGGCCGACGATCTCGGCCTGGGGGTGCAGTCATGATCGTCAATCTGCTGTCGTCGCTGGGGCGCTGGGTACGCGAATCGATCGTCAGCCTCGGATTCGCGACACGGACGTTTTTCGCGGTGATCCGCGCATCGGGCGGTTTATGGCGCCGGTTGCGGCTGATAACCGACCAGATTCACTTCATCGGTAATCATTCGCTGGTCATCATCGCGGTATCCGGACTATTTGTCGGCTTCGTGCTCGGTTTGCAGGGCTATTACACGCTCAATAAATACGGCTCGGAACAAGCGTTGGGATTATTGGTGGCATTGTCCTTGACGCGTGAATTGGGCCCGGTCGTGACTGCGCTGTTGTTTGCCGGGCGTGCCGGCACGTCGCTGACCGCCGAAATCGGACTGATGAAAGCGGGCGAGCAATTGTCCGCGATGGAAATGATGGCGGTCAATCCGCTGCAGCGCGTGCTGGCGCCGCGTTTCTGGGCGGGCGTGATCGCGATGCCGGTGCTGGCTGCGATTTTCAGCGCGGTCGGCATATTCGGCGGTTATGTCGTCGGCGTACAATTGATAGGCGTCGACGAAGGCGCTTTCTGGTCGCAGATGCAAGCCGGCGTCGATATCTGGAAAGACATTGCCAACGGCGTCATCAAAAGCGTGGTGTTCGGATTTGCCGTCACGTTCATTGCGCTGTTTCAAGGCTATGAAGCGCAGCCGACGCCGGAGGGCGTCGCGCGCGCCACCACCCGTACGGTCGTGATTGGTTCGCTCACCGTGCTGTGGCTGGATTTTTTATTGACGGCGCTGATGTTCAATCAGTAAGTTGATGCGATGCTTTCCTGGCGTTCCGCATTGTTTTTGGAAGCGTAAACACAGGACAGGCAAGGCATTTTTCTCTCGCTTCAAGATTTTTTGCTTGTAAAAAGCTACACATCCCATATTTGAGGTATCGGGTCATGCAACGAAAATCGTTAGACTTATGGGTCGGCCTGTTCGTACTGCTGGGCGCGGCGGCATTGCTGTTTCTGGCAATGAAGGCCGGTAACATGAGTTCGCTGTCGTTCGAACGGACCTATCCGGTAAGTGCCAAGTTCGACAATATCGGCGGCTTGAAGCCGCGTGCGCCGGTCAAGAGCGCCGGCGTGGTCGTGGGGCGGGTCGAGCGGATCGCGTTTGACGACAAGACTTTTCAGGCGATGGTGACGTTGCAACTGCAAAGTCATTACAAATTTCCCAAAGACACGTCGGCCAAGATTTTGACATCGGGCCTGCTGGGCGAACAATATATTGGGCTCGAAGCCGGCGGCGACCAGAATAATCTGGTCGCCGGCGACCAGATAAAAATGACGCAATCGGCGATCGTGCTGGAAAATCTGATCAGTCAATTCCTGTTCAGTAAGGCGGCCGAAGGAAACGAGGTTAATAAAAAATGAGTAATGTCAGGCGTTTCATCGGTACGCTCGCGATAGTGGCGGCCATGACCGGTTGCGCCACCACCAGCGGCAAGAATCCGCAAGATCCTTTCGAAGGCTTCAATCGCGCAATGTTCAGCTTCAATGATGCGGTCGATCAGGCGGCGTTGAAGCCGGCGGCGACGGTTTATCGAGACGTGTTGCCGACGTTCGTTCAAATCGCCGTCGGCAATTTTTTCGGCAATATCGGCGATGTATGGACCGCGGTGAATAATCTGCTGCAAGGGCAAGTTGCCAACGGGTTTATCGATGTGATGCGGGTTGCCGTCAATAGTACGTTCGGTTTGGGCGGCTTGATCGATATCGGTTCCGAAGCCGGCATGGCCAAGCACAAGGAAGACTTCGGCCAGACGCTGGGCGTCTGGGGTGCCGTGCCGGGCCCGTACGTCGTATTGCCGTTTCTGGGATCATCGACGCTGCGTGACAGTATTGCGCTGCCGGTCGATATTCAGGGCGATCCCTGGCGCTACGTCTATCCGGTTTCCCTGCGCAATGCCGGTTCAATCGTGCGCGTCGTCGACCAGCGTTCGGTCGTGCTGGATGCGTCCAACCTGATCGAGGATGCGGCGCTTGACCGATACGAATTTGTCAGGGACGCCTATCTGCAACGCCGTGCAAGCAGAATTCGTGACGGCGAAAAGCAAAAATCGGCGAACGATGATCAAGCGAGCGCGGATCCGGCTCCGCTTTTGCAAGGCAGCGCCGAACGACAGGCGGTTGTGCCCACGCAATTATCGGAACTGCCACATGAATCGATCGTCCAAGCGGCAGACCGTAAATAATGGCAGCGGGAATGGCGTGGCGGAATCTGATGCAGGCTTGCCGCAGTCGCATGAAGAACGTATAGTCAAAAAATTCGATGCCGGCGTTGTCACCCATCTTGGCGCCCAAACAGTTGATGAAAAGCGCGGAGCAAATTTTCGCTCTGCCGGTTATTAAATCCAGGAAAATATGAAAACATTGAACAAGTTATTTATTATCGGTTTCGCTTTTTTCGCCTTTGCCGGTTCGGCCAACGCGCAAGCCCAGCAGGAAGCGCCGGATGCGCTGGTCAAGCGCATCAGTCAGGAAGTTCTGGATATTGCCAAAACCGACAGGGAAATCCAGAGCGGCAATCAAAAGCGTGTGCTGGAGTTGGTGGAAGCAAAAATTCTTCCGTATGTCGATTTTCAGCGCATGACCGCGCTTGCCGCCGGCCGTTTTTGGCGGGAAGCGACTCCTGAACAGCAAAAACAGCTGACCAATGAGTTCCGCAGCTTGCTGGTTTATACCTATTCGGGCGCCATATCGCAGGTCAAGGATCAGCGGGTGGAATTCAAACCGGTGCGTGCCGAGCCATCCGATACCGAAGTCGAAGTGCGTTCGCAAGTGGTGCAAGCGCGCGGCGAGCCGATTCAGCTCAACTACCGGCTGGCAAAGGCGCCGTCCGGCTGGAAAATCTACGACGTCAATGTACTGGGCGCATGGCTGGTCGAGACGTACAAGGGTAATTTTGCCGGAGAAATCAGCAAAGGCGGTATCGATGGCTTGATCAAGGCGCTGTCCGAAAAGAACAGGAAACTGGCCGCCAGCGCAGCCAGAACCGTAAAATCATAAACGCATCCCGAGTTCGATTGGCCCCCATGTTCCGGCCCACGTTAACGCTCACCGTCAACAACGCCAAAACCGCATTGGATGCGGGCCTGCGCGCAATCGAGGGCGGGCAAACGGAAATCGATCTGGCGCAATTGACGGCGGTCGACTCGGCTGCCGTTGCCACATTGCTTGCATGGCAACGCGCGGCAAGCGAGCGCGGCGCCGCGCTGACTTTCAATAACCTGCCGGCCAACCTGCGAAGTCTTGTTGAACTGTACGATGTAGCCGACCTGCTGCATCATTGACCGCCCGGTCAATTCTTGCCGTTCGCATCCGGTCCCGGGACTGGAAATCCAATATAATCAATAGCTTTCGCCTTGGAATATGCATGCATCAGGCAACGCTCCACGGTCAATTTTCGTAAGGTAGGCAACCAGCTCGCATGGCTTCAATCCGGATCAACAATGTCGAAAAACGCTACGGCGCGCTGCATGCGCTGGCAGGCGTATCGCTGTCGATTGAGGAAGGCGAATTTTTCGGATTGCTGGGCCCGAACGGCGCCGGCAAAACCACGCTGATCTCGATCATCGCCGGACTGAATCGCGCCGATGCCGGCAGCGTATCGATCCATGGGCATGACGTGGTCGCCGATTACCGCGAGGCGCGCAAGCGGCTCGGCGTGGTGCCGCAGGAATTGGTGTTCGACCCGTTTTTCACGGTGCGCGAAACCCTGCGCATGCAGTCCGGGTATTTCGGTCTGAAAAACAACGACCAGTGGATCGACGAGGTGATGCACCATCTCGATCTGACCGGCAAGGCCGACGCCAACATGCGCTCGCTGTCCGGCGGCATGAAGCGGCGCGTGCTGGTGGCGCAAGCGCTGGTGCACAAGCCGCCGGTGATCGTGCTGGACGAGCCGACCGCCGGCGTCGATGTCGAATTGCGGCAGACCTTATGGAAGTTCGTTTCGCGGCTCAATCGCGAAGGCCATACCGTGGTGCTGACCACGCATTATCTGGAAGAGGCGCAGGCATTGTGCAACCGCATCGCGATGCTCAAGGCCGGCAAGGTCGTGGCGCTCGATTCGACATCGGCGTTGATCAAGCGGATCTCCGGCTCGCAACTGGTGCTGCGGCTCGCGCGGGGCGCGCTGCCCGATGCGTTGAAGCCGCTGGTATCGCATCCGGACGAGTTGGTGTCGGGCAACAAGTACACGCTGCGCGTCAATGAATATGTCGATGTCGAGCCGATTCTGGCGACGCTGCGCGAATCCGCCGTCGTGATCGAGGACATGCAGTTGCAGCAAGCCGATCTGGAAGATGTATTCATCCAGATCATGGAAGGCGAAAAATGATCGGCTTTCAGACGCTGTTTTACAAGGAAGTGCTGCGTTTCTGGAAAGTGGCGACGCAAACCCTGACCGCGCCGATCGTGACGGCGATGCTGTACCTGCTGATCTTCGGCCACGTGCTGGAAGAGCATGTGCAGGTTTATCCGGGCGTGAAATACACCGCGTTTCTGATTCCCGGGCTGGTGATGATGAGCGTGCTGCAAAATGCATTCGCCAATACGTCGTCGTCGCTGATCCAGTCCAAGATCACCGGCAACCTGGTATTCGTATTGCTGCCGCCGCTGTCGCATTGGGAATTGTTCGGCGCCTATGTGCTGGCCGCTGTCGTGCGCGGCCTGGCTGTTGGCGGCGGCGTATTCCTGATCACGGCCTGGTTTGCGAAATTGTCGTTCGTCGCGCCTTGGTGGATTGCGATTTTTGCGTTGCTCGGCGCGGCAATATTGGGCACGATGGGTTTGATTGCCGGCATCTGGGCCGAAAAATTCGATCAGCTGGCAGCGTTCCAGAATTTCCTGATCATGCCGGCGACTTTTCTGTCGGGCGTGTTTTATTCGATTCATTCGCTGCCGCCTTTTTGGCAGGGAGTTTCGCGCATCAACCCGTTTTTTTACATGATCGACGGTTTTCGTTACGGCTTTTTCGGCCAGTCGGACGTCGATCCGCTGCAGAGCTTTTCAATCGTGGCCGCGTTCTTTGCCGTATTGGCCGGCCTGGCGATCCGCTTGTTGAAAAGCGGTTACAAATTGCGGCATTGAAGCGCTGCCGAATGCATCGTTTCGTGATTCACCGAACTACTTTACAAGGCAAAATCATGTTGCCCACTCCAGAACTGGTCAAAAACTATATCGCCGCCGGACTCGATTGCACACATCTCGAAGTGGAGGGCGACGGTCAGCATTTCAATGCGGTCATCGTGTCGAATGCCTTCGCCGGCAAGCGCCTGATTCAGCGTCATCAACTGGTCTATGCCGCATTAGGCGATCGGATGCGGGAAGAAATTCATGCGTTGTCGATGAAGACGCTTACGCCGGAAGAATTCAAGCAATAAATAATGGATACCCTGCTAAATGGATAAGCTTTTAATACGGGGCGGCAATCGCCTCTCCGGGGAAATCATCATCTCCGGCGCGAAAAACGCGGCGCTGCCGATCTTGTGCGCCGGCCTGTTGACTGCCGACACCGTGCAACTGTCGAACGTGCCGCATCTGCAGGATGTGACGACCATGTTGAAACTGTTGCGGCAGATGGGTTTGCGCGTGGAACAGGATGGCGCCAGGGTCGCGCTCAACGGCGGCGCGATCGACAGGCTGGAAGCGCCGTATGAAATGGTGAAAACCATGCGTGCGTCGATCCTGGTGCTGGGCCCGCTGGTCGCGCGGTTCGGCGAAGCCAGAGTGTCGTTGCCGGGCGGCTGCGCGATCGGCTCGCGCCCTGTCGATCAGCACATCAAGGGTTTGCAGGCGATGGGCGCCGAGATCACGATCGAAGCCGGCTATATTCACGCCAAAGCCAAAAAGCTCAAAGGCGCACGGATTGCCACCGACATGATCACGGTCACCGGCACTGAAAATCTGTTGATGGCCGCCACCTTGGCCGATGGCGAGACGGTGCTGGACAATGCCGCGCGCGAGCCGGAAGTAACCGATCTTGCCAACCTGCTGGTGGCAATGGGCGCCAGAATCGACGGCATCGGCACCGCTCGGCTGGTGGTGCAGGGCGTCGAGCGGTTGCATGGCGCATCGCATGCGGTGATTGCGGACCGGATCGAAACCGGTACGTTCCTGTGCGCGGCCGCTGCCGCCGGCGGCGATGTGACCTTGAAAAATACGCGCACCGATATTCTCGACGTCGCGCTCGACAAGCTGCGCGAGGCGGGCGTCATCGTCACGTCGGGCGACGACTGGATCCGCGTGCAGATGGCGGCGCGTCCGAAAGCAGTCAGTTTCCGCACTACCGAATATCCGGGTTTTCCGACCGACATGCAGGCGCAGTTCATGGCGCTGAACTGCATTGCCGAAGGCAGCAGCCGCGTCACCGAAACGATTTTCGAAAACCGTTTCATGCATGTGCAGGAGATGAACCGGTTGGGCGCATCGATTACCATCGAAGGCCATACCGCGATCATTGAAGGCATCGATAAACTGGTCGGTGCGCCGGTGATGGCAACCGACTTGCGCGCGTCCGCATCGCTGGTGATCGCGGCGCTGGCCGCGCAAGGCGAGACGCTGATCGATCGCATCTACCATCTGGACCGCGGCTATGACCGGATGGAAGCGAAACTGTCCGCCGTGGGCGCCCATATTCAGCGAGTGAAATGATGAATCAGCAATTGACGCTGGCGCTATCGAAAGGCCGCATTTTCGACGAAACCCTGCCGCTGCTGCAAGCGGCCGGCCTTGTCGTTACCGAAGACCCGGAAACGTCGCGCAAGCTGATCCTGCAGACCAACGATCCCAATGTGCGCGTGATTATCGTCCGCGCATCCGATGTGCCGACCTACGTGCAATACGGCGCGGCGGATTTCGGCGTCGCGGGCAAGGATGTGCTGCTGGAACATGGCGGCGAAGGCTTGTATCAGCCGATCGATCTGGATATCGCCAAATGCCGGATGTCGGTCGCGGTATCGGCCGGCTTCGATTACGCCAATGCGGTGCGTCATGGCGCGCGCTTGCGGGTGGCGACCAAATACACGCAAACCGCGCGCGAGCATTTTGCCGCCAAGGGCGTGCACGTCGATCTGATCAAGCTGTATGGCTCGATGGAACTGGCGCCATTGGTGGGCCTGTCCGATGCGATCGTCGATCTGGTCAGCACCGGCAGCACGCTGCGCGCCAACCATCTGGTGGAAGTCGAGCACATCATGGAAATTTCATCGCGGCTGGTGGTCAATCAGGCGGCGCTGAAATTGAAGCGCGAACGCCTGCAGCCGATTCTGGAAGCATTTGAAAAAGCGTCGAAACGGCAAAGCTAGCTGCGGCCCGATTGAGAAAACCATGTCCATTCAAATTCGCAAACTCGATTCAACCGATCCGGATTTCAACGCGCAACTGCGCGCCGTGCTGGCATTCGAAGCGTCGGAAGACGATGCCATCGACCGTGCCGCGGCGCGCATTCTGGCCGACGTGAGAGCACGCGGCGACGCGGCGGTGCTGGAATACACCAATCAGTTCGATCATCTCGCTGCCGACAGTGTTGCGGCGCTGGAGATTGGGCATGACGAATTGCAAACCGCATTGAACCAGTTGTCGCCGGCACGTCGTAGCGCGCTGCAAACCGCCGCCGATCGCGTGCGTGCTTACCATGCGCGCCAAAAGCAGGAATGCGGCTCCGCCGGTTTCACCTATATCGAAGCCGATGGCACGGTATTGGGCCAGAAAGTGACGCCGCTCGATCGCGTCGGTATTTATGTTCCGGGCGGCAAGGCGGCGTATCCATCGTCGGTATTGATGAACGCGATTCCCGCCAAAGTGGCGGGCGTGCAGGAAATCATCATGGTCGTGCCGACACCCGGCGGCGTGAAGAATGAACTGGTGCTGGCAGCGGCATCGATTGCCGGCGTCGATCGCGTATTCACCGTCGGCGGCGCGCAGGCAGTCGGCGCACTGGCTTATGGCACGGCGACGATTCCAGCGGTCGACAAAATCGTCGGTCCTGGCAATGCGTATGTCGCCGCCGCCAAGCGCCGCGTGTTCGGCACGGTCGGTATCGACATGATTGCCGGTCCGTCCGAAATCCTGATCATCTGCGACGGCACGACCGATCCCGACTGGATCGCGATGGATTTGTTTTCGCAAGCCGAGCATGATGAACTGGCGCAATCGATTCTGCTCTGTCCCAATGCGGATTACATCGCACAGGTGGAAGCTGCCATCAACCGGCAACTCGATGCGATGCCGCGCAAGGAAGTAATCCGCACATCGCTGATCAATCGCGGCGCAATGATCAAGGTGCGCGACATGGACGAGGCGTGCGGCATCGCCAACCTGATCGCTGCCGAACACCTGGAAATATCGGCGGAAAATCCGCAGCATTGGGCCGACAAGATACGCCATGCCGGTGCGATATTCCTGGGACGCTTCTCGTCCGAATCGCTGGGCGATTACTGCGCCGGCCCGAACCATGTGCTGCCGACTTCGCGCACCGCGCGTTTTTCATCGCCGCTCGGCGTATACGATTTTCAGAAGCGCTCCAGCATCATTCATGTCAGCGAAGCGGGCGCGCAAACCTTGGGTAAAATCGCCGCCGAACTGGCTTATGGCGAGGGCTTGCAGGCGCATGCCCGATCGGCGGAGTACCGGTTGAAATGAGCGATAGGCACTTCCTTGGATAACTGGCTGAATCGCGTATTTTGTGAAGATGCGCTGGCCGGTGTCGCCCGCATTCCGGACGGTTCGATCGACTTGATCGTCGCCGATCCGCCCTATGGCCTGGGAAAAGATTACGGCAACGATTCGGACAAGCTCGACGCGATCGCTTACCTGCGCTGGATGGAAGGCTGGATCGACGCCACGCTGCCGAAGCTGAAGGCCAACGGCAGCCTGTATATTTTTCTGACATGGCGCTATTCGCCCGAAGTTTTCGTGATGCTCAAGCAGCGCATGACAATGGTCAACGAGATCGTCTGGGATCGCAGGGTGCCGTCGATGGGCGGCAGCACGCGCAAGTTTTCTTCGGTGCATGACACGATCGGATTTTTCGTCAACTCGAAGGATTACCATTTCGATCTCGATGCAGTGCGCATTCCGTATGACGCGGTAACCAAGAAGGCGCGCTCGCGCTCGATTTTCGTCGGCGCCAAATGGCTGGAAATAGGATATAACCCGAAAGATGTGTGGAGCGTGTCGCGGCTGCATCGCGAGCATCGCGAGCGGGCCGATCATCCGACCCAAAAGCCGCTGGAAATCGTCGAGCGCATGATCAAGGCATCCTGCCCGCCCGACGGCGTGGTGCTCGATCCGTTCATGGGTAGCGGCACGACAGCGGTGGCGGCCAGGCGTTGCGGACGGAATTTTACCGGGTTCGAGCTGAATGCCGAATACTGCGCATTGATTGAAAATCGATTGACTGCGCTGGATCGGCAAGCAACTGTTCAGGCGGAATTGTTTGACTGTTCAAAATAACAAGCTTCGTAAGCGTGAAGAATTTAAGCCTATGTCCTTGATCGACAATATCATTCGTTCCGACGTCCGCGCGATGGCGGCTTACCACGTGCCCGATTCGACCGGTTTCGTGAAACTGGACGCAATGGAAAACCCGTACCTGCTGCCGCCGGAGTTGCGCGGCGAACTGGGACATCGGCTGGCCGACGTTGCAATGAACCGGTATCCGGTGCCGTCCTACACGACGCTCAAAGCGGGGATTTGCGGCAGGCTCGGTGTGCCGGACGGTTTCGGCGTCGTACTCGGCAATGGCTCGGACGAATTGATTTCGATTATCTCGACCGCTTGCGCCAAGCCCGGCGCCAAGGTACTGGCGCCGGTGCCGGGGTTCGTGATGTATGCCGTGTCCGCTCGGTTCGCGGGACTGGACTTTATCGGCGTGCCGCTCAAAACCGATTTCACGCTGGACAAGGCCGCGATGCTGGCAGCCATTGCACAGCATGCACCGGCCGTCACGTATCTCGCGTACCCCAACAATCCGACCGGCAATTTGTTCGATGCCGACGACATGCTCGACATCATCCGGGCGGTCGGCGATACCGGCATCGTGGTCGTGGATGAAGCCTATCAGCCGTTCGCGCAGGCCAGCTTCATGCCGCGGCTGCCGGAATTCGGCAACCTGATCGTGATGCGCACGCTGTCCAAGCTCGGCCTGGCCGGAATCCGGCTCGGATACATGTCGGGCAACAGCGCGCTGCTCGCCGAATTCGACAAGGTGCGGCCGCCTTACAATGTGAATGTGCTGACGCAGGCAGTTGCGGAATTCATGCTGGATCACGTCGATCTGCTGGATGCGCAAGCAACGATTTTGCGCGATGAACGAACCAGGTTGTCTGCTGCGCTGGCGGCTTTGCCGGGCGTGGAGGTGTTCCCGTCGGCAGCGAATTTTCTGCTGATCCGCCTCCAGAATACGGACAATAGCGCCGGCAATGTATTTGGCAGGTTGCTTGAACGTAAGGTTTTAATCAAAAATGTCGGTAAAATGCATGCATTGCTGGATAATTGTCTCCGCGTTACCGTCGGCACGCCGGAAGAAAACAGCGTGTTCCTCGATGCGTTGACCGCATCGCTCGCTTCGTAATTTTGGTATGCTTTCGACTATGTCCACGCCACGCATCGCAGAAGTCATCCGCAACACCAACGAGACGCAAATTCGCGTCGCGATCAACATCGACGGCACCGGCCGGCAAAAGCTGAACACCGGCGTACCGTTTCTCGATCATATGCTCGATCAGATCGCGCGGCACGGCCTGATCGATCTCGACATCGACGCCAAAGGCGACTTGCATATCGATGCGCATCACACGGTGGAAGACGTCGGCATCACGCTCGGCCAGGCGTTTGCGCAAGCGATCGGCGATAAAAAAGGCATCCGCCGCTACGGCCATGCTTATGTGCCGCTCGACGAAGCGCTGTCGCGTGTCGTGATCGATTTTTCAGGCCGTCCGGGACTGGAATTCCATGTGCCGTTCAAGCGCTCGATGATCGGCACGTTCGACGTTGACCTGACGCACGAATTTTTCCAGGGTTTCGTCAATCACGCGCTGGTTTCGCTGCACATCGACAATCTGCGCGGCGAGAATGCCCATCACCAGTGCGAAACCGTGTTCAAGGCATTCGGCCGTGCGCTGCGCATGGCGGCGGAACGCGATGCACGTGCAGCGGGCACGATTCCCTCGACCAAAGGCAGCCTCTAATCACGACGGATGGAACACGAAACAACGCGCCATTTCGTCAGGATTTGATTTTTAACATGAACAGAATCGTTGTGGTTGATTACGGCATGGGTAATTTGCGCTCGGTTGCGCAAGCATTGCGCCATGTCGCGCCGGAAGCGGATGTGCGCATTTCCGGCGAAGTCGCGGATATCCGGTCGGCGGACCGCATCGTGCTGCCGGGTCAGGGCGCGATGCCGGATTGCATGCGCTGTCTGCGCGAATCGGGCTTGCAGGATGCCGTGATCGAAGCCGCGCGTTCGAAGCCGCTGTTCGGTGTCTGCGTCGGCGAACAAATGCTGTTCGACCAAAGCGAGGAAGGCGATACGCCGGGTCTCGGATTGCTGCCGGGGAAGGTTGTGCGCTTCGATTTGAACGGACGGTTGCAGGAAGACGGATCACGCTTCAAAGTGCCGCAAATGGGCTGGAACCGCGTCCGGCAAACATTGTCCCATCCGCTGTGGAACGGGATTGCCGACGGCAGCTATTTTTATTTCGTGCACAGTTATCATGCGGTGCCGGCCGACCGGTCCCACACCCTTGGCGAAACCCTATATGGCGCGGCGTTCAGCAGTGCCGTCGGACGGGATAATATTTTTGCGACACAATTTCATCCGGAGAAAAGCGCGTCGGCCGGCTTGCAGCTGTATAAAAATTTCGTGCACTGGAAACCGTAATTCCAATTCACAAACTGTCATTTCCCATTATTCATTTTACTAACCTCATTACATTCTTCTCGTAGCCATGCTGCTCATACCTGCTATCGATCTCAAGGACGGTCACTGCGTGCGCCTGAAACAGGGCGATATGGATCAAGCCACCGTATTTTCCGAAGATCCCGCCGAAATGGCGCGGCATTGGCTGGCGCAGGGTGCGCGGCGACTGCATCTGGTCGATTTGAACGGCGCATTTGCAGGCAAGCCGAAAAACGAATCGGCGGTGAAATCCATCATTCAGGCCGTACGCGAATTCGCGATCGCCCACGATGTCGATGAAATCCCGATCCAACTCGGCGGCGGCATCCGCGATCTGGATACGATCGAACGCTATCTCGACGACGGCCTGAGCTACATCATCATCGGCACTGCCGCTGTCAAGAACCCGGGTTTTCTGCATGACGCATGCAGCGCTTTTCCGGGCCAGATCATCGTCGGCCTGGATGCAAAGGATGGCAAGGTGGCGACCGATGGCTGGAGCAAACTGTCCGGCCATGAAGTGATCGATCTCGCCAGAAAATTCGAGGATTACGGCTGCGAAGCCATCGTCTATACCGACATCGGCCGCGACGGCATGATGGGCGGCATCAATATCGAAGCCACGGTCAAGCTGGCGCAAAGCATGACGATTCCGGTGATCGCTTCCGGCGGCGTGCACAGCATCAAGGACGTCGAAGCGCTTTGCGCGGTGCAGGATGAAGGCATAGAAGGCGTGATTTGCGGCCGCTCGATTTACGAAGGCACGCTGGATTTGCGCTCGGCGCAGGAACGGGCCGATGCGTTGAGCGATGTTGAAGAGCAGCCTGAAACAGACGACCTATGACGCTGGCCAAACGGATCATTCCCTGCCTCGACGTGACCGCCGGCCGTGTGGTGAAGGGCATCAATTTTGTCGAACTGCGCGACGCCGGCGATCCGGTCGAGATTGCACGGCGCTATGACGAACAGGGTGCCGATGAAATCACCTTTCTCGACATTACCGCTTCGTCCGACGAGCGCGACCTGATTTTGCACATCATTGAAGCCGTGGCTTCGGAAGTATTCATCCCGCTGACGGTCGGCGGCGGCGTGCGCGTGGTGGAAGATGTACGCCGCCTGCTCAACGCCGGCGCGGACAAGGTCAGCATCAATACGTCGGCCGTGACCAGTCCGCAGCTGGTGTTCGATGCCGCGCAAAAATACGGCTCGCAATGCATCGTGGTGGCGATCGACGCCAAGCGGACCGGCGACAATAAATGGGAAGTGTTCACGCACGGCGGCCGCAAGGCGACCGGGCTCGATGCAATCGAATGGGCGCGGAAAATGGAACAACTGGGCGCCGGGGAAATCCTGCTGACCAGCATGGATCGCGATGGCACCAGGGCCGGATTCGACCTCGCATTGACGCGCGCGGTGTCCGACGCGGTAACGATTCCAGTGATTGCATCCGGCGGTGTCGGCGGTCTGCAGGATCTGGCGGACGGCGTCAAGATCGGCCGTGCCGATGCGGTACTGGCGGCCAGTATTTTTCATTATGGCCAGCATACCGTGCAGGAAGCCAAGCGTTTCATGGCGGCGCAACAGATTCCGATGAGGCTCGCATGAGCGTGAAAGCCAAATGGCTCAACAAGGTGAAATGGGATGAGCACGGACTGGTGCCGGTCATCGCGCAGGAAGCCGGATCGAACGACGTGCTGATGTTCGCATGGATGAACCGCGAAGCGCTCGCGAAAACGGTGGAGCTGGGCGAGGCTGTCTACTGGAGCCGCTCGCGCAAGAAACTGTGGCACAAGGGCGAAGAATCCGGCCATATCCAGAAAGTGCATGAAATCCGCCTGGATTGCGACGAAGATGTCGTGCTGCTGAAAGTCGAGCAGGTCGATCGCATCGCCTGCCACACCGGACGGCATTCGTGTTTCTTTCAAAAATTCGAAGGATCCGCCAAGGATGGCGAATGGCTGGCGGTCGAGCCGGTATTGAAAGATCCGGAAAGCATCTATAAATAATGAGCGATACCCTGAAACGACTGGCCGACGTGATCGAATCGCGCAAACCCGCCAATGGCGGCGACCCCGACCAATCCTATGTAGCGCGCCTGTTCGCCAAGGGCGACGATGCGATCCTGAAAAAAATCGGCGAAGAAGCGACTGAAACCGTGATGGCGGCGAAAGATGCGCGGGTCGATGGCGATACGTCGAAGGTGCTCTACGAGTGCGCCGACCTGTGGTTCCATTCGATGATCATGCTGGCGCAATTCGATCTGACGCCGCAGGACGTGCTGAATGAACTGGCGCGCCGCGAAGGCATTTCCGGGATTGAGGAAAAGGCGAACCGCAAGCTGGAAGCGCGGGAGCGGTCCGAACGCAAACCATGAATTCGCTGCAACAGCTGGAGAACAAGTTGGATAATTGCATTTTTTGCAAAATCGCCGCGGGTAAGATTCCGTCGAAAATAATTCATGAAGACGAGGAATTGATGGCGTTTCACGACATCAATCCCGCCGCGCCGGTACATGTTCTGATTATTCCAAAGAAACATATTGCTACATTGTCGGATTGCGACGAAAGCCATGCCGCATTATTGGGTAAAATGATGGTGTTGGCGCCGAAACTGGCGCAACAGCAGGGTTGCGGTTACACGATCAATGACAATGGCAGCGGCACCGGCGGATTCAAAACGCTTTTCAATACCGGACCGGACGGCGGACAAGAGGTGTACCATCTTCACATGCACGTCATCGGCGGACCGCATCCGTGGCGCGGACAGCGATAATTGCGCTGTGCCTTGCAACAGGCGTTTACATTGATATCGGGACGATTGTCCGATTAGGAGAAAATAATGGGTTCATTTAGTATTTGGCACTGGTTGATCGTGCTGGTAATCGTGATGCTGGTATTCGGCACCAAAAAATTGGGCAGCATGGGCGGCGATCTCGGCAAGGCAGTCAAAGGCTTCAAGGATGGCATCAAGGGCGAAGAAGAAAAACCCGTGGCGCAAAACAGCATGCCGACACAAGTTGCCGACAAGGGCACCATCGACGTCGAAGCGAAAGAGAAGACGAAGATCTGAATGGCTCGCTGCCGGCGGATGGCGCGTGACGATTCACGCGCCATCCGCCGCGAAGCGCCTGACTCTTATCGTGCCCGGTTATGATTGATATTGGCCTTACCAAAATTGCATTGATCGGCGTCGTGGCGCTTGTTGTCATCGGGCCCGAAAAATTGCCCAAGGTCGCGCGCATGGCGGGTTCGTTATTCGGCCGTGCGCAGCGCTATATCAACGAGGTCAAATCCGAAGTCAGCCGCGAGATCGAACTCGACGAATTGCGCAAGATGCAAAAAGACGTGCAGGATGCAGCCAGCCATGTCGAACAAACTTTCGCACAGCATGTTTCGCAAACCGAAAGTACCCTGAATTCCGCCTGGGGTGATGCAACCGATAACGGCGATCCGCTAGCCAATCCATTGCTTGAAACACCAACGCCCGATCAGATTGCGGTGAAGGCAAAAAATTTTCGCAAGAAAAAACTGGCGCGATCTTCGGCCATTCCTTCGTGGTACAAGCGGCAAAACGGTCACAAATCGCGCGTGATTTCGGGCGCGGCGCGCGTTACAAAATACCGGCCCGCCAATCGCCTCAAATCCTCACATTCTTTCCATTAAATGTCTGAAGAACAACAGTCCGGCACACAGGACACGTTTATCTCGCACCTGGTTGAATTGCGCAGTCGTCTCGTCAAGGCGTCTGTTGTCGTGCTGATCATTTTCGGCGTGCTGTTTCTGGTGTGGCCAGGCCCTGCCGCGATTTATGATTTTCTGGCGCGTCCGATGATGGCCGCGCTGCCGGCTGGCGCAAAAATGATCGCAACCGGCGTGATCACGCCGTTTCTGGTTCCGATGAAAGTGACGCTGCTGGTCGCATTCGTGGTGTCGCTGCCGTGGGTTCTCTATCAGTTATGGGCATTCATCGCCCCCGGGCTGTACGCTCATGAAAGAAAGCTGGTTGCGCCACTGGTCATCTCGTCGTCGCTGCTTTTCATTCTCGGCGTCGCCTTTTCCTACTTTTTCGTGTTCGGCACGGTTTTCAAGTTCATCAATGAATTTGCACCGAAGTCGATTACCGTTGCGCCTGACATCGAAGCTTATTTTGATTTTGTAATGACAATGTGCCTGGCGTTCGGCGTCACATTCGAAGTGCCGGTCGTGGTCGTCGTATTGGTGCGCATGGGGCTGGTGACAGTGGAAAAGATGAAGGCAATCCGCCCTTACGTCATTGTCGGCGCCTTCGTCGTGGCCGCCGTCGTGACGCCGCCGGATATCATGAGTCAGCTATTCCTGGCAGTACCGTTGTGTTTGCTGTATGAAGTCGGACTGCTGCTGGCGCCGATGTTCGTGCGGGCCACGCAGGCGCCGGAAGAGGCGAGTAGTTAATTACTGTCTGAAATTATGCATCTGTCCACATCACGAATATGAGTAACGTCAGTTACTATTTAACCTGCCGCAGCCAAGTCACCAGCGGATAAGCGTCTTTGAATCCCGCCGCCAGTTCTTTCCTCAAATCCGCCGGAAATTTTTTTTGCAGGCTCGTCTCGTTCCAGACGATGAAATTTTTCAGCTTGATGTATTCAATGTGCGGTGCATCGGCGTCGAAACCTTTTGGCGGACGCGTCAACTTTCCTTCCTGCTGCAGACCGCCAAAGGTTTGATTCAATTTTTTGTTCTTCAACAATTTACCGAATCCCGCCGCATCGGCGATCACATGCTGGCGAATGGCACGCAACCGATCGGCGGGCGGCATGTATTCTCCGCCCGCAACCAGCAATGTGCTCTTTGCATCGATATGAAAATAATATGCCGGACCGCCGCCTTGGCTCGGTTTTTTCAAGCCGCTGGCAGTGATCGCTGCGGAAAATGTGGTCTTGTACGGACTTTTGTCGTGTGAAAAACGCATATCACGATTAATCCGGAACAGCGCTTTTTTCGGATTGCAACCGGCCACTGCGGGATCGAATTTTGCGATGCTGGCAATGAGCTCGGTCACCAGCTCCAGAAATTCCGTGCGCAAAATATCGTAGCGCGGTTTATTCATGACAAACCAGGCGCGATTATTGTTTTCGGACAGTTCTGCAAGAAACTGCGTAAGGTCGCGAATGTGCATGGCAATTCTTATTTAACGATGTAGATGGGAAACCGTGCCCATGGCATTTATTCCACCGCTTCGCGCTTGATTTTCGGCCGTGTGCCGACCGTCAGATCGAGCGCCATTTCCTGGTTCTTGCGCAGCACGGTCATCCTGGCCTTGCTGCCGGGTTTCAATTGTGCAATCAGGTTGAGCATATCGGTCGTATCGGTCACCGGCTTGCCTTCGACGGCGATCAGGATATCGCCGGGCTTCATGCCGGCCTTGTCCGCCGGGCCGGCTTTCAACACGCCGGCGATAATGGTGCCGGATTTTTTCGTCAGCCCGAAACTGTCGGCCAGTTCCGGCGTGATGTCTTGCGGCTCGACGCCGATCCAGCCGCGCACCTTCTGGCCGGTGGCGATGATCGAGTCCATCACGTCCTTGACGGTGCTGACCGGAATCGCGAAGCCGATGCCGAGCGAGCCGCCGCTACGCGAATAAATCGCCGTATTGATGCCGAGCAGGTTGCCGTTCGCATCGACCAGTGCGCCGCCGGAATTGCCGGGATTGATCGCGGCATCGGTCTGGATGAAATTTTCGAACGTATTGATGCCGAGATGGTTGCGGCCGAGCGCCGATACGATGCCCATCGTGACGGTCTGGCCGACGCCGAACGGGTTGCCGATGGCAAGCACGACATCGCCGACCATGGCTTGATCGATATGGCCAAGCGTGATGGCAGGCAGGTCTTTCAAATCGACCTTGATCACGGCCAGATCGGTTTCCGGATCGGTGCCGACCAGTTTGGCCGTCGCCTTGCGGCCGTCCGCCAGCGCGATCTCGATTTCATCCGCCGCTTCGACCACATGATTGTTGGTCAGGATGTAGCCTTGCGAACTCACTACCACGCCCGAACCCAGGCTGAATTGTTTTTCTTCCTGATCGCCGAAACGATCGCCAAAAAATTTTCGGAAGAATGGATCCTCCATGAACGGATTTTTCGGCTGCCTGGCTTCCTTGGTCGTGAAAATGTTGACCACCGCCGGCATTGCGCGTTTTGACGCATTCCGGTAGGAACCCTGGCCCGGATTTGCCGTCACGGGTGCTTCCTGCAGCGGTACCGTGGAGGAAGCGATGCGCGCGCCATGCCCGCCGCCGATCATCCCGGTCGCCCAGTCGGGCTTCAGGGTCGCTACAATGAACCAGATCGCTAAACCGACTGTTACGGTTTGCGCAAACAATAGCCAGAGACGTCGCATAAAGGTGTGGAAAATGAGTCAGGAAACTGTAAATAGGGATGATCTTGCAAAATATCTAGCCCAGACGCTCGATATTACCCGGTTTCGCGATTACTGCCCAAACGGACTGCAGGTGGAAGGGCGCGAGCAGGTTAAAAAACTCGTGACTGGCGTGACTGCCAGCGTAGCATTGATCGAGGCCGCAGCGGCAATCGAAGCGGATGCGATTGTGGTGCATCATGGCTATTTCTGGCGCGGCGAGGATGCGCGCATCATCGGACCCAAACGCCAGCGCTTGAAATTGCTGCTGGCGCACGACATCAATTTGTTTGCCTACCATTTGCCGCTTGATATGCACCCCGATCTCGGCAATAACGCACAGTTGGCGAACCGGCTTGGATTGGTTTCAGACGGTCGTTTTGGCGAAGACGGACTGGGATGGCTCGGCGGCGTGTCCGACCGTGCGGTCAAATCTGTCGGCGACTTGGTGCGGGTGATCGAAGCGCGTCTTGGCAGGATGCCATTGGTGATCGGCGATTCATCCCAGCCGCTGAACCGGATCGGCTGGTGTACCGGCGCCGCCCAAAACTTGCTGGGCGATGCGATTGCGGCCGGCGCGACGGCATATTTGAGCGGCGAAATTTCGGAACCGACCGTGCATCTTGCGCGCGAAGCGGGCGTGACCTACATCGCCTGCGGCCATCATGCGACTGAACGCTATGGCGTGCATGCGTTGGGCATGCATCTTGCCGAACGATTCGGCATCCAGCATCATTTCATCGACATCGATAATCCTGTGTAGGAAATATCGCTGCGTGACAGTGTCGGTGCCGGGCTTTAATTTAATGCCTTGAAGCAAGCATGGCTTAAGTGTGACATATTCTGTCTAGTAAAAATTTTCCACCGTTCTGCATGCCTTATTTTTGTCAAATGACTTCATGCCGTTGATCTGCCGCCGATATTGAAAAGCGTAGCGGCTTATTCGTTGTTATTTGCGCGTGGCAGAAAATGATTGGACGTGCGCGCGCACCGATTCGCATGGCGCCGCCAAAATTTAAACATCAGGTTTTGATTATGCCGCAACAAGCACCGCATGTTCCCATCAGCGTTCTGATCGTCGAAGACGACGCGGTAACGCGCCGGTCCCTGTGCCTGGCAGTCAAGTCGGAACCGGCGCTTCAACTGATGGCAGAATTCGACAGCGTACAGCCGGCCTTGGCGTGGCTTGAAACCGGATCGGTCGATGTGCTGCTGACCGATCTCGGCCTGCCCGACGGCTCGGGCATCGAGATTATTCGCGCCTGCGCACAGCGTTACCCGAAATGCGACATCATGGTTCTCACAGTTTCCAGCGAAGAGGACAGCATACTCGGCTGCATCGAGGCCGGTGCATCGGGTTATGTGCTCAAGGATGCCGGGCGGGTCGATATCGTTCGCGCATTGCTGGACTTGCATGCCGGCGGTTCGCCGATCAGTCCGTTGATCGCACGCAAGGTACTGGCGCGGATGCGGGGCGGGAAAAGAACGGTAATGGCAAGCAATGCCGCCGGCGATGCCGCGATGACCATCCTTACCAGACGCGAAGCGGCGATTCTGGATTTGATCGCGCGCGGCGACAGTTACGGGGAAGTTGCCCGGCTGTTAGGCGTGTCGGTCGGAACGGTACAAACCCACGTCAAAAATATTTACGGCAAACTGTCGGTGCATTCGCGCGGGGAAGCGGTGTTCGAAGCGCAACGGCGGGGATTGCTGCAAATGGGATCGCTCAAAGCGAAGGAGTGATCGGGCCGGCGCGCTGCTTGAATCAAAGGAAATTTTCAATAGAAGGAAGCAGCCGGCCGCTTTGCCGGCTTCTTTATTGGCAAAAAATCAGCGCTTCAAGGCGTCGCGGATTTCGCGCAGCAACACCGTGTCTTCGGGTATCGGCGCAAGGGCCGGTTCCGTTTTCCTTGCCTTGTTCAAGATCCGGACCATCTGGAAAATGATGAATGCAAGGATTAAAAAGTTGATCAGGATGGTGATGAAATTGCCGTAAGCGAAAACAGCGCCGGCCTTTTTTGCTTCAAGCAGTGTCAATTGCGTGCCTTGATGATTCAACGGGATGTAGTAATTCGAAAAATCGAGGCCGCCCAGAATCTTGCTGATTGCCGGCATGATGATGTCCTGCACCAGCGAATCGACTATTTTGCCAAAGGCGCCGCCGATAATGACGCCCACCGCCAAATCAATGACATTGCCCTTGATGGCAAATGCTTTGAATTCTTGCATGACTCCCATACCGTTTCCCTTTGTCCATGTTGCAAAAATTGAAATATGACACTTCAGTTTATTTTCAGAAAAGTGTAATCGTAAAATGGGGCAGATGGCTAAAACGTCAGATTTGCCGGTATGAATGACTGGTGTATTACGAAAAGACTTGTAAAAAGTTCTCTAAAGTTACGCGTCGCAGCATCTATTTGCTTTAAAACACGTCTCGGCTCCGTTATAATCTAAGGTTGCTAGAAGTTTCGTACAGATTTCGCATTTTGACTGATTGGGGTTGGTATGAGTAACGAAAAGCAGGTCGATTCCGGTCGACGTGGCTTGCTCGTCGCTACGTGTGCGGCGGGCGGGGTGACTGGATTAGCCACGGCAGGGGCCTTTGTGTCTACCTTTCAGCCGTCCGAGCGGGCAAAAGCCGCCGGTGCGCCGGTGGAGGTGGATATTGCAGGTTTGGTGACAGGTGAAATGAAAACCGTTGAATGGCGCGGCAAACCGGTATGGATATTGAAACGTTCGCCGGAAATGATAGCGGAACTCCCTAAACTGGATGGCCAACTCGCTGATCCGAAGTCGCAGCGCACGCAATTTTCCGAAACGCCGGAATATGCGCGCAATGAACATCGTTCGATCAAGCCGGAAATTCTGGTCGCGGTAGGCATTTGCCCGCATTTGGGCTGCTCGCCGACCGCCAGATTCCAGCCGGGCGCGCAGCCATCGCTGCCCGACGACTGGGCGGGCGGCTTTTTATGTCCGTGCCACGGCTCCACATTCGACCTTGCCGGCCGCGTCTACAAGAACAAGCCTGCGCCGGATAACCTGCAAGTGCCGCGCCACATGTTTGTCGGCGACACCAAACTGGTCATCGGCAAAGATCAGAAAGGCGAGGCATAACCATGGCGTTCGTTGAGAAAAAATTACCGGCCGATGCGCCGGTCGCTGCGAAAGCACTGAACTGGGTCGATGCGCGTTTTCCGCTATCGAAGCTCTGGTATGAGCAGTGGGGCAGATACTACGCGCCGAAAAATTTCAATTTCTGGTATATCTTCGGCTCGCTGGCGATGCTGGTGCTGGTGATCCAGATTGTCACCGGCATTTTTCTCGTGATGCACTACAAGCCGGACGCCAACCTCGCGTTTGCGTCGGTTGAATACATCATGCGCGATGTGCCGTGGGGCTGGCTGGTGCGCTACATGCATTCCACCGGCGCGTCGGCGTTCTTCATCATCATTTATCTGCACATGACCAAGGCGCTGCTTTACGGCTCATACCGGAAACCGCGCGAACTGCTCTGGCTGTTCGGCGTCGCCATTTTCCTGTGCCTGATGGGCGAGGCGTTCTTCGGTTATCTGCTGCCATGGGGCCAGATGTCGTATTGGGGCGCGCAGGTGATCGTGAACCTGTTCGGCGCGATTCCTTTCATCGGTCCGGACCTGTCGTTATGGATCCGCGGCGACTATGTGGTGTCGGATGCCACGCTGAACCGTTTCTTCGCCTTTCACGTGATCGCCATTCCGCTGGTGCTGCTGGGCCTGGTTGCCGCGCATTTGATCGCGTTGCATGAAGTCGGCTCGAATAATCCGGACGGCATCGAGGTCAAGGATAATCTCGGTCCGGACGGCCATCCGCTGGATGCCATTCCCTCCCATCCTTACTATACGGTGCATGACATATTCGGCGTGGTCGTGTTTCTCACCATCTTCAGCGCAGTCATATTCTTTGCGCCGGAAATGGGCGGTTACTTCCTCGAATACAACAACTTCATTCCAGCCGATTCGCTGAAGACCCCTCCGCATATCGCGCCGGTCTGGTACTTCACGCCGTACTATTCGATTCTGCGTGCGACCACGTCGCAGTTCGTATATGTGCTGATGGCGGGCGTCGCTGGTTATGTGGCGTTGATCATGCTGAAAACCAGATTGCGCAGCGTTATCAAGATGGCTGTTGCGGTCATCGCCCTGGTTGCGATTGCCGGCATGTTCATTTTCGACGCCAAGCTCTGGGGCGTGGTACTGATGGGCGTATCCGTGATGATTCTTGCCGCGATGCCGTGGCTCGATCATTCCCCGGTCAAATCGATTCGCTATCGTCCGAGCTGGCACAAATACGTCTACATCGTGTTCGGCATCGCTTTCGTGGTGCTCGGTTATCTCGGCATATTGCCGCCGACCGATACCCGCACACTGGTGGCGCAGATCTGCACCTTCATCTATTTCGGCTTCTTCCTGCTGATGCCTTGGTGGAGCGTGGCGGGTACTTTCAAGCCCGTGCCAAATCGCGTCACGTTCCAGCCGCACTAAGCCGCAAAAGGGATATAAGAATCATGAAATTGCTGAAAAAACTGATTGCGGCCCTGGTATTTTTCCCCGTGCTCGTGCTCGCAAGCGAAGGCGGCCACCCGCTCGACAAGGCGCCTGACCTTACCAACGATTTGGCGGCACTGCAAAATGGCGCCAAGCTGTTCGTCAATTATTGCCTGAACTGCCATTCCGCTTCCGCGATGCGTTACAACCGGATGCAGGATATCGGCCTGACGGAAGAGCAAATCAAGAACAATCTGCTATTTACGTCCGATAAAGTGGGCGACCTGATGAAAACTTCGCTGTCCCACAAAGACGCGAAGGATTGGTTCGGCGTAGCCCCCCCGGACCTGTCGGTCATCGTGCGCGCCAGGTCGTCCGACCTGGGATCGGGAGCGGACTGGATTTACACCTATCTGCGCACTTACTACAAGGACGATACCCGTCCGACCGGCTGGAACAATCTGGTCTTTCCGAATGTCGGGATGCCGCACGTATTATGGGAATTGCAGGGCGTGCGTACCGCCAAGTTCGTCGAGGAAAAAGATCCGCATGAGCCAGGCAAGACAGTGCATAAATTTGCCGGCTTCGAGCAAGTCAAGCCCGGCAAGCTGTCGGCGCTGGAGTACGATACTGCGGTAGCCGATCTGGTTTCATTCATGAACTGGATGAGCGAACCGGTACAGAACAAGCGCAGGCAGCTAGGCGTATGGGTATTGCTGTTCATGGGTATTTTCGTAGTGATCGTTTGGCGCTTGAACGCTTCCTACTGGAAAGAAGTCAAGTAAGGTCTTATGTCCGTCTCCTTCTCCCTTCTTCCACGGAAGGGAAGCAAGGGTGGCGGATTTCATTTCGGGGTGAGCCGTAATGCGTCTCACCCTCTTTGTTTCCAAGGAACTATAAAATGATGGTTCTCTATTCGGGCACGACCTGCCCCTTTTCCCAACGCTGCCGTCTCGTGTTATTCGAGAAAGGCATGGATTTTGAAGTGCGCGATGTCGATTTGTTCAACAAGCCGGAAGACATCTCGACCATGAATCCATATGGACAAGTGCCGATTCTGGTTGAACGCGACCTGGTCCTGTATGAATCCAACATCATCAACGAATACATCGACGAACGCTTTCCCCATCCGCAATTGATGCCGGCGGATCCGTTGATGCGTGCCCGCGCGCGCTTGATGCTGTTCAATTTCGAAAAAGAATTATTCGTTCATGTGCATGTGCTGGAGAACGATAAATCGAAAGGCGCAGAAAAAATTCACGATAAGGCGCGCGCTGAAATTCGTGATCGCCTGACGACATTGGCGCCGCTGTTCCTGAAGAACAAGTACATGCTCGGCGATGAATTTTCGATGCTGGATGTCGCGATTGCGCCGCTGTTATGGCGTCTCGATCACTATGGCGTCGAACTGTCGAAAACCGCAGCACCGTTGATGAAATATGCGGAGCGTATTTTCTCCCGTCCCGCCTATATCGAAGCGTTGACGCCTTCCGAGAAAGTAATGCGCCGCTAAACCGGCTCCCGGCTTCGTTGCCGCCGTATTTTGCCAATTCTGCAAAGCCGTTCATGGGCATTCGATGAATAATGCCGGCAAAATACGGTGCGCATCAAGAGCGATGGTTAAAGTTTTGCGGCAATCCAAAACCCATGTCTGAAACGTCTACCAAACCTTATCTGTTGCGTGCAATTTACGAATGGTGCACCGACAACGGCTATACGCCTTATCTTGCCGCCATGGTCGATGGCCGGACGCGCGTGCCGCGCGAGTTCGTCAAGAATGGCGAGATCGTTCTCAACATCAGTTTTAGCGCCACCAGCGGCTTGAAGATGGACAATGATTTCATTCATTTCAGTGCGCGCTTTGGCGGCGTGTCGCGTGAAATTTCGGTGCCGGTCGAAAACGTCGCCGCGATTTATGCACGAGAGAACGGTCAAGGCATGGCTTTCGAAGTATCGAAATCGCCGGCCAAGGATAAAGGGCCGGTGCCGGAGCCTGCCGGCGACAGATCATCTGCCGATAAATCCGATGTTTCCTCTTCGGCGCCGACGCTGACAGCCGTTCCTTCGCCTGTCGGCGAATCAGCCGATGCGGGCCCTCCCGCCATGGATCCGGATGACACGCCGGACCCGCCGAAAAAGGGTGGTCGTCCCACGCTGACCCGGATTAAATAACGTATAATTTCGGTCTTTCCGGTTTCGCCGGCTTAGCTCATCTGGTAGAGCACATGATTTGTAATCATGGGGTGGCGGGTTCAAGTCCTGCAGCCGGCACCAATAGAATCAAGCACTTGGCCCAACTCGCAAGGTTGGGC
>DAIDBD010000041.1 GCA_027310305.1 Herminiimonas sp.
TGACGGCCGTCCGTTGGTGGAAGGCAAGCGGGTCACCGGATTCGCCAACACCGAAGAAGAAGCGGTGCAGTTGACCAATATCGTTCCCTTCCTGGTCGAAGATTCGCTCAAGAAATCCGGCGGCGTTTATTCAAAGGGACCTGACTGGAATTCGTATGTTCTGGTCGACGGCAACCTGGTAACCGGACAAAATCCGGCTTCGTCCGAGGAAGCCGCGCGTGCGGTGCTCAAGCTGCTGGAACAGGAGAAGCAGACGGCATCACATTGAAGTGAGCACGATTGCAATAAGCCAGCAGGCGTATCGATGTCATGCGAAGTTAAGCTGTTGCTGGAAAATCGTGCGCATGGCGCACGCTACATGAATTGTATTGCGGAGGCTAGTTCGATAACCCGATACGTCGATCAAACGCCCAGATACTGCGTCAACGCTGCCGATGACTGCGCCAGTTCGGATGACGCGCCCGCCATCACGATCTTCCCCTTTTCCAGCACCACGGCCTGATCGGTATGCGCCAGCACGGCGCGGTAATTGCGATCGACGATCAGCGTGCTGATGCCGGTGTCGCGTATGCCGCTGATGACGCGCCAGATTTCCTGCACGATCATCGGTGCCAAGCCTTCGGTCGCTTCATCGAAGATCATCAGTTCGGGATTGGTCATCAGTGCGCGGCCGATCGACAGCATCTGCTGTTCGCCGCCGGACAGTTGCTGTCCGCCGTGATCGAGCCGTTCTTTCAGGCGCGGGAACGTTGCCAGCACGCGGTCGTAGGTCCAGTCCTGTTTGCCGGTCGTGCCGGGGCGCGCACTCATGACCAGGTTTTCGCGCACCGACAGGTTCGGGAATATGCCGCGACCTTCGGGCACGTAGCCGATGCCCAGACGCGCCATCCGCTCGGGCGGCAAGTCCGTCACGTCGCGCTGATGCCAGTGAATCCGGCCCGATGCCGCCGGCACGAATCCCATCAATGAGCGGATCAGCGTGGTTTTTCCCATGCCGTTGCGGCCCAGCAAACCGACCGCCTTGCCGACCGGTATGTGCAGATCGACGCCTTGCAGAATATGGCTGTCGCCGTAATAGGTGTTAAGTGCGGTGAGCTGAAGCATCGGTCATCTCAGGTGGTATGGGTTTCGCCCAGATAGGCAACCTGCACGTCGTTGTTGGTGCGTATGTTTTCCGGCAGGTCGCTCGCAATGACTTCGCCGTTGACCATCACGGTGATCTTGTCGGCCACCCGAAACACGGCGTCCATGTCGTGTTCGACCAGCAGGATGCCATGGCTTTGCTTGAGTCGTTCCAGCAGCGACAGCATGCGTTCGCTTTCTTCCGCGCCCATGCCGGCCAGCGGCTCGTCGAGCAGCAATACGCGTGGCCGGGTCGCCAGGCACATCGCGATTTCGAGCTGGCGCTTCTGGCCGTGGCTCATGCTGCCGGCTATCTTGTCGGCCAAGCCGCTCAATCCGGCGACCTCCAGCACTTCGCCGGCGGTCGGAGCGCTGTGCGCGCATGCCGCTGCCGCCTGCCACAGCCGCCACGGCTTTTGCGCCGCCGCCTGCGCGGTCAGCCGGCAATTCTCGAACACGGTAAAGTGCGGAAAAATCGTGGTGCGCTGATAACTGCGTCCGATGCCGGCGCGCGCGCGGCGCGGCTGCGACCAGCCGGCCACATCCGCACCATCGAAACGGATGGTGCCGGCTGACGCGGCGAGTTCGCCGGACAGCATGTTGATCAGCGTCGATTTGCCGGCGCCATTGGTGCCGATCACCGCGTGCAACTCGCCGATATGCAGATCGAGCGATACATCATTGACCGCCGTCAGGCCGCCGAAACGGCGCGTCAATCCGCTGGCTTGCAGCAAGGGCGAAGCTGCGGAGGCGTTATTGCTCATTGACGGCCTCCGGCTTGGCAGGCGTTGATGCAACACGTTTCGGAGTCGATGCGCGCTTCCAGCGCCGGCCCAATCCGATCAAGCCGTCCGGCAGCGCCGCGACGAAAAATATCATCGTCAGCCCCAGCGTCAGTTGCCAGCTCTCGGCGAACCTGCCGAAAATCGCTTCGGATGCATATAACTCTTTCAGCAGCACGAAGGCGACCGCGCCGATCACCGCGCCGCGCAGGCTGCCGAGACCGCCCAGGATGATCATCAGCAGCACCGCGCCAGATTCATGCCACGACAACAATTCCGGATTCACCGCGCCGTTCTTGGCGGCGATCAGGAATCCGGCGATCCCGGCCAGCATCGCGGCGATCACGAATGCCGCCAGCTTGTAGAAATACGTGTTGTAGCCGGCCGCCCGCATGCGCTGCTCGTTGATGCGGATGCCGGCCAGCGCATGGCCGAAGCGCGAGCGCCGGATTGCGGCCAGCAACAGGTAGGTCAGCACCAGACAGGCCAGTGCCAGAAAATAGACATGACGCGGCTGCTCAAGATCGATCAACACAAGGCTGCCGATCGACAGTGCCGGGCGCATCGTCAGAAACATGCCGTCGCTGCCGCCGCCGATGGACGTATCGTGGAACACGAAATACGCCATTTGCGCAAACGCCAGCGTCACCATGATGAAATACACGCCCTTGGTGCGCAGGCTGAGCGCACCGACCGCCAGCGCATACAGACCGGCCCCGAGCATCGACAACGGCAGCAGCCACGCAATCGATGCCGAACTGTCCGTTGACGCCAGCGCCGTGATGTACGCGGCAATGCCGAAGAACGCGGCATGCCCGAGGCTGATCAGGCCGGTGATGCCGACCAGCAGTTCAAGGCTCAGCGCGAAGATCGCGTAGATGACGATCCGCAGCACCAGGTCTTGCGTATAGGACGTCAGAAACAGCGGCAGGATCGCCAGCAGCAGGGCCGCGATCAGCGGCACGTACGATTGCTGAAAGAAGCCGTGGGACAGCTTGCCGGCCGGCGTCGTAACGGAGGAAGTGCGCATCGATCAATACCCTTTGCTTTTCAAGCCTTCCGGCCGCCAGATCAGGATCAGCGCCATCAGGACATAGACGCTGATGCCGCTGTATTGCGCGAAGAATACCTTGCCGAACGTATCGACGAAACCGACCAGCAGCGACGCGATCAGCGCGCCCGAAATGGAACCGATGCCGCCGATCACGACGACCACGAAACAGATGATCAGGATTTGTCCGCCCATGCCGGGATAGACCGAGGAAGCCGGTGCGGCAATCATGCCGGCCAGTGCAGCCAGCGCGACGCCGGCGGCAAATACGATCCGGTACAGCAGACGGATGTTGATGCCCAGCCCGCGCACCATGTCGCGGTTGCTGGCGCCGGCCCGGATCATCATGCCGAGGCGCGTGCGGTTGACCACGAAATATAGCCCGATCGCCACCACCAGGCAGGCGCCGGACGCGAACAGGTTGTAGACCGGGTATGTCATCAGGTCGCCGAGCGCGAATCCGCCGGACAGCCACGGCGGCGTCGATACGCCATGCACTTCATTGCCGAACAGCAGGCTGCGGCCTTCTTCGAAGACCAGGATCAGCGAATAGGTCATCAGCACCTGCTGCAAGTGATCGCGCTGGTACAGGTAGCTGAAAAACAGCCATTCGAGGATGAAGCCGAAAAGTGCCGCCAGCGCCACGCCGGCCAGCAGCTGCAATATGAATTGATCGCCGAACAGCGGCGACAGTGCGAACGCCATGTAAGCGCCGAGCATGTAGAAACTGCCGTGCGCGAGATTGATCACGCCCATGATGCCGAATATCAGCGTCAGCCCGCTGGCGACCAGAAACAGCAGCAGCCCGTATTGCACCGCGTTCAGGCATTGGACTAGAAAAGTTGAAAGATCCATGAGGCTTTTGAAAGACGGGGAGCAGCGGGGAATACGGCAGGCTGCGGCGCCGATGACCGTGTCGAGGAACGACACCCGGCGTACCGCAGCCCATCGGCGTGCAATTACATTTTGCAGCCCTTGGCCGGATCGGCCAGCGCCTTGATCGCCACGCCCTTGACTTCATTGAGATTGCCCTTCACCTGGCGCAGATAAATATCCTGCACCGGATTATGCGCGGCGGACACCTTGAACTTGCCGCGCGGGCTGTCGATTTGCGCCGCTTCGATGCCGGCGACTACCTTGGCCTGATTCCTGATGTCGCCGCCGGCCGCTTTCAGCCCGGCTGCCAGCATCTGCGCCGCGTCGTAACCCTGCACTGCATACACATCCGCATTGACCTTGTAGGTTTTGGCAAAGGCGAGGCGGAACGCATTGTCGCGCGGCGTATTCAGGTTATCCGCATAATGCAGCGTGGTGAGCATGCCCTGCGCCGCCGGACCCTGCGCCTGCAGCGTGCCATCGGTCAGGAAGCCTGGGCCGTACAACGGGATCGATTTGTTCAGGCCGGCCGCCGCATAATCCTTGACGAACTTGACTGCGCCGCCGCCGGCGAAAAACGCATAGACCGCATCCGGCTTTTGCGACGCGATCTGGGTCAGCAGCGCCTGGAATTCCACGTTCGGAAACGGCAGCGTCAGGTTGCCGGTGACTTTGCCGCCGGCCTTCTCGAATCCTTCGGCGAATCCTTTCACGGATTCAATGCCGGCCGCGTAGTTCCAGGTGATCGTCATCACTTTCTTGTGTCCGCGCTCGGCCGCCACCTTGCCCATCGCATAGGCCGGCTGCCAGTTGCTGAACGAGCTGCGGAAGATGTTCTTGGCGCACATCGGCCCGGTAATCGCGTCGGCGCCGGCATTGGCCACGATCAGCAGCGTCTTGGATTCCCTGGCGGCCTTGGCCATGCCCAGCGCAACGCCGGAATGGACGGTGCCGACCAGCACATCGACCTGATCGCGCTTGATCAGCTTGTTGACATTGTCGGTTGCCTTCGACGGTTCGGATTCATCATCGACCTTGAAATACTGGATCTCGCGGCCGGCAAGCTTGCCGCCTTGCTCATCGACGTACAGCTTGAAGCCGTTTTCAATCATCGTGCCGAGATTGGCGTAGGTGCCGGTGGCCGGCAGCATCAGGCCGACCTTGATCGGCGCGTTCTGCGCCAGAACCTGGCCGGCGAAAAAAAGTGCGGCGGCTGCGAGGGCGAATCGGGTTGGCTTGAATCTGGTTTGCATGTTGTCTGTCTCCTTCTTTTGATTGCGGCTTTCACGCCGTGTGGATAATGAAATCGGCAGCTTCCTGACTCAGCGCTTCCGGCTGATCGCGATGCGGCGAGTGACCGCACTGCGGCAATACGACGACCCGCGCATGCGGCACTTTCCGGCAAATCCCGAACACCTGCTCCAGCGTGCCGTATTCGTCATCTTCGCCCTGTACCGCCAGCACCGGGCGGGCGATCGCGGCCAGATCCGGTTCGATATTCCACGCGCGGAATGCGGGATCGAGCCACACATCGTTCCAGCCCCAGAACGCCGAATCCGCATCGGCGTGATAGCGGCCAAGCTTAACACGCAAATCCTTCGTCATATAGGCGTCGCGCGCGATGCGGATGCTGTCGACGGTGAGGTTTTCCACCATGATATGCGGCGCGACCGCGACGATGCCGCTCACCTGTTGCGGAAAACGCGATGCGTACAGCAGTGCGATCGAGGCGCCGTCGCTATGACCGAACAGCCACGGCTTTTCGATGCCGAGGCTGGCGAAAAACAACGGCAGCACTTCATGTGCCTGCCGCTGCATGAAATCGACCGGCCAGCGTTCGGCGGCGGGCCGGGGCGTCGAGTTGCCATAGCCGTAACGTGAAAACACCAGCCCTCTGAATCCATGCGCGCGGCAGAATTGGTCCGGGTAATTTTTCCACATCGAAACCGACCCAAGCCCTTCATGCAGAAACACGATGACCGGGTAAACGGACGCTTCGGTGCCGACCCATTGGTATTCGAGCCGCAGTGCACGGTCGCGCCATTCGATCTGGGCAAACGCGGGTTCGGCAAGCGGTGAGTTCAAACGCATTTCACGATTCCAGCGCGCGCAGTTTGAAGCGCTGAATTTTACCGGTTGCCGTTTTCGGCAAGTCATCGACGAAGCTGATTTCGCGCGGATATTTGTGCGGCGCCAGCCGGCTCTTGACGAAATGCTTCAGCTCTGCTTCCATCGCTGAGCCAGCGCTCTGGCCTTGTCGCAGCACCACGTATGCCATGGTCTTGATCAAGCCTTCTTCATCCGGCTTGCCGACCACCGCGCATTCCAGCACGGCCGGATGCGCAATCAGCGCGGCTTCAACTTCGATCGGCGACACATACTGGCCGCTGACCTTGAGCATGTCGTCGCTGCGTCCCGCATAGCAGTAATAGCCATCGGCATCGACCATGTACTTGTCGCCGCTTTTCACCCAATGGCCCTGGAAGGTGGTGCCGCTTTTTTCGCGGTTGTTCCAGTACATCAATGCCGCGCTGGGACCGCGTATGTACAGATCGCCGACTTCGCCATCCGGCACCGGCGCGCCGTCTTCGGTGCGCAGCGCGACTTCATAGCCGGCCACCGGTTTGCCGGTCGATCCGTAGCGGATGTCGCCGGGATGGTTGGACAGGAAAATATGCAGCATTTCGGTCGATCCGAGGCCGTCGAGTATGTCGCAGCCGAAGTGCGCCTTGAACTTTTCTCCCACTTCGCGCGGCAGCGATTCGCCAGCCGATGCGCATATCCGGATCGCGGTCGATTCCGCGGAAGGCAACGCATCGGACGCCAGCATGCCGACATATAGCGTCGGCACGCCGCAGAAGACGGTCGGCTTGTGCGCGACCAGGCGCTGGAATACCGCGTTCGGCGTGGGGCGCTCCGCCATCAGGATCGTGGTCGCGCCGACCGACAGCGGAAAGGTGAGGGCGTTGCCGAGCCCGTATGCAAAGAACAGTTTGGCAGCGGAAAAAACGATATCGTCTTCGCGCACGCCCAGCACCGGCTTGCCGTACAACTCGGCAGTCCAGAACAGATTCGCATGCGTATGCACCGTGCCTTTCGGACGGCCGGTCGAACCCGATGAATACAGCCAGAACGCGAAATGATCGGCATGCGTGTCGGCGTGCGCATCGGCTGCAAGCGGTTCGATTTCCAGCAGCGATGAAAACGCGGTCGCATCGGCGGGCATCAGCTCCATGTCACCGGACACGATCAGCGGTATCTGCCTGCCGGCCTGTTCCATCGCCTGCTGCACGCAATTGCACAAGGCACCCGACACGATTGCGAGTTTCGCGCCGCTATGCTGCAGCATGTAGGCGTAGTCGTCGGCCGGCAGCAGCGTATTGACCGGCACCGGCACGATGCCGGCAAACATCGCGCCCAGCAAGGCAACCGGCATGTCGACGGTGTCATGCATGACAAGCAGGATGCGTTCTTCCGGCCGCACGCCTAAGGCCAGCAAGCCGGCCGCAGCACTGCGCACCCGCCGGTCGAGTTCGTCATACGTGATCTGCTGCGTATCATCGATGTAGGCAATCTTGCCGTGTCGGCCGCTGTTGATGTGCAGAATATGCCGCGCAAAATTGAAGCGTTCCGGCAATCGGTCGTGTACGTTTTCCATCAATGTCTCCTCAAGCCGCTACCGGTTGAATCATCAGCTTTTTCATCACCGGCCTGCGCGTTTTATTTCTCAGGTATTCCAGTTTGCGGCAACGGACGCCAACGCCGACAGCGTCGCCGACGATCCTTGCAATGCGCTGCGGCGATGATAAAAACCGAGTGCGCGCAAGCCGCCGAGTTCTTCGCCGCCGCCAGCGCGGCCTGGACCGCCGTGGATCGACGCCGGCATCACATTGCCGTGGCCGGTCTGGGTTTTGCCGACGTCCGGACTGACCAGATGCACCCGGCCGTGCGACGCCGCCAGTTGCTGGCCGATCTGCGCCAGCCAACCGTGGTCGTTGCTGAATACCGAGGCCACCAGCGAACCCATGCCGCGATGCGCAAGCGACACCGCATGCGCAGCATCGCGATAACCGAGCAGCGTCGAGGCCGGCCCGAAGATTTCATGGTCATGCACCAGCGACGCGGTATCCGCATTGCGAATGCCGAGCAGGACAGGCGACGCGCAGGCGGCGATCGCCGGATCGGCGTCGATCAGCGCTTGCTTGCTGCCGTCGTACAACACGGAGGCTTCGCTTTTGAGTTTTGCAATGCCGGCCTGCACATGGTCGAACTGCTCGCGGCTGACCAGCGAGCCCATCCGCACCTCTGCATTGCGCGGATTGCCGACGCTGACCGACGCCAGTTTGGCGCTGACCGCTTCGGCTATCGCATCGAAATATTTTTCCGGCACCAGCGCACGCCGGATCGCGGTGCAGCGCTGGCCGCTCTTGGTCGTCATTTCGCGCACCAGTTCGGTTGCATACAGGTCGAATGCCGGCGTGCCGGGCGCCGCATCCTCGCCGAGGATCGACGCGTTCAGGCTGTCCGCCTCGATGTTGGCGCGCACCGAATGGCGCGTGATGGCGGCATGCGAACGGATCGTTGCGGCGGTATCGGCCGAACCGGTGAACGACACCACATCGAATGGCTGCAATGCATCGAGCAGGCCGGCCGAACTGCCGCAGACGATCGACAGCGCGCCGGCGGGCAGGATGCCGGCGGCGATCACGTCGGCCACCATGCGATGGGTCAGCCAGGCGGTTACCGTGGCCGGCTTGATGACGACCGGCACCCCCGACAGCAGCGCAGGCGCCGCCTTTTCCCACAGACCCCATGAAGGAAAATTGAAGGCATTGATGAACAGCGCGACACCGCGAATCGGCGCCAGGATATGTTGCGACTGGAATAGCTGATCCTTCGACATGACCGCTGCGGAGCCATCCAGCAAGGTCTTCGCATCGCCGAGCGCGGCACCGATCTTGGCGTAGTAACCGAGCGTGTACGCGCCGCCTTCAATGTCGACCGCAGAATCGGCCTTGGTGGTGCCTGAATTGGCCAGCGCGATTTCGTAATAGGCATCTCGGTTGGCTTGCAGCACTTTATGTATGTCGCCGAGCATCGCGGCGCGCTGGCCGTAAGTCATCGCTTGCAGCGCAGTGCTGCCATGCGAACGGGCGAAGGCGAATCCTGCGTCCAGATTCTCGGCCGCGCCGCCGGTGGTTGCCAGCGTTTCGCCGGTAACGGGATCGGTCAGCGTGTTGGCGACATGTGCCTCGGATTGCCAGGAATTGCTCAGGTAATTGCGGAGATAGATGCTCATCGAAAAACCACCATGAATTGTCAGGTCTGAAAGCTGAAAGAGAAGTTTGGAACGCGAATGCAGCGGTTATGCTGCGGCCGCCGTGAAATCGATTGCGCCTTGCGGCAACAGGTATAGCACCAGCGCACGGCCGTCGCTGACGGTAGGACGGTGGCCGGTGCCTGGTTCGTACACGCACCAGCCGGCCGGATTGGCATCGAACGACGCGCCTTTGGTGAGCGGCATGATCAGGTCGATTTCGCCGTTCGGATGAACATGATGCGGGCCGGCTATATTTTCCATGTCGACAACATCGACGCTGAAACCGTGCGTCGCATCGGTTGCTTTCAGCACGCGGCCGTAACGGATTCCGCCGCCTTCACGATTGCATAACCAGCCATCCTTGATGCCGGTCTTGCATGCATTGAACAGCGCTTCGTACAGGTCGCTTCCCGGCCCGTGATCGGCATTTAAATGCGCCTCCAGCGATGATCCAAGTGGGACATCGGCAATCTCGCCGGTAAAACGACTGATTAATGCTTGAAATGCGGCTACATTCACGTTAATTCTCCAGAAAAAGCACTTGTACCTTATAGTGCTCAGATATTGAACTGAACAAGTTTATAATGCATGTTCAGCTTAGTGTATATGTATTATATTGCGTACGTCAAGCACATATAGCATAATATATTTCATATCAACGTTAACATATGCAATATTGCAGTCCTTCCTAGGCAAGCAAAATTTAAGAAATTTCTAACTCATATGGCTGATCATCCCGACCAACCCAAAGACCCGTTCCTGATTGCGCTCGGCGAGCGTTTGAAGATGCTGCGCTCACGCCGCGGCCTGACGCGCAAGGGATTGGCGCGGATGGCTGATGTTTCCGAACGTCATCTGGCCAACGTCGAATCGGGCGTCGGCAATGCATCGATCCAGTTCCTGCGGCAACTGACGCTGGTGCTCAACTGCACGCTGGCGGAAATGATCGGCGATGAAACCGCATCGTCGCCGGAATGGCTGATGATCCGGGAAATTTTGCGCGGCCGCTCGGAAGCGGAATTGGCGCAAGGGCGGGCGGCATTGACCGATATTTTCGATACGCCCACCAGCGAGTCGGCGCGGCGGCAGCGGGTGGCATTGATCGGCTTGCGCGGCGCAGGCAAATCGTCGCTCGGGCAGATGCTGGCCGATCACTGGATGGTTCCTTTCGTCGAACTGAACCGGCAGATCGAGGCGATGGCAGGATGCAGCATTGCCGAGATCCATGCGCTGTACGGCCCCACTGCGTACCGGCGCTATGAATACCGCGCACTGGAAGATGCGATACAACGTTTCCCGAGCGCCGTGATTGCCACGCCGGGCGGTATTGTTTCCGATCCGGCCACATTCAATCTGCTGCTGTCGCATTGCTATACGGTGTGGCTGAAGGCGTCGCCGGAAGATCACATGGGACGCGTGCTGGCGCAAGGCGATTCGCGTCCGATGTCAGGCAACCGGGAAGCGATGGAAGATCTGAAACGCATCCTCGAAAGCCGCGCCCAGTTCTATTCCAAGGCGGATCAGACATTCGACACCAGCGACATGGCGCAGGAAGCGGCGTTCGTCGGGTTAATCGATCAGTTGCGCGGTGCGGTGCTGGTGCAGGAAAAATCTTTTGCCTGAGATTAATTTCGGCACCTTCCTTCATTGCATATATTGATCCGCTAATAGCCGCTCAATTAAATCGGTCTTACCAAAAGGGCTTCCTCTGCTCGTCCAAAAGGGACTTCCCCTGGTCGTAGGTTGGCGGCAAGCGTAGCGCATCCCAACATTTGACACTGCAGCCTTTGATGCGGGATTTCCTTCGTCAATCCGACGTGCATCGCAGCAAGTCCCGCTCGGGATACCTTCTGTTTTCAAGCGCAAAACAAAATGCATTGTAGTGCTTGACTTGTATAAGCATATGCAATATAGTGCTTTTAACCAGTCAACAATGCACGATAATGCTTTCAAGGATCGCCATGACCACTTCACCGCCTATCAATTATGAAACCTCGCCGGCCCAATACCGGCACTGGACCCTATCGTGTGAAGGTCCGATCGCCACGCTCACGATGAATGTCGATGAAGACGGCGGTTTGAAAGAGGGCTACAAACTGAAATTGAATTCATATGACCTGGGCGTCGATATCGAACTCAACGATGCGGTGCAGCGCATTCGCTTCGAACACCCGGAAGTGCGCACGGTGGTCATCACCAGCAGCCGCGACCGGATCTTCTGTTCCGGCGCGAATATTTTCATGCTCGGCAAATCGACGCATTCCTGGAAAGTGAACTTCTGCAAATTTACCAACGAGACGCGCAACGGGCTGGAAGATTCGAGCCGCCATTCCGGCCTGAAATTCATCGCCGCAGTCAACGGCGCGTGCGCCGGCGGCGGCTACGAACTGGCGGCGGCTTGCGATGAAATCATACTGGTGGACGATCGTTCTTCTTCGGTCAGCTTGCCCGAAGTGCCGTTGCTGGGCGTGCTGCCCGGCACCGGCGGCCTGACGCGGCTGACCGACAAGCGCAAGGTTCGGCATGATCACGCCGATATTTTCTGCACCACGTCCGAAGGCGTGCGCGGACAGCGCGCCAAGGATTGGCGCCTGGTCGATCAGATCGCGAAACCTGCGCAATTCCAGCAGGCGGTGCGCGATCGCGCGCTGACGCTCGCCGCACAAAGCGACCGGCCGGCCGATGGCAAAGGCGTCAGGCTGACGCCGCTGAAGCGCAAACAGACCGAGTCCACGATCGACTATGAATTCGTCAGCATCGCGATTGATCGCGCGGCGCGCAATGCAATCTTGACGGTGAAAGCGCCCAGCGCGTCGCAGCCGACCGACATCGCCGGCATCGAAGCCGCCGGCGTGAACTGGTGGCCGCTGCAAATGGCGCGCGAACTGGATGATGCGATTTTGCATATGCGTACCAATGAACTCGATATCGGCACCTGGCTGCTGAAGACGAAAGGCAATCCGCAAGCCGTGCTCGACGCCGATGCGACGCTGCTGGCCAACCAGTCGCACTGGCTGGTGCGCGAAACGATCGGCCTGATGCGCCGTACCTTTGCGCGCATCGATGTGTCGTCGCGTTCGTTGTTCGCACTGATCGATGAAGGTTCCTGCTTTGCCGGTTCGCTGCTGGAAATCGCGCTGGCCGCCGACCGCAGCTACATGCTGGCGTTGCCCGATGCGCCGGAGCAGGCGCCGCGTATCGCCGTGTCGGAAATGAATTTCGGCGTGTTGCCGATGGTGACCGGCGAGTCGCGCATCGGCCGCCGTTTCTACCATGATGAAGCCGAGATGGCGGCGGTGCGCGGCACGATTGGCAAGGCGCTCGATGCCGGCCAGGCGTTTGCGCTGGGCATGGTGACTGCTGCGCCGGATGATCTGGACTGGGCCGACGAAACCCGCATGGCGATCGAAGAGCGCGCCAGCATGTCGCCCGACGCATTGACCGGCATGGAAGCCAATCTGCGCTTCAACGGCAAGGAAACGATGGAGACGCGAATTTTCGGCCGCCTCACCGCCTGGCAAAACTGGATTTTCATCCGTCCGAATGCGGTTGGCGAATTGGGGGCGCTGAAGGTGTATGGCAGCGGCAACAAGGCGCAATTCGATATGAACCGCGTCTGAAGATTGACGATAGAAATTAAAACGCTTGCATCACACTTTTTAAGGAATTTACCGTGAGCACAATCGATTACAGTGAAACCATTCCAAACAACGTTCATCTGTCCGAAGACAAGACGCTGCAGCGCGCGCTGGAGCACTGGCAGCCGAATTATCTGAACTGGTGGCGCGACATGGGGCCGACCGGTTCGGCCACGCAAGATGTCTATCTGCGCACCGCGATCAGCACCACGCCGGAAGGCTGGGCGCAATTCGGCCATGTGAAGATGCCGGATTACCGCTGGGGCATTTTTCTGGCGCAGGCCGAAGAAGGCCGCAAGGTCAATTTCGGCGAGAACAAGGGCATGGATGCCTGGCAGGACGTGCCCGGCGAGCACCGCGCCAACCTGCGCCGCATGATCGTCACGCAGGGCGATACCGAGCCGGCGTCGGTCGAACAGCAGCGCCACCTCGGCCTGACCGCTCCTTCCAATTACGATTTGCGCAACCTGTTCCAGATCAATGTGGAAGAGGGCCGCCACTTGTGGGCGATGGTGTACCTGCTGCATAAATATTTCGGCCGCGATGGGCGGGAAGAAGCCGAAGCGCTGCTGCAGCGCAATTCGGGCGACCAGGACAAGCCGCGCATACTCGAAGCGTTCAATGAAGAAACGCCGGACTGGCTCGCGTACTACATGTTCACCTACTTCACCGACCGCGACGGCAAGTTCCAGTTGAATGCGCTGGCCGAATCCGGGTTCGATCCGCTGTCGCGCACCTGCCGCTTCATGCTGACCGAAGAAGCGCATCACATGTTCGTCGGCGAATCCGGCATTTCGCGCGTGATCAACCGGACCTGCCAGGTCATGAAAGAGTTCGGCATCGAAGACCCGGCGCAAGTCCGGGCCAAAGGCGTGATCGATCTGCCGACGATCCAGCGCTACCTGAATTTCCATTTCAGCGTCACCATCGATCTGTTCGGCGCGGACCAGTCGTCCAACGCGGCCACGTTCTACAGTTCCGGCCTGAAGGGCCGCTACGAAGAAATGAAGCGCGACGACGATCATCTGCTGAAAAACAATCATTACCGGATTCTGGAAGTATCGAACGGCGCATTGGTCGAGCGCGAAGTGCCGATGCTCAATTCGCTGAACGAGGTGTTGCGCGACGACTTCATCCGCGATTCGGTCGCCGGCGTCGGCCGCTGGAACCGCGTGATCGAAAAGGCTGGGCTCGCGTTCCGGCTGACCACGCCGCACAAGGCGTTCAACCGCCATATCGGCAGCTTCGCCGCGTTCAAGGTTTCGCCGGAAGGCAACGTGATTTCGGACGCCGAATGGCACGCCAATGCGCGCCACTGGCTGCCGTCCGAGGAAGACCGCGCGTTCGTCGCTTCATTGATGGGCCGCGTGATCGAACCCGGCAAGATGGCGAGCTGGATCGCGCCGCCGCCGGTCGGCATCAACCGCCAGCCGATCGATTTTGAATATGTCCGTTTCAACTAACCGGAAAACAGATTTCAATATCTGCAACCGACGAGCGAGTCCGCCATGAATGCCCCCGAACCGATCGTACTGATCCGGCAACATCTGATTGATCCCGAGGTGTGCATCCGTTGCAATACCTGCGAAGAAACCTGCCCGATCGATGCCATCACGCACAACGACCGCAATTACGTGGTCAATGCCGACATCTGCAATGGCTGCAATGCCTGCATTTCGCCGTGCCCGACCGGTTCGATCGATCACTGGAGAACGGTGCCGAAAAACGCCGCCTATTCGCTGGAAGAACAATTCGGATGGGATGAGTTGCCGGTGCAACAGGAAATGCCGGCCGATGGTCAGGTCATGCCCCAACCGGACAGCGTCGCGGAACGGGCAGTCATCGACGGCATGCAGATCAATGCCGCCACGTCGTCGACTTCGCTGACGCCGCCATGGTCGGCGGCCCATCCGTACATCAATCTGTACACGATGAAAAATCCGGTGACGGCGACGGTCGCCGGCAATTTCCGGCTCACCGCGCCCGATACGACTAGCGACATCCGGCACATCGTGCTCGATTTCGGCGCCCAGTTTTTCCCGATCCTGGAAGGCCAGTCGATCGGCATTATCCCGCCCGGCGTCGATGCGAGCGGCAAGCCGCATTACCTGCGCATGTATTCGGTCGCCAGCCCGCGCAGCGGCGAGCGCGAAGGCTACAACAACCTGGCGCTGACGGTAAAACGCGTGGCGGAAGACCATGACGGCAAACCGGTGCGCGGCGTCGGCTCCAATTATCTGTGCGATCTGCAAAAGGGCGACAGCGTACAGGTGACCGGACCGTTCGGCGTCAATTACCTGATGCCCAACCATGCCGGCGCGAACCTGCTGATGATCTGCACCGGCACCGGCTCGGCGCCGATGCGCGCAATGACCGAACACCATCGCCGGCTGGCTGCAAAAGGGCAATCGCTGAATGGCAAGCTGATGCTGTTTTTCGGCGCGCGCAAACCGGAAGAGTTGCCGTATTTCGGTCCGTTGCTGAAACTGCCGCCGGCCTTCATCGACATGCATCTGGCGTTCTCCCGCGTGCCGGATCAACCGCGCGCCTATGTGCAGGACAAGATACGCGAAGCCAGCAAGGCGGTGACGGATCTGCTCAACGGCGATACCTACATTTATATCTGCGGCCTGAAAGGCATGGAAGCCGGCGTGATGGAAGCGCTGCGCGACAGTTGTACCGCCGCCGGCATGGACTGGCCTGCGCTGCATGCGACGATGGTCAAGGAAGGACGCTTCCACGTCGAAACCTATTGAACGTAAATGAAATGGCGGAATGCCTGCATTCCGCCATTTTCTATGCGTGCCTGTCATCTGAATAAGCGAATAAGCATGAACCTTATGGAATCACCAGACTGGCTGGCAAACGAAGTAAGCGACATCCCACCCGAACAGCGGATAGTCGGTGTGGTCGGCGCAGGCATCATGGGCGCCGGCATTGTGCAGGTCGCGGCTGCGGCGGGCCATCCGGTACGGCTGATGGATGTCCGGCCCGGCGCTGCCGCTTCGGCAGTCGAAAAGATTGGAACGACGCTCGATGGCTTGGTCCGCAAGGAACGCATGACTGTGCAGGAACGCGATGCCCTGATGGCGCGCATCACGCCGGTCGATCAGTTGGCGGAGCTGAGCGAGGCGGCACTTATCGTCGAAGTCATCGTCGAGCAATTGCAGGCTAAACAGTCGCTGCTGCGAGAGATCGAGGCGCTGGTCAGCCGGCACGCGATTATTGCTTCGAACACGTCATCGATTTCCATCACCGCATTGGCAAACGGCATGCAGTATCCGGACCGTGTGGTCGGCATGCATTTCTTCAATCCGGTACCGCTGATGAGGCTGGTGGAAGTGATTTCCGGTGCGGAAACTGCAACCGGCGTGGCGCAGAACGTGTTCGATACGGCGCGGCTTTGGGGAAAGACGCCGGTCCTTGCGAAATCGACGCCGGGATTCATCGTCAATCGCATCGCGCGACCGTTTTATGCAGAAGCGCTCGCACTGCTCCAGGAGCAGGCAGGCACGCCGGCGGAACTGGATTGCCTTGCGCGCAGCGCCGGTTTCCGCATGGGGCCATGCGAACTGATGGACCTGATCGGGCACGACACCAACTATTCGGTAACCCAATCGGTATTCGAGGCCAATTTTGGCGATCGCCGCTATGTACCGTCGCTGATCCAGAAGGCGCTGGTCGATGGCGGGCGCCTGGGCCGCAAGGTCGGCAAGGGGTTTTACGAAGGAACGCCGGCACCGGTGCCTGATCTGGCCGCCGGACCGCTGCCCGCTGTGGAAGTAGCAGGGAACGGCTGTGCGGCACAGCGGCTGGCCGATTGGCTACATACTGCGGACGTGCCATTTTCAACCAGCGCGAATGAAAACTGGATTGGCTTGCGCATCGGTGAAACGGAACTGCATGTGACCGATGGACGAACTGCGATCCAGCTGGCCGCGCAGCTTGGCAGGCAGCATATCGCGACAATCGACCTGCCATTGCTGGCTGATGCCGGCGGCGCGATCGGGATTGCCTTTGCCGGCTGCATGCCGGCCGAAGCCAGGCACGCCGCCATGGCTGCGCTGGCCGCATGCAGACTGAAACCGGTCGAGATGCGCGATGTTCCCGGCTTGTTGGTCGCACGCACCATCGCGATGCTGATCAACGAAGGCGCCGACGCCGTGCATCAGGGTGTGTGCGATGAGCACGGCGCCGACATCGCCATGAAACTCGGAACCAATTATCCTGCGGGCCCGTTTGAATGGCTTGCACAAATCGGCGTTGCCCATACTGTCACGATTCTCAATCATTTATTCGACGCATACCGCAGCGAACGGTATCGCGTCAGTCCTTTGCTGCAGCAACGATTCTGGCTTGAAAGAAGTGCACTTTGTATGCGGAATGCAGAAGGAGTAAAGATATGATTGCTCGCAGTAGTGTCCGGTTTAATTAATGTGCGCCGACCGGAAAGCCAGACTTGACGCGGGTTTCGAGAGATTTAGGGGTGTCCACGATTTGAATTTCAAGTTGCGCATTTGCGATACTTTCGGGTTGAAACGACCTGGGGTGATG
>DAIDBD010000002.1 GCA_027310305.1 Herminiimonas sp.
GCCACTTCGCTGGCAACACGTCCGAGGACTTTGTCCGTCGCGTCAATCACGAACCAGTCGCGCTTGACCTCATGGCCTTTAGCGGAAAAGGTTTTCATGTTGACTTCCTAACTAGATTGATTTGCTCAAATTGGCGGTTCCGCGGCGCATGTTGGTTACCGACACCGCAGACTCTTCCTTGTTATCTCTTCCTGAGCAAACGGAAGAACCCGAAATTATAGCCGCTTCAAGACTTCGCCGTCAATGATTACGACAGACTCAAAAAAAACCCGAAGCGGTTAGACTTCGGGTTTAAATCCACTCCAAAGGAGGAGGGTGGAGGAGACAAGAGATTGATTGCTGCTGCTCATCGCAAGCTGGCAATCGATGACTTAACTATAGCAAAACGTATTGTGCGGCGCAAGAAATTTATCGGCTTTTTTCTTGACTCATGCCAATTCAATTATTTAACCAAAAAATATTCATTTAGAATCAATTGGTTATAAATATATTATTGAACCGCATGGTTTTTACTGTGCTGTAAATTATTTTGCAATGCAGCAAATTAAAACTGATCAGATTATCCGTGACCCCTGATAAAAAGGTAATCGCCGGACCAGTTACAATATTGATGACCTATAACCAAACGAGAAAAAAATGGAATGCACCGTGCGCTGGACAGGATTGTCCGGCATGACATTTTTAGCGGAAACCGGCTCCAGCCACGTTGTTGCAATGGATGGCGCGCCAGAAGGCGGCGGCCGCAATCTCGCTCCGCGCCCGATGGAAATCGTCCTGGCCGGTACCGGCGGATGTACTGCCTATGATGTCGTGTTAATCCTGCGCAAGAGCGGTCAGGAAATTCGAGATTGCGAAGTCATGCTCAAATCCGAACGAGCCGAGAAAGACCCGAAAGTATTTACCAAGATTCATTTTCACTTCATTGTGCGCGGTCGCAATGTAAAGCCGAATTTGGTGGAACGTGCAATCAAGCTTTCACATGAAAAATATTGTTCGGCTTCCATCATGCTGGAAAAAACGGCTGTGTTGACGCATTCTTTCGAGATTGTAGAAGACGCAGCCAATAGCGAGAACGCCTGAATGGGATGATGCCGCACCATTCCTGGAAATTCATAAATAATAAGCGGTAGCGGTCATTACCTTCGCCATCGCCTGCATCGCTTTTTGCACCGGCACAGGCATCTGGATTGCGCCCAGCGATTGGGCTGCGGTGCCGTGGGCAATCTCATCTGCTCGCATCTGCTCGACAATGACCCTCGATTTTTTATCCTGCGACGGCAAGCTTTCCAAATGGCTGGCCAAGTGCGCCTCTACCTGACGTTCGGTTTCAACCACAAACCCCAAACTTTGCGCATCACCCAGTCGAGCGGCCAAGGCGCCGATCGCATAGGCCCCGGCATACCAGACCGGATTCAATAGGCTGGGTCGGGAGCCAAGCTCATGCAAACGGCGAGCGGTCCAAGCCAGGTGGTCTTCTTCTTCGCGCCCGGCTTGAATGAATTGTTGCTTTATGGCATTACTTTGTGTAAATTGAGCTTGTGCATCGTATAACGCTTGGGCACATACCTCCCCGACGTGATTCACCCGCATCAGACCGGCGCTGTGCTGTCGCTCCGACGCGTCAAGCATGCCCTCTTCTATCGTAGCGGCAGGATTCGGCCGTGCAGCGGAAGCTACGCCCGCGACCGCTCTTAACGCCTTATCTATTCTGGCAATGAATTCATCCATATCAGCCTGCTGTAGTTGATTAGTTATTGATTGGAAATATTCGTTGTGTAGAAGCCACACAATAGCTGGCAAATTGGCACAAAAGCCAAATTCTCTTTGCCCTTCACGCCGATATTTGATGAAATGGCTACTAGCTTCTTGATCAACCGGTTTGGAAGTGTCGGCAGGGGCGTCACCACTAGTGGCCTTGCTGAATGCAACGAATAAATTTTAGCACGACAACTTCTGGAGATTACTCAATGAAAAAATCGCTTCTCGCACTGGCCGTACTGGGTGCTTTCGCAGGTGTTGCACAAGCTCAAAGCAGCGTCACGATTTATGGTTCGATCGACAGCGGCGTTCGCTACAAGAACAACGTGAATGCTGCGGGCGACAGCTTGTGGGCCTTGAATTCAGGTTTGTACAACTCCAATCGGCTCGGCTTCAAAGGCGTTGAAGATCTGGGCGGCGGCATGAATGCGCACTTCAATCTGGAAGCCGGCTTCAGCGGCAAAACCGGCGGACAGACCACCGCAGGTTACCTGTTTGATCGCGCCGCGTTTGTAGGTCTTGGCGGCACTTGGGGTTCGCTCGATCTCGGCTACCAGTATAGCGTGGCCTTCAAGACCATCGGCATGTATGAGCCGTTTAACTATAGGTTCCCTACTATCATCCCGCTCGCCGGTGCGGCGGCAGGTAACCAGGGTGCGCTAGGTACGCAGCCTTACGCCCTTTCTTCGGTTGCAGGCAGCACCCGTTTCAATAATGATATTTCGTACACCGGGAAATTTGGTGGCGTAAGCGTCATGGCTGAATATGCGTTGGGCGAGCAGTCCGGCAACACAAGCAACGGTGCTGCACAGGCTGTTGGCTTGGGCTATACCGGCGGGCCGTTTAGCGTAGGAGCGGCATACACGCGCCGCAAACCCAATCTGGGAACCGCAGCTCTCCCGAACTTCCGGGACAATGACCAGTGGACGGTTGGCGGCGCCTTTGCAACGGGACCGTTCCGCGTTGCAACTGGTTATATCGATGAAAAACAGAACCTGACTGCAGGAAACTCCAAAACCAGGAACGCTTGGCTTGGCGGCAGTTTCAACTTCACGCCGGCTGCCGCCCTTACCGCGGCCTATTACGAAACGAGACTTTCTTCAACCGGTTTCGACTCGAGGCGCAAGCTTTTCATTGTCGGCGCGACGTACGCACTATCCAAGCGCACGAACTTCTATGCCGATGTCGATACGGCCAGGTTTAGCGGCGGTACCTATGCTGGCAATGGAGCAGTATATGCTCAACCAGCTGGCCAAAACCGCCAAACTGGCGTTTCGGTTGGTGTGAGCCACTTGTTCTAATCAACTTTGTAGCGCTTGCACCGAATGCATTGAGCAATCACATGCCTTCGGTGCAAAACAGATCGGTTAATTTTTGACCTGTTGCTATGAGATGAACAAACAGGCCCGCATTTTTGCGGGCCTGTTTTTTTATGCATTAGAAGTGCACCTATTTATTTGCCTTAGCTTTAAGTCTATCCGGATGCAAGCAAGTTTCCTCGCATGGGAGGCAGATATTCAATTGGAATGCGATTGGCTTTTGTTGTTGGTCATTCGAAGTTCGTTTACCATGATATTGGATTATCTTAGGGAAGCCTTGCATGAAACCCTCTGTTGCCCTTGACCAGAAACGCAATGCTGTACGCGATGCGGCAAGCCGTTTTCGCACGACTAACCCACGCGTGTTCGGTTCTACTCTACACGGCGACGACCACGACGGTAGTGATCTGGATTTGCTGGTAGACGCCTTGCCCGGCGCTACTTTGTTCGACCTTGGCGGCTTGCAAGTCGAGCTGGAAGAATTGCTCGGCGTCCCGGTTGATCTGCTTACCCCTAGCGACCTTCCTCAGAAGTTCCGCAATCAAGTGCTTGCAGAGGCTAGCCCCGTATGAGCGAGAGCCGTCTGCCCGACTACCTCGGTCATATGCTGGAAGCTGCTCAGCAAGCGTACGGCTACGTTGAAGGCACGGAGAAGCAGGACTTCTTTGCCGATAAGCGTACTCAGCAAGCTGTAATCCTGAATATTGTCATCATCGGTGAGGCTGCAACGAAGTTGCTACAGAATCATAGTGATTTTCTCGAACAATATCCTGATTTACCATGGAAAAACATGAAGGGAATGCGCAACCGCGTCGCACATGGTTATTTCAATATCAACCTTGATATGGTGTGGGAAACCGTGCAAAGCGCTTTACCGCAATTATTGGAACGCCTGCCTGCCATTTGCGAAGATGCCAAACATCGATCAGCTTGATAGATAAAGCATACAGACACATTACCGGTTCATTCCTCGTTTCGCGCGAAATACCGCCGTATCGTCGTAAAACACCACATCCTGATTCGCCCACCAGCCCGGTACACCCAGTACGGGCAATGGCGTGAAATCGGAGGTCGCCAATCCATGCTCCAATTGCCGGCTGACCTGCCAGTCAATCCATTCCTGTTTTTCTTCCACCGACATGGCGAAAAATGCGTCGCCTGCTGCGACTATCCATGCATGCGCGGTGATTGCCTTGTAAGGCGATACCAGTTTTTCGATCAGCGCATGCCCGAACAGCCGCACTTCGCAATCGCGCTCGAACGCTGCGCGCTGCGTCACGAATAGGTCACGCCACTGATGGTTGCGCAGCGCATCGATCAACTTCATATCGCGCACGATGGCCAGGGCCGCGTTTTCATCGAAAATCGTGGCTGCATCACGCAGCCTCCCGCGAATGGGCGCGTTTATTCTGGCGGCTGGCAATGTAGCAGCTGATTTGGCAATTTCTGCTGCCTGCAGTGCATTGAGCTGGACTTTCAGCTTTGGGAATGCCAGCCAGATCAATCCATTGAAAAAATCGTGCAAATTGTCGCGCGTCGGCACCCCGCCGGTAGCGCTGACAAAAGCCTCGTACGCTGTACCGGTCGGCAGGTCAGCTTGTGACACGAAACGGATCGGCATGCCTCGATGATTCTGCAATCCTTTCTCAATAGCCGCTGTATTGAGCGCCTGCCGCCAATCTGGCGCGTGAATAATATCCGCTGCAATCGGCAGCAGCGGTAACAGCCATGGACGCTGCCAGTCAATTTGATGAAAAAATGGCGCGCTCATCTTCAGGCTTGTCAATGCCGCGCGGCGAATGTCAGAGCAGTTTCCAGCCGATACTTTCACCGCCATTCAATGGCACAATCGTCGCATCGCCCAACGGCAGTTCCGCCGGCACGGTCCACGCCTCGCGCTTCAATGTGATTGTGCCGGCATTGCGCGGTAAACCGTAAAATGCCGCGCCGTTGAAGCTGGCGAACGCTTCCAGCTTGTCCAGCGCACCGGCCTGATCGAATGCTTCGGCATACAGCTCCATCGCATGCAGCGCGGTGTAGCAGCCGGCGCAGCCGCATGCGTGTTCTTTCAAGCCTTTCGGATGCGGCGCCGAATCGGTGCCGAGGAAAAATTTCTCGTCCCCGGAAGTCGCCGCTTGCACCAGCGCCCGACGATGCTCTTCCCGCTTCAATACCGGCAGGCAGTAGTAATGCGGACGGATGCCGCCCTTGAAAATTTCATTGCGGTTGTACAGCAGATGGTGCGCGGTGATGGTCGCCGCAATGGCGCCCCGGCCTTCGCTCACGTATTGCGCCGCATGCCTGGTCGTGATGTGCTCGAATACGATCTTCAGCTCCGGCATGTCGCGCCGCAGCGGTTGCATGACTCGTTCGATGAATACTGCTTCGCGATCGAAAATATCGACTGCCGGATCGGCCACTTCGCCATGCACCAGAAGCGGCATGCCGGTTGATTGCATGGTTTCCAGCGTCTTGTAACACTTCGTCAAATCGGTCACGCCCGCGTCGGAATTGGTGGTGGCGCCGGCCGGATACAACTTCACGGCATGCACCAGACCGGACTCCCTGGCACGGCGGATCTCGTCAGGCGGCGTGTTGTCGGTCAGATATAGCGTCATCAACGGCTCGAAACGCATGCCCTGTGGCAGCGCAGCCATGATGCGGTCGCGATAGGCAATCGCCTGTGCCGTCGTGGTAACCGGCGGCTTCAGGTTCGGCATCACGATCGCACGGCCGAACTGGCGCGCCGTATGCGGCAACACGCTGGCTAGTGCCGCGCCATCGCGCAGGTGCAAGTGCCAGTCATCGGGGCGGGCGATGGTGATGCTTTGGACGGATGGAGTAACGAATTCGCTTTGCATGGCAATCTGACAGGGGAGGATTGCCTGCAATTTTACAGGACCAGAATGATCCGGTAATCATTCACGTTGGTGCGCGTCGGACCTGTCACGACCAGATCACCGAGTGCCGCGAAATAACTGTATCCATCGTTATTGGCGAGCAATTTCCGGGCGCTGATGCCAAGTGCATCGGCACGCATTTTCGTGTCCGGCAATAACAGCGCGCCGGCATTGTCTTCGGTGCCGTCGATGCCATCTGTATCGGCTGCCAGCGCATACACATCAGGCATGCCATCCAGTTCCACCGCCAATGAAACGAGAAATTCCGCGCAGCGCCCGCCGCGCCCGCTGCCGCGCACGGTAACCGTGCATTCGCCGCCGGAAATCAAGGCGACCGGCGCTTTGAACGGCTGTTGATGCGTACGAATTTCACGCACCATGGCCGCATATACCTTGACGACTTCGGATGCTTCGCCGGTGACGGTATCGCCCAGTACCACCGGCGTGATTTGATGCGCATGAAAGAATTCGGCTGCCGCTTGCAGGCTCTGGTGCGCGGTTGCAATCACCGTATTATCGACTCGTGCAAATACCGCACTGCCCGGCTTCGGCGTTTCATCGATCGACCCGTTTGCACCTGCCTGTAAATGGGCGGCAACTGTTGCAGGTGCCGTTACACCGTACCGCTGGAAAATATCAAGCGCATCGAAGTAGGTGCTTGCATCCGCACAGGTCGGCCCCGATGCGATTGCACTCGGATCATCGCCGGTGACATCGCTGACTATCAGCGTGGTGACCGGCGCCTTGCAGGCCGCCGCCAGCCGTCCGCCCTGAATTTGCGATAAATGCTTGCGCACGATATTCATGTCGGTAATCGGCGCGCCCGATTTCAGCAAGGCTTTCGTCACGTCTTTCAAATCCGCCATCGACACGGTCGCTACCGGCAGCGACAACAAGCTCGAACCGCCGCCTGACACCAATGCAATCAGCCGGTCATCGGCAGTGAGCCGGCTGACGCTCGTCAGGATTTCAGCCGCGGCCGCTTCGCCCGCCGCGTCCGGCACCGGATGACCGGCCTCGATTACCCGAATGCGTTCGGTCGGCATGCCATGCGCATAGCGCGTGACAACGACGCCATCCAGCGGAAAATTTTCAGGCCACGCGAGTTCGACCGCACGCGCCATGCTGGCAGCGGCTTTGCCCGCCCCGACGACCAGCGTCCTGCCGTCAGGCGGCGCAGGCAAATGCTGCGCGACGATTTTCAACGGGTCGGCGGCGGCGACAGCAGCATGGAAGCTGTCGATCAGGAGTTGACGATGATTCATTTTTCGAGAGTGTGCTTAAAGAGTGACAATTACCCAGTGAAAAGCCGCTTCAGTTTGTCGCTGAAACGGCTTTGCGTCAATCGTGAATCATGCACTGTCACTATGCAGTTCGCAGCCAGACCATTCCAACAAACCGTTCGTCCTGAGTAGCGCAGCGTATCGAAGCCTGTCCTGAGCTTGTCGAAGGGCCTGTCCTGAGCTTGTCGAAGGGGCTCCGTAGCCTTCGATACGCTGCGCTACTCAGGACGAACGGACCTACTCAGGACGAAGGGAGTTTTGTGTACCAATCCTTCACCTCTGCATTGCGGACCGAATAATTACCATCTATCAATGAATGATTTTCGCCAGGAAATCACGTGCACGGTCGGAGCGCGGCGTGCCGAAAAATTCATCTTTCGTGCAATCCTCGACGATTAATCCCTGATCCATGAAAATGACGCGATTCGCCACTTTCCTGGCAAAACCCATCTCGTGGGTAACGACCATCATCGTCATGCCGTCCTGCGCCAGACCGACCATGACGTCGAGTACTTCATTGATCATTTCCGGATCGAGCGCCGAGGTCGGTTCGTCGAACAGCATCGCGATCGGATCCATCGACAACGCGCGGGCGATCGCCACGCGCTGTTGCTGACCACCGGACAACTGACCCGGAAATTTATCCTTTTGCGCAATCAAGCCGACCCGGTCGAGATATTTGAGGCCTCTGGCAGTCGCTTCTTCAACGCTGCGGCCAAGTACCTTGATCTGGCCGATCGTGAGATTTTCGCGAATCGACAAATGCGGGAACAATTCGAAATTCTGAAATACCATGCCGATACGCGCGCGCAATGTGGACAGATTCGTTTTCGGATCGCCCACTGAAATGCCGTCAACGATGATCTCGCCTTTTTGAAACGGCTCGAGGCCATTGACGGTTTTGATCAGCGTCGACTTGCCGGAGCCAGACGGGCCGCATACCACCACCACATCGCCTTTCGCCACTTGCGTCGTACAGTTGGTTAAGACTTGAAAATTGCCGTACCACTTGTTGACGTTTTTGAGTTCAATCATTTTGCTCTCCTGAATTCCGAATTCCATTTTCCGTGCGCGCTTTGTTCTTGCCGCGCCGCGCTCGCTTCAAACTGAAAAAGCCGGCAGCCTATCTGATGATGGCGACTTTCTTTTGCAGTTGCTTGACCAATAAAGACAGTCCGAAGCACAGTATGAAATACACCACGGCCACGAACAGATACATCTCCACCAATCGGCCGTCGCGCTGCGCGATCTTGGATGCGGCGCCGACGAAATCGGTGATCGACAGCACATAGACCAGCGACACATCCTGGAACAGTACAATCGTCTGCGTCAGCAATACCGGAATCATGTTGCGGAATGCCTGCGGCAATATGATGTTGCCCATCATTTGCCAATAGTTCATGCCGAGCGCATAGCCGGCCGCCACCTGCCCGCGCGGAATCGATTGAATGCCGGCCCGCATGATTTCGCAGTAATACGCAGCCTCGAACATGATGAACGTGATCAGCGACGACGTGAATGCGCCGACCCTGACCGGCTCGCTGGCGCCAATGATCCAGGCGCCGATATACGGCACCAGAAAATAAAACCAGAAAATGACCAGTACCAGCGGGATGGAGCGGATCAGGTTTACATAGCTGGCTGCGATCAGCGAAATTGTCTTGAATTTTGACAGCCGCATCATCGCCAGCAATGTGCCGACGATAATGCCGCCGACCATGGCCATGCCTGTGAGCTTCAGCGTAAAGACCATTCCTGTCTGAAACAGGTAAACCCAGGTGCGCTGGATGACATCGAAATCGAAATTCGCGAGCATGATCAGTGCCCTCCGCCGCTGCTGGAACTGATGAAGCCGGGAACGGCCACTTTCTTTTCAAGCATGCGCATCAGGTTAACCATGAAAATATTCACGACGATGTAAATGATGGTTGCCGCCGTAAATGCTTCGAACACCTGAAAGGAAAATTCCTGCATTGATCGCGCGCGCGCTGTCAATTCCATCAGGCCGATGGTAAGCGCCACCGCACTGTTCTTGATGATGTTGAGGAATTCGCTGGTCAGCGGCGGGATGACGATCCGGAATGCCATCGGCAGCAATATGTAGCGATACGTCTGCGGCAAGGTCAGCCCAAGCGCGGTACCGGCCAATTGCTGGCCGCGCGGCAGCGCATGGATTCCCGCCGACACCTGCACGGCCACGCGCGCCGAAGTGAAAAATCCGAGGCAGATCACTGCTGTAATGAACGATGCATTCGGCATGGCTTTGAGCCAGTTGCCGATCGAGGGCGGCACCAGTTCCGGCATCACGAAATACCACAGGAACATTTGCACCAGCAAGGGAATATTGCGGAATAACTCGACATAACCGTTGGCGAGGCGCACCGCCCATTTGTTGGGCATGGTGCGAATGGTGCCGATGATTGCGCCGATGACGAGCGCCATCACCCACGCGGAGAACGCGGTCGCAAGCGTCCATAACAAACCGGACCATAAGGTATCCATGTAGGTGCCGACACCCTCGGGAGACGCTTCCCAGAAAATACGCCAATTCCAGTGGTAATTCATATTGCCCCCGCCTCTTCCGTATAGAGTCGTTTGATTTTATTCGCCCTGCAACCACGGATATATTGCATGACATGGAGAATGCACGGCAGCGTCAATTGCGATTGTGCAAAGCAGCAATTTTATGCCGGAAAACAAAACGGGAGGCTTGCGCCTCCCGTTTCGGGTGTTCCTTCATTCGATTATTTTTTCTTTTTGCCGATTTCTTTTTGTGCTTGCGGTACGGCAGCGTAATCCGCAGGATTGCCGGAATCGGTCGGTTTGGCAAACACTGCCTTCAATTGCGGGCTCATCGGAACATTCAGGTTGATTCCTTTGGGCGGAATCGGCGATTGAAACCATTTGCTGTAGATGCGATTGATTTCACCGGACTTGTACACATTGGCAATTGCGGTGTCGACTACTTTCTTGAATGCGGGGTCCTCGCGGCGCTCGATAATGCCGTATGGCTCGACCGACAGCGCTTCTTCGGTGATCGCATAGTCATTCGGCGCCTTGGAGCTGGCGGCCAGCGATGACAGCAGAATATCGTCCATTGCGAACGCTACTGCACGGCCGGTCTCAACCATCAGGAACGCTTCGGCATGGTCTTTTGCAGTCAGGATGTTCATGCCGAGATTGCGCTCGCCATTCAATTGCACGATCGCCTTGAGATTCGATGTGCCGGAAGTCGATACGATGGTCTTGCCTTTCATGTCGGCCAGCGTTTTGATGTTGGCCGATTTCTTGGCAAGCAGACGGTTGGCCGTGATGAACATGGTCGGCGCAAATGCCACCTGCTTCTGGCGCTCGAGGTTGTTGGTCGTCGAGCCGCACTCTATATCGACCGTATCGTTTGCGATCAACGGAATACGCGTTGCGGAAGTGACCGGTGTCATCTTGACGTTCAGCGCGGTAAGCCCGAGCTGCTTTTGAATCGCCGATACCGCTTTCATGCAGAGGTCGATCGAATAGCCTTGATACGACTGCTTGTCGTCCAGATAGGAAAATGGAATGGAGGAATCGCGTACGCCCAGCGTAATGGTGCCGGTGTCCTTGATTTTCTTGAGCGTGCCGGTCAATTCCTGAGCCTGCGCAGCACCTGCAATTGCGCCGGCACCGATCAGGACGGCGATTAACTTCGATAATTTCATGATGTCCCCTCGGAAAATGATTTCTAGTCTAGCTTATCAAAACCTTTGATGCAAAATCGATTATCTTTTTTGCTCAAAGTTGTTTTTTGCATTTACCGCCTTGCTACATTACTACAGTACTTCAAGAATCTATAGTACGGGTTACTACGTATGCCGGCGCACAGGATTGTTACCCATGCTGTTGATTGCACCGCAATGACATGGATTCCTGCCGCGGCAATCCTTATGGCAAATCCTGGACCACCTGTCCGCAAGAATCAAGGATACAAACCGCGCATTTCCCTCGCTTGCAGCACTCTGGTGCAGCCGACGATGAAAGCGGCGGTACGCAGCGACACTTTCTTGTCTTCGGCCAGTTGCCACACAGCGGCAAACGCTTCGCGCATGATGCGCGTCAGCCGCAAGTTGATCTCATCCTCGGTCCAGAAAAAGCTCGAGAAATCCTGCACCCACTCAAAATAACTGACAGTTACGCCGCCGGCATTGGCAATCACGTCGGGCACCACCAGCACTCCGTTGTCGTGCAGGATATCGTCCGCCGCAGGCGTGGTCGGGCCATTGGCGCCTTCCAGAATGATGGTTGCGCGGATCTGATGCGCGTTCGCTTCGGTAATCTGCTGCTCGAGTGCCGCCGGCACCAGGATGTCGCAATCGACTCCCCAGAATTGCGCGCGGTCTTTCAACTCTTCCGCGCCGCTGAAACCGGCGACGCTGCCGTGCGCGGAGACATGCGTCTGAACGGCCGCGACATCGAGTCCGTTTTCATTCACGATAGTCGTCTGATGATCCTGCACCGCGACGATTCTTGCGCCGGCTTCGGCAAACAACCGGGCCGCGATACCGCCGACATTGCCGAAACCCTGCACCGCCACGCGCGCACCCTTGATGTCCATGCCGCGTTTGGCGGCGGCTTCGCAACCGACCACGAACACGCCGCGCCCGGTCGCTTCCTGGCGCCCCAGGCTGCCGCCGAGCGAGATCGGCTTGCCGGTCACGACACCGGAAGCGGTGCTGCCCTGGTTCATCGAATACGTGTCCATCATCCAGGCCATGATCTGTTCATTGGTATTGACGTCCGGCGCCGGGATGTCCTTGTGGGGGCCGATGATGATGTTGATTTCACTGGTGTAGCGGCGCGTCATCCGCTGCAGTTCGCCTTGCGAAAGCGTCTTGGGATCGACGCGGATGCCGCCTTTCGCGCCGCCGTAGGGTACATTGACCGCGGCATTCTTGACCGTCATCCAGGCCGACAGCGCCATGACTTCAGATAGCGTCACATCCTGGTGAAACCGCACGCCGCCCTTGCCCGGTCCGCGCGACGTATTGTGCTGGACCCGATAACCCTCGAAGTGCGCGATCGTGCCGTTGTCGCGCTCGATCGGCACATCGACAATCAGAATTCGCTTGGGGCGCTTGAGCGTCTCGACCCAGCGTGCCAATTTTCCCAGATGCGGCGTCACGCGATCGATTTGCTCGAGATAAACTCCCCATGGCCCCGTCCCGTGCGGTGTCAGATAAGAGGGAATTTCATGTTGAATGGGCATGCTGTTTTGCTCCTGATATGGGCCTACACAGCGTTATTTGCATCGTAACGCGATCGGATTGCATCCTATGGCAACGCAGCGCAGCAAATCCAATGCTTTGTGCGCATGCAATTATGCATAAAAGACATAGTTACCGGTCGGCCATTCGAGCCGGCTTTATTCGGCGCATTCATCCAAACGGTCATGCCTTTTTACCGGCAGCCTTGCGTTTGCGGGCGGCAGCGTCAGAAGCTGCTTCAACCCGCCGCACCAGATAATCCCAAAGCCGCGCCACCACCGGCTTGCCCGGCCGCTGGCCCGATGGGCGCTCGCGATACAGGCGAATTTCCATATCGACTTCCCACTCCGGCTGGCCGCCGTCGGCACGCGCCAACTGCTTTTGCTTCAGTTCGCGCGTGACGGCGGACTCCGGCAGGAAAGCGATGCCGTGCCCTTCCAGCGTCATCATCTTCAAGCCCTCGGCCATGTCTGTTTCATAGCGCTTTTCAAGATGAAGCGGTTTCCTGGCGTCCGACAAAATCAATTCCACCATGCGGCCTAGATAGGCATTGCTGGTATAAGACAAAAAGGGCAGCGGCGCCCTGGCGCTGCCGGGCAACAGCAAATCGGGTACGCCCGTCTTGTCGCAACGCGCATAAGCACGTAACGCCTCGCTGCCCAGTACGATCATGTCGTAGCGGCTGGCATCGAGCTGCACCGGTTGACGCGGATGGTGATAGCACAGCAGCAGATCGCAACCGCCTTCGACCATGGTCATCACGGCATCGTGCACGTTGAGCGCGATCAGGCGGGTATTGAGCGGGCCGAAACCGGATTCCAGCGCGGTCATCCACTTCGGCATGTAAGTCAGCGACAGAGTATGCGGAACGGCGAAATCGACCGTCGTCTGCGCGGTTGGCCGCTTGCCGCGCATCAGCGCTCTGGCATTGTTGACCTGACCGAGCATTTCCATCGCCTGCTCGTAGAACACTTCGCCGGCCGGCGTCAGGCGCGTCGGGTACGATGTCCGGTCGATCAGGTCGGCGCCGAGCCATGCTTCCAGCGACTGGATCCGGCGCGAAAAGGCGGGCTGCGTGACATGACGCAATTCCGCCGAGCGGCTGAAACTATGCGTCTCCGCCAATGAAATGAAATCTTCCAGCCATTTGGTTTCCATGGCGCTATGGTAGTAGGGTTCCCGGCCGGAAGCAAAAAAATCAATCGGGTTGAAGCATGCTCCGTGCGTTAAGGCTTATGCAACCGCAGCATTTTCACCCAGCGCATCGTCCAGAGGCGATGCGGCGGCTTCATCCGGCCGAGCCTGCTGGCGCGTCCACATTTGCGCATAAGCGCCATCGGCGGCCAGCAATTGCGGATGCGTGCCGCGCTCGACGATGCGGCCGTGATCGAGCACCAGAATCTGTGCGGCATCGGCGATCGTCGACAAGCGGTGCGCGATCACCAGCGTGGTGCGGTCTTGCGCGATGTCTTTCAGTTGCGCCTGGATCGCCTGCTCCGCCTTTGAATCGAGCGCCGACGTCGCCTCGTCGAAGATCAGGATCGCCGGATTTTTCAGCAGGGTTCTGGCAATCGCGACCCGCTGCTTTTCGCCGCCGGACAATTTCAAGCCGCGTTCGCCCACCATCGTCGCATAGCCGTCCGGCAAGGTTTCGATGAAGTCGTGGATGTACGCTGCCTGCGCAGCGGCAATGATTTCATCCCTGGCCGCGCCCGGCTTGCCGTAAGCGATGTTGTATTCGATCGTATCGTTGAACAACACGGTATCCTGCGGCACGATGCCGATTGCGCTGCGCAGCGATGCTTGCGTCAGGTCGCGCAGGTCCTGCCCGTCGATCGTGATGCTGCCGGCATCGACATCGTAAAACCGGAACAGCAACCGCGACAGCGTCGATTTTCCGGAACCGCTATGTCCGACCACGGCCGTGGCGGTGCCGGCGGGAATCGTGAAATCCACATCGAACAGAATCTGCCGCTTGGTTTCATAACTGAAATCGACGTGCGAAAATTTTACTTCCGCGCCGCTTGCGATCAACGGTTTCGCGTGCGGCGCATCGGCTATTTCACGTTGCTGGTCGAGCAATGAAAACAGCCGCTCCATGTCGGCCAGGCTCTGCTTGATCTCACGGTAAATCACGCCGAGAAAATTGAGCGGAATATACAGCTGGATCATGAATGCATTGACCAATACCAGATCGCCCAGCGTCATCACGCCGTCAATCACGCCCTGGGTCGCGCGCCACAGAATCAGCGTCACGGCAACGGCAATGATCATCGACTGGCCGGTATTCAGCACCGACAGCGAGGTTTGCGATTTGACTGCCGCTGTTTCATAATGCTGCAGGCCGGCATCGTAGCGGCGCGCCTCGTAATCTTCGTTGCCGAAGTACTTGACCGTTTCATAATTGATCAGCGAATCGATCGCCTTGGTATTGGCTTTCGAATCGAGGTCGTTCATGGTGCGCCGGAAATGGGTGCGCCACTCGGTCACCATGACGGTAAAGCTGATATAGACAACCAGCGCCGCGGCGGTGATCACTGAAAACCAGATATCGTAATGCAGCGCAAGATAGCCGATCACCAGCGTGATCTCGATCAGCGTCGGCAGGATGCTGTACAGCGTATAGGACACCAGCGATGCGATGCCGCGCGTGCCGCGTTCCATGTCTCGCGTCATGCCGCCGGTCTGTCGGTTCAGATGGAAGCGCAGCGACAGCGAATGCAGATGCCGAAAAACCTGCAACGCGATATTGCGCACCGCGCGCTGGGTGACCTTGGCAAACACGAATTCGCGCAGTTCCGTAAACAGCGTCGTGCACAGCCGCAACGCGCCATAGGCCACCAGAATCCCGAGCGGCAAGACCAGCAACGCTTGCGGATTGTTCGGGCCGATCGTCATGTGATCGATGAGTTTTTTGAGGATCAACGGCACGCCGACGTTGGCGACCTTCGCGCCAACCAGAAATGTCAGCGCCAGCAGCACGCGCCACTTGTAAGCCCACAGATAAGGCACCAGGGTCTTCAGCGTGGCCCAGTCGTTGCGGGTGCTTTGGTTGGCTGCAGGTTCGGCAGATGAGGCGGAATGACGGCGCATGGGAAGGAAATCGGATTGGAATAGTTTATGCTGATGGCCTGCCTCAAAAAATTTCGATCAATGCGAAAGGCAAGCGCTAATCTTACGATTGTAGCGTTTTAAGAAAATTCAAGACGGGAAACTCGACATGACGAACAAGCACCACACCAACTTACCTGAAGGAATGCCGCAATTGCGCGTGATGCCGATGCCGGCCGATGCCAATGTGCACGGCGATGTTTTCGGCGGCTGGATCATGGCGCAGGTCGATATCGCCGGTGCGCTGCCTGCGGTACGCCGCGCCAATGGCCGGGTCGCGACCATTGCAGTGAATTCCTTCCTGTTCAAGCAGCCGGTATTCGTCGGCGACCTGCTGTCGTTTTACGCGAATGTCGTCAAAGTCGGCAATACCTCGATTACCGTCAATGTCGAAGTCTATGCTGAACGCAATCGCCTGCAGGCGGAGACCGTGAAAGTTACGGAAGCCACGCTGACTTATGTCGCTACCGACGAAGATAGAAAGCCGCGCCAACTGCCGCCGCTGTCCGTTTTATGCGCGGAAGACCCGGCGGCTGATGCCGGTCAGGGTGACGAAAAGACCGGCATCGTTTTGTAGTTTTGCAAATATGAACATGCCGCCTCAACGCAGGATTTTTCTCGCACAGTCGGCCCGGCTGATGTCGCTGGCGGCATGGACCGCCGCGTTTCCCGGCACAACGATCGCACGCACTGTTTCCTACCCGTTCAGCCTGGGCGTCGCATCCGGTTCGCCGCGTCCGGACAGTGTCGTTCTGTGGACCCGGATCTTATCGGGACCGCTCGAGCCGGAACAAGCGGCGCCGAACGCGCTGACGGTGCGTTGGGAAATTGCGGAAGATGATGCATTCAAGCGGATTACAACGAAGGGCAATGCGGCCGCATTGCCGGAACTGGCGCACAGCGTGCATGTCGATGCAACCGGTTTGCGGCCGGACCGCTGGTACTGGTACCGCTTCATGCTGGGCGATGCGGTCAGTCCGATCGGACGCACGCGCACCGCGCCGGCGCCGGATGCGCTGCCTGCTTCGCTGCGCTTCGCATTCGCTTCGTGCCAGCACTGGGAATTCGGGGAATATGCGGCGCATCGGCATATCGCGGCAGCCGCGCCCGATCTGGTGGCTTTTCTAGGCGACTATATTTATGAATGGGGGCCGTACGACCAGGCACATCCGGCCGCGCCGCGCCGCAGCAACGACAGCATTACCCTGGCCGACTATCGGGCCCGTTATGCGCAATACAAAAGCGATCCGCACCTGCAGGCGGCGCACCATGCCGCGCCGTGGATCGTGACATGGGACGACCATGAGGTCGCCAACGATTACGGCAACGATCATGATGACCGGCTCGATCCGAATTTCCTGACACGTCGCGCAGCGGCTTATCAGGCGTTTTACGAACACATGCCGGTGCGCCTGTCTGCACTGCCGCCAGGGCCCAACCGGTTTGCGGCGCTGCGCATGTACGAGCGCTACGACTGGGGACAATTGGCGCGCTTTCATGTGCTCGACACGCGTCAGTATCGTTCATATCAGGCGTGCCCGAAAAACGGCCGCGGCGGATCGAATTCGGTGACGTCGAGCTGCGGCGAACGCCTGTTGCCAGAACGCACGCTGCTCGGCCAGCAGCAGGAAGCATGGCTGGCGAACGGCTTCGCATCGTCGCCGGCGAAGTGGAATATTCTTGCCCAGCAGACGCTGATGGCGCAGGCAACGCAAACGCCGATTCTCCAGCCGGGCGACGGCCGGTTCTGGACTGACGGCTGGGACGGCTATCCGGCAGCACGCACGCGTTTGCTCGACGACCTCGCCAGGCATCGTCCAGCCAATCCGGTGGTGATTTCAGGCGACGTCCACACGTTTTACGCAGCCGATCTGAAACGCGATTTCAATCGGGCCGCGTCATCCGGCAATCCGGTGGCGGCAACCGAATTTTGCGGCACATCGGTCACATCGAATTCTGGTCCGCAATCGCGTGCCGACCGCTATGTCGAGCAAAACCCGCACATCAAATATGGCCGCAGCGATCATCGCGGCTTTGTGATGATGGAAGTAACGCCTGGCAAAACAATTGCCCATTTTCAAGGGGTCGATGATGTAACGAAGGCCGGCTCGGGGTTATCGACGATGGCGCGCTTTGCGGTGGCAGACGGCCAGCCGGGGGTCGTGCGCACCGATTGAATCCGGTACTGTTTATCGGCAGGCTATTGCGGCAAGCATATCGCCTTCCAATAAAAAAACCGCCTGACCGGCAGGCGGTTTTTTCCGAAAAATCGATAGCGCAATCGTGCTTTATGCGGCCTTTTTCTCATCCCGCAATTCGCGGCGCAGAATTTTTCCGACGTTCGTCTTCGGCAACTCATCGCGAAATTCGATGTACTTCGGTTTCTTGTACGCGGTGAACTGTTCCTTGCAATAGTCCATCAATTGCTCGGCGGTCAGCGTCGGGTCCTTGCGCACCACGAACAATTTCACCGCTTCGCCGGAATTTGCATCCGGCACGCCAATGCATGCGCATTCCAGCACGCCGGGATGCGCGGCGACCACGCCTTCGATCTCGTTCGGATAGACGTTGAAACCGGATACCAGAATCATGTCTTTCTTGCGATCGACAATCTTGACGTAACCGCGCGCATCCATGATGCCGACATCGCCGGATTTGAAGAAGCCGTCCGCGGTCATCACTTTTGCCGTCTCATCGGGACGGTTCCAGTAGCCGGCCATGACTTGCGGACCGCGGATACCGATTTCACCGGGCTGGCCCAGCGGCACCGGGTTGCCGTCGTCGTCGAGAATGACGATTTCCGTGGAAGGGATCGGCAAGCCGATGTTGCCGGAAAATTCCGTTGCATCGGCCGGATTGGCGGTGGCGACCGGCGCGGTTTCGGACAAGCCGTAGCCTTCGATGATTGAGCAGCCTGTGATCTTCAGCCACTTGTCGTTGACCGCCTGCTGCACCGCCATGCCGCCGCCGTTGCAAATCTTGAGTTCGGAAAAATCCAGCTTGGCAAAATCGGGATTGTTCAGCAGGCCGTTATATAACGTATTGACCGCCGGCAGCATGCTGATCTTGTACTTCGACAGCTCCTTGATGAAACCCGGAATATCGCGCGGATTCGGAATCAGAATGTTCATGCCGCCGAGCCGGGTGCCCATCAGGCAGCACGCGGTCAGCGCGAAGATATGGTAAAGCGGCAGTGCGCAGACGATCGTCAGCGCTTCGACTTTGGGCTCCTTGTTCAAGGCCGGTTGCGCCCATGCCTCGTTCTGCAGCACATTGGCGATCACATTGCGATGGGTCAGCGTTGCGCCTTTCGACACGCCGGTGGTGCCGCCGGTGTACTGCAGGAAGGCGACGTCGTCGTGCCCGAGATCGACCGGCTTCAATGTCATGGCGGCGCCTTCCGATAGCGCCCGCTTGAACGACACCGCATTCGGCAACGAAAACGCCGGCACCATTTTCTTCACATTGCGCACGACGAAGTTGACGATCATGCCTTTGGCGCCGCCCAGCATCTCTCCCATGCTGGCGACAACGATATGCTTGATTCCGGTTTTAGCGAGCACCTGCTCCAGCGTGGTGGCGAAATTTTCAAGGATGATGATCGCCTCGGCGCCGGAATCGTTCAACTGATGTTCCAGTTCGCGCGGCGTGTAGAGCGGATTGACGTTGACCACCGTGTAACCGGCGCGCAGAACGGCGGCGATGGCAACCGGATACTGCAGCACATTCGGCATCATCAGCGCCACGCGCGAGCCTTTTTTCAGCCCTTTGCCTTGCAGCCATGCGCCCAGTTTTTTGGAAAGCTCATCGACTTCCGCGTAAGTCATGAACTTGTCCATGCAGACGTACGCATTGCGTGCGGCATATTTGCGAAACGCTTCTTCCAGCAAATGCACCAGTGAACGATACTGTGTGTAATCAATATCCGCAGGTACGCCTTTGGGATACGACTTAAGCCAAAATTTATCCATTGTCCGCCTTTTGTCTCTAATTGTTATGGGAGTCGGTGCCGGTACACCCTATCATGTCGAAGTGACGCAGTCTTTTCCGGTCGTTCACTCGTGATGCTATCGGGCACGGCGCTTGCATGCAAGCATTTTGAACGACATTTGAGCAACCTCTCTAGCGCCGCCGCCATATTGCGACGCAATATACTCCGGACTTGCAGGTGAATGATCCGCGCATCGCCCGGTTCGCGTTTTACCTGCGCCGACGCGACCGGATCAACTTGCGGTTGCAAAAAGGACGCGATGGACGAGGCAGCGCGTTCGTTTAATGCGATACCGCTGCCGGTGCTGCCTGCGCGGTCAAAGGCGTTGGCTGTGCGAATTGGGCAAGCTGCCGATGGCGCGCGCTTTTGTCGAGTACCGATAAGGCCCGTGCCGCCTCGTAGAATTTTCCAAAACTCCTCCTTTTTTTCAGCAACGCACGAAACCCCGGCACGAAATCATGATAAGTCGCCACCGATGCCAAATGGGCATTGCTCAGCGGTGCGGCGAACCAGCGATCGTAGCCGGCATAGCCGGCCCATTTCTCTTCTTTCAAGACTTTATATTCGTCTTTCAATGCTTGGAAAATTGCCGCTTTCTGTTTCCTTTTGTCGGCCTTGCTCGACCGGCTCGCATAATTGACCTCCAGTTGCCGGCGGTACTTCAGCAGCAATGCCAGAAAGTCCTGTTTGCGTCCCTCGTAGGCGGCATAAGTCTGGCGCATCTTGTCATCGCCGTATTTCGCCATCCAGCGCTCGATGCCCGCTTCTTCCACCGCCACGGCAAACGATTCGTTGAATTGCGAATCGTCTTTTGCATAGACCACCTGATGCGCAAGTTCGTGGAACACCAGACGCGCCAGCTCGCCATCGGGATATTCAATGAAGGTCGACAGTACCGGATCGCTGAACCAGCCGAGCGTCGAATAAGCCGGTACGCCCGCGACTTGCACGTCGTATCCCTGCTGCTCCAATTCAGCCGCAAAAGCCTGCGCTTCATCCTTGCTGTAATAGCCGCGATAATTGACGCATCCCGCAATCGGGAAGCACCATTGCATCGGCTTGATCGACAATTCCGGCGCGGCGACGACATTCCACAATACGAACGGACGCTTCAAATCCGCATAGCTCTTGTAACTGTCATTGTCGGGCAAACCCAATTCGCGCGCGGCGAACCGGCGGATTTCCTTGACCTTGGAAAGCTTGCCCTTGAGCTTGTCTTCGACCCGTGGATCGGCCAGCCACTCGTCGATCGGCCTGGCGCCGGACAGCAGCGAATACTGCCCCTGCACTGCCTGTACGTAATAATCGAACTGCGCACAGCCGGCGAGCGCGGCGGTCACTGCGATCAGTCCGCAGAAGTTGGCAATGCGGGATTTCATTTTCATGTCTTTGTGTCGTCTTTCTCGACTTGCACCAGCACGTCGTAGAACGTCGGCGCATGCCCCATATCGGTTAACCGTTGACTCGTCACTTCATTGGCATTCTTGCCATCCGATGCGAATTTTTTCCACCAGATGGATAAACCGACAACCAGGCCCGGTCGTGCCCTGTCGGTCACGCGCGCCTTGGCGACAAGCGATCCGCGCGCATTGTGGATGCGTACCCGATCGCCGCTTTCGATACCACGCACTGCGGCGTCGGCAGGATGCATGTCCAGATGCGGTTCGCCTTCGGTGTTGCGCAGGCTCAAGACATTGACGAAGGTCGAGTTCAGAAAGTTCCGCGCCGGCGGAGATATCATCGCCAGCGGATATTGTTTCGCCAACTCCGGATTGCTGGCCGCCGATTCGTACGGTGCGATATAGGTCGGCAAAGGATCGAGGCCATCGGCTTGCATGCATTCGCTGTAGAACTCGCATTTGCCGGATGGCGTGGCAAAGCCGCCATCGGCAAACGGCGCATTCGGCACGTTCAGTTTTTGCCAGCCTTTTTGTTTCAGCGCATCCCAATCGAAATGGATGGCGCGCGCATCGCGCTTGTCGAATGCCTGCGCGGCGATCGCATCGTCGCTGTCTTTGAAACACGGATCGTCGAAACCCATGCCTGCCGCCAGCAACCGGAAAATCTCGGTATTCGGTTTCGCTTCACCGAGCGGCGCGATCGCCGCATTATTGGCCATCATGTACAAATGGCCATACGTCATGTGAATATCGGCATGCTCAAGCTGGGTCGTGGCCGGCAGCAGGATATCGGCATAGTCGGCGGTATCGGTTTGAAAATGCTCCAGCACGACCGTGAATAAATCTTCCCGCCCGAATCCTTGCGCCACCTTGCCGGATTGCGGTGCGACGGCAACCGGATTCGCGTTGTACACGATCAGCGCATCGATGCTGGGGCCGAATTGCGGCGAGGCGCCGCGCAGCAGATCGTCGCCGATCGTGCTCATGTTGATGGTGCGCGGCGCATGCCCGCGCGACAACAGATCGGGGCGCTGCAACGCGGCGTTATTTTTCGGGAAAGTATCGGATGCCGAAAGCTGGATGCCGCCCGCCGCATGGCGCCACGCGCCGACCAGCGCCGGCAGGCACGCGATATTGCGCACCGCCATGCCGCCGCCGCGCACCCGCTGCAAACCGTAATTGACGCGAATCGCGACTGCTTCGCCGCGACTGGCGGTTGCGCCATACGCACGCGCCAGTTGCTCGACCTCTTCCACGGTGATGCCGCAGGTTTCGGCCACGCGTTGCGGCGGCCAGTCTTTGACGCGCGCCTCCAATTGATCGAATCCGTGGGTATGGCGCGCGATGTAATCGTGATCGAGCAGATCTTCCGCGATCAGTATGTGCATGATCCCAAGCGCCAGCGCGGCATCGGTGCCGGGCAGCAGCGCAATATGCCGATGGCATTTCTCCGCGGTCAGCGAGCGATAAGGGTCGATCGCAATCAGTGTCGCGCCGCGGCGTTTCGCTTCCTGCGCCCGCATCCAGAAATGCAGATTGGACGCAATCGGATTGCCGCCCCAGATCAGGATCAGCTTGGCATTCTGGAATTGCTCGACATCGGTGCCGATTCGCGCGCCGATCGTATATTTATAACCGGCGGCGCCGGCCGCTGCGCAAATCGTCCGGTCCAGCAGCGACGCGCCCAGCTTGTTGAAAAAGCGCGACGACATCGACTCGCCCTGCACCAGCCCCATCGTGCCGGCATAGCTGTACGGCAGGATCGCTTCCGGATCATGCGCCGCTATTGCTTTCAGTCTGGAGGTGATCGTTTCAATCGCTTCACGCCAACTGATGCGCGCAAATTTCCCCTCCCCTTTTTTGCCGATCCGCTTCATCGGATACAGCAAGCGCTCCGGATGATAAGTGCGCTCGGTATAACGCGACACCTTGGTGCACAGCACGCCGGCCGTAGTAGGATGATCCGGATCGCCGCGCACGGCGGTGGCAATGCCGTCTTGCACGGTCACCAACATGGCACAGGTATCGGGACAGTCATGCGGACAAACCGCACGAACAATTGAAGTAGTCATGAATCTTTCCATTCCAGTGAATTCCATCGTACTGCAAACTGTTTCCGAGATGAAGGAAATCTGAA
>DAIDBD010000044.1 GCA_027310305.1 Herminiimonas sp.
CGCTGACGGAGGCGATCGCCTCGGGCAAGCCGGCGCTGATCAACGCGGTCATCGACGAGGCGGCGGGCACCGAGAGCGGCCGGCTGACCAACCTGAACCCGCAAAGCAAGGCAACCAAAAAGTGAGACGAGGCGCCATGCCGCACATCATTTGCAAGTAATTCCAGGTGGGCAGCCGGCGAAATCAACCGCGCCGACGGCCCGGATTCATCCAAGTTAAATAATCGAAAGGAATCAGCACCATGAGCAAACCATTAGAAGGCATCAAGATTATCGATTTCACCCATGTGCAAGCCGGGCCCGCCTGTACCCAGTTGCTGGCCTGGTTCGGCGCCGACGTGATCAAGGTCGAACGTCCCGGTTCAGGCGACGTTACGCGTTCCCAGTTGCGCGACATTCCGGATGTGGACGCGCTGTATTTCACTATGCTCAACAGTAATAAAAGGTCGCTGACGCTGGACACCAAGAAGCCCGAGGGCAAGGAAGTGCTGACGAAGCTGATCAAAGAGTCCGATGTCCTGGTTGAAAACTTTGGTCCGGGCGCGCTGGACCGGATGGGTTTCACCTGGGAGCACATCCGTGAACTCAATCCCGGCATGATCGTGGCCTCGGTAAAAGGTTTCAGCGACGGTCATCACTACGAAGACTTGAAGGTCTACGAAAACGTCGCGCAATGCGCCGGCGGCGCAGCCTCGACCACCGGCTTCGATGACGGCCCGCCAACGGTCAGTGCCGCCGCTCTCGGCGACAGCAATACCGGCATGCACCTGGCGATCGGCATCCTCACTGCGCTGCATGCGCGCAATAAAACAGGTAAAGGCCAGAAGGTGGCTGTTTCGATGCAGGACAGCGTTCTCAATCTGTGCCGCGTCAAGCTGCGCGACCAGCAACGGCTGGACAGGATCGGTTATCTGGAAGAATATCCGCAATATCCGCATGGCAAGTTCAGCGACGTCGTGCCGCGCGGCGGCAATGCAGGCGGCGGCGGCCAACCAGGCTGGGTGCTGAAGTGCAAGGGCTGGGAAACCGATCCGAACGCGTATATCTATTTCACCATCCAGGGCCATGCATGGGCGCCGATCTGCAAGGCGATCGGCAAGGAGGAATGGACCAACGATCCGGCGTACATGACGGCTCAGGCGCGCCAGGATAAGATCTTCGATATCTTTGCCGTGATCGAAGATTGGCTCAAGGACAAGACCAAGTTCGAAGCGGTCGATATCTTGCGCAAATTCGACATTCCGTGCGCACCGGTGATGTCGATGAAGGAAATCGCCAATGACCCGTCACTGCGCGCGAGCGGGACCATCACCGAAGTCGACCACAAGGCGCGCGGCAAATATCTCACCGTGGGCAGCCCGATCAAGTTCTCGGAAACCACGGTCGAAATCACCGGCTCGCCATTGCTCGGCGAGCATACCGACGAAGTGCTGGCAAGCCTGGGTTACAGCGCGCAGCAAATCGCCGCGCTGCATGCGGCGCAGGCGGTTTGAGGAAGCCATAGCCTGGTGTTCCAGGAGCGGTATTCAGGGGCTGCCATGGTTGCTGGATATCGCTTTTTTCTTTCCGAATAAGGAGTACGTCATGCACTCGGCAATTGATTTCAAGCAGTTGGTGGAGGCGGTCGGCGACGCGATCGTGGTCTGTGACGCCAGCGGCGCCATCACGCTGTGGAACCCGGCGGCCGAGCGCATATTCGGCTTCGCGGAAAGCGAGGCCCTGGGCCAATCGCTCGATTTGATTATTCCAGAGCGGCAGCGGCAGCGCCACTGGGATGGTTATAACAAGACGATGCAGACCGGGCAAACCCGTTACGGCAACGACGTGCTGCGGGTGCCGGCGCTGCATAAAGACGGGCGCCCCTTGTCGATCGCGTTCACGGTGGCCATGCTGTATTCGGCAGAGAAAACGGTGACGGCCATTATCGCGGTTGTTCGCGATGACACCACCCGTTTCAGTGAAGAACGCAGCTTGCGCAAACGCCTGGCGGAACTTGAAGCCAAGGCGGGTTAAGCAAGGCCGTGCGCCTATGGAACACGGATTTATTCACATGATGCAGCCAGACGAAATCGAAGTGTAAGCGTTATATCAAGATAGCCAGCAACACCGTGCCGATGCGAAGCCAGCGCCAGCGTTCCAAGTCAGTTCGCGCAAGCAGAGGACGACAACAAGAAAAAGCATGAGGGGGCGAGATGTCCATGTCGTCAAACATATCTTCCAGTTCAGGAAGACGCGTTACAAGGGCTTGGCCAAGAATGATGTGCAACTCAATATGCTGTTGCCTTGTGTAATTTGCACATGGCGAGGGGATAGTTACGTCCATAACGGACGGTGCGGCGCAAACTGCGCTGGAAATGGCCTAGAAAGGAGAGGCGGCAAGTGTGAAAAGCAGATGCGACTACCAGTCGATATCGCTTGATTCGGCGTAACGCGAACAAAATCCGCGCTACGCCGCTAAGTTTGCAGAAATTGATTTGATTCGAGTTTCCTTAATTTAAAAAAACACACATGGAGTATTTAATGAATAAATCACTATTGGTTCTTGCCGTACTTGGCGCATTTGCAGGTGTCGCATCGGCACAATCGTCCGTTACGGTCTACGGTATCGTTGATACCAGCGTTTCGCGCATTGACAATGGCGCGGGTAGCGTTATTGGCCTCGACAGCGGTAACAATGCAGCAAGCCGCATCGGATTCAAAGGCGTTGAAAATCTGGGTAACGGCCTGAAAGCCGAATTTGTATTGGAAAATGGCATCAATACTGACACCGGCGCTTCCGCAAGTGCGGGTTTGGCATTCAGCCGGTTGGCGTATGTTGGTCTCAAGGGCGGCTTCGGCACTGTACGCTTGGGCAAACAAAATACACAAGTAAAAGAGACACTTACTGCTACCGATCCATTCGGCGCTCAAGGCCTTGTTAATGCCAGTGACTATTTTAACGGCGGCGGCCTGGATCAACGTCTCCCCAATCAAATCACCTATACCAGCAACAACTACGCCGGTTTCTCGGCCACGGTTGGTTATGTCTTCGGTGAAACAGCAGGCAGCACCCGTGCAAATCGTGGTTACGGCCTGCGCGCGGGTTATGCTAACGGCCCATTGAACGTACAATTAGGTTACCAAAATGCGAACAGAACCGCGCTCAGTGCTGCCGGCTTAGTTATTCCTGGCGGTGCCGTTGGCGACGACAAAAATGCGATGTTAGGCGCCACTTATAATTTCGGCATGTTCAAACTCCACGGTATCTATGGTCAACGTAGAACCGATAGTGGCTTCAGCGGTCTGGGTACAGATGTCAAGATCCGTAGCGCTTTGGTTGGTGTAACCGTACCATTCGGCGCTAGCAAAATTCGCGCCGAATACATTCGCAACAACAATCGCTCCATTGCCAATGCAAACAGCAACGCAATGGCAGTGTCTTACAGTTACGCCATGTCGAAACGTACTGCCCTGTACGCAACATATGTTGGCACCAGAAACAACAGTGGATCGGATCTCGGTGTTGGCGGCCCGGGAGAAGCGACTCCAGGCAAAAACGGCAACGGCGTTGCAGTCGGTATTCAACATAACTTCTAGCATCCAGTCCCGCAAATAACTTTCAGCCGTAGTAATTTCGACTTGATCGTACAGTAAGACCTTGCCAAAGGGTGGGGTTACCCGGTTTGATAGAGGTGCGAATCTTTATCAACGAAAGCGCATAAGCGCCAAGGAGTAACCCCATGAGAGATAAAGTTAAATCTGGTGTCTGCCGAATCCGAGGCGGTTTTCAGGTGGCGCGTTTTTGTCGTTCAGGAGGGGTGGTCATGCGCCGCATTCAACCGACAAAAGAACAAGTCAGGGTATGGCTTAACCGCCGCCGGGAAAAACCCGAGCGGCTGCCGGACATTGAGCAGATTCGACGCCAGGTCGGATGGACCGTAGCGGAAGACGCTCAAGACCTGGCCGCTGCGATACGGACGGCCGGGACCTTCGACGCTTCCTGAAGATTCCTCTCGTAGAGCGCGGCGATCATGTCGGATTGCGTAATCATCCCGACCAGCCTGCGCGTGTCATCCACCACAGGAATCGAATGCAGCCCGGCGTCCGACATGTGCGGCACCAGCTCGACGATGGGTTGATGCTCGGCGGCCAGTCTTACGTCCTTGCGCATTATCTGTCCGACCACTTCGGGTTTGGTGGAATGGCTGTGCGAAACAGGTCGCAGCAGACGAGCCAACCCTTGAGCGAATCCTTCGTAATTTCCGGGATTCGCGTGTTCAATGAAGTCGGCTTTCGCGATAATGCCGATCACTCTCCTCGCGCGGTCCAAAACCGGTAATGCCGTCAGCCGATGTTTGTGCAGGAGATCCCAGGCGTTTTGCAGCTCGGTGCCGAACTCCACGCTTACCACATCCCTGGACATCACATCAGCGCATTGCGTTACGCCGAATCGCCGAAGATAGGCCTGCCTCTCCGTCTCCAAAAGGATAGCTTCAAGGTCGTCGCGGCTGATATCCAGCACCTGGTTATACCGCGCCAGGACGGTGTCGAGATCCTCCGGCGTCATGCCGATGCGAGCGGTTGGCACGGCATCCTTCGTTTCGTGCGGATTCACATGATCGGCCTGGTTGATATGGGGATAACGCCGGCCGGTCGCATTGTTGAAAAAAAGCGCGGTCAATAAAAGCAGAAGCGAGTTAAGCATCACGGGGAAAATCACAAAACCGTATCCCATCGCGTGCACTGCCGGCCCGCCCAGCACCGCCGTCAGCGCCACGGCGCCGCTTGGCGGATGCAAACAACGCAGCGCAAACATGGCGGCAATCGAAAGCGACGCGGCCAGCGCGGCTGCCAGCACCGGTTCGCCTATCAATTTGGCGCAAGTCACGCCTATCAATGCGGCCACCGCGTTGCCCGCAATGATCGACCACGGCTGTGCAAGCGGACTGGCCGGAACCGCAAACAGCAATACTGCGGATGCGCCCATCGGAGCAATGAGCAAGACTGCACCCGGTGTATTGCCGAGCAATAGATAACTGCACAAACCCGTCAAAACAATTCCAAACAGCGCACCCGTGCAGGCACGCATTTTTTCGAAGCGATCGATCGAGCCCGGAGTCGGGAAAATGCTGACAAGCCACTTTAATTTCAATTTATAACTCTCATTTCGGTAATGACTGGCAGCGAATGTGCAGCCAGCGCGGCAAACACCAATACCGACGGCCGCGTCATGCCGGCCGTCCGGCCATCGGCGAGGACGGCGAAGCGGCGAAGCGTTTGGGCATGCGCCCGGCCAGATACGCTTCGCGCCCCGCCTCGACCGCCAGCCGCATCGCGCGCGCCATGCGCACCGGCTCGCGCGCCCCGGCGATCGCGCTATTCATCAACACGCCGTCGCAGCCCAGCTCCATCGCAATGGCCGCGTCCGACGCGGTGCCGACCCCGGCATCGACC
>DAIDBD010000028.1 GCA_027310305.1 Herminiimonas sp.
CTGGCGCTGCGTGTGTGAGCACCTCAAACTGACTCTTGCCGGTATCGGGCCACCCAAAACGCTGCTGTTGTGCGACAAATCTTCGGTCAACTGCGGTTTTTAGGTTTATTCGTCCATAGCAATTATTACCGTCGCAAATTAAAATCGCCATTGATTGGACAAAAGGAAACACATGCACGTCTGTATCGCCATCGATGCCGTGATACCGCCCGCGCTTTACGGCGGGACAGAACGCGTCGTATTCTGGCTTGGACGCGGGCTGCATGAACTCGGGCATCGCATAACATCCTTGCCAGGCAGGGTTCCCGGTGCGATTTCGTGCAGATGCGGAAATCGATCGTGCACTGCCAATTGATGCACAGATTCCGCCTGATGCCGACATCGTTCATGTGCATTCGGAATCCCTTATCCCGCAATCATTTCCATTTTGCCAGACGATACACGGCAATGCCCGGCAGCCCCGCACGTTTCATCCGGATACCATTTTTGCCTCGGCAAGCCATGCCAGAAACCATGGCGCGCTGGCGTTTGTGCATAACGGCATGGACCCGGCCGAATATGGCTTGCCCGATCTCGCCCATGCGGGCGCCCATTTTGTCTTTCTCGCCAAAGCCGCGTGGCGCGTCAAGAACGTTCGCGGAGCGATCCGGGTTGCGCGCAAGGCGGGCGTGCCGCTGGAAGTGCTGGGCGGCCATCGTCTCAATTTCAAAATGGGATTTCGCCTCACGCTGGACCCGAATGCCCGTTTTCGCGGAATGGTGGGAGACAAAGAAAAAAACTGCTGGATGCGGCAGGCCCGGGGGCTGATTTTTCCGGTATTGTGGGAAGAGCCGTTTGGCGTGGCGGTCATCGAGGCGCTTTATTTCGGACTGCCGGTCTTCGCCACGCCGTATGGCGCACTACCGGAGATCATCAATGAATGCGCGGGCTTTTTGTCCAATAGCGAAGCCGAACTTGCCGGGGCCGCGGCGTGTGCGGAAACTTACGACCGCCGTGCCATTCATGCATGGTGGCAGCAGCATTTCACCCATCGCCACATGGCAAAAAAGTATCTGTCGTACTACGAGCAGATTTTGAGCGGCGAGAACCTGCACCCCGCTCCAATAGAGTCGCCCGCCGCGCGCGGTAGAGAACGGCTTGCGTGGAATCGGTAACACGCGACAGAATAATCCCACCGCGAACTTGCACGATTATTTTGCATTTCATCTACTTGACAAAAGCTTAATGACTGTTTGATTAGCTTGCTAATTTGGCTGCAAAAAAACAGACAAAAGCGAATTTATTATCAAATTGATCAAATACCGGCTACCCTGTTTATGGGATGGCGAGTTTACAAGAGAGGAGTAGATTACAAGAAGTATTACAACAAGGAAACATAGTTACCAAAAACAACTAAAAAAATGTTTTCCTCTATGGATTTGTGAAATATTGTCACACAGCAATATTCTTTGCATTTATTCCTCCAATACTTGGTAGATTACTAGCAGAACTTAACCATGCGCTAACGTTGCGCCAGACATATGAGAATTGCAGTGCTCGACAACGACCGCAGCCAGATGGATCTGGTTTGCCAAGTTCTCACATCTGCCGGGCATTCGTGCCATGCTTTCGATAGCGGCAAGGAAATGCTCAATCAGCTACGCCGGGAAAGTTATGACATGCTGGTGATTCACTGGCAGGTGCCCGATGTCAGTGGCGCAGAAGTGCTGCGCTGGGCCAGGGAAAGATTGCCGGCTAACTTGCCGGTGTTGTTTATGACCAACTCTTCCGGCGAAGACGATATTGTTGCAGGCTTGGCCGCCGGCGCCGACGATTACATGATCAAGCCGATCCGCCGGGGCGAACTGGTGGCACGTGTGCAGGCGTTGCTGCGACGCGCTTACCCGACCCAGAATGCGGCTGAACAAATCCAGTTTGGCCATTATGTTTTCGAAACCCGCACCGGTCGCCTGATGATGAAGGGCATTCCGGTCGATCTGACGCAGAAGGAATTTGATCTAGCCTTGCTTTTTTTCCGCAATATCGGCCGTCCTCTGTCGCGCGCTTACATTCTGGAAGCGGTCTGGGCGCGCGATGTCGAAGTCCCTTCCCGTACCATGGATACCCATGTGTCGCGCGTGCGCAGCAAGCTGCAATTACGCCCGGAACACGGCTTCAGGCTGGCCCCGGTTTACAGCTATGGCTATCGTCTGGAACAAATGCCGCCCTGAAATTTGCCGCTCGTTTGGCGAATCTGCGCTTGCTTCAGTTGGCTCTCATTGTCGCTTCCGCGTTACTCCAGCCCCGTCATCAGCAGCACGCATAGGAACGCATGCCGATCTGACAACAACCTTGGATCGTCGGAACGAATCGCGTCCTTATGCTACCTAGCAACAAGCTATAATGAAGGGTACTCATCATTCAAAATATCTGCGCCCGGAATGCAACTCCTCGCCGTCGGCCTCAATCACACTATCGCGCCTGTATCGCTGCGCGAAAAAGTAGCCTTTCCGGCTGACCAGCTCGGCCAGGCGGTGGCATCCGCACGCGCATGGTTCGGCCGCGCCGCCGCATCGGGCGGCGCCGACGAGGCAGCGATTCTGTCGACCTGCAATCGCACCGAATTGTATGCGGCAAGCCATCGGCAAAGCAGCGTCGATGCGGCAATCGATGCGACGGCGCATTTCCTGGCCGACTATCACAAATTATCCTACTCCGAACTGCGTCCGTATCTTTACACGCTGCCGCAGCATAATGCAGTGCGCCATGCGTTCCGGGTCGCATCAGGACTCGATTCGATGGTGCTGGGCGAGCCGCAGATTCTGGGGCAGATGAAAGACGCGGTGCGCCAGGCCGATGCGGCCGGCGGGCTCGGCACGTATCTGCACCAGATGTTCCAGCGCACCTTCGCCGTCGCGAAAGAAGTGCGCAGCACCACCGAGATCGGTGCGCATAGCGTATCGATGGCAGCCGCCGCGGTGCGCCTGTCGCAACGCATTTTCGATACCGTCTCCGAGCAGCATGTGCTGTTCATCGGCGCCGGCGAAATGATCGAATTGTGCGCAACGCATTTCGCCGCGCAAAATCCCATATCGCTGACCATCGCCAACCGCACGCTGGATCGCGGCGAACTGCTCGCGCACCGTTTCAACGGCCGCGCCATTCGTCTGTCGGATTTGCCGGAACAGTTGGCGACATTCGATATCGTGGTGTCATGCACCGCTTCTTCGTTGCCGATCATCGGCCTTGGTCTGGTCGAACGCGCGATCAAGACGCGCCGCCACAAGCCGATGTTCATGGTCGATCTGGCGGTGCCGCGCGATATCGAATCCGAGATCGGCCGTCTGGATGACGTGTTCCTGTATACCGTCGACGATCTGGGTGCGGCGGTGCAGACCGGCATGGAAAATCGCCAGGCCGCCGTGGCGCAGGCGGAAGCGATCATCGAGACCCGCGTTCAGTCGTTCATGCACTGGGTCGATAGCCGCGCGGTGGTGCCGGTGATCCAGGACCTGCATGAAACCAGCGAAGCGATGCGCATGGCCGAACTGGATCGTGCGCGCAAGCTGCTGGCCAAAGGTGAAGACATCGATGCGGTACTCGAAGCGCTATCCAAAGGCCTGACCGCCAAATTCCTGCACGGCCCGCAGCAGGCTTTGCACAACGCGCAGGGCGACGAGCGTGCGCGCCTCGCCGCATTACTGCCGCAATTGTTCCGCACCAAGCGCTAGCTGCGCTGTCTCTTTTCCCTCGCCGCAGGCGACGGATTGCCCGCGCGGGATCAGGAATTTTCTCTTCGCCATGGCAGCTTCCCGATGCCGGCCCTTCCGAATTCAAGACTGACGAAACGCCATGAAACCATCAATGCTCGCCAAGCTCGACCAGTTGGCCAACCGGCTGGAAGAATTGAACAACCTGCTGATGCAGGAAGATGTGACGTCCAATATCGACAACTATCGGAAACTGTCGCGCGAGCATGCGGAACTCGGCCCGCTGGTGATGCTCTATGCCGCCTACACGCAAGCCGGCAACGATGCGAAGGCAGCGCAGGAAATGCTGTCGGATCCGGACATGAAGGAATTCGCGCAGGAAGAAATCGGCGCCGCCCGATCGCGCATGGAACGGCTCGAAGCCGATCTGCAAAAAATGCTGCTGCCGAAAGATCCGAACGACGAGCGCAATATTTTCCTGGAAATCCGCGCCGGCACCGGCGGCGATGAATCGGCATTGTTTGCCGGCGATCTGCTGCGCATGTACACGCGCTTTGCCGAACGCCAGCGCTGGCAAGTCGAGATGGTGTCCGAATCGCCGTCCGAAGTCGGCGGCTACAAGGAAGTCATCGCGCGCATCATCGGTTTCGGCGCCTATTCGAAATTGAAATTCGAATCCGGCGGACATCGCGTGCAGCGCGTGCCGGCCACCGAAACCCAGGGTCGCATTCATACCTCGGCGTGCACCGTGGCGATCATGCCCGAAGCCGATGAAGTCGGCGATGTCGACATCAATCCGGCCGACCTGCGCATCGATACCTACCGCGCGTCCGGCGCCGGCGGCCAGCATATCAACAAGACCGATTCCGCAGTGCGCATCACGCATCTTCCGACCGGCATCGTGGTCGAATGCCAGGACGACCGCAGTCAGCACAAGAACAAGGCATCGGCATTGAAAGTGCTGGCCGCCCGCATCAAGGATGTGAAGTTGCGCGAACAGCAATCGAAAGAAGCCGCCACCCGCAAATCGCTGATCGGCTCCGGCGACCGCAGCGAGCGCATCAGGACTTATAATTTCCCGCAGGGCCGGATGACCGACCACCGGATCAATCTGACGCTGTATAAACTTGATTTCATCATGGATGGCGACCTGGAAGAGCTGACCAATGCGCTGGTGGCGGAACATCAGGCGGAATTGCTGGCGGCGCTGGGCGACGATGCCTGATTTTACTGATCGTTTCATGCAATAAAACAGTCGCATGACAGTTGTATGGAAGGAACCTTTTTGCAGTTGATCGTTCTTATGTTTTTACTCACCGACACCCAATAAAATGAAAACATCGAAGCCCGTTTTACTCGCCGTCGCCATTGCATCGCTGGCATTGCTCGCCGTCGCGCTGTATCTGCAGCATGTCGAAAAAATGCAGCCTTGCCCTCTGTGCATCATCCAGCGTTATGCCTTCGCCGCGGTCGCATTGATTTGCGTCGTGTTCGCCGTTTTGCCGCGCAGTGCGGCGAAAGCCGGCGCGGGGTTGGGCGCATTGGCGGCCCTTGCCGGCGCAGGCGTCGCCGGCTGGCATTTGTGGATCAAGGCACATCCGTCAACCTCGTGCGGCATCGACCCGCTGGAAACGTCGCTCAACACGATCCCGACCGCCAAGCTGCTGCCTTTCCTGTTCCAGGCGGATGGCCTGTGCACGACCGACTATGCGCCGATTCTCGGCCTGTCGATTCCGCAATGGTCTCTGGTATGGTTTGCGCTGTTTGTCATCGTGCTCGGCTGGGCGGCATTCAGGCGCGCCGGATAATAAAAAATTGCTGCAAACGACAAACCGTGCCGGGCGAAAAATGGCGCTGCCTGCATGAACCTGGAAAACATGTCCATCGCGGCGATACTTAAAAAACCGCCGCTCGATTCACTGGAAACCCGCATCCTGCTGGCCCACGCGCTCAAGCTGTCGCGGGTGCAGCTCATTACGCAGTCCGAACGCGCGTTAACCATGGATGAAGCGCAACGGTTATCCGTTTTGTTTGAACGCCGCATCGATGGCGAACCGATCGCCTACATCGTCGGCGATCGCGAATTTTACGGCCTTTCTTTTCACGTGACGCCGGATGTGTTGATCCCTCGCCCTGAAACCGAATTGCTGGTCGATCTGGCTGCCGAACGGCTGCCGGAAAACGGCTTGCTGCTCGACCTGGGAACCGGCTCCGGCGCCATCGCCGTGGCGCTCGCGCATAGTCGTGCCGATGCCGCGGTCACGGCCCTCGATGTCAGCGATGCGGCGCTCGATATCGCGCGGCGCAACGCGGCACGACATGCGGCGAATATCATGTTCCTGCATAGCGATTGGTACAGCGTGCTGACCAATAGGCAATTCGATGTCATCGTCGCCAACCCGCCGTACATCGTCGAGGGCGACGCACATTTATCGCAAGGCGATTTGCGATTCGAACCGGTCGATGCGCTGACCGATCACGCCGACGGCCTGTCGGCATTGCGCACCATCATTGCCGGCGCGCTTGGACATCTGAAGCCCGGCGGCTGGCTGTTGACGGAACATGGCTATGATCAAGCGGCAGAAGTGCGCGATCTGCTCGCGGCACAAGGATTTTGCGAAGTGCAAAGCTGGCGGGATTTGGCAAACATTGAAAGAGCGAGCGGTGGAATGAAACAGATCGCGCCTGTTTCAAGCTACGCCACCGCGCCGGACGAATGACAAGAAAAAAAATTCTCCGTTCTGCCTCAATGTCCGTCAACTGCCTGATATAGAAACGGCTCGGCATTTCGAGCGATCAAGCGTTTTCGCATTCGCATGCAGGCGGATGCGCCCGTATCCGAGGTGACCCAGCGGCGCCCCAGCCGTTCAGCGGCGGCTGCCGTATCGCCGCGCCTTCCGAAAAAATCGGCGACGATGGATTCGGAATCGGTAGCAGCCAACATGATTTTCTCAAGCAGCGCAACCGATTCCTGCTCGCTCGCGGAATCCATGCATTTCTTTTTTTCGGCCGATGCATCGCCAACGCTGCATCGGAAAATTACCTTATTGTTCAAATTCAGGCCGCTGAATATTTCGTCCGTCACCGCCTGCACGTAATGACCCGCATGACTATCCACATGGATGTAAATCGAACCGTTCTCGCTCAGCAATTCACGCATCAGAATCAGCCTTGGCGCAATCATCGATAAATAGGATGCGATGCCGCTCGCCAATTCGGCTGGATAATCCGTTTTGAAATCGAACGGCGGATCGATATGGATCAAGTCGATCTTGCCGCGCAATGACGGCATGGCGTCATTGCCGGCCAATAGCGCCGCCATCACCGGCAAGTTATTGCCATGGACCAGCCGATTCGGCTGCACCTCCGCTTGCGCATCGATTCGCCGGCATCGTCCATTGGCTTTGATCCATTCCAATATCGCACCATCCTTTGCCGGCAACACCCATTCACGGGTTTGCAGCGGTACTTGATGGCCGCGTTCAAGAATACGTTCCGCTTTTTGGCGGCCGTTGGCGACAATCCCGGGGAGTTGCTCGAACAGGCTTTTTTGCATGGTCATGGCTGTTGCGCAAGCGTGCCGCTTTGCATTGGAATGATGGGTAAGACTTCCATTAAACTTCAATAATGTTTTTATTGTCAATTTTTAATGACAATCAAAACATTCTTAACCATGACTCCGAGGCCGATTATACAAACCTCTAAAACAGGTGGTATATGGCACGGACCAAACGCAACAATCCAGCGCTTTCCATGGAAATCGGGAAGATCATCCGCAAACAGCGCAAAGCTGCCGGCATGACGCAAGCCATGCTTGCGGAAACAATCGGATTGGAAAGTGAAACCGTGTCGCGCATGGAAAACGGCATACGTTTGCCGTCCATCGAAAAACTGGTGGAGATGGCGAATGTATTTTCTGTGCCGGTTGCGGTTTTTTTCGAACATGTCAGCACATCGAAAAAACAGCAGGATAATCATTTGCTTGCGGAAAAAATCAATATGGCGCTGGAAAAACTGCCGGAAGCCGGCAAGTTTTTCGTGCTGGACGTCGCGCAGAACTATGCGCGCTATCATGTGAGCAAGCCGAAGACGGTTCGTAAAAAAGATTGATCAGCGCATCCGATTCATGTCCGTTGTCAGAGCGTAAATTTATCGCGCCATCCATGATGTAAAAACCAAGCCATCGAAAACAGCTCGCATCGATTTCCATCCTGCTGCGCTTTTTCCTGCGCTGTCAAGACTGGCGCATCCGTATAATTTGCGTATCATCCATCGCTTGTTTTTCTCATTCCGATTTTTCCCATGCTGCCTTCCATCGAACAACGTCTCGCCCTCGAACTCGCCGCAAAGCCGGCGCAGGTCGCCGCCGCCATCGCCCTGCTGGATGAAGGCGCAACCGTGCCCTTCATCGCGCGCTATCGCAAGGAAGCCACCGGCGGCCTGGACGATATCCAGTTGCGTTTGCTGGAAGAGCGGCTGCGCTATCTGCGCGAACTGGAAGACCGGCGCGCAGCCATCGTGGCGTCGATCGAGGAACAGGGCAAGATGACGCCGCCGCTGCTCGACGCGATCATGCTTGCGGAGGACAAGACCAGGCTCGAAGATTTGTATCTTCCCTACAAGCTGAAGCGCCGCACCAAGGCGCAGATCGCGGTCGAAGCGGGTTTGACGCCGCTGGCCGATGCGCTGCTGGCCGATCCGTCCCTGCATCCGGAACAGGAAGCCGCCAGCTATCTGAAGCCTGCCTTTACGACCGACAACGGCGACAATCCCGGCGTGCCGGATGCCAAGGCCGCGCTCGATGGCGCGCGGCAAATCCTGATGGAACGCTTTGCCGAAGATGCGACCCTGCTGCAGGCGCTGCGCGAATACCTGACCGAGCATGGCGTGGTGGAATCCAAGGTGGTGGACGGCAAGCAGGATGCGGGTGAAAAATTTTCCGACTATTTCGATTACTCGGAAACCATAGCGACCATTCCTTCGCACCGCGCGCTGGCGCTGTTCCGCGGCCGCCGCGAAGAGATGCTGAACGTCGTGCTGCGCCTCGACACCGAAGAAGAGAAACCGAAATGGGATGCGCCGCATAACCCATGCGAAGGACGCATCGCAGCGCGTTTCGGCATCCGCAATCAAGACCGCCCGGCCGATAAATGGCTGGCCGATACGGTGCGCTGGACCTGGCGCGTGAAGGTGTTCATGCATCTGGAAACCGAGCTGATGACCAACCTGCGCGAAAAGGCGGAAGTCGAAGCGATCAATGTATTCGCGCGCAACCTGAAAGCCCTGCTGCTGGCCGCGCCGGCCGGACCGCGCGCGACGATGGGGCTCGATCCCGGCTTGCGCACCGGCGTGAAAGTCGCGGTGGTGGATGCGACCGGCAAGGTGGTCGATACGTCCACCATTTATCCGCATCAGCCGCGCAACGACTGGGATGGTTCATTGCATACGCTGGCGCAGTTGGCGCAGAAGCACAATGTCGCGCTGATCTCGATCGGCAATGGCACCGCATCGCGTGAAACCGACAAGCTGGCGCAAGACCTGATCAAGCTGCGGCCGGAACTGAAGCTGACCAAAATCGTCGTGTCGGAAGCCGGCGCATCGGTTTATTCCGCCTCCGAATTCGCCTCGAAGGAATTGCCCGATCTGGATGTATCGATTCGCGGTGCGGTATCGATCGCGCGCCGCTTGCAGGACCCGTTGGCCGAACTGGTGAAGATCGATCCGAAATCGATCGGCGTCGGCCAGTATCAGCACGACGTCGGCCAGACGCAGCTCGCGCGTTCGCTGAATGCGGTGGTGGAGGATTGCGTGAACGCGGTCGGCGTCGATGTGAATACCGCTTCCGCGCCGTTGCTGGCGCGGGTGTCCGGCCTCAATGCGAGCGTCGCGCAAAGCATCGTGACGTACCGCGACATGAAAGGCATGTTTACGTCGCGTACGGCATTGCGCGCGGTGCCGCGGCTGGGCGACAAAACCTTCGAGCAGGCGGCCGGTTTCCTACGCGTGATGGCAAGCGATAACCCGCTCGATGCATCGGCGGTGCATCCCGAGTCGTATCCATTGGTGGAAAAAATCCTGGCCGACATAAAAAGGGATGTCAAAGGCATCATCGGCGACGGCAAGCTGTTGCAATCGCTGAACCCGGCAAAATATGCCGACGACAAATTCGGCGTGCCGACGATTACCGATATCTTGAAAGAGCTGGAAAAACCGGGCCGCGATCCGCGCCCGGAATTCACGACGGCGACCTTCAAGGAAGGCGTCGAAGAGATCAGGGATTTACGGCCGGACATGATTCTGGAAGGCGTGGTGACCAACGTCGCCGCGTTCGGCGCGTTCGTCGATATCGGCGTGCATCAGGACGGCCTGGTGCATATTTCGGCGCTGTCGAACACGTTCGTCAAGGACCCGCACACGGTTGTCAAGGCCGGTCAGGTGGTCAAGGTGAAGGTGCTGGAAATCGATGAGAAGCGCAAGCGGATCGCACTGACCATGCGCCTGTCCGACACGCCGCCGGCGGCGGGTTCGAAACCGGAGCAGCGCGGCGACCGCAATGATGCGAAACGCTTGTCGCAACATCAACAGCAACCTCGCCAACCCGTAGCCAATAATGCAATGGCGGCAGCGTTCGCCAAGCTGAAACCGTAAGCGGTCAACTGCCGTTTGCAGGATAATGACAGTATTCATCAATGACAGCGAGGCAACCATGAGCGACATACAAACCTGGATCAAAGACACCGTGACGAAAAATCCGGTCGTGTTATTCATGAAGGGCACTGCCCAGTTTCCGCAGTGCGGCTTTTCGGGACGCGCCATCCAGTTGCTGAAAGGCAGCGGCGTGGAAAACATCGTCACCATCAACGTGCTGGAAGATGCGGAAGTACGCCAGGGCATCAAGGAATTTTCAAACTGGCCGACAATTCCGCAGCTTTACGTCAATGGCGAATTCGTCGGCGGTTCGGACATCATGAACGAGATGTACGAATCCGGCGAACTGCAAACGTTGTTGAAGGCATAGCCGGCAGACGTCTCCGGCTTGTCCGATGCCCTCGCCCAAACGATTGATCGTCGCCATCACCGGCGCTACCGGCGCCGTGTATGGCGTGCGACTGTTGCAGGTGTTGCGCGAAACAGCGGGCATCGAAACCCACCTGATGGTGTCCGATGCAGGCGTACTGAATCTGCATCAGGAACTCGACATGAACCGCAAGGATGTCGAAGCGCTGGCGCATGTGGTGCATAACGTACGCGACATCGGCGCATCGATTGCCAGCGGCTCGTTTCAATCGGAAGGCATGATCGTCGCGCCATGTTCGATGAAAACACTGGCATCCGTCGCGCATGGGCTGTCCGACAACCTGATCGCGCGTGCCGCCGACGTCGTGCTGAAAGAACGCCGCCGCCTGGTACTGATGGTGCGCGAAACGCCATTCAATCTGGCCCACTTGCGCAACATGACGACCGTTACCGAAATGGGCGGCATCATTTATCCGCCGTTGCCGGGCTTTTATCAGCGTCCGCAAACGATTGCCGAAATGGTCGACCACACGGTGGGCCGCGTGATCGATCTGTTTGCGATCGAACACACGCTCACACCACGCTGGAACGGGCTGAAGGCAACGTAATATCAGCTATTGCCATAATTTCGTATCCTGACGCGCCCGTTGGTGCGCTTTTCCGCCAGCTTCTTGAAATATCCGGCGGCTTTTTCCTTCAGCGCATATCAGATCGCTGCGGCAATTGCCTTTCCTGCCTCGGTCGTGCTGGCGTTTCCTCCCAGATCGCGGGTGCGCGGCCCGCTGCCGGCCAGTACCGTTTCGATCGCGCGCAGGATGGCGTCGTGCGCCTGCCGGTAGACGCCGCTGCCGTTGCCGAGAAAATCGAGCATCATCGCGCCCGACCAGATCATCGCGATCGGGTTGGCGATGTTCCGGCCGTAGATGTCGGGCGCCGAGCCGTGCACCGGCTCGAACAGCGACGGGAAGTTGCGCTCCGGATTGAGGTTGGCCGACGGCGCGATGCCGATCGTGCCGGTGCAGGCCGGCCCCAGATCGGACAGGATGTCGCCGAACAGATTGGAGGCGACCACGACGTCGAAGCGGTCCGGATGCAGCACGAAATTCGCAGCCAGGATATCGATGTGGTATTTATCCCAGCGCACGTCCGGATATTGCCCGGCCATCGCTTCCACCCGCTCATCCCAATACGGCATGCTGATGGAAATGCCGTTCGACTTGGTGGCCGAAGTCAGATGTTTTTTCGGACGGCTTTGCGCCAGCTCGAACGCATAGTCCAGTATCCGGTCGACGCCTTTGCGGGTGAACACCGCTTCCTGCAGCACGAATTCGCGGTCGGTGCCTTCGAACATGCGGCCGCCGACCGATGAATATTCGCCTTCGGTATTTTCGCGCACCACATAAAAATCGATATCGCCCGGCTTGCGCCCGGCCAGCGGACATGGCACGCCGGGCATCAGCCGCACCGGCCGCAGGTTGACGTATGCATCGAAATCGCGGCGGAACTTGATCAGCGAGCCCCACAAAGAAATATGGTCGGGCACCGTTGCCGGCCAGCCGACCGCGCCGAAATAAATCGCATCGAATCCCTTGAGTTGCGCGAACCAGTCTGATGGCATCATCTGGCCGTGCTGCGCGTAGTAGTCGCAACTGGCCCATTCGAACTGCGTGTAATCGAGCTCGATGCCGAACTTGCGGGCGGCGGCATCGACCGCGCGCAATCCTTCCGGCATGACTTCCTTGCCGATACCGTCGCCCGGTATGACGGCGATTCTGTGTTTTTTCATGGTTTCTCCAATGGAATGTTTGTACTGCGCTGGCGCACGGGAAGGTGCGGCGCAATGAACGATCATCATAAAGGCTGCGTCGATGGATATAATCATGCAATGTGTAAATCAATAAAGCACGAATCGTGAATAATCTGCCGCTGCTCGATGACTTGCGCCTGTTCTGCATCGTCGTGCATAAGTGCAGCTTCATCGCATCAGCGACCGAACTGGGCACGTCGCCGGCATTCGTCAGCAAGCGCATTGCGCTGCTGGAACGCACGTTGCAGGTGCGGCTGCTGCACCGGACCACGCGTCGCGTGTCGGTCACCGAAGACGGCGAAACCGTGTACCAGTGGGCGCAGCGGATACTGGAAGATGTCGGCCAGATGACCGAGGCGGTGTCGACCGCGAAAACCACGCCGCGCGGCCTGTTGCGCATCTGCACCAGTTCCGGTTTCGGCCGCAACCGGGTGGCGCCGGCGATGTCCGAACTGGCGTTGCGCTATCCGTCGCTGAAAATCCAGCTTGAATTGCTGGACCGCTCGGTCGACCTGATCGGCGAAGGCTTCGATCTCGATATCCGGATCGGCGCCGTGCGCGAGCCGAACCTGATCGCACGGCGGATCGCGGCCAATTCCCGCATCCTGTGCGCCGCGCCGGCCTATCTTGCAGCGCATGGCACGCCGGTCGCGCTGGCGGATCTGGCGCAACATCGCTGCATCGTCATCCGCGAACGCGACGAGGCATTCGGCCTGTGGCGCCTGACCGGGCCGCAAGGAATCGAAACCGTCAAAGTGGGCGGTTACCTGTCGGCCAACAACGGCGAGATCGTGCATCGCTGGGCGCTCGACGGCCACGGCATCATTTTGCGTTCAATCTGGGATGTCGGCCCGAGCATAGAAACCGGCGATCTGGTGCGGGTGCTGCCGGCGTATCGGCAGGAAGCGGAAGTATGGGCGGTCTATCCGTCGCGGCTGAGCAGTTCCGCCAAGGTGCGGATATGCGTGCGGTTTCTTGAGCAGTGGCTGAACGACGGGTCATCGCCGTCAGTTGCCGATTGAAAAAGAAGCCTGCCCCCGTGGATATCCGTTCGTCCTGAGTAGCCGTGCAGCGGCGTATCGAAGGAAGTAGCCCGCAGGGCGTATCGAAAGATCGGTTATGCGCGCAAATCCTTCGATACGCTGCGCTACTCAGATTCGTAGGGCGTCAATAAGCGAAGCGCATTGCGCCGCATGTCCATAGTACTCGGCGCAATGCGCTACGGAAGTCCCTTTTCGGGACGCCCTACAAAACTGACGGTTTGTAAGTTGAAAAGATTCGATGAACCGAAAAAAACAACTTACGATCAGGCTGCTTTCGGCGCCGATCGCATCGGCGTCGCGGGCATGCCGAACTGCGCCAGCAACTGCGCTTCCTTCTCTTTGGCCGCCTTCAGATGCCGTTCCTTGACATGGCCATAGCCGCGGATATCTTCCGGAATGCTGGCAATCGCCACCAGCGTCGGCAGATTTTCCGCAGTCAGTTTCGGCAATAGCGCGATCACCGTGTCGCGATACTGCCCGATCAGCGCACGCTCGGTTTTACGCTCCTCGGTATAACCGAAAATATCCAGTGCGGTGCCGCGCAAGGACTTGAATTTCGCCAGCACGGAAAACGCCTGCATCATCCACGGCCCGAATTCCTGCTTGATCAAATGGCCCTTGTCATCGCGCTTGGCCAGCAGCGGTGGCGCAAGATGGAACTTGATCTTGTAGTCGCCTTCGAACATGCCATTGATCTTGTCGGCGAATGCGGAGTTGGTGTACAGCCTTGCAACTTCATATTCATCCTTGTACGCCATCAGCTTGAACAGATAGCGCGCCACCGCCTCCGTCAGGCGCAATGGTTTGGCTGCGTCGCCGAGCGTTGTTTCCGCCGCATGCACCTGCTCGACGAAATCGCGGTATTGCTGCGCATAGGCGGCATTTTGATAATCGGTGAGGAACGCAACGCGCCGGGCGATCAGGTCGTCGAGAGTCGGCGCGCGCTTGAATTCGATCACCTGCGCCGGTGCGCTTTTGCGCGCCAGCTTCTCGACCGATGCGAAGTCATGCGCCGCGGTGCGGCCCCAGACGAAAGCCTGCTGGTTGAAATCGACCGATACGCCATTCAGTTCAATCGCTTTCACGATGGCCGCTTCCGACAGCGGCACCCAGCCTTTTTGCCACGCATAACCGAGCATGAACATGTTGGTTGCAATGGTGTCGCCCATCAACGCGGTCGCGACCTTGCCGGCATCGATGAAATCGACCCGCTCGTTGCCGCAGGCGGTGCGGATGCTGCTTTCGGCGGACGCGCCGGGATATTGCCAGTCCGGATTCCTGACGAATGCGGCGGTCGGCGTGCCGGTCGAGTTGACTGCGGCATGGGTACGGCCCTCGCCCATCCGCGACAATGCATCGCGGCTGGCGGTGACGATCACGTCGCAACCGATCACCAGGTCGGCCGCGCCGGTGCCGACGCGGGTCGAATAGATATCGTCCGGATGATCGGCCAGCCGCACATGCGACATCACCGGGCCGCCTTTTTGCGCGAGGCCGCTCATGTCGAGCACGGAGCAACCCTTGCCTTCGACATGCGCCGCCATCGCCAGGATCTGGCCGACGGTGACGACGCCGGTGCCGCCGATGCCGGTGACGAGGATGCCGTACGGTTGTTCGGTGGTTGGAATTGATGGTTGCGGCAGATTGGAGGCACTACCCCCATCCCGGCCTTCCCCCTGCAAGGGGGAAGGAGTAGACGGAGCCCGTGCGGGCTTTTTAAGCTTGCCGCCTTCGACCGTCACGAAGCTCGGACAAAAGCCGGTTACGCACGAAAAATCCTTGTTGCAGGACGACTGGTTGATTTGCCGCTTGCGGCCGAATTCGGTTTCCAGCGGCTCGACCGACAGACAGTTCGATTGCACGCTGCAATCGCCGCAGCCTTCGCAGACGGCTTCATTGATGACAGCGCGTTTTGCCGGGTCCGGATACTCGTTGCGTTTCCGGCGGCGGCGTTTTTCCGATGCGCAGGTCTGGTCGTAAATCATCGCCGACACGCCTTTGGCTTCGCGCAATTCGCGCTGCACTGCATCGAGTTCGCTGCGATGCCGGATCGTCACGCCCGGTGCCCAGTTGGTGCCGGATGGATACTTGTCCGGTTCATCGGTGACGACGATGATCGGGCTCACGCCTTCGGCTGCGATCTGGCGCGAAATGATCGCCGGATCGAGCGGGCCGTCGACCGTCTGGCCGCCGGTCATGGCGACCGCATCGTTGTAAAGAATTTTGTAGGTCAGGTTCACTTTCGCGGCGACTGCCGCACGAATCGCCAGCAGGCCGGAATGGAAATAGGTGCCGTCGCCCAGATTGGCGAATACATGCTGTTCGCTGGTGAACGGCGCATTGCCGATCCAGGTCGCGCCCTCCGCGCCCATGTGCGTGAAGGTCGCGGTTTCGCGATCCATCCAGAGCGCCATGTAATGGCAGCCGATGCCGGCCAGCGCACGGCTGCCTTCGGGCAGTTTGGTCGATGTGTTGTGCGGACAGCCCGAGCAGAAATGCGGAATGCGGTCCTTGGCCGGATCGGGCATGGCGCTGACCTTCAGCACCGCCTCCTTGGCTTCCAGATAGGCGATGCGTTCCTTGACGCGCTGCTCGACCGGATGGCCGGCAAAGTATTTTGAAATGCGGGTCGCGATCGCACGCGCGATTTGCGCCGGATTCAATTCATAGGTCGCCGGCAGCAGCCATTGGCCATGCCCTTCGTGCCGGGTATTGCTCCATTCGCCGGTATCGTCGAACTTGCCGACCACGCGCGGACGCACGTCGTCGCGCCAGTTGTACAACTCTTCCTTCAATTGATATTCGAGAATCTGGCGCTTTTCCTCGACCACCAGGATTTCTTCCAGTCCTTGCGCGAATTCGCGCACGCCTTCGGCCTCCAGCGGCCATGTCATGCCGACCTTGTACAGACGGATGCCGATATCGCGCGCAATGTTTTCATCGATGCCGAGGTCGGCCAGCGCCTGACGCGTGTCGAGATAAGACTTGCCGGCGGTAATGATGCCGATCCGCGCATGCGGGCTGTCCCAGATGATGCGATTGAGCTTGTTGGTGCGCGCATAAGCCAGCGCCGCGTACCATTTGTAATTGTTCATCCGCGCTTCCTGCTCCAGCACGGCATCCGGCCAGCGGATGTTCAAGCCGCCGGCCGGCAACTGGAAATCGGTCGGCAATGCAATCTGCACGCGCGCCGGATCGAGATCGACTGACGCGCCCGACTCGACCACATCGGTCACGCATTTCATCGCGACCCACAAGCCGGTGTAGCGGCTCATCGCCCAGCCATGCAAGCCGTAATCGAGATACTCCTGCACCGACGACGGGTACAGCACCGGAATGCCGCACGCCTTCAGGATATGTTCGCTCTGATGCGCGGTGGTCGATGACTTGGCCGCATGATCGTCGCCGGCCAGCACCAGCACGCCGCCATGCGGCGCGCTGCCGGCCATGTTCGCATGCTTGAACACGTCGCCGCAGCGATCGACGCCCGGGCCCTTGCCGTACCACATGCCGAACACGCCGTCGTACTGCGCACCGGGAAACAGGTTGACTTGCTGCGTGCCCCAGATGCTGGTGGCCGCCAGATCTTCATTGACGCCGGGCAGGAATTTGACGTGATGCGCATCGAGATGCTTCTTCGCCTTGGCGGCGGTCTGATCGACGCTGCCCAAAGGCGACCCGCGATAACCGGTGATGAACCCGGCGGTATTGAAGCCGGCTTTTACATCGCGCTGCCGCTGCAGCATCGGCAAACGGATGATTGCTTGCGTGCCGGTAATGAAAGCGCGGCCGCGCTCCAGCGTGTATTTGTCATTCAGGGAAATAGTGTTCGCCAGCAGATGCTGGCCGGGCAGTAAAGGTGCGTTCATTCAGTCTCCGAGACAATTGTGTGTCTTTGTTTGCGGTGCAATTTGTATGCGCCGCGCTATCAAACGGATTCGCTTTTTGGGCCAATCGTTTTTTGGTTTCGACATTCTATACGTTAGCACAACCACGCGTTTCACTCTATGCGCGACGCAGCATGCGACGCGATGTAAGGCCGCATGTAACAGGCGTTACAGCAGGTAAATTTCAGTATGGAATCGAAGGCGTCGTCGTTAAATGGCAATAAGCCGACGTGGCTAACATTCATGGAGATTTACCGTCATGCAACCAAAATTGTTACTCGCCCTGCTCGCAGGCGTATTGGCAACCGGCGCCGCTTTTGCGCAATCCACACCCGCCCCTGCACCGGCTCCCGACCGGGCTGCAAAAATGCAGCACCACTTCACCGCGATGGATAAAAACGGCGACGGCGCGATCAGCCGCGACGAAGCCGCCGCGCATAAAGGGCTGGTCAAGCATTTCGATGAGATCGACGCCAACAAGGACGGCAAATTGACCAAGGAAGAAATGCAGGGATTCCACAAAACGATGCGCGACAAGCATGCGGCAAAGTTCGATGAAAAATTCAAGGCGGCCGACAAGGACAATGACGGCGCGCTGACCAAGGCGGAAGCCGAAGCCGGCAAAATGCGCCATGTTGTCAAACACTTCGACCAGCTTGACGCCAACAAGGATGGCAAAGTCACGCGCGATGAATTGCGGGCTGGCATGGAGAAGCGCAAGAAGTAATCGTTCTACAAGTCTGCTGAACATGAAATGCCATTAAGGGTTTCGCATGCGAATGCGAAACCCATTTTTTTATGCCGTCCATCGGATTCACTTATTTCTGCCGGATGCGCAAGCTATAATATTTATCTCGAATGCAACGTTCTGTTGATCGAGCAGTGTTCGATTTAAAGCAGCGTCTGAAGCTTGTTTATTCGGAGTGACGTTTTTCATGGTTATTCAGTATTGTTATTCTGCACAGTACATTGTTGAATCGCCCATGTGACAATGCTCCCCGGATGATTTGACCGGTTGAATTGGGAGGCGACCGGTCGAATTTGGCAGATGGTATTTTTCCGCCTAATTAAAGGTAAGCCAATCATATGACTCAACAGTTAGTAGTGCGCACTTCGGAACGTGGATGGCTTGCAACGCTCGCGAAGGCGTATCGGGAGCAAACGCCAACACAAATCATTGACGATGCGAATGTTGGAATACACCCGAACGATCATTCGCTATTCGATATGGGAAGAAAGGCGCATCTCTCAACTGCTGAAGTCACAGCGGTTTGCGTGGCGTGCGGTATGGGAGTCGTAGGTGTTGGCATGGTTTTATTGGCCTTCTTCGACCCCGAGCCTACGAGCAAGCTCGTCCTCATGTTCAGTGCAGGTGCCGTGCTCGCACTAACGGGAGGGTTATCGGCAATTTACGTTCTCACCAAGAAGAAACCTCCCAACATCAAGATCGGAAAGAATAGCTTTGAAATATCGTGGGCCTAACATGGCACTCAACCTCGTTCCCTTCGGTCGCTAGGCGCTGGCTGGGCGCTGCACGATAAAACCGCGCAGCGCCGGTTAGATGTACGCTATACCCTCACTAACTTCATCAGCCAACAGCGTATCCGCCGGCAACGCCTCAAGCGTTTTCAATCGCTGGTAAATCGGCGTGAAGTCAGGCGCGGTATCCCTGAACAATTGCTCGAAACTGTCGATCACGAAATAGGTTTCCTGATACGAATCGATCTTGTACAACGTGCGCATCACGCGCTCCGCATCGAACGGTATGCGGCGCGGATGCGGACTGGTCAGGCAGTATTCGATCTCGCCGCCGGATGACAGGATGCCGGCGCCGTAAGCGCGTAAACCCTGCGGGCTCCGGATCAGCCCGAATTCGACGGTGTACCAATACAGCCGCGCCAGATATTGCAGCCCGTCGAGCGTGAGCGCTTTCAGGCCGCCTTTGCCGTATTCCTGCAAATGGTCGGCAAACACCGGGTTGAACAGCAGCGGCACATGGCCGAAAAAATCATGGAACACATCGGGCTCGACGATATAGTCGAACTCATGCGGCTCGCGCAGCCAGACCGTGACCGGGAAACGGCGATTGGCCAGATGCTCGAAAAACGTCTGGTCCGGCACCAGCCCCGGCACCGCAACTAGACGCCAGCGCGTGGCCTTGAACAGCGCGTCGGAGGTGCGGTCGAATTGCGGAATGCCATCGGCTGCATCGAGCGCATTCAGGCTTTCGATGAACACATCGCAGGCGCGGCCCGGCAGCAGTTGCGCCTGGCGCGCATACAGCTTGCGCCACAGCGCATGCTGCACCGGCGTGTAGGCATCCCAGTTCTGGGCGACGACATACTGCGCATCGGCCAGCGCATAATCGCCGCGCAGTGCGCCGCTTTCGGATTTTTCTTCCACCGTCTTGAAAAATGCGGCTTGATCGACTGCTGTATTCATACGTTCGCCTTATGCGGAAACACTGTCATCCTTCAACACGCCGCGCTTGATCTGATCGAGTTCGATCGACTCGAACAGCGCGCGGAAATTGCCTTCGCCGAAACCCTGGTCGCCCTTGCGTTGGATGATCTCGAAAAAGATCGGACCGATCACGGTTTGCGTAAAAATCTGCAACAGCAATTCACGTTGCGTGGCGTTGCTGTTGCCGTCGATCAGGATACGCAGCCGTTTCAATTCATCGACCCGCTCGCCATGATTCGGCAGCCGCCGGTCGATCAGATCATAGTAGGTTTCGATGGTGTCCTGAAACGCGACATGCTGCGCTTTCATCGCTTCCACCGTCGCGTAAATATCATCGGTGCCGAGCGCGATATGCTGGATCCCTTCGCCGTGATACTGGTCGAGATATTCGGCGATCTGCGATTTGTCATCCGACGATTCATTGATCGGAATGCGGATCTTGCCGCACGGTGACGTCATCGCTTTCGATTTCAGGCCGGTCAGCTTGCCTTCGATATCGAAATACCGGACTTCGCGGAAATTGAACAGGTGTTCATAGAATTCCGCCCATTCCTTCATGCGGCCGCGATGCACATTGTGCGTCAGATGATCGATATAGGTCAGGCCGTGTCCTTTCGGATTGCTTTGCGCGCCGGGAATCGCGACGAAATCGACGTCGTAAATGCTGATGTCGCCGATTTTATGGCTGCCATTTTCTGAGGCAGCTTTGGCATCGCCCTTGCCGCGCCAGCGATCGACAAAATAAATAAGCGAATCGCCGACGCCCTTGATGGCCGGAATATTCAGCTCCATCGGCCCGTTCTTGTTGTCGAAGCCCCATGCGCCCAGTTCCAGCGCCCGCTTGTACGCATAGGCGGCATCGTTGACGCGGATCGCGATCGCGCACACCGATTGTCCGTGCTGGCGCGCGAAGCGCTGCGCAAACGAGTCCTGTTCGGCATTGATGATGAAATTGATGTCGCCCTGGCGATACAGCGTCACGTCCTTGTGGCGATGGCGCGCAATCGCGGCAAAGCCCATCTGCTCGAACAGTGCGCCCAGCGCCTTGGGATCGGGTGCCGCGTATTCGATGAACTCGAAGCCATCGGTGCCCATCGGGTTATCCCACGGTTGGAAATCCATGCCTGCCTCCATTGATTGTATTTATTCAGTATAGGCGTGCCGAGGCAGCAGAAAATTGCAAATATTTCCCTATAATTGAAGAACGACGCAATAATATTGCCAATTAAATCGATTTAAAGGTTATTCATGGCTGCGATTGAAATGGACAAAACCGACCGCAAGATTCTCGCCATCCTGCAAGCGGATGGGCGGCTGACCAATCAGGAAGTGGCGGAACAGGTGAGCCTGTCGCCGTCGCCGTGCCTGCGCCGCGTCAAGCGGCTGGAACAGGCGGGCGTGATCCGCCAATATGTGGCATTGCTCGATCCGGACAAGATCGGGCTCGGCTTGCTGGCCTACGTCAATGTGCGGCTGGAAAAACATAGCGACGCGCCGATGCCGGGCGGCGCGCGTTCGGGCAAGACATCGCCGCGCGCCAACTTTGCGGCATCGGTCGCCAATTGGCCGGAAGTGGTGGCCTGCTACGCAATGACCGGCGAAATGGATTATCTGCTGCGCGTGCATGTCGAAGACATGGAGCATTTTTCGCATTTCATGATGGAAACCCTGCTGCGCCACCCGGCGGTGCTGGATGTCAAATCCAGTTTTGCATTGCAGCGCATCAAGGATACGACTGCGCTGCCGCTGGTGTAAGAACCGATGAAAAAGCCAGCATCAGTTTTTTTTGGAGTGGGGATTGGAGGACAACTGTTCCAGCCATTTGGTGGCCGCCCGCGTGTTGGCCTTGACCGCATAATCGAAGCTGGCGACCTGCTCCTCGACCGCTTCCTGCAGCACGCTGGCGGGATCGGCCGGCAGCACCTTCAGATACGCGTCCGCTTCGCCGTAAGCGCGATGAATTTCCATTCCGGCCTTTTTGGCGATATGCATCATGGTTTGATTCGATGCCAGGCAGTGCATGTACAGCGTGTCGACATCCGCATTGCGGCAGTGAATCGCCGCGCGCTCGAACAGCCGGGAGCCGATGCCGATGCCGCGTGCCGACGCCGAGACCGATACGCCGAATTCGGCCACCCGTTCCTTGACGGTTGCATCGCTCACCTGCGGCAACGCTTCGCGCGCTGCAAACGCAAGATGGCCGACGCCAACCAGTTTGAATTTGCTGTCATAGACGCCAAACACCGTATCGCGCGCAAAATTCAGCATTTGCACATATTTGGTAATCAATTCGTCCGGCAGCACCGTGCCGAAGCGCAGCAACCTATCATCGTTATCCAGCGCCAGCAGGTGCATCAGCAAACGCCTGCGGTCGCGTTCCGACAGTTCCTTGACGCGTACGGTAAACTTTTCCTCTGCCGGAGCCGGCTCGCGCTTTCCATTGATCAGATTGGAAAACGCATTGGTAAATAAATCCGTCGAATTCATGGCAGTTCCTTTTCAAATGCACGCTATGCTGCAACGCACAATTCAATTGTAGGCCATATCGCGAGCGGATTCCAGAAACCGCTTTTCAATTTGCGCATCTTTAATCGATATCAATATCAATCAATTAACAATACAGAGCCGAATGTTAGGTAATAACCACAATTGCGTATTTGTTTACTGAATTCAACAATAGCCCTTGTACATAAGTTGCTTGAACTCAACTATAGTTACTGATCATTTTTGAAAGAAAGCCATGACCCTTCATACCCGCAAACTCATTGCATTGTTGCTGCTCGCCGGCGCCACGCTTGCCGCGTCGGCGGAAGAAGGCGTGACCGATAACCGGATTCTGATCGGCCAGACAGTTGGACTGACCGGCATCGTGGCCGCGCCGGTCAAGGAAGTCAATGAAGGCGCCAACGCCTACATCAGCCAAGTCAACAAGCAGGGCGGCGTGAATGGCCGCAAGATCGAACTGATCACGCTGGATGACAAGTTCGATCCCGCGCTGACCGCAGCCAATGCGGAAATACTGATCAAGAAAGACCATGTATTCGCGCTGTTTCAGGGACGCGGCACGCCGCATACGCAAAAAATCCTGCCGATCCTCGCTGCGAACAACGTGCCGCTGCTGGCGCCCGCCACCGGGGCGACGTTGCTGCATACGCCGGTCAACCATCTTTTATTCAACATCCGCGCCAAATACCAGGCTGAAGTAGCCAAGATCGTCGAACAATTGACGACCACCGGCATCAAAAGCATCGGCCTGCTGCATGTCGACGATTCATTCGGACAGGACGGACTGGATGGCTTCAACAACGCCATGGCGGCGCGCAAGCTGACACCCGCCATCATCACCAAATTCGCCAGGGTCAAACCGGATTACGCCGCGACCGCAGCCACTATCATCAAAGCCGATCCGGGCGCGCTGATCATCGTCAGTTCATCCAAAAACACGATCGAAGTGATCAAGGCGATCCGGGCGCAAGGCAGCCACATGCAACTGCTGACGCTATCGAACAATACGTCGCAGGCATTTGTGAAGGAATTGGGCAAAACGGGAGAAGGCGTCATCGTGACGCAAGTCACGCCGCCGCCGGATCTGGTGACGACGCAGCTCGGGCAGGAATTCAAGGTGGCGGCAAAAGCGAGCGGCGCAACCGTGTCGTATGCGGCGATGGAAGGCTTTGTCAATGCGAAGGTACTGGTCGAAGGCTTGCGCCGCGCCGGGCGCAACCTGACGCGTGAAGGCTTCATCCGCGCGCTGGAATCGATGCAGCGCGTCGATCTGGGCGGCATCCTGATTACCTATTCCGATAAAGACCACACCGGCAGCGAATTCGTCGAACTGACGATGATCGGCAAGAACGGCCGCTTCATTCGCTAACGAACGTCAGGCCGATGCAAGGCATGGGCGCGGCCGACGGCAGCGATGCGCGCCAGACGGATCGCTTCTGAAATGCGCTGCGTCTGGCCGGGATAACGCTGCGCCATGTCGGCCGCGATGCTGCCGGCATCGACGGTTTGCGCCGCCGCCAGCGCGGCTTGTAAATAAGCTGCTTGCGGAAACGGCTGGTCGGCAAAACCGGTACGCCCGCGCTGATCGCATGCCGAGGCATGCAGCATGTCCACGAAGCGCTGCGGCTTGCGAAACGCATCGCAGCGCTCCAGCAACGCGACGATCGTGCTGTCGCGCAGTTCCTGCGCACGGCTGACATTGCCATGTTCGCGCGCCGTCATCAGCGCCAGATCGCGGCATTCATTCGGGATTTTCAGGCGCTTGCAAACGGCATCGACCAGCTTTACGCTGCGCGCTTCATGGCCATGATGACGCGGCCATTCCGCCGCCGGCGTCGCGCCTTTTCCGAGGTCGTGCATCAGTGCGGCGAAACGGATCGGCAAATTGCGGTTTTCCTGCGCAGCGACATCGACCACCATCATCACATGCACGCCGGTGTCGATTTCCGGATGATGCTTTTCCGGTTGCGGCACGCCCCATAATGCATCGAGTTCGGGCAGAATGCGCGCCAGCGCGCCGCAGCCGCGCAGCACGCCGAACATGCGCGACGGCCGCGCTTCCATCAGTCCGCGCGCCAATTCCTGCCATACCCGTTCCGGCACCAATGCATCGACTTCGCCGGCCGCCACCATCTGCCGCATCAACGCGCAGGTTTCCGGCGCCACGGTGAAATCGGTGAAGCGCGCCGCAAAGCGCGCGACGCGCAAAATCCGCACCGGGTCTTCCGCAAAGGCAGGCGATACATGGCGGAAAATTTTTGCCTGCAAATCCTGCAGCCCGCCGAACGGATCGGTCAATGTGCCGTCTTCCGCCTGTGCAATCGCATTGATCGTCAGATCGCGGCGAATCAGGTCCTCATCAAGCGTGACATCCGGCGCGGCATGAAATACGAAACCCTTGTAACCGGGCGCGGTCTTGCGCTCGGTGCGCGCCAGTGCATATTCTTCATGCGTGGCCGGATGCAGGAACACTGGAAAATCCTTGCCGACCGGCGTGAAGCCGCGCGCGATCATGTCGTCGGGCGTGGCGCCGACCACCACATGATCGCGATCCTGCACCGGCAAGCCGAGCAATCGATCGCGCACCGCACCGCCGACGACGTAAGTTTTCATTGCTGTTTCAAAAGTGATTCAAAAATCGACGGCGCTGCGATCTCAATCCGGCAGGAATTCGTATTTCGCGATGACTTCGGTTTCCGCCAGCGCCTCGCGCATCCACTGCGCGACCGCCGGATGCGCGGCAACGCGCTCGACGTAAGCCTGTAACGCGGGAGCAAGCGACACCGCATAGGTGCGGAACCGCATCACGACCGGCGAGAAATAAGCGTCCGCGATCGAGAAATCGCCGAACAGGAACTGATGATGGCCGAAATGGGACAAACAGGTTTCCCACATTTCGCATATACGACCGATGTCGGCCTGCGCTTCCGGCGTGCGGCCCTTGCCCGGAAAGCTGCCGCGGATATTCATGCCCATCGCGGAACGCAATCCGGCAAAGCCGGAATGCATTTCGGCGCAGATGCAGCGCGCCATCGCTCGCGCAACCATGTCTTGCGGCCACATGTCTTTTTCCGGAAATTGCTCGGCCAGATATTCGCAGATCGCGAGCGAATCCCAGATCGTCGTTTCGCTGGTCACCAGAACCGGCACCCGCCCGGCGGAGGAATAACGCGCAATGCGGCTTGACGTATCGGGCTGATCCAGCGCTATGCGAATTTCCTGAAAGGGAATGCCGAAAGCCGTCATCGCAACCCATGGCCGCATCGACCACGATGAATAATTCTTGTTGCCGATGACCAGCTTCATGCCGGTATGTTCGGCATTGCTCAATGTTTCGGACAGCGTCGGATCGAGGTCGGTGGCTTGCATGGGTTTCATCCAAGTGAGTTTTAATTGTTATCGCCGCGGCGCCAAAGCGTGACGCATCGCCGGCTGCTATCGCGCCAGATAATACGGCGCCACGGTTTCCAGCGGCGTAGGCGTGATGCCGACTGCGGCATCGATCGGCCCGGCCGCCACATTATCGACTTTCATCGAGTCCAGATTATCCCGACTCATCAGCGGGCCGCCCGGCAACTGTTCCAGCACCCATGCCTGCACGCGCGCCAGCGAAGACGGCAAGCCGATTATCGGCCGTCGATGCCCGGAATAGATGCCGGCCAGCATGACCAGTTCGCGCAAGGTGTAGATCGTCGGCCCGGCCAATTCCACGGTTCTACCGATCGACTCGCTGTTATCCAGCGCGTTGACGAATGCCTGCGCCACGTCTTCAACATACACCGGCTGGAATTTCGCATCTGCGCCGCCGAGCAACATCACCGGCATGAATTTTTGCAGCGATGCAAACAGATTGAGAAAGCGATCTCCTTCCCCGAATACGACGGAAGGCCGGAATACCGTCGTCGCGACTGCGGGATTGGAACAGGCTGCCGCTTCGCCGGCCGCCTTCGAACGCAGATACATCGATGGCGCATTCCCGGCGGCGCCGAGCGCGCTCATGTGCAGATAGCGCCCCACCCGGTTGGCGGCGCAGGCCGCGACGATTTTTTTCGGTAAATCGACATGCGCGCGGGCGAAATCCGGGCCGTAACGCCCGTCCGCCCGGCCCGCCTTGCCGTGCAGTATGCCGACCAGATTGACGACGGCATCGGCCTTGCCCATCAGCCGGTTCAACGTGGCGTCGTCGTGCACGTCGCCTTCGACGATTTCGGCTGTCGGCAGCACGAGCAGGTGCCTCGCACGTTGAAAGCGCCGCGTCGGCACGATCACGCGGCGGCCGGTCGCCGCCAGTTGCGCAACGAGACGGCTGCCGATGAATCCGGCACCGCCGATGACCAGAATGGAAGAATAAGCCATGTCGGGAAACCAGGAACCTTTAAGGCAATTCGGTTGGAACGAACCCTTTCGGCGCAACCATGCCCAGCCGCGCTTTCAGCGATTGCGGCCGGTCTTCAAACAACGCGGCATAGTAAGTCGCATTCGATAATACATTCTTCACATAGCCGCGGGTCTCCGGAAAGGGAATCGATTCCGCGAAAATCGCGCCTTCGACGGTCCGCGTCAACGTCGAACGCCACGCGCGCGGACGTCCGGGACCGGCGTTATAAGCTGCGGTCGCCATCGCCTGCGATCCTTCCAGGTCGTTCAATACCATGTTCAGGTAATTGGTGCCGAGCATGATATTGACGTTGACGTCATTGACCTGATTCCGGCTGAAGCCGCTCATGCCGATTTTGCGTGCGACAAAGCGGGCGGTCGCCGGCATCAGCTGCATCAAACCCGATGCGCCGACATGCGAACGCGCCGTCATGACGAAACGCGACTCTTGCCGTATCAACCCGTACACCCATGCCTGGTCCAGCCCGAGCGGCTGGGTGGCCGAATGCATGATGTCGCTGAACGGCGCCGGGAAGCGCTGCGTGAAATCGACTTCCTTGCTGGTGCGGTCCGACGTGTTCACCATGCGATCCAGCACATTGCTCCGGCGCGCGAATTCCGCTGCGGCCAAATGCTGACGCTCGGTCATCTTGCGCAACTGCCAGTTCCATTCGCGCACGCCTTCGAAGCGCAAATTCAAATCGAAAAACTTGAACGCATCACGAAAGCCCTGGTTGGTTGCCATCGGCGCAATTTCTTCCTGCGTCGGCGGCAATGCCTGCGGCGGAATCGTGATTTTCCGGCCCAGATCTTCCAGCGCGAGCTGTCCGTAGAAATTCGTCTGGCTTGCAATCGACTGGAACAGCTGCTGCGCTTCCTCCGGTTTGCCTTGTTCTTTCAGCGCACGTCCCAGCCAGTAAATCCAGGCCGGATCGCTATGCAATGCCGGCGGCATCGCGTCGATCCCGGACTTGACCAGCTTCCAGTCGCCGGCGCGCAACGCGGCGCGCACTCTCCACTGATACCCTTCCGCCGACAGCGGCGCGCCATCGGCCTTGCGCCAGTAATCGGCAGCGTCCGGCGCCAGCCTGAGCGACGCCTGCAGCGCGATTTGCGACCAGCCAAGCGCCTGCTCCTGCGGCGTCAATTGCCGCAGCTCCCTCACCAGCGCGCCGGCCGCCTGCTCCGGATTGGTCTTGGCAACCCGGCCCAACGCAATGATGAACAGCTCATGTGCGGTGCGGCCGGCGCCGGCTCCGCGCGCCAGTACCAGCCCCGGTTTGTCGATTGCCTGGGCGGCCAGTTTTTCCGGCGCATCGGTCAGCGCGATATTGCGGCGGGCGAGCGTGGCGTAATTGGATTCGGCGGCAAGCCTGATCTGCGACCACAGGTCATCGGCATCGAACTGCCCGCCTTGCACCAGCGTTGCAATCAATGCCGGGCAGCCTTCGCCATAATCCTTGGGCGACACCAGCAGCACGCGCGCGTCGCCGGCAACCTGCCGGCCCTTGAGCGCCTTCGACATCAGCGCATAGCATTTCAGTTGCGTGTCGTCGTTCAATACGAATTGCGGATATTGTTCGTCGAACGTAGTCCAGTCGCGCGCCTTGCCCAGTTCGAGCAGCCAGTCGTTGCGCAACCGGTCCGCAATCGCGCTGCCGTCGTAACGCGCCAGATATTCGCGGATTTCAGCGGTCGGCGCGTCCTTGATGCGCGGCTTGAGCCGGTAATAATCGACATACGACGGTAGCGGATAATCGGCCAGGCGCGACGCCAGTTCCGCCGCCTTCTCTGCATCGTCGCGGCGCGCGGCATCGCGCAGTGCCAGAAAAACATCATCGCCGGCGGCGGAAAATGCAACGGGCCGCTGCGCATGGGCAGACGGCAACAACGGGAATGCGGACGCAGCGGCAAGCGCACACCAAGCGATCCGTTTCATTAAGAACATCAATTGACAGCCCTATCTTCATGCGGTGGCGGGATCAACTAGAATAGCACGTGATCCCCTCCCGCTCACGCCCGATATTGCAACGAACCATGCGTCCGACATCATGCTGAACAAGACCGATTTGCGGCGTTCGCTGCTCGCAACCAGACATGCGATACCGGCCGCCATGCGCGCCCGGTGGGATGCGGCAATCGGCGTTCGAGTGCTGGCATGGCTGGCGGCGCATCCGGTGCGTCTGCTGGGTGTTTACTGGCCGATCAACAGCGAGCCGGATTTGCGGCAGGCCTACGAAGCGCTCGCGGCGCGCGGCGTGCAACTGGCGCTGCCGGTGGTAGTCGGCCGCGATGCGCCGCTTCGATTCGCCGCATGGACGCCGGGCGATGCACTGGTGACGGATGCGTTCGGCGTTGCAATCCCGGCCGCGCCGGGCGGCGCTGTACATCCCGATGCGTTGCTGGTGCCCTGCGTCGGCTTCAATGCCGGCCATATCCGCCTCGGATATGGCGGCGGATTTTATGACCGCACGCTGGCGATCGCGCCGCGCCCGCTGGCGCTGGGGATTGCGTATCAATGTACTTTGGAAATATTTGAAGGGGCCGCGCACGATGTCGCGCTGGACGCGATCATCACGGAATGCTCCCCGATCAAGGAGTGCGGCAACGCGTGAATATCGATTGCCGATTTACAGCCATCGAGCCGGGCAACACTGCTTGCATCAATTCTTGTAAACGCCGCAGACGATGATCAGATCGCCGCATTTTTCGAGATAGGAATTCTTGACGACATTCTCATTGGTAATCGGATGCGCCCATTTGTATTCGACCCATCCCGCGCCTTTGCTTTTTGCCAATGCGATCATTTCGCGAATGAAAAGCTTGCCGTCGGTGTCCTTGCTTTTCATGCCGTCCATGCCTTTGACGCGCGGATTGCTGCCGTGGGCGACTACCTGGCAATTCATGTCGTATGCGCTCAGGTAAAGATCGCGATCGATGAATTCCCCTTTGCCGAGCTTGTCGATTTCAGCCAGCACCGCTTCTTTGCCGTGTGCCTTCATGAAGGCGACGCCCCGTTTGACCATGTCGACCGCTTCTTCTTCATTGCCGTATTCGCGCAAGCCGAGATTAAATCCGGACACCGTCTGCAACAACGAAACGGCTTGCTGATTCAAGCTTGCCGCCGTCTTGGTCGCATCTTCCACCAGCATCGCATTTTGCTGCGTCATGCCGTCGATCTGGGTGATGGCGCGATTGACCGATTCAATGCCGGCGCTTTGCTCCATGCTCGCACCGCTGATGTCCTTGATGATTTCGGCAATGTATTTGACCGATTCCACGATTTCCTGCATGGTCTTGCCGGCATCGCCGACCAGCCTGCTGCCGGCATCGACTTTTTCCACCGAATCGCCGATCAATGATTTGATTTCTTTCGCCGCGCCGGCCGAACGCTGCGCCAGCGTGCGCACCTCGGCCGCCACCACGGCAAATCCGCGTCCCTGCTCGCCGGCGCGCGCCGCTTCGACGGCGGCATTCAATGCAAGAATATTGGTCTGGAACGCAATGCCGTCGATCACGCCGATGATGTCGACGATCTTGCGCGAGCTATCCTTGATCGAACCCATCGTGGTGACCACCTGGCCCACGACGTGGCCGCCTTTGACCGCGAGATCGGACGCGGATACCACGACCTGCCTGGCTTGCTGGGCATTGTCGGCATTCTGCCTGACGGCCGAAGTCAATTGCTCGATCGACGAAGCGGTTTCCTCCAGCGAACCGGCCTGGGTTTCGGTGCGGGTCGACAATGCGGCATTGTCGCGATTGATTTGCGACGATGTCGTGGCCACGATGGTGGTGCCGCTTCGCACTTCGCTGACGATGCTGAACAACTGCTCGCCCATCTCTTTCAGCGCCTGCATCAGTTCACCGATTTCACCGCTGCCTTTCACGTCGACCGAGCCGGTCAAGTCGCCGGAGGTGATCCGCCTGGCGGCCACGAGCGCCTCGTGCAGCGGCCCGATCATGCGGCGCGCAAGCCGCCATGCAGCCAGCATGCCGATCATCATCCCGACGATTCCGCAACCGACAATCCAATTCCGTGCGGCTCCCTTGGTATTGACCGCCGCGAACGCCGTCACGCTACCCAGCATCAGCAGCATCAGTCCGAAACTGAAAAACAGGGTGGTACGAAGCCTGAAATGTGCGAAGTTCATCTGTCTTTTCTTTCCAGGTAATAAATCAAACCCTTGGAAATAATGCCTGACGACTCATCAAGGAATCAGTCCTTCCGCTACGATTCATTCATCTTCGATGGACTGCTATGGACATGATGCTACCCGTTATGGATGGCAGCATCACCAGTCAACCTGATTTTCGAGATGCTGCCTGTATATCGGCATACCTAGGCGAAACTTGAAGAGATGCCGTGCATCGCGATGATGCAAATGAAACCGCGAGAACTATATTGACGGTCTGGCAAGACGCCGGCAAATTTCCAGCGTGGCCGTAGCTTGATTGAGGGAATAGAAATGCAGGCCGGGCGCACCGCCTGCCAGCAGGCGCTCGCATAACCCGGTGACGACATCCAGTCCGAATGCGCGGATGGCGGCGGTATCGTCGCCATAACCGGCCAGCCTGGTCCGGATCCAGCGCGGAATTTCAGCGCCGCACATATCGGAAAAGCGCATCAACTGCATGTAATTGGTGATCGGCATGATGCCGGCGACGATCGGCACATCCGCTCCGGCCTGATGGGCATCGTCGACAAAGCGGAAATATGCATCCGCGTTGTAAAAATATTGCGTGATGGCGGCATCGGCGCCGGCCTGCACTTTCCGGACAAAATTTTTCATATCGTCCTGCGGCGATTTTGCCTGCGGATGCACTTCCGGATAAGCCGCCACCTCGACATGAAACCAATCCCCGGTTTCGGCACGGATGAATTCGATCAGTTCGTTCGCATACCGGAATTCGTCCGATGAAAAACCGCTTGCGCCATAACCGCTCGGCATATCGCCGCGCAATGCAACCAGCCGCCTGATGCCGTGCGATTTGTATTCAGCCAGTATGGCACGCAAGCTGTCGCGCGAACTGCCCATGCATGACAGGTGCGGCGCCGCATCATGCCCTTCGCGCCGGATGTCGAGCACGGTATCGAGCGTGCCTTTCTGGGTCGAGCCGCCGGCGCCGAATGTGACCGAAAAATATTTCGGCTGAAGCGCAGCCAGCTGGGCGCGCGCGATGTGCAGTTTTTCCACCCCCTCGGGGGTTTTGGGCGGGAAAAACTCGATGCTGAAATTTTGTCGGTTCATTTATTTTTTAACAAAAGCGCGGACAATGCCCACGAAATAATGCTGTACAGCAGCGCCGCGCCGACCGCCGACCAGAACCCGGCAACATGGAAGCCGCCGATCAGGTTCGCGACCGCCCAGAACATCAAGCCGTTGATGACAAGGATGAACAATCCCAGCGTCAGCACCGTCACCGGCAGTGTCAGCAGCACCAGGATCGGGCGAATCAGCGTATTCACCAGGCCGAGCACCAGCGCGGCGATCAGCGCCGTCCCAATATTGGCGACCTGCACCGATTGCATCAGGTACGGCAACGTGAATAATGCAACCGCATTGATGAGCCAGGTAATCAGCAGGGGCATGACGTTCCCTCGATAAATTTTATTGATTAAATCATGTAATGCACTGTCCACGAAAAACACGAAAGAAAGATGAGCAGGAAAATTTTTTACAGGGCGGCGTGGTTAAGACTTTTCGTGCCTTTCGTGTTTTTCGTGGACAGTGTTTTTTCCAGCATAAACGCGAATAACTTCAGTTAATACCGATAATGCTCCGGCTTGTAAGGACCGACTTGCGGTACGCCGATATATTTCGCCTGCTCATCGGTCAACTCGGTCAACTGCGCATTGAGTTTTTTCAGTTGCAGCCGTGCGACCTTTTCATCCAGATGCTTCGGCAAGGTATAGACGCCGACCGGATACGCTGCCGTATTCGCATACAGCTCGATCTGCGCAATGGTCTGGTTCGCGAACGACGAACTCATCACATACGACGGATGACCGGTGCCGCAACCCAGATTGACCAGACGTCCTTCGGCCAGCAGAATGATGCGTTTGCCGTCCGGGAAAATGATGTGATCGACTTGCGGCTTGATGTTTTCCCACGCGTATTGCTTTAGCGCGGCAACTTCGATTTCATTGTCGAAATGGCCGATATTGCAGACGATCGCCTGATCCTTCATTTTCGCCATGTGCGCATGCGTGATCACATGATAGTTGCCGGTGCAGGTGACGAAAATATCGCCATGTTCGGCCGCATAATCCATCGTCACCACGCGATAACCCTCCATCGCGGCCTGCAATGCGCAGATCGGATCGATCTCGGTCACCCACACTTGCGCCGACAATGCGCGCATCGCCTGCGCAGAACCCTTGCCCACGTCACCATAACCGGCAATGACGGCGACCTTGCCGGCGATCATCACGTCAGTGGCGCGCTTGATGCCATCGACCAGCGATTCGCGGCAGCCGTACAGATTGTCGAACTTGGATTTGGTCACCGAATCGTTGACGTTGATTGCCGGGAACGCCAGCTTGCCTTCCTTGTGCATCTGGTACAAGCGATGCACGCCGGTCGTGGTTTCCTCGGTCACGCCCTTGATTTCCGCCAGGCGTTTCGAATACCAGCCGGGCTGGCTTGCGAGACGCTTCCTGATCGAATTGAACAGGCAGATTTCTTCTTCCGAACCCGGGTTGTCCAGCAGCGACGCATCCTGCTCGGCACGGGTACCGAGATGCAGCAGCAATGTCGCATCGCCGCCGTCATCGAGAATCATGTTCGAATATTGCCCTTCGGTCGGCCATTCGAAAATGCGATGCGTGAACTCCCAGTAATCGTCCAGCGATTCGCCCTTGAAGGCAAACACCGGCGTGCCGGCGGCGGCGATTGCGGCAGCCGCATGATCCTGGGTCGAATAGATATTGCACGATGCCCAGCGCACTTTCGCGCCGAGCGCTTCCAGCGTTTCGATCAGCACGGCGGTCTGGATCGTCATGTGGATCGAACCGGTGATGCGCGCGCCTTTCAATGGCTGCTGCGCGGCGAATTCTTCGCGAATCGCCATCAGGCCGGGCATTTCGGTTTCGGCGATCCTGATCTCTTTGCGGCCCCAATCGGCCAGGCCGAGATCGGCAACGTAATAATCCTGGGAATCGGACTGGGATGGGGAATTTGAGGATTTCAATGCTGCGGCGCTCATCACGCCCTCCTTTCGTTAGAAAAAAAGTAACGTGAGCGCAGTTGCTGTGTTGACCGTATCAAGCCTGGCAGAGTCTGTGCAACCCGTCGCAACGCTCCTTGATACGCGGTTATTTTAAACGAAAACAGAACGCCTCGTTACTTTTTGAGGCGTTCGAGACGTAATAACGGCAAGCTGCGCCAGATCAATACGTAGCAAACACCAACCATTGCGCCGTATAAATGCGCGACGGTCACGACCGGGCTGCCGATCGCCTGAATCGCCCGCGGCGATGCACCGTAACGATATTCGATCGCAAGCTTTGCAGCCAATAACAATATGCCTGCCAGGCAAATGCAACGGGACAGCGGCCAGTGCATTTTCAATCGCGACCAGCCTGATGAGCGCGACATTGCAGGCCGGTCATTTGAATTAGGAGATGCAGGCCATAAACCGGCTAACGCGCAACCCGCCCACAATCCATGCAACGCGCCAGACAAGCCTGCGTACCAGACCAGTTCCGGATGAAACCACCATAGCAGCGCACCGATGCCGATCGCCGCCGATCCCAGCAAACCGAGGCCATGCAACAACGGCAATTCATTCCACAGCAATTCGCACAGCAGCCACAAGCCCAGCAGGTTGAACAGCAGGTGCGGCGTATTCAAGTGAACCAGATGCGCGGTGATCAATCGCCAGACTTCGCCCGAGGCCAATGCCGCACGATCATAGCGAAAATGACTCAAACCGTGTGGCAGATAGGTTAATACCAGCGCACAAAATGAAACACCCAGACAGAGCAACCACTTGCTCTGCTGGGTGTTGTGGAACATCTGTTGCGGATATGGCTGCTTGATCTCGATGCGGCCTGTCAAGCGGATGCAAATTTCCGGCGCAGCCGCAGGCAAACCGCCAGGAATGCCAACCCGATCAGCGACTCGCCGTCCAAGCTGCCGCCGCCACCGCCGCTGCCGGATGCAGCGGCTGCCACGGGCACCGGGGCAACGGTGATATTCACGGCGCCTGTTGCGCTGTTGTTATAGTTATCACTGACGTAATACGTCAGCGCAGTACTGCCAACCGGCGTCGCGCTTGGCCAATTGAATACGCCTGCGGCACTGAGTGTTGCGCCAACAGGCAGCGACACGGAATGGAAAACAAGCGCATCGCCATCCGCGTCGGTAGCGGTCACGGTAAAAGTAAGCGGATCGCCTACTATTACCGTTTGATCCGGCACCGCAACCAACACTGGCGATGCATTTACCCGAACAACAGACGAATCGACGAACCCGGTCTGGCCGGCATCGTCGGTCACGGTCAGGCGGAATACATACGAGCCTGCGGTTGATGCTGTGAAAGTAGCTGAGGCTGCATTGCTATTACCGATGACAACATCTGAAGGGCCGAAAACTCTGGTCCACGCATAGGAACTGATGGTGTGTCCAGCGCCTGCCGTTCCGCTACCGGTAAGGGCAACGTTTGCGCCAGACGTAACGAGAATGGGCAGATCAGCAATGCCGGCCGTAGGCTTTGACGTAGCGACCGCATTCAATGACAGTTGCGCATCCAGCAAACCGGCTCCGCATTTCCCGACGTTTGTCCCTAAAGTGCAAGTTGAGCCGACTGGATGTGCCCGAGTTGAAGATTCCAAATAAGATCTGATTTGCGTTGGTGACAGTCCCGGATTAACCGACAACATCAGTGCAGCAACACCGGCAACGTGCGGCGATGCCATGCTGGTACCTTGATAAACTGCATAGCTATCCGTTTTCGGCCCGGTTGTCCCGCTATTGAGCGTGGAATAAACGCCGGGGCCATTGGCAGTTACGAAAGTGGTACAGGTTCCGGCAAGCCCGGACTGCGTGCCGCAACCGCCGCCGGGACCGCTGATCGCGACTTGCGGACCGATATCGGCATAGTCGGCATTATCGCCATCAATTGCGTGCGCGGTCACGGCAATCACGCCGGTACAGTTTGCCGGCGTACCTACGGTGGTCGTTCCAGCATTTCCGGAAGCCGCCACGATCACTTTGCCTGCGTTGACGATGTCTGTCACCGCTGTTTGCATGGAAACCGAACATGCGCC
>DAIDBD010000050.1 GCA_027310305.1 Herminiimonas sp.
ATCCAGCTCCATGAGGCCGTTCTTGTGCCACGCGCGACAACGCTTTTGGAAACATTAGAAGTGATGCCTTTTGCCTCATCTGCAATTTTGGAAGCTTTGTTGGCAATTCGCTCGTTGCGCTCCAATCTTGCGATGTCGCGCTTCAGCTCCAACTCCTTCTTTCGTCGTTCCAGCTCTTCAATTTCGGACATATCTGCTCCCAAATGATGAATATTGGCAATTTTACCCTGCATACTGCAAAAGTAGCCATTGGGGTAGCACTTTTCTAGAATTTTCCAGTAAAATCCAGAAATAAATTGTTAATAATCAACGGCTTGGAAAGCTTGGGGATTTACCCCCATCGGCCACCCCAAAATCTCCAAAAAATCAATCGTTTGCGCAGATCAAGATATTTCACATCGTGAATTTTGCGTTGCACCTGCGGATTTTCCTGTCTCTTATTTCTTTTCATTGCAATAGCGCTGGAAAGAAGTAGTTGGCAAACCCGCGCGCATCTTTTTGAGCTTGGCGAATACATCGGCCGGGGAGCCTGCGTTCTTCGCTGACTACCCCTTCCGATTGTTACCCGCGATACACCTGTCGACCGCTAGGGCACATCAATGCTGCCCGGCTTCCCCTCCGCCCCGGCGAACGTCGTCACAACGCCTGCCGGCGTCACTTTGCGAATCGTATGATTGCCGGTGTCGGCCACATAAAGATTGCCGCCTGAATCGATCGTGATGCCTTTCGGGTAACTCATCCGCGCAGCAGCGCCGACAAACGTCGTGACCTCGCCGCCTTGCGTCACTTTGCGGATCGACTGATTCCATGTATCGATGACGTACAACAGGTTGTCTGCCGTGTTGATCGCAATGCCGGCAGAATTATAGAATCGCGCAGCCGGCCCGGTGCCGTCGGTATTGCGCGGGCCTTCCGGATAGAATCCTCCGGCGAGTGCGCTCACCATGCCTGCCGGCGTTATCTTGCGGATGATCGCTACACCGGCGATCGTATTCGGTTCCGGCGGCAAAAAATAGCCGTCTGAAATATACAAGCTTCCTGCGGGATCAACCGCGATGGCGAGCGGGTTGATGAACGTCGCGGATGCGATGTCGCTATCGGCGATCGCGCTTTGCGGATAACCTCGGGCGCCTGCCGTGCCCGACAGCGTACTGACCACGCCGGCCGGCGTGATCTTGCGGATCAGGTAATTAAGTTCGTCCGTCACATACAGATTGCCTGCGGCATCGGCGGCGATGCCTGCCGGGCGATTGAATCGCGCGGCTGCGCCGGTGCCGTCTGCGCTGCCTGGCAATCCGGCAGTCCCGGCGACCGTAGTGACCACGCCGGCCGGCGTTATCTTGCGAATGGTATGGTTGCCGGTGTCGGCGACGTACAGATTACCGGTTGCGTCGGCGGTGATGGCGGTAGGATTATTGAATTGCGCTGCTGCGCCGGTGCCGTCCGCGCTTCCCTTCGCGCCCGGAGTCCCGGCGATCGTGGCGACCGTTTTTCCCTGGACGATTTTCCGGATCGTCTGATTGCCGGAATCGACTACATACAAAATGCCGTTTGCCTGCGCCGCGATGCCGGTCGGATTGTTGAAACGGGCCGTTGTGGCGGTTGACGACGATGACGGAGATGATTGCGGCAAGGGGGCGGGCATCGATTGTTGCGGCGCCGGTTGTACTGATGCCGGTTGTACTGATGCCGGTTGTTGCGGTATTGGTTGTTGTGGCACGGAGTTGGCGGCCTGACCTTGGGTAATTACCGGAACTGTTGTACCTAGTCCTCCACTGGCACCGCCGCCGCATGCGGCCGACAAAGCACTGACAAGAACAATAACGAACCGACGGCCAACTGGAAAAAACGGGATAGCATGCGACATGATTCACCTGACAATTTATTGAAACTCCCTGATACAAATAAGACCTGTTATTTTGCGTGCACCTCCAAGGTAATCAGAGAACGGCGGGGCCGCATGACGTCGATCAACGTTGCGGGAAACTGTGACGGGTTTTTAAATTTTGTGACTGATTTGAGACGCACCACACGACGCGCATGATGACTGATCCGGATTTAATTGTTGATCGTTGCGCGCATCGACGCGCTTGCATGCATGCCGGCGCAAACATATTGATCCCGTATCAAAGGCGTGCCAAGCCTGTTTGACAACGGCGCGCCGACGATTCAATTCGCCGTCATTCATAAAGCCTCTCTGAAAACAAGCTGCTCAGTCGGCCAGCGCATATTTTCCCGGCACCACGGTGGAAAACACGCCGGCGGCAAGCCCGTTGATCAGCAGCCTGCGGCGCGCATCTTCAGCATCTCCGACGCTTCCCATTTGCATTCCATTTTTCGCGGAATTAATGCGCGATTCATTGATATCTATCATCACGCCCGCATGATTTGGTTGATGAATCAGCGCCTGTTTCGTTCTCTGGAAATCGTTTTTCTTTCTGCCTTCAAAGATGACTGTCTGAAAATTTTACGCGTAACTTCTGCAAAAGCGCATGCATGTCTCGTGCTGATTTCCGCGCCCGTCCTCTTGCAAGCATTCCAATATCGGTACGTCAGTCCGGGTTGTCAGCCTGGCACATCCTTTGCAACGACCTGTTGCCATACCGAGTTTCAGCCCGGTCAGTAATTTCAATGCGGCATGGCGCCATGATGTTTCACATGCATTCAATGTCGAACGCCATTTTTTTAACGTCATTCAGTTTGATTTGATCAAACGCCCAAAAGGAGAGTTGCATGGATACAAATTATTCGTCAGGCCTGTCCGACGATGGATCGAAGATCGGCAGTACGGCCGGTGCCGGTACATACGATGACGATGCCGGAATCGGCAGCCGGCAATCCGGCTCTTCGCTGCGCGAGGAGCTTGCCAATCTTAAAAGCGACCTGGATGCATTGATGGCGCATGCATCGACCTTGACCGATCGCGAGTTAGGCGAAGCGCGGGACAAGATGATGTCCAAATTCAGTTCGATGCAGAATACGGCCAAGGGAATGGCCGCCGAGGCAAGCCGTCAGTTTACCCACGGCGTCGATGTCACCAGCGATTATGTGAAAGAAAAACCGCTGCAATCCGTCGCGGTTGCGGCCGGTGTCGGCCTTTTGCTGGGCGCGGTATTGCGCAGACATTGAGCCGCTTCCGGCATGCGTTTTTTCTAAATCTTTCGTGAGGGAATGGCACGGTGTTTGAAACTCTTCATAAATCCAAACAGATATCCGTGATTGCACTGGATCGGCTCGGCGATTACATCGAGCTGCTGCGCATTGAATTGAAACTTCAAGGGCGGGAACTCGGCATGCAATTACTGGGATATGCGGTCGCCGCGCTGTTTTCGGTGCTGACTGTCGTATTCGTCGGTTTCGCGATCATCATCACCTTTTGGGATTCGCCGCATCGCACCCTGGCGGCCTGGGCGGTCGTGGCGCTTTACGCTGCGATGGTGGGCATCGGTGTTTTTTTCAGCTTCAAGCACGAGCCTGCCGGATCGGCTTTTTCCACGCTGCGCAACGAATTGAAACGTGATGTCGATTTGGTGAAAGAAAGCATATGAAGAATGCGCCTTCCCTTGAAGATGAAAGAAATGCGCTGCTGGAGCAGATACATGCAAGCCGGGCGGTGTATCGGCGCATGCTGACGGAACAGGACGAGCAGGCGCAGGCTGCCGCGGAAAACCGTTTGCACGGTATTGGCGGCAGACCCGATTTTCCGCGCAGCAGAACGATACGCTGGATCATGCAACATCCTTATATCAGTGCAGCGGCTGTCGCGGGCGTGGCGGGTATGGCAGTTGCCGCGCCAAGGCTGTCGCGATCGTTTTCCAGTTGGCGTGCCGGCATGACTGCAAGCAAACCTTCCGCCACCTCCGCAAGCCCGGGCATCGTGAATTCCATGAATCCCCGCAGGCGCATCACGGATCGAAGCATTGTGACCCATACGCAAGCCGCGATGCCGAAACGGATTGCCGTGGTCGGGCGCGCTGCCGTCACGAGTCTGGCCGCAATGGCAGCCACGGTATTGCGCGACCCGTCGAAGATGCGCATGGCCGGCAGAATTTTTTCCTTGGTAGCGGGATTTGTGACTGCAAGGCGGGCGCGCCGCTTGCAATAATGTTGTTCTGGATCAAGGCGGATTTTATCGACCGGCGGATCATTGAAAGTGTGCGTCAAGGAGAGGTAGCAAGGTTATACAAATTTTATATTCACCTTAAAGGAAAACACCATGAAAAAGCTGATTGCTGTCTTGAGCGTACTATTTTTTACGGCAGGATTGACCGCCTGCAATACCTTTAAAGGCGTTGGAAAAGACGTGGAGCGCGGTGGCGAAAAAGTTCAGGATGCAGCTACCGGCACGCAAAAGAAAATGTAATCGGCATGCGGCATTTCTGCTTCGCTGTTGCGGCTTTTTCAATGCGGGAAAAGCCGCGTTCCAACGGAGGGGTGCCGCTTGTCTGCATGATTATGGCATCGCGAAAACCCGCTTTCCGCAACCATCTGCAATCCATATCCGGAATTTTCCAGGCTTAGGGGCTGCGCGGCCCCCTTACGCAAAATAGAAATGCGCAGGGTGCGCCATGCGCATCCTGGTTCTGTGCCGTTCTGCGCAATCCATGTTTCCAATTGACCTTGGCCGCTGATTTTTAGCGCCGCAGCGTCAACATCCCATCATGGCAGCGCGGCACTTTCATCCAGCGGCTTTGCCGGCCGGCCCGCTCGCAAGAACCGGACGGTTCGGAACATGTTACGGTCGCCATGCATCTTGTTTGCTGTCGAATGGAATTTTTACACAGCCATCCAGTCTATCTCCGTCAGATCGCTGAACTGACGTTCCTCAGCAAGACGCATCGAATAATGCCTGACGCATGAATGAGCGGAACATGGCATTGAAAATGCACTGCGTATCTTGCACGCTTGACGATTGAAACTGTCATTCGCCACTTTCGGAGAAGCCCGGTTCCGTGATTCCCAATACACTGCGCCTGCCCGTCAGGATACTGCCCCAGCCGGATGAGACGACATGCGGTCCGACCTGCCTGCACGCAGTCTATGATTACTGGGGCGACGACGAAGCGCTGGACGCGGTGGTCGACCGTACCGGCCGTCTTGAATTCGGCGGCACGTTCGCCGTGTTTCTCGCCTGCGATGCTTTGCGTAAAGGTTACCGCGCCACTATTTATACCTATAACTTGAATGTGTTCGATCCGACGTGGTTCACGCCCGGAGTCGATATTGCCCAACGCCTGCAGCAGCAGCGAGAGCGCAAACCGGACACCCGGTTGCAACGAGCCACCACCGGGTATCTGGAGTTTTTGCAACTGGGCGGCCGGTTGCGCCAGATGGATCTGACGCGCAGCCTGATCCAAGGCATCCTGCGCCGCAAACAGCCGCTGCTTACCGGTCTGAGTTCCACTTATCTTTATCGTACAACGCGCGAATTCGGGCCGAACGATACGCCGGACGATATTCGCGGCTTGCCGGCGGGTCATTTCGTCGTCATTGCCGGCTACGACCTCGAGCGGCGCAAGGTATTGGTGATGGATCCTTACCAGCAAAATCCTTATGGCCGTTCCCATCAATACTGGATCGGGATCGACCGCGTAATCGGCGCGGTGCTGCTGGGAATCGTGACCCATGACGCCAACCTGCTGGTCATTCATCCGCGGCATCGGCCGCAACAGGCAATCCCATGAAGATTCTTTTTATCGTCAGCCACCTGCGTGACTGGCCCTTCCCGCTACCCGGCGTTACCGTTGTGCCGGCGCGCGCTTATCTGACCGATCCAGCCTATACCGGCTGCGACGCCACCAAAGTATTCAACCTCTGCAATTCCTTCCGCTACCAAAGCCGCGGATACTATGTATCGATGCTGGCGGATGCGCGCGGCCATCAGCCGCTGCCGGACATCAAGGCAATCGAAGACTTGCAATCGGAAGGCATCATCCAGTTGCTCGCCGACAGCCTGGACGAATTGATTCAATCCGCGCTGATGCAGGTCGATGCAAATGCATTCGAGCTGACCGCCTATTTCGGCCGCACGCCGGATGGCCAGTGCATGCAACTGGGCGAACAACTGTTCAATCTGTTGCGCATGCCGTTGCTGCAAGCGCGATTCGAACGCGATGGCGGGCGCTGGCGCCTGCGCCATGTCCATGCACTGACGCTCGACGACATTGCGCCGGAGCGCCTGCGCACCGTTGCCGATGCCGCGGCCGATTGCCTGAAAGGACACCGGCATCGGACGCGCGAACCGGCGGCGCAGAAACCGACGCTCGCCATTCTGCGCACGCCCGATTGCCAGGCATTGCCGTCGAACCCTGCTGCGATACGGAAATTCCAGGAAGCGGCGGAAGCGTTGGGAATGCGTTCCGAAGTCATCGCCCGGGCCGACGCCGAGCGGGCGATGCGGTTCGATGCGCTCTTCATCCGCGATACCACCAACGTCAATCACTATACCTATCTGTTGGCGCGGCGAGCCGCCGTGGCAGGCCTGGTGGTCATGGACGATCCGGATTCCATCCTCAAATGCAACAACAAGGTATACATGACCGAATTGCTGAACAGGCACCGCATTCCGATTCCCAAAACCATGCTGGTGCATCGTGGCAACGTCGATCAGGTGATCGCCACGCTCGGCTTGCCATGCATTCTGAAGCAACCCGATGGCGCATTCTCGATCGGCATCGAAAAAGCCGGATCGAAAGAAGAGCTGCTGGCAAAGGCGCATGCATTATTGGAAACGTCTGAGCTGATCCTGGCGCAGGAATATCTGCCGACCGAATTCGACTGGCGCGTCGGCATACTCGACCGCAAGCCGTTATTCGTGTGCAAGTACTTCATGGCGCCCGGCCACTGGCAAATCATCAAGCATGAAAACAACCGTCAATCCCGCGAAGGATTGACGACGGCCTTTGCGCTGAACGAAGCACCGCGCGACGTGATCGATGTGGCGATGCAGGCGGCCAATCTGATCGGCGACGGATTCTACGGCGTCGATCTGAAACAGCGCGGCAATCAGTGCTACATCATCGAGATCAACGACAATCCGAACGTGGATGCCGGCAACGAAGACGGCGTGCTCCGCGATGCGCTGTACCGGCAAGTGATGAGCGTGTTCCGCAACCGGATCGAAGCACGCAAGGGCAGCGTCGCATGATAGACGGTGCGCCTGCGCTGGCCGCCTTCATGGGATGCGGCATCGAGCTTGAATACATGATCGTCGAGCGCGGCAGTCTCTCACCGCTGCCGATTGCCGACCAGTTGCTGCGCTCCGCCACCGACACGTATGCGAACGATGTCGATCGCGGCCTGCTCGGCTGGTCCAACGAACTGGTGATGCATGTCATCGAGATCAAGAACCAGCAGCCGACTGCGGATTTCGAAAGCTTGCCGGCCGCCTTCCAGGCTGAAGTGAAGTACATCAACCGGATCCTTGAGCTGTTCGATGCAAGGCTGATGCCGACCGCGATGCACCCATGGATGGATCCGCGCCGCCAGACGCGATTATGGCCGCATGGCAATGCGGATCTCTATGAAGCCTATGGCCGCCTGTTCGACTGCAATACGCACGGCTGGGCCAATCTGCAAAGCATGCATGTCAATCTGCCGTTTGCCGGCGATGGCGAATTCGCACGGCTGCATGCGGCGATCCGCCTGATGCTGCCGATCCTGCCGGCGCTGGCCGCGAGCTCGCCGATCGCGGACGGCGGCGTTACCGGCTTTGCCGACTTCAGGATGGAAGCCTATCGCACCAATGCGCAAGCGTTCCCATCGATTGCCGGCCAGGTCGTTCCGGAAACGGTAACCAGCCGCGCGGAATATCGGCGATCGATCCTGGCGCCGATGTACCGCGACATCGCCGGGTTCGATCCGCAACGCATACTGCAGCATGAATGGCTCAATTCGCGCGGCGCGATTGCGCGCTTCGATCGCAGCGCAATCGAGATCCGGGTGATCGATACGCAGGAATGTCCGCAGGCGGATCTGGCGATCGCCGCCGCCGTGATCGCACTCGTCAAGTCGCTGTACGACGCCGGGCCGGACGCACTGGCGGCGCAGCAGGCGATCGGCACCGATCGGCTGGCTGCCGTATTGTTCGCCTGCACCCGCACGGCCGAACAAACGGTGATCGATGATGCCGGATATCTGAAGCTGCTCGGTTTTCAAGGAAGCCGTTGTACTGCCCGGGAATTGTGGCGTCACCTGATCGAGCAGATGCAGTCGGGCGAACGCAGGCTTGCCGCCGCCCGGCTCAAGCCGCTGCAGGTCATGCTCGACCACGGTCCGCTTGCGCGGCGGATTCTGCGGGCAACCGGCGGCGATTATTCTAGGGCGCACCTGGCCGGCATTTACCGGCGGCTGTGCGAGTGCCTGCACCAGGGGCGCATGTTCGTGCCTGCATGAAAAACGACTTTTTCCTGATTACCTGCGAGCACGGCGGCAACCGCATTCCGGCACGCTACCGTTCATTATTCGCCGGCCATCAAGCATTGCTGCGCACGCATCGCGGCTACGATGCCGGCGCGTTGCGCCTGGCGCGGGAAATGGCTGCCGCGCTGGATGCCCGCCTGGTCGCCGCTACCGTCAGCCGCCTGCTGATCGACCTGAACCGTTCGATCACCCATCCGCGCTTGTATTCCGCAGCGAGCCGCGCGGCATCCGCCGACATCCGGGCAGAAATATTGCGGCGATATTACCTGCCCTATCGAGCCGCAGCGGAAATGGAAATCGCGCAGGCCATCGATCGGGACGAGCGGGTCATCCATGTTTCCTGCCACAGCTTCACGCCGCAACTCGACGACACGCTGCGCAATGCGGACATCGGTTTGCTGTACGATCCGGCGCGCCCCGGCGAGCTGGATTTTTGCCGGCGCTGGCGCAGCGCGCTGACGGTCCGGACACCCGAATCACGCATCCGGATGAACTATCCGTATGCCGGCAAAAACGATGGCTTCACGACCGCGTTGCGCAAGCGCTTTCCAGCCGATTGTTATCTCGGCGTGGAACTGGAAGTCAATCAGAAACAGGTGTCCGATGATGCAAGCCGCTGGCGCGATCTGCGGCACGCGATCATCGAAGCGCTGCGTCATACCGCAAACCTGGACCGGCTTGAACGCTGCGCCGTACCGGCATCACCGGCGCGATGATTTTTGAAATCCCTGCTGGTTCATCAGGTACGGATTACATGGTGCTTTACGCTTGCCCCCAGCGCATTCTGAAAATCCAGCGGCGATTTGGACGAGTAGATGAACAGTGCATTTTGCACGTCGGACGACGGCATGCTGATTGCCGCCCGCGGCTTGGGCGGCGCCTGTGGCGGCATGGGCCGATCCGGAAATTTATTGCAGCTCGACAGTACACCGCAAGCCAGCAGAAGAATCGGCAACGGCTTTCTGCCGCCTGACCGGAAAAGGGAAGACCGATCATTCATTTTATTCATCGCAGCACTTTCAGATCAGGATTGGAAACGCATTTGCAAGAGCATCGAATGAAGCCCGGCGGCGCCGTTTTTTAATCGGCCCGTCTGTCATGCGCGCCCGAATCAGCGGCATGTGCCGCATGCGGATTGCAACCATGCAAACTGCATGCCTGTTCCGATTCAGTCGTCGCAACGGCAACCGGTCAATCTGGTTTGGAAGAGGCGGCAGAAGCGCCGGCGGCCCTGCGCTTGTTGCGCAGGTAGACCCACTGCCCTGCCACCGCGGTCAGCAGAATGAATGCATTGGCGACGACGAAGACCCAGTTTTCCACCAGCACGCTATAGATCACGAAGCCGGTCGATGCGGCCACCTGCCCGATAAACAGCCAGTGCGATATGCCTTCGCTGCTTTTGGTCCGCCACTGCGTATATACCTGACGCGAAATCGTCAGGATCAGTATCGCGGCGCTGATCCATCCCACCAAGTCGGTCATCATCGGTAATCCCCTTGCCGTAGTGCGACGCTGCTGCTTTTCAGGTCAGGAAGTTCTGCGTCTTCTGCGCCGATAGTACAGTTCCATCAGCGGCGTCGACGAGATGCCATGCACCACGACCGAAATCGCCACCACGGTCACCACGATCGAAACGAAGCGCTCCGTGAGCTGCGGCAGCCAGTGGTATTGCAAGGCGAACATCAGGTAGTACAGCGAGCCGATGCCGCGAATACCGAACCAGGCGATCAGTCCGTGCTGCAATGGCGCCCGCTTTGCGCCGATCAGTGCGGCGCCCACCGCCAGCGGCCGCACCACCAGAAACAGCAATGCAGCCATGATCGCTCCTTCGGCCGAGAAGCCGCTGCCGGAAAGCAGTATGCCAACCAGCAGCACCATCACGAATTCAGCGATATGTTCGAGCTGCTGGTTGAATCCGAGTACCATCTCCGTCATGTAGGCCGATGCCTTTTGCGGATGGGTTGCAACGGTTTCTTCCGCGCCGACGGGCACCGGCCCGATCACCGCATCCGGCGGCTTCTCGCCGCTTGCCGCATGTTCGATACGGCGCATGGCCACGCCGGTCGCAAAGACGGCGACAAAGCCGATTCCATGCACCAGGTGCGCAAATCCATACGACAGCGCGATCAATCCGAGCGTCAGAAATTCTTCCATTCCCAATGCCGATCGATGATGATGGCGCAGATACACCACCAGCCGCCCGACGGCCCATCCCATCAGCCAGCCGCTGCCGAAGCCGGCGGCAATTCCCCACAGCGTCAGCAGCAGGCCCCAGCCGCCGGTGTAGGAAACCGCTTCCGGCACCGCGAGCAGGCCGAGCCCGAGCATCACCAAAGGATAGGCGGTGCCGTCATTCATGCCGCCTTCGCCGGACAGGCCGAATCGTATGCGGTCATGGTCGCCGACATCCTTGATCTGCACATCGGAGGCCAGGATCGGATCGGTAGGCGCCAGAATCGCGCCCAGCAGGATCGCCGCGCCGAGCGGCAAATGCAGCAGTGACACGCCGATCGCGGCCAGCAGCGCGGTGGTGATGATCATCGCGAGAAAGCCGAGCCGCACCGGCAGCCACCAGATCGTGTCGGACAGCGGCACCCGCAATTTGAGCCCGACGGTAAACAGCGACACCAGCAACGCGACTTCCGTAATCACGGTCAGCAGCGCCGCATGCTCCGTGGAATCGATATGGATCAATCCGAGGCCGGACGGCCCCAGCAGAAATCCGACCGGCAAATAAAACATCGCGGGACTCAAAGGCAATCGTTGCAATACCGATTCCATCAAGCCCATCGCTACCAGCAGCACGCCTACTATCAGATACCAGATCGTCGATATGTCGATTTGCATTCCTCATGTTGTTGTGCTTGCCGGAAAAATCAAAGCCGCGCGCAGAACAATGTTTGCGCGCGGCTTCGCAGCGGGGCAGCCGGCTTGCCGGACGGCGGGTTTTATTGCGGCGGCTGGATATCGATGCGCCGCCCGCGAGGAGCCGGAGCAGGCGGCACCGGAATTTTTATTTCCAGCACGCCGTCGCGCATCGACGCCTGCGCCGAATCCGGGTCCACGCCTGCCGGCAATGGGATCATGCGGTAAAAACTGCCATACGATCGTTCCGAACGGCGATATCCGGACGCACTGACCGATTGCTGGCGCTCCTCGCGCCGCTCTCCTTCGATCGTCAGCTTGTCGTTGTTGATTTCGATATGCACGTCTTCTTGTTTGACGCCGGGCAAATCGGCATGAATGACCAGTTGATCGCCGCGCTGCGATATTTCCACCGACGGCATCCACTTGCCGGCCATGCCGCCCTGCCCCGATCGCGTCATCATCGGCCGGCCGATGAATCGCTCGAACAGCTGATCCATTTCTTCGCTCATTTTGCGCACCATGACCATCGGCTCTTCCCATCCCTGCAGCAGATTCGGCAACCAGGCCGGGCCACCGGCCTTGCCGGATTCCCGGCCGCCGCCTGACTCGCTGTCCATGGACTGCCGTTGGCCGGTTCCGGCAGCCTGCCGGCTTTCGCCCGCCGCGCCGTAAGCACCGCCCGTTGCGGCGGCGCCCGATTGCGCCGCTTCCCGCCGCTCGGCATCGGTTTGCCCGACTGACTTTTGCGCCGCGTCATCGGTTGCATCCCAAGGCTTTTCACCGCCGGATTGGAGCGGCTGGCCATGATGGATTTCACCGCGCCAGGCGCCGGATTCGCGCCCCTGGCTTTCAAGCAGCTTCTTGAAGCGCGCCAGATCCTGCGCGACGCGCTGGCCGATGGCTTGCTCGGCATTGAACGTCTCGGACGACGCAGCCGCAGGCGCGCATTCCATCGTGATTTGCACCCGGGTCCTGTCGGTCTGGACCGATTCGAATCTGACGCTGCCGCTGTTTTTAGGGCCGCTGGTATCGCGCCATGCAATATGCCGGTCGGGCACCTGATCGGTAATTTCCGAATCCCATTCAACCTGCGTGCCGTGACGGTCGGCACGCCAGTGCAGATGCGCATCGTCGAGCTGCCGCACCTCATGCACGCCTTCCATGAAGCGCGGAAAATCTTCAAACTGCGTCCATTGATTATAGACGGCGCGCACCGGAACATTCACTTCAATCGACTGTTCGATTCTTGCCATGATTCATCTCCTCTTTCATGTAGATCGGGACGGCGGCCGGCGGATGCGCTTTGTGTTCGCTGCGGAGAGCGCAGCGGGCCGCCAAGCAACTACTGAGATCACGCATCTGTCCACGAAAGGCACGAAAAGACTTCAATCATCTTTTTTCGTGCCTTTCGTGCTTTTCGTGGACCATGCCCTCCGCCATGAATGACATGCATAACATCAGTCAACTATAGGTATAGAAAACAAGCCGAACCAGCGCGGAATCGAAATACAGCGCATGCCAGGGAATCGCGACCGATGCATTTCCGTGCTGAGTCGTCAGCATCACATAACGCAACTGCCGGGTTTTCGAGTCGAGCAGGATGGATTTGACTTTGCCGATTGTCGCGCCCGAAGCGGTCACTACCGGGCAGCCGTGCAGCAGCTCGGTCGCGGCCGAATCGCGTGCGACTACGCACGAAAATCGCCTTGCGCCTACTATTCTTGCCGGGCCCTGATGCGACCCGCCATTAAAAGTATGGAACGACATGTTTCAACTCATTTTCGCAGGATTGATCGCGCCGACGCATTCACATGGGCCTGCGCGCGGCGGAATCCGACGCCGTATCGTCGACATCGTTCCAGGTTGTACGGCGCGCGCCTACCGCACCCAGTACGCCGCCGACGATTCCCAGAGCCAGCGACAGCGCGACTGCCAGGAAAACCGTCCACGCCGCCGTGCCGGCGGCGCTGATCGCCCGATCCGCCGCTGCCTTGCCTTGAGGCGATGCCTGCGCCGGCGAACCGGAAATAATCAGCGCCTGATCGACTATGGCTGCGGCGCGCGATTGTTCCACGCCCATCGAATTGGTCATGTACTGCACTGCCTCGTCGCGGCGGCCGGCCTCGATATGCTGCTGCAGCGTTTTCATTGCATCCGCGCTGACATTGCCGCCGATCTGGCTTTTTAGCATGCCCGCCACGCCGCCGCCGGAATTTCCCGCACTCGATGCCGTGGCGGTTGCCATGGAACTCATGCTGCGGAAGACACCGCTCAGCAACGAACCGCCGGCGGAAGTCGCCAGCGTCGCAAACAGCAGCGTCGTAACCGCCCACGATACGACACCATGCAATACGCCATCGACCTTGCGCTTCAATCCCGTCATGCGGGCCGCCACGTAACCGCCGACGAATGCCGCGATCAGCATGCTGAAGCCGGCCCACATTAACGGACCGGTACCGAACGATTCCCCCTGCGATATATCGGTAGCCGACAAGCCGGTGGCAATACCCAGCAAGGTCAAAGCCAGCTGGACCGATACGCCGACCGCGACGCCGGCCAGCACCGCGCCCCAGCGAATGGCAGGAAAAAGCGGCCGCCGCAGCGCATTGCCGGCTGCCAATGCCGTATGTTCGGCGTAGGTGCCGCCCGGATCGAGATGGATAGTCGCCATTTGCATTGCTCCTGACAGAATCGATTGAAATGAATAAAGCCCGGTGAATCCGACCGGCTTCCCAACTCATAAATGAGGCAACATCCATGCCCGTATAAAACAGTTGATGCGGAAGAAAATCGGATCTAAACCAGCAACAAACCGTCCGAGCAGCATCGGCGACTGATGATCAGGTAAATGCCTGCCGTAGCGCTAAAGGTAAAGATTGCGGGTAAGCGCTGTAAAGATTGCATTGCCGATCATGCGCTTCCCCGCTATCGTTCGATCGCGTCGGTGGCGACCAGCACCCGGTCGCCGATACGCAAATTGAGCGGCGTTCGCTGCACATAACTCTGCAGCGAGCCATCGTCTATGCGCAACGTCACCAGCCAGGCCGGGCCGGTGCATTTCATGGTGCCGCTTATTTGACTCTCGGCAATTGCAACGGCCGTATTGCCGCCGCATTGTCCATGCCCATTGCCGTTCGTGCGTTCGGTGGCGGCTTGGGCGGCGAGGTCGGAATTCCTGTCCGTATTGCGAGAACCGATCACCTCGATCGCTTGCACCATGCCGAATCCGGAAGCGGCGGCCGGACTGCCGAACGGGCTGGTTGCGGCTGGCGTGAAAATCCGGCTGCCGCTGCCGATCGCTGTTCCATAAGACACGATCGATACAGCGATCAATACGGTCAGCACGGTCGCCAGTGTTTTAAGCCGCATCATTTTCTCAATGATCAGGGAAAGCGCTTGTGTATGCAGCTTTCGCAATGCAGTAACCATGCCAGTAAAAATGGCCAAACAGGCTTGCGGCGGCGTCCGCAACGCATCGCATCGGATGGCCGCGGCTTGCCGGTGAAAGCGGCATGCCGGCTATCCGGCTCCCGGCGTCCATGGCGCCACTGGCATGAAGTTTGCGGAGTAAATCCGATGTCTTTCGCTTAGGAGAAAATCATGCCTCGACAGGCACCTGCCAATTCGTCCGCATCCGGCGTTTTCGATGTCCTGATTGAAGACCATAAAAAAGTCATCCAGCTTTTTACGGAATTTCAAAAAATCAAGGATCAGGCGGACGACGAGACGAAGCAAACGCTCGTCGAAATCGCCTGTACCGAATTGGTGATCCATGCGCAGGTGGAGGAAGAATTCTTATATCCGGCGCTGCGCGATGCATTCGATGAAATCGATTTGATCGATGAAGCGGAGGTCGAGCATGGGCTGGCCAGACAGCTCATAGGCGAACTGGAATCAATGCAGCCGGGTGACGATTTGTATGACGCGAAATTCACCGTGCTCGGCGAATACGTAAAACATCATGTCGACGAAGAACAGAACAGGATATTCCCGCGAATGAAAAAAGCCGGCATGGATCTGGAATCGCTGGGACAGGATATCCGGCAGCGCAGAAATGAATTGCGCAGCGAATTCGGCATGCCGGATTCGGATTACGAAGAAGACAACGACAACGGCGACGAAAAGCCCAATCAGCAAACCAGACCGTCGCACTCGCCTCATCATTGACAACGGCGCGGCCCTGACAGCCGCCGGTAATCAACTGGCTAACCGGCGTTTCACATTTGTCCACGAAAAACACGAAAGGCACGAAAAAGGCGAATAAAAATTGTTATGAACATTTCGTGCTTTTCGTGTCTTTCGTGGACCATGCCCTTGCCATTAAGGACAGGCGTAACATCTCATCAATTCTCGCGCTTGATCACGCTGAATGCTCCATTCGGCTCCAGATTCATTTCCTTCACCTGCTGAAGCGACTCCACGCCGTTTTCCCGCAGTTCCCGCCACAATTCGTCTTCGGTAATGAATTCCCTGCGCATGTTGCGTTTCAGCATTTGCCCATTTTTTACCAGGCATAACGAAGAGGATTCGGCAAAGCGGCGGATAAAGGCATAGCGAAAACTAAGCCAGTCGAGCAGGATATTCCAGCCGAGCAGAGTGGATAACAGAACCACCCCGTCGGTAATCGATTTGTATTCGCCCGCCATGGCATTTTGCGACGCGTCGGCAACGATCACCAGGATCAGGATATCGGCAATGCCGACCGCGCCGATATTCCGCCGCACGATGAACCGGAAAACAAGAAACAGGAACCAGTAAATCGCACTGCCGCGGATCACGATTTCCGCCGCCGGCAAGCTCAGGCTGAACAGATCGCCCCAGTCGACGTCCAAAAAACCGTTCATGTTTCAAAACCTCCTTCTGACAATCGAATCGATGGCATCCGCACATGCGGCAATGACGCAAGCGCTATTGCAATATTGTTCGTGATTCAGAAATCTGATGTTGAGTTGAATCAACATGGCTGGCGCAACGCACCGCAAATGGAATCCGAGTCATGGATTCGCAAAAATACTTTCATGGAGCGGGCTGTTTGGTCGAATGCGGTCTTTCAGTTTCGCCTGCCAGTGAGCGTCAGTCGCTGATCCGCATCGCTCTGAACCAGACTCGGCAACGCCGACGCCAGCACCTCGGAAAATTCCGTCATGGCATGCGCCTTGGCACGGCCGGTCTTGGTGATGCGGTAAAAACCGAGCGGCACTTCGGGATGGGACAGCATGTCGGTGCGCACGTTGTGGCGGCGGCAGGCGAGCATTGCAAACGAGGGAATGATTGCAGTTCCCATGCCGGCCGCCACCATCGCGATCAAGGTATCGAACTGATTGAAAGTAAGCCTGTCTTCGTTAGCGCGGCCGATTTTCGCCAGGTAGGTTTCCACCAGTTGCTGGATCGGATTTCCCGGCGGCAGTCCGATCAGCCGCTCCTCGCGCAGGCTGGACCAGGGTACTGTACCGAGAATCCTGCTTCGTTGTTTTACACCGGCGCTTTCGGCGGGCGCGACGCGCATCAAATGGAATGAATACAATTGCGTGCGTTCGATGCCTCGTGCGCCCTTGAAAAAAAATCCCAAGCCGAAATCGACCTCGCCGTTGTCTACCAGAGACTGCACGCGCGTAATGTCGCAGTCGATCAGCCGCACCGTGATTTCCGGATGCTTTTCCCGGAAGTCATGAAAAACGAACGGCAACAGATTGGATGACACCAGCGGTGTTGCCGCCACGCGCATCGTGTAGCGTGCCTTTTCGCTGAGCGCGGTAATGCGTTCTACCGCCCCTTCGAGTTCCGTCAGCGCCCTGGTTGCCGCCGGCAGGAAACTTTCTCCGGTCGCGGTCAGCGACACGATGCGCGTGGTGCGGTCGAACAGCCGGCAGTCGAGTTGCGCTTCCAGCTCCCGCATCATGATGCTGAGGCCGGCCTGCGTGATGTGCAATTGTTCGGAAGCGCGCGTGAAGTTTTTCAGGCGCGCAACCTCGATGAACGCTTTCAGCTGACGGGCGGATATATTCATAATATTTACTTGTTAATTCATATTATATTTAAATTTCCATAATACTTTGAACTTCTATGTAATGACAGGTATTGACATTCCCGTTCCATACCAACGACAGGAAAGCCGCGCGTTACGAACCGCTGACAGCATTGACGAAAGCGCAGGGACGAGCCGGTTTTCCCGATGTTCAAATATGCCGCAACCGTTGCAATACGATTGAAAAATTCGGCAGGCAAGGAGAAAGATGAGCAAGGAATGCGAAGTGGCCATTGTCGGTGCAGGCGTCGGCGGCCTGACATTGGCGCTGGCACTGCATGAAGCGGGGATCACGTGCCGGGTGTATGAAGCGGTAGCGGAAATCAAACCTCTGGGCGTCGGCATCAACGTATTGCCGCATGCCGTGCAGGTGCTCGCGCGGCTGGGCCTGGAAGAAAAGCTGGCGGCGGTCGCCGTAACCACCCGGGAATCCGCGTTCTTCAACAAGTTCGGTCAATTCGTCTATAGCGAGCCGGCGGGACGCCACGCCGGCTACGATCATCCGCAATTCTCGATTCACCGGGGAGCATTGCAGATGGTATTGCTCGATGCGGTGCAGCAGCGGCTCGGCAGCGATGCCGTGGTGACGGGCCATCGCTGCATCGGCTTCGATCAGGACTCGACCGGCGTCACGGTGCGTTTCGACGATGGCGAGGGCGCTGCCCGCCCTGCCGTCAGGGCCGCGGTACTGGTGGCGTGCGACGGCATCCATTCCGCGGTGCGCAAGCTGTTGTATCCGCAAGAAGGCGCACCGCGTTATTCGGGCGTCAACATGTGGCGCGGCTCGGTCGCCTGGAAACCGTTCCTGAGCGGCGCCACCATGCTGCGGGCCGGTTGGCTGTCGGTCGGCAAAATGGTGATTTATCCGATCCGCGATGCCATCGACGACGCCGGCAACCAGTTGGTGAACTGGGTGGCGGAAATCGAGGCGCCGCAGCCGGCCCGGCGCGACTGGTCCAATCGCGGCCGGCTCGAGGATTTTTTCCCGGCATTCGAGGACTGGCATTTCGACTGGCTGGACGTGGCGGCGATGATCAAGGCGACCGACGTCATCCTGGAATATCCGATGGTGGATCAGGACCCGCTTCCCAGATGGAGTTTCGACCGGGTCACGCTGCTGGGCGATGCCGCACATCCGATGGTGCCGCGCGGCTCCAACGGCGCCGGCCAGGCGATTCTGGACGTGCCTTGCCTGGTCGAGCAATTCAGGCGCTTCGGCATGACGGCGCAGGCGCTGGAAGCGTACGATGCCATTCGCGGAAAAGCGACGGCGGATGTCGTGCTGCTCAACCGCAAGGCGCCGCCGGATGCGATTCTCAAGGTGGTGCACGAACTGACGGACGGCAAGCCGTTCGGAAAGATCGACGATGTCATCAGCCGCGAAGCGCTGGCCGCCATCTCGAACAATTACAAGAACGTCGCCGGCCTGAACATAGAGGCGCTCAAAAAATCTGCGGTGCCGGCCAGAGTTTGATCCGGGGAAATTTTCGCAAGGACGATGATGAACGCGCGCAACGAGTTTTATCAGGATATCTTACCCAGCCACCTGACGCCGTTATGGGAGTCGCTGCATGCGCTGGTGCCGAAGGAACCGAATACGCCGTGCGTGCCATGCCTTTGGAATTACGCCGGCATTCGTCCGTACCTGGCGCGTTCCGGCGAACTCATTTCCGCCGAGGAAGCGGTGCGCCGCGTACTGATCATGGAAAACCCGGCATTGCCGGGGCAATCGTGCATCACGCAAAGCCTGTATGCCGGCTTGCAGCTGATTCTTCCCGGCGAGATCGCGCCGAGCCACCGGCATACCCAGAGCGCGTTGCGTTTCATCGTCGAAGGTTCGAGCGCATACACGGCGGTCGATGGCGAGCGCACCGCCATGCATCCGGGCGACTTCATCATCACGCCGTCGTGGACGTTCCACGACCACGGCAACCGTGCCGAAGCCGATGGCGGCGAACCGGTGGTCTGGCTGGACGGGCTGGATATTCCGATGCTGCGGTTCTTCGATGCCGGATTCGCCGAAAACCATCCGGAAAAAGAACAGCCGGTCGTGCGCCCGGAAGGCAACAGCTACGCGCGCTACGGCGCCAACATGCTCCCGGTCCAATACGACGCACCCTATGGCGCGACTTCCCCGGTGTTCAATTATCCGTATGCGCGCACCCGCGAAGCCTTGGCCACGCTGGCGCAAAACGGGCCGGTCGACCCATGGCATGGCGCAAAACTGCGCTACGTGAACCCGGCCACCGGAAGCTGGCCGATTCCCACGATCGCCGCCTTCATGCAACTGCTGCCGCGAGGATTCTCCGGCCGCCCTTACCGCAGCACCGACGGCACGGTATTTTCGGTCGTCGAAGGCACCGGCAGCGCCGTCATTTCGCGCGGTGAAAAGACCTGGCGTTACGACTTCGGTCCGCGCGACCATTTTGTGGTTCCATCGTGGCATACCGTACATTTCGAAGCCGCGTCGGAAGCGGTTCTGTTCAGCTTTTCCGACCGGCCGGTGCAGCAGGCGCTGGGCATTTTGCGCGAACAACAATTGAACCCTGATACCTGATTTGATCAACGAAAGAAAAACCATGACCTATGCATTCGATCCAGGCCCGCTTCCGGCGGTGCCGGTTGCCGGAACCGACACACTTTATCCGGTGCGCCGCATCTACTGCGTCGGCAGAAATTATGTCGAACACGCGCAGGAAATGGGCTTCACCGGCAGGGAACCGCCATTCTTTTTCGCCAAGCCGGCCGATGCCGTCGTGGTAGTCGCGGACGGCGAAACCGGCGCCATTCCCTACCCGACTCGCACCAGCAATCTGCACTATGAAATGGAACTGGTGGTGGCAATCGGACGCCGCGGTTCCGACATTCCTGCCGCGCAAGCAGCGCAATATATTTTCGGTTATGCGCTGGGCCTCGACATGACCCGTCGCGACTTGCAGCAGGAATTGCGCAAGCAGGGCAGACCGTGGGAACTCGGCAAGGGATACGACCATTCGGCGCCGATCGGGCCGATTCATCCGATTGCCTCGACCGGCGAAATCACGGCGGGGCATATCTGGCTCGATCTCAACGGGGAAAGAAAACAGGACAGCGACATCCGCAAGCTGATCTGGAACGTGAATGAAACCATCGAACATCTGTCGGGATATTTCGAACTCAATCCGGGCGACCTGATTTACAGCGGCACGCCGGAAGGCGTCGGCGCCGTCAAGTCCGGCGATCTTATCGTGGGCGGCGTCGATGGCCTGGGTGAACTGCGTGTCAAGGTCGCCTGACCGATGCGCCGCGCGGCTTCGCACCGCTCTCGTGTTTTTCTGAAGGTTGAGGGATCATGCAGGTAGCAAAGCATTACATCGACGGCGCCTGGCTTGCTTCGGTCAACGGCGGCGAGCAACTGCGTGAAGCAGTCAATCCCGCCACGTCCGAAGCGGCCGCACTGTTCGCGGAGGGATATGCGGCCGAGGCGCAGGCAGCGGTGCAAGCCGCCCGCCAAGCGCATGAATCGAGCAGTTGGCGGCGCAGCCCCCGTGTGCGCGCCGATGTGCTGCTGCGCTTCGCTGCCAGCCTGGAAGCGAAGATCGACATCATCGCCGACTGGCTGGTGATCCTGAACGGCAAGTTGCGGCGCGAAGCGGTGGGCGAACTGCGGATGAGCGTATCCGAACTGCGCTATTACGCAGGACTTGCGCGCAATCTGTACGGCCGCGTGCTGGAAGTCGAGCCCGGATGCTATTCGTCGCTGGAGCGCGAACCTGCCGGCGTCGCGGCAATCATCCTGCCGTGGAATGCCCCGGCCACGCTGCTGATCCGGTCGCTGGCGCCGGCGCTGGCAGCAGGTTGCGCGGTCGTCGTCAAACCCGCGCATCAAACCGCGCTCGTCAGCAATATGGTGCTGGAATGCCTGGTCGGCGATGCAGCGCTGCCGCGCGGCATTGTCAACTCGGTGATTGAATCGGGCGCCGATGTGGCGCGCTTTCTGTGCGCATCCGATGCGGTCGATGTCATCAGTTTCACCGGCTCGACGCAAGTGGGCAAGCTGATTGCCGAGGCGTCGGCCGGCACGCTCAAGCGGCTGTCGCTGGAACTGGGCGGCAAAGCGCCGGCAGTCGTGTTCGCGGACTGCGATCTCGACAAGACCGTCGCCGGCATCGTCAGCGGCGGCCTGGTAATGGCAGGCCAGCAATGCACGGCGATTGCGCGCGTGCTGGTCGAGGATTCCTTGTACGATATATTTTCCGCGCGGCTTGCCGCCGCGTTAAGGAACGTGCGCGTGGGCATCGGCAGCGATCCCGCTTCGCAGATGGGATGCCTGATCGACATGCGCAGCCGCGATCGTATCGCCGGCCTCGTCGATGGCGCCGGCAGAACCGGCAAGGTGCTGCTGCATGGAGAAATTCCGCAAGGCCCGCTGGCGCGCGGCGCGTTCATCCACCCCAGCCTGATTGAAGTGGAAGATACAAGCTCGCCGCTGATTCAACAGGAACTGTTCGGTCCGCTGCTGGTGCTGGAGCGTTTCAGGGACGAAGCGGAAGCAGTCATCCGGTCGAATGCCACGCGCTACAGTCTCGCATCGAGCGTCTGGACCCGCGATGCGGCCAAGGCCCGCCGCGTTGCTGCGCAACTGCGCTTCGGGACCGTCTGGATGAATGCGCACAACCGTCTTTTTGCGGAAGCCGAAACCGGCGGCGATCGCGACAGCGGCTACGGCAAGCTGCACGGCATCGAAGGCATGAACGATTTTTTGCAGACCAGGCATTTTTATTTCGAAACGAACGATCAGGGTTAGCGCGCATTGCCGGCAGCAATCGCTCTTGCGCAAGCGGATGTATTGATTCAGCCACCACCATTCAACCACCAGGAGACAACATGAAAATCAAATTGACCGCACTGCTTTTAGGCACGCTGATCGCCGGTTCCGCCGTCGCGCAAAGCGTCGGAGTCGGCACCATGTCGCAGGGCACGATGAGCTACTCGACCGGTTCGGCGATTGCGAAGGTCATTACCGAAAAGGCAAAGGTGCAGGCGCGCGTTCAGCCCAACAGCGGCGAGACCGTTCTTATTCCGCTGGTAAGCAGCGGAGAACTAGACTTCGGGATCGCGAACCTGATGGAAGCGGGCGAAGCGGTCGCGGGCCATGGCGCGTTCGCCGGCCGCAAGACGCCCGATCTGCGTGTCGCTTCGGTGTTGTTTCCGCTCAAGACCGGTCTTTTCGTGCGCAAGGATTCGCCGATCAAAACCATGGCGGACCTGAAAGGAAAAAGAGTCACTTACGGCTTCACTGCAATGAATACGGTAAAAACCGTGGTTGACGGATTGCTTGCAGGAGGCGGCCTGACCGCAGCCGATATCAAGCCTGTTCTGGTTCCCAACGTTGCACGCGGCGCAGACGATTTCGCCAGCGGCAACGCCGATGCGTTTTTCTTTGCCGTCGGCGCAGCCAAGGTAACCGAGGTCGATGCCCAGGTCGGCGGCTTGCGCATGCTGGCGGTGCCTACCGACGCTGCGACGCTGGCAGCCGTCAAGAAGGTATTCCCTTACGGCTATCCGATCGAAGTCAAGCCGCGTTCCGGTCTGGCCGGCGTCGCCCAACCGACTACGACGCTGGGCTACGACAATCTGCTGCTCACCAGCGCCAATGAAAAGGATGATGCGGTGTACAAGGTCGTCAAGGCAATCGCCGAAAACAAGGCCGGCCTTGCTTCTGCCTTTCCCGTTTTCAACGAGCTCGATGTCAAGCAGATGCACAAAACCTTGCCGATTGAATTTCATCCCGGTGCGATGCGCTATTTCAAGGAAGCCGGGCTGGTCAAGCCATGATCCCGGATGCAGCCGATTCCGTTGTCAGCGATAGCACCGGCGCTTCACCGGCGACCGCCGATCAGGCCGGGCGCGTGGTGCTCATTACCGGCGCCGCGCAAGGCATCGGGCTGACGCTGGCACGGGCTTTCGGGCGTGCCGGCGCATCGGTTGCATTGGTTGACATCAGGTCCGGCGGCGACAGTGCCGAAGCGCTGCGCGCGGCAGGCGCCGACGCCGAGGGCTTTGACTGCGATATAGCCGCCCCCGCTTCGGTGCAATCGATGACGCACGCGGTGCTTGCACGGTTCGGCCGTATCGACGTGCTGATCAACAACGCCGCCATGTTTACCAGCCTGCGACCGACTTCGATGTTCGATCTGGATATCGACGAATGGGATCGGGTCATGGCGGTCAACGTGCGCGGCCCTTTCCTGTGCAGCCGGGCCGTCGCAGCCCACATGCGCGGCAACGGCGGCGGCAAGATCATCAATGTCGCCTCGGCGGCAGTATTCAAGGGCGTGCCGCTGATGCTGCATTACATTTCTTCCAAGGGCGCCGTGGTGTCGATGACGCGCGCCATGGCCCGCGAACTCGGACCGTCCGGCATTTGCGTGAATGCGCTTGCGCCCGGACTGGTCATGACCGCCAACCTGGTCGAGAATCAGGACATGGCGCGGCATGCATTGCCGGCGGTCATGGCTTCGCGGGCATTGCAGCGCGAGCAATCACCCGAAGATCTGGTCGGCGCGGCGCTTTTTCTGGCTTCGCGCGGAAGCGATTTCATGACCGGCCAGGTTCTCGTGGTCGACGGCGGCTCGGTCATGCACTGAATTGTTTCGCATCGTTTTAAAGTACAGTTTCCTTACCGCAGGATTTATTTCATGAACCAGAGCACGACATCACCATTCCGCGCCGTTCTGCCGCACCGGCTGCGCGAGAACGTTTCCCTTGCATTGCAGACCATCCTCACCGCTATCGTGATCGGCTGGGTGCTGAAGCTGCCGTCCCATTTCGGCTTCAACTTCTACACCGAACAGTTTCTGGTGACGGTGCTCGGCCTCGGGATCGCCCTCGCCTTCCTGCTGATGCGCGCCGACGCGAGCGCCGACCGCAACGCACCGACGCCATGGTGGGATGCGCTCGCCGGTACCGCCGGACTGATCGCCTGTCTCTATGTGGCCGTGCGCTATCCGAGCCTGGTCAATGAAGTCGTCAACCGGCCGCTCGATGCGGTGCTGATCAGCGCGCTGCTGCTCGGGCTGGTGATCGAGGCAACGCGCCGCTCCGCCGGCATGACGCTGGTGATCGTGATTGCCGTACTGGTCGTCTATGCGTTGCTCGGCCATTTGCTGCCGGGGGAATTCGTCAGCCGGCCGGTGCAATTCACCCGCCTGCTGGTCTATCTCGGCATGGATACCAACTCCATTCTCGGCTCGTCGCTGGCGATCGCCACCATCGTCGTGGTGCCGTTTACCCTGATGGGACAGGTGCTGTCGCGCTGCGGCGGCTCCGAATTTTTCACCGACCTGGCGATGGCGCTGATGGGCCGCTACCGCGGCGGCGCCGCCAAGATTTCGGTGGTAGGCTCGGCACTGTTCGGCATGATCTCGGGCAGCGCGGTGTCGAATGTCGCCGCCGTCGGCGTCATCACGATTCCGATGATGAAAAAATCCGGATTCCCGGCGCATGTGGCGGCGGCGATCGAGGCAGTCGGCTCCACCGGCGGGCAGTTGGCGCCGCCGGTAATGGGTGCGGCGGCTTTCCTGATGGCGGAACTGCTGCAGGTACCTTACGGCGCAGTCATGGTCGCCGCCATCATTCCGGCCTTTCTCTACTATCTTGCGCTGTTCATCCAGGTCGATCTGGAAGCCGCCAAGCACGGCATCGAAGGCGAGCCGATGGATCGGCTGCCGGCCGTGCGCGAAGTCATGCGCCATGGCTGGTATTTTCCGATACCGTTCATCGTGCTGGTAGGCGGCCTGATCTTCTTCAACATTGAAGCCGAATATGCAGCGTTGCAGGCGGCAGGACTGCTGATCGTTCTGAACCTGATATTCGGCTACAAGGGCAGGCGCGTCCCGTTCGGCGAAATGCTGCGCGCCGTCATTTCGACCGGACGCGCCTCGATCGATATCCTGATGATCTGCGCGGCGGCCGGCATCGTGATCGGCATCCTGAACCTGACCGGACTGGCGTTCGGCCTGACGCTGCAGTTGCTCGCACTCAGCGGCGACAGCCTGGCAATGTTGCTGGTGATGACAGCGGCAGTCGGCATCGTGCTCGGCATGGGCATGCCGACGGTCGGCGTCTATATCCTGCTGGCGACGCTGATCGCGCCGGCGCTGATCAAGGCCGGCCTGTCGCCGATGGCCGCACACATGTTCGTGATGTATTTCGGCATGATGTCGATGGTCACCCCGCCGGTGGCGCTGGCCGCGTTCGCGGCCGCCAATCTGGCGCAATGCGACGCATCGCGCGCCGGCTGGACCGCGACCCGCATCGGCTGGTGTTCCTATCTGGTGCCGTTTTTGTTCGCCGTGTCGCCGAGCCTGCTGATGGCCGGCTCTCCCTGGGAAATCGGCTGGGCGGTGATTACCGCCTCGCTCGGCGTATTCACCGGTTCGGTCGCCGTGGTCGGCTACTTCATGCGCAGCGTCGGCACCGTGGAACGGATGCTGTTCATGGCTGCGGGAATATTGCTGCTGATACCGGCCGATGCATTCCGGGGCGCAATCATCACCGACATTGCAGGTCTGGCGCTTGCAATCTTGCTGACGACACGCCACTGGATGCGGCGTTCGGTCCCGCTGCCTGCCTGATATATTTCCCGTAACGCCCGATCAATTTTCGACATTGACTTTTAAAAATGACGCTGCAACTTTACAACTACTTTCGCAGTTCCTCCTCAGAGGTGGGTAATCTATAGGTGTGTCGTTCCCGCAGAGTGAAGCAGGGGTTTCGCAGGACATTGCTCCACGCCTGCGGAACAGGTCAAGCCTGCAAGCCTGGCCTGTTCCGCAAGGAGAAAGCCAATGTCGTGTGACGGAAAGCCGCTGGATTTCCGCCTGCGCGGGAACGGTACGCTTTGAAGGCTTGCGTTTACCATAAATTCGACCCGCAAAAAATCTGAAGAATCTTATTTTCCTTCCATCGGATAACAAGCCTCGCTCGCCTGCAAACATGCAGGCGATGCAATTTCAGGCATCCACAATAATATTAACCGGACTCGCTTTCCGGCCTCCTTTGTTATTGCCGGTTTCGATTTGACGGAATATTTCTCATTCCGCCAGCGCACTTTTCTGAGGCTGCAGCCATTTCACTGTTTCCGCCGCCTTTTTCCCCGCCAGAAACGCATGATCGGAATTGTAGTATTCCCATTCGCTGTAACGGCCGGACAGCACGATGTCATGTTCCGCCAGCCACGCCTTGACGATCGCCACATTGTTCGCGCGCGCATGGTCGTATACGACATACGCATACGGCATGTCAACCTGATTAGCCGTAATCAGCTTGTCATCGTCTTTCAACAAGCCGACCTTGATCAGGTCTGCAACGCAGCGGTCGATCAGGCGCTGTCCATCGTAAGGCAAAGGCTTCCACGGCGAATAGGAAATCTCGCAGGTCAGGCCGAAACCGCCGGGCGGATTGCAGCCGGGGCTGGCGTTGCCCTGCACGAAAATGCGATGGAATATCGAATCCTCCGGATAATAAATCCAGTGCTTGTCCGTGATGTTTTCACGAGCCACGCCCAGGTTCACGCAACGGATCGAGATGTGCTTCAATCCGGCCGCCGCTTCCCGCACTTCGGCCGGGGCTTCGTCGCCGATCAGCTTGACCAGTTCCGGCAAAGGCATCGTGCTGATCAGGTTATCGTAATGAAAGCGCCTGCCATCGGCCAGCGCGACGATATGCTCGATTGGAGACAACTGCACCACATCGGCGTTGAGTTCCAGCGTGCCCTTGATATGCGGCAGAAAGCCGGTCATCAGCGCCTCGAAGCCGCCGTGCAGCGGATAGCCGAAACGCGCGTTCGGCCCCATCGGCTTGCCTGCGGGTTCCAGCGCGCCTTCGATGATTTCTTCCAGATTCGGCAAAGGCACCCGGCCGCCGAGCCATGACGTTTCCATTTCCGTCAGCGGCACCGTCCATAACTTCCTGTTGTACGGTATCGCGAAATGCCTGGCGATGCCGCTGCCCCATACCTTGTGGATGAATTCCTCGAAGTTGCCCGGCACCGACGCCACGGCCGTTGCCGCAGCCTGTGCGCCAAGCGATCCGGCAATGGTCGCCGACGCCGCAATTTCCATCGTGCCGTCGGCGCAGCAGTCGGTAATATCCTTTACGTCCCCCGTGCCCAGCGCACTCGGCACGGCGCAATCTGCGGCTGCCTTGTCCACACTGCCATAGCGCGCTTCGATCGCGCCGACGATGCATTCGGTGATGACCTTCGGCGGCAAACCGTACAGCGCGCCCTGAAACGGGTAGCGGGTATGCACGCCTTTGCTGTAGACCCAGGCTTCGCGATTCTGCCAGTGCAGGTTGTCGCCGAGCAGAATATCGTACAGCTTCAGCACGTACGGATCATTGGAAAACATGATGTGGCCGGCATAGTCGAAGGTGAATCCCTTGTCCTTGATCGAGCGGCACCATCCGCCCACCGTCGCATTCTTGTCGAGCAGCAGCGTGTCCGCGTCAAGATGGTAGGCGGCGCTCAATCCGGTCGGACCGGCGCCGACGATCACGCATTTCACGTTCGGCACGGCGGTCGGCTTGCGCAAGGTATTGATGTTCGAACCGGCTTCGGCCGGCTCCTGCACCGGCTTCGTTGCAGGCTTTTGCATCTTGCGCGCCTGTTGCAGCAGTTCATGCATGTTCAACACCGTTTCATCCCACGACGTCGATGCCACCACCTTGCGCATTTTCTCGATCTTTTGCGTTCGGAGTTCGGCCGATTCCAGCAGCGCGTCCTCGCATGCCGCAATGAATTGCTGCGCATCGGCGGCAATGTAGACGATGTCGGAATAGAAATCCGCCACATCCCTTACCGGCGTACTGACTATCGGCAACTCGGCCGCCATGTATTCCAGCGTCTTGGTCGGGCTGATGAATCGCGTCGATTCGTTGAGCGCAAACGGCAGCAGGCACACATCCCAGCCGGCCAGGAAATGCGGCAGCGCCTTGTACGGCTGCTGTCCGATGTAATGGATATTCGGCCGCCGCGGCATGGACGCCGGGTCGATCTTCACGATCGGGCCGACCAGCACGATTTGCCAGCGCGGATGCGCATCGGCCAGTTGCGCGATCAGGTCGATGTCGAAGCGTTCGTCGATCACGCCGTAATAACCGAGCCGCGGCCCCGGAATATCCTTGTGCGCGGGATGCGAGTTGGTGCGGTCCAGCGCCTGTTCGAAATGCACGACATCCACGCTGCTCGGAAAACAATGCACGTTCGGATGCCGCTCGCGTTTGGCTTCATACAGACTGCGGCCGCCGGTAAACACGACATCGGCCACCTTCAGCACGGCGTTTTCCCGCTGCAGCAACTGCTTCGGCGCGTTCTTGAACGCGGACAGTTCATCCATGCAATCGTAGACCACCAGGCGCGGATGCAGCTCCTGCAGCAACGGCAATGCCATCGGCGTATAGAACCACACGATATGATCATCGTAGTCGGCTGCCAGTTGACGCATCAGCTTGCGCAACTGCGGCAATTGATCGTCGTGGAAGCCGGGCATCGCCACCGACGTATGCGGCTTGCAGACGAATACGTTCGGCAGCGGCGCGGAAATTTCCCAGCGGCTTTCCTGTTCATCGAAGATCGGCTCCTCCACGAAAACGATCGGGTATTGCTCGGCCATGCGCGACAATAAATGCTGCGGCCGCTGGAACACGAAGTCCCAGCGCAGATGGGAAAAAACAATAATTGCAGGCATGCGATCTCCTTGCCGTTCAGGCGGCGTGTAAATGGTAGGACAAAGGTGTCCGGTCAAGCGCTGCGCCTGCCGTAGCGCAGCAGCATACGGTTCCGACAGGATGCGCTGGAATTTTTCATCCCCTTCGCTTTTCACATCCCATAAACCGCTGTAGTGCCAATGCCCGGCATCGTCCCAGTCCGGGCGATCGATCGCGGGATAGAGGCAAACTCCCAATAGTTCGACGCCATGGCCGGCGGCCATGGCGATTTCCTGCGCCAGTTCCTTGATCCAGACGCCGCGGCCGCTGCCGACATGGCTGGTTTCCGACAACACGATCGGACGCCGGTAGCGCCGATGCACTTCGATCAGGAGCTGATGCAGCGGGCGGCGGCGCGGATCGTCGAGATGCCAGTCCAGATCTTCGTTGGTGCCGAATTCCCATTGATTGTCGTGGTAATAGTTCACGCCGATCAGGTCGAGATAGCGCGGCGCGCCGCCCAGCTCGGGCTGTACCGCGCCGCTCAACATATCCCATGCCTCGAACTGCGAGTGCCTCGCCACGGCTGCTGCAATATCGAGTTCAGGACGATCGGCAGGCGCGACGACATGGATCAACGGATCGCAATGCAGGATGCGCGCACGCGGATCGATTTCCCAGATCGCGTCGCAGCCGGCCAGCGTTGCGCGTATCAACTGGCGTTTCAGCGCCTGCCCGCCATCCTGCTTGAGCATGTTTGAACAGGCGAACCGGTTTTCGGCCGCGGCCCAGCAAGTAAAGGAAATTTCATTGATCAGCGAATAGACCGGCGGCTCTTCCGAAAACGGTGCAAGAAATTTTGCGACGTTGCGGCAATACGATGCGAAGCGCTCGACGAATTCGGGCGCATACACATTCATGTCCGACGGCCAGCCGTAATGGCATAGCGTCCAGATAATCTGCAGATCCAGTTCCCTGGCTGCGCGTGCACGCGATTCAAGCACCGAGAAATCGAATTGCCCGTTCACTTCCACCAGCCGCCATCCGACGCTTTCGCGCACAGTCCGGATGCCGAACTCGTGCAGCATTTCGTAATCCTCGCGCGCCCGCTGCATGTGCTGCGTTGAATCGTTCATCGACAATGGCTGGCCTGCCCCGTTGATGTGGTCCGCGCCTTCATATCCGGCCAGCCAGTATGAGCGGAACAGTTCGGTGGATGCAGGTTGTGCCATATCGTATGTTTGAAAAATTTTGCCGACTGCCGCAATTCTTGAATCGGGTAAATACATTCCGTATTGAGCGGGCAAGAACAGGCAAGAGATATGCCGATTCGTCCTCGACCGCAGACATCAGCATGTTTTGATACAACTTTGATGAAGCCGCCGACGTAACTTTTACAGCGTGCGTAAAAGTTACATTTACTTATCGATTGCCTTGATCAGTTTCGATGAGCTTTGATGACTGCACGATTTTTAAACATGCGGTGCAGGCGCTGAACATTCTCTACGCCGCCAACTTCAACCATTCTCTCCGGATCGTTGACAATTGCATTGAAATAGCGCAAAAAGTCATGGCCTGAGCGGTTGTTTTTTCCGCTTTATCTGCTTGCTGTTTTAAAAATCCGGAACGGATTGAAAAATCATCTTTTTTGCAAACATGCGTGCAGATTTGCAATGATGTAAAAAAATAGTTACGCAATTTTTCTTCTTTCATCTCGGTACGTTTTCTGCTTAGAGTTTCTTTCAAGATCAGACAAGCCGTTATGAATGGAAACATGCGCCATGCCGGGAGCTTTCAAGAATTTTCAATACTCCATCGCCATGGGTCCAGCGCAAAATTGCCTTTCGTGGAAGCCGGTAAGAAATAATTTTTATCGTGCCAGGGCTTACGCAAATTACTATGTCGTATTTTATTTTCAGCATAAAGAACCGTTCGACCTGAGTAGCCCGCAGGGCGTATCGAAGGTTCCGCAGGCCCTTCGACAAGCTCAGGACATGCTTCGATACGCCCTGCGGGCTACTCAGGTCGAACGGTTTGTCGGGTGCGGACGAGCCTGTCATTGGGCGCGAACAAATCAACATCGAACTTTGCGTAAATCCTACGTGCTTGTTTCGTTACAACCAGTCATTCTTTTTCAGCGCAGTAATAATCAGGTAAATATGACGATGGAGCCCATTCCGGATCATGCAGCAAAGCAGCAGATGGATGAACAGCTCAACCAGAATGAGCAGTTGCGGCGTGAACAGGAAAAACAGCTGCGGTTCATCCTGGATGCGGCCCCCGTCTTCATCGCGCAGTGCGACAAGAATTATCGGCTCCGTTTTGTCAATAAAACCTATGCGGACATGTTCGGCTTCCGACCGGAAGAAATGGTCGGACGGCGGATTCCCGATATAACCGGCGAAGAAGCATTCTCGCTGTTCCGGAAATATGTCGATGCTGCGCTGGCCGGCAAAGCGCAGGAGCATGAAACGAAGATTCCCTTTCAGGATGCCGGCGAACGCCACATGCATATGATGCATGTGCCCGAGCGGGATGAACGGGGCCAGGTGCATGGCTTGATTACCGCCATCAGCGATATCACGCGGCTGCGGAACACCGAAGAAAAACTGCACCGCCGGGAACAGGACTTCAAGACGCTGGTCGAAAATTCTCCGGATGGCATATCGCGCATCGACCGCAACAGGCGCCATGTTTATGTCAATCCTGCAGTCGGGGCGGTCAGCGGCTTGCAGGCAGCGGACTATCTGGGGAAAACGAAAGCCGAGCTTGGACTGCCGCCGGGTCTGGTACGGGCATGGGATGCCGCGACCGATGCCGCGTTTGAAACCGGCGTTGAACAGCGATTCGATTTTGAAGTCTCCAGCAACGGCCGGACGAGCTATTTTTCAGCGTGCGTGATACCCGAGTCGGATCGCGACGGGCATATCGAATCGGTGCTGGGCATCACCTATGACGTGACCGAACGAACAAAAATGGAAAAAGAGCATGATCTTTTGCTGGCGCGCGAGCGCACGGCGCGCATACTTGCGGAAACGGCCGCTCGCGCCCGCGATGAATTTCTCGCCATCGTGTCGCACGAACTGCGGGCGCCGTTGAATGGCATTCAAAGCTGGGCCCACGTGCTTGAAAATTACGTCAAGGATTCGGTTGCCGCGCCGCTGGCGCAACGCGCCCTGACCGGCATCAAGACCGGCATTGCGCAGCAAGTGCGATTGATCGAAGATCTGCTCGATGTCACGCGCATGATGAGCGGCAAGATGAGACTGGTAAAGCAGCCGTTTACGCTGTTGCCGGTGATTCAGGCCGCCGTGGAAAGCGTGCGTACCATCGCCGCCGCCAAGCATATCGGCATTACCTGCACCTACCAGATCACGACGGAACAAATCGATGGCGATACCGACCGCATGCAGCAGATCGTCTGGAACCTGCTTTCCAACGCAGTCAAATTCACGCCGCAAGACGGCAACGTATGGCTGACCGCCGCAGTCCGGCATTCTCAAATCCTGATCACCGTGCGCGACGACGGGGTGGGCATCTCGCCCGATTTCCTGCCGCATCTGTTCGACCGTTTCAGCCAGGAAGACACCTCCAGCACGCGCGGCCACAGCGGTCTCGGACTGGGGCTGTTTCTGGTGAAGCATCTGGTCGAGCTGCATGGCGGATCGGTCAAGGCCGAGAGCCAGGGCGAAGCAAGAGGAACGACATTTTCCGTCTGCCTGCCGTTGCGCACCGGTAGAGACAAAAACATTCCGGCGACTCAGGCGGGCGAAGCGGGCAGCAACTTCGGTGCGCTGCCTTCGCTTGCCGGATTGCATATCCTGCTGATCGACGATCAGGAAGAGGCGCGCGAATCCCTGGCATTCGTGCTTGGCGCCGCCGGCGCAAATGTTTTTTCCGCAGCATCATCCAGCGAAGCGTTCGAGCGGCTTTCCGGTACCGGGCGAGAAAAATTGCCGGACATACTGGTATGCGACATCGCGATGCCGGTCGAAGACGGTTATTCCGTGTTGCGTAAAATCCGCGCCTGGAAATCCGATGACGGCCTCGCGCCGTTGCATCGGCTGCCCGCGCTTGCGTTGACCGCATTTGCGCAGCGCGAAGATCGCATCCGCGCATTGACCGCCGGCTTTCAAATGCATATGGCCAAGCCCGTAGCGCCGGAAGAATTGATCGTGGTCATTGCGATGATGGCTTCGCGCGGATGACGGCGCTCGCAGCCTGCTGCCTGGAAAAACCAGCCGGTCAGCCGTACAGATCGTTTTTGTGCAATACATCTTTCGGAAAAACCGAATGCTCTTTTTCTTCATTGTAAAAATATTCGCTTTTTTGCGGCAGTTCGTCCGGACCGTATTCTTCCAGCCGGTTGTAAAGCGTCTTCAGGCTGATGCCGAGAATGTCGGCGGCCCTTTTCTTGACGCCGCCGCATAATTCGAGCGTGGCGAAAATCAGCTTGCGGTCCACATCCGCAAGCGATGTTCCCACCGGAATGGCCAGTGTAAGCCCGGTCGGCGCATGGGTCGCCATGGTGGGCGTGAGTGCCGCTGCGTCTATCGTCTGGTCTGAAAGAATAAACGCTCTCTGCATGTAATTGCGAAGTTCGCGTACATTGCCCGGCCAATGATAAGTGCCCAGGCATGCGGCGCCATCCGGCAGCAATACCTTGCTGGTCGCATGCGCGGCATTGAATTCGTCAAGAAAATGCTGCGCCAGCAACTCGATGTCCGCGCCGCGTTCGCGCAGCGGCGGAATTTTCAGAGGAAAAACGTTCAGCCGGTGATACAGATCCAGCCGCAGCTTTCCTTCCTCGATCGCATCTTCCGGTTCGCGATTGGTTGCGGCGATGATGCGTACATCGGTTTCCAGTTCCTGGTTGCTGCCGATGCGCATGAAAGAACCGGTTTCCAGCACGCGCAGCAGCTTGACCTGCAACTCGATCGGCATTTCGGTGATTTCATCGAGGAACAGGGTGCCGCCGTTCGCGCGTTCGAAATAGCCCTTATGCTGCCGGTCCGCGCCGGTGAAGCTGCCTTTTTCGTGCCCGAAGATTTCGCTTTCAATCAGTTGCGGCGAAATCGCGCCGCAATTCACGGGCAGGAACGGATGCTTTTGCCGCAAGCTGAGATCGTGGATCGTTTGCGCGGCCAGTTCCTTGCCGGTGCCGCTTTCGCCCAGCAACAGCACGGTTGCCTCGGTCGGCGCGACACGGCCGATGTGGTTATACAGCTTTTGCATTACCGGTGCGGCGCCGAGCATTTGCCCGAAATGCCCCAGCCGGCGCAGCTCGGTGCGCAATGCGCCGATCTCCGTTTTCAAATCCGCAGTACGCGGCACCCGCGACAACAATGCTTTCAAACGGCGGAAATTGATCGGCTTCGTCAAATAATCCGTCGCGCCCAGCCGAAGCGCATCGACCGCGGTTTCAACGCTTGCATGGCCGGTTATCAGAATGATTTCAGTCGTTGCACGGGATTCAATGTCGTTGAAAAGATCCATGCCATTGCCATCAGGCAGCTTGAGATCGATCAGCACCACATCCGGCCGCTGGCATGCGATCTGTATTTGCGCATCGCGTATATTGCCGGCCACTGCCGCAGTAAATCCCTCTGCCGCAGTAATTTCCACAAGTGCTTCTCGAGTATTTGCATCGTCATCGACGATGAGTACATGCGGCATAGGAAAATATTCTATCTGCGGCAATGCGCCGCGCTACGATCTTTTTCAATGATGGCCCAGGAGCGGATTTTTCGGATTTGACTTTGCCGCGCAAAAAATGAAGCGAGCGCGCATTTCAAAATCAATAAAAACGTTCTTGAATAGCCTAATGGATGTACCAGTGTCGTCAATCTGACGACGTCCGGTTTGACACGTATCAATCGCGGATGAACATCCGATTTTTTACAGCGGATGGGAAATGAATTTGGAAATTAATTGATCAAGCAACATGCAAGCAATGCGAAAACACGATGAAGAAGCACACCACCAGTTCCCAGCAGAAAACCATCAGCTCCTTTGACGCCTGCATGCGTCAAAGGAGTTTTTCGTCTTGGTAACTATAGTCACTCCGTCAAGCAGATATCGAAAAATTATTACTTCGACGTGCCGGATGGACTCGACGGACTGGTGCTGCCGGATGCGCCCTTGCTTCCCGAAGAACCGGACAGGCCGCTGCTTCCGGACATGCCACTGCTACCGGATGAGCCGCTGCTTCCGGTTGCACCGGTATCCGAAGCGCGACGATCACAGCCTGTAGCGAATAATGCGCTTAGTATCGCAATCGCAAGCACGCCTTTAGAAGTTTTTGAAATTGCATTCATGCTTATCTTCCTTTCAATAAAATGATAAATTTATTTGATTCCCCGAATACTTCATTTTCTTAATGCAAGTCAAATTCCCGTACTGATTTTTGAAGCGCTTCACCAACTACATTATTTTGATGTTCCCGAAGTGGTGGTACCCGTCGAGCTGGGACTTGGCGTAGAACCTGACGTGCCGGAACTGGACGTACCGGATCCCGACGTTGCGCCGCCCGCCCCTGAACTTGAAGTACCGGCGCCGCTTGAACTGGAACCTGGCGTCGAACCGCTCGTACCGGAGGTGCCGGAACCCGATGTACCCGGGGTGGTGGAACCAGGCGTTGAACCGGGGGTATCCGCACCAGGCGTGCTTGGCGTAGCGCCGGTTGTACCCGAGCTCGACGTCGCAGCCGCGCCCGATGCCCCGGAACCGGCCGTATCCGTTCCTGTCGTACCGGAACTCGATGCTCCCGAACCGGTTGTGCCGGAACTCGGCGTACTCGGGCTCGGCGTACTCGGCGTTGCCGCACTGGGAACCGATGTCGAGGAACCTGTCGTGCCTGAAGTAGATGTGCCGGCTCCGCTTGTCGACGAGCCGGCGCCGCTCTCGTCAGCCGAACGGTTGCAACCTGCGAACATGATGCTTAACAACCCTGCAGCGAGAACCACCTTGGTAGCCTTTACCATTGGTTTCATTATTATTCCTTTCACAAAAAATAGTACACAATGCCTTGACTGCGGCGTTTTGGATTAGTTTCAAAATTATCAAATATAGTCAGTTTTATATCGAACGCACTTTCTGTGCCAACCAACAAGTTCGCATAGACAACCGCATGATGCAGATTGAAAGGAACCAGCGGCCTGCTTCATGGCTCAATCATAGTAAAAATTACCGTGCAAACGTAATGATTACATTGGATGAAGCATTCTCGAATCAGCAAAAAACAACGAGTAGGCTAGCGGAAATTTATTTTGATAACCGATTGAAATACTGTGCTTTGCAAATGAAATATTTTTGAACAAGGCAATATATTTTTTAATGCAGCAGACTCTTTACTTCGCTATTGAATAAACGCAAGCCGTACTTCCGCTGCTCATTGAGAATACAGGCAGCCACAAAATTTTTATCTCCGTTACCCATATGAAGATCGCTTGTCCAGATCTGAGCACATGAAGGACCGCCCGAAATGTCGATGGATAAATCCTTGAAGCGGTTCGGCATGCTGTACGGATCTTCATTGGCGATGGAACAGCTTTACCAGCAGCTCGATAAGGTTTCGATCACCGATGCCACCATATTGCTTGTCGGCGAAAGCGGCACCGGCAAGGAACTGATTGCGCAAACCGTGCATCAGTTCAGCCAAAGAAGCAATGAAACATTCATTGCGGTAAATTGCGGCGCCATTCCTGCTCACCTGATCGAAGCGGCACTGTTCGGCCACGAAAAAGGCAGCTTTACCGGCGCTGCCCGGCAGCATGTCGGCTATTTCGAACATGCATCGCGCGGCACGCTGTTCCTCGATGAAATCACCGAAATGCCGACGGAGATGCAGGTTAAATTACTGCGCGTACTGGAGTCAGGCAGTTTCTTGCGCGTTGGCGGCAGCGAGGAAGTGAAAGTCGATGTGCGATTGATTGCGGCGACCAATCGCGAGCTTGAAACGGCAATCAGGCAAGGCAGCCTGCGTGAAGACCTGATGTACCGGCTCGCGGTTTTTCCGATACGCGTTCCGCCGCTGCGCGAACGCAACGGCGACGTCGAATTGCTGGCGCAGCATTTTCTTTATTTGCTGAACGAGCAGGACAATACGCAAAAGAAATTTTCCCGCCATTCAATGGAAATGATGCGATCCTACACATGGCCCGGCAATGTCAGGGAATTGAAAAACGTGGTGCACCGCGCCTTCATTCTTTCAACCGAAACATTGGTGATTGAAGATCAGTTGTCGGATTTGCCCGCGCGCAAACCGACGATGCATGAAGGGTGCCTGAATTTTTCCGTCGGCATGCCGTTGGCCGATGTCCAGCGGGAAATCATCCTGGCGACACTCAAGCATTTCAGCGGCAACAAGCGGCTGACCGCCGATGCGCTCGGCATCAGTCTGAAAACGCTCTACAACCGGCTGAAGGAATACTGATGCTGACGTTCCATGGTTTTCGCGATTGACCCGCTATCGCCATTACCCGTTAATCACTTCGCCGCCATTCGGATGCATTACCTGCCCTGTCGTGTAAGAAGCATCGGCGGACGCCAGGAATACATAACACGGCGCGATTTCATCGGGTTGGCCGGCGCGGCCGAGCGGCACGTCGGTGCCGAATACCGCAACTTTTTCCGCGGAAAAACTGGCCGGTATCAAAGGCGTCCAGACCGGGCCCGGCGCAACTGCATTCACATGAATGCCGCGCTTGGCCAGCTGCTGCGATAACGATCGGGTGAAGGCAACGATTGCTCCCTTGGTCGCGGCATAATCCAGCAGATGCGCACTGCCGCGATAGGCGGTCACCGACGTGGTGTTGATGATGCGCGCACCCGATTGCAAATGCGGCAACGCCGCTTTTACGGTATGGAACATTGAAAATACGTTGGTGCGAAACGTCTTTTCCAATTGCTCCTCGCTAATGTCTTCTATCGTTTTCTGCGGATGCTGCTCGGCGGCGTTATTCACCAGGATGTCCAGTCGTCCGAGAGAGGCGACCGTTTTTTCGACGATCTCCCGGCAGAAATCCTGTTTGCCTATATCGCCGGAGAATGCCAAGCATTGCCTGCCGGCCTGTTTTATGTACGCTTGCGTTTCGTCGGCATCCTGATGCTCGTCCAGATAAGCGATGGCGACATCGGCACCTTCTTTCGCAAAAGCAATCGCCACCGCGCGCCCGATGCCGCTGTCGCCGCCGGTGATCAATGCCACTTTTCCTTTCAGCTTGCCGCTTGCCACGTAGTTTTCCGCATGCGCTTCCGGCCGCGGCGTCATGCTCGCTTCACTGCCCGGTTGATGCGATTGATGTTGCGGCGGAAAACCGGGATTCTCGTCTGGCTTATTCATCTGCGGATTCTTTCAAAATGGATTCGAAAAGAAAATTCAGCAGCTTTCATGCCATGACAGAAATGCGGGCGACGATCAGCGACGACATGCCGCGGATGTATTCAATGGAAAGAGTGGTTGCGTTGCAGGAAGAAATGATGACGGTATGCGGTGAATCGATCAAGCGGCCAATGGCTGCATCCGTGCCAGCGCTTGCAGCAATAAAACCGGATCGCCCGCCGCCAGTCTTTTCGAATCGGATAATGTCTGGCGAAACGCGCGTGCGCCGGGCATGCCCGCCATCAGGCCCAGCATGTGGCGCGTGATGCTGTTCAGCTTCAAACCGCCGCCGTTGCCGTGACGTTCGAGTTGCGCGCGGATATAAGGCAGCATCGCTTCGAGTATGTCAGCGCGCGATTTCACTGCCGCACCATCATCGTAATAACGGGCATCGAACGAGGCCATCCAGTATGGATTGTGATAAGCCTCGCGCCCGAGCATCACGCCATCGACATGCGATAGATGGAAATCGATTTCATCCAGCGTCTTGATGCCGCCGTTGATGATGATTTCGAGTTGCGGAAAATCGCGCTTGAGTTGATGGGCAAACTCGTATCGCAACGGCGGAATCTCGCGGTTCTCTTTCGGACTCAAGCCTTTCAGAATCGCATTGCGCGCATGAACAATGAACGTGCGGCAACCGGCATCGGCGATCGTGCCGACGAAATCGCGAACGAAATCGTACGATTCGGCCTGGTCGATACCGATGCGGTGCTTGACCGTTACGTCAATCGAGACTGCGTCATGCATCGCCTTGACGCAATCGGCTACCAGTTCAGGCTCCGCCATCAGGCAGGCGCCGAATGCACCCTTTTGCACCCGTTCCGACGGGCAACCGCAATTCAGATTGATTTCGTCATAGCCCCATTGTTCGCCGAACTTCGCGCATTGCGCCAGATCGCCGGGTTCGCTGCCGCCAAGCTGCAATGCAACCGGATGCTCTTCATCGCTGAAATCGAGATGGCGCGCCACATCGCCGTGCAGCAATGCGCCGGTGGTGACCATTTCGGTATACAACCAGGTGTGCCGCGTGATGTGCCGGTGAAAGACGCGGCAATGGCGATCGGTCCAATCCATCATCGGCGCGACCGATACGCGGCGGGCGGGTAATTTCGTGGAATTCAACGGGCAAGGACCATAGGGAAAACCGATATTGTACCGGCACAAACTTTTATTCGGAAATCGCAGTAAAGTGTCGTTACCGATATGGCTGCGAACGTAATACCATGTCAATCGCTCCAAATCATTTCTTGAAACCACGGTGACCCTATGTCCAATACCATCAATACCGAACACTTCTGGATGCCGTTCACCGCGAACCGGCAATTCAAGGCCAGACCGCGCATGCTGGTGGCCGCGTCCGGCATGCATTACACCGCCGACGACGGCCGCAAGATTCTCGACGGCACCTCCGGCTTATGGTGCGTGAATGCCGGCCACAACCATCCGAAAATCGTCGCGGCGATTCAGCAGCAGGCGGCGACGATGGATTACGCGCCTGCATTCCAGATGGGGCATCCGAAAGTTTTCGAGGCGGCCAGCGCGCTGGTGGCAATTGCACCGGAAGGCTTGAACCGGGTCTTTTTCTGCAACGACGGTTCGGAAGCGGTCGATTCCGCGCTGAAAATCGCACTCGCCTATCACCGCATGCGCGGCGACGGCTTGCGCACCCGCCTGATCGGCCGTGAGCGCGGTTATCACGGCGTCGGTTTCGGCGGCATCGCGGTCGGCGGCATCGCCGGCAACCGCAAGCATTTCGGCCCGACCCTGGCCGGCGTGGACCATTTGCGCCATCCGCTCGATATCGCGAAAAATGCATTCTCGCGCGGCTTGCCGGAACACGGCGCCGAACTGGCCGACGAACTGGAGCAACGACTGCTGACGCTGCACGACCCGGCGACGGTTGCCGCGCTGATCGTCGAACCGGTTCAAGGCTCCACCGGCGTGATCCTGCCGCCCAAAGGCTATCTGCAAAAACTGCGCGCCATCTGCGACAAGTACGGCATCCTGCTGATTTTCGATGAAGTCATCACCGGCTTCGGCCGCGTCGGCGCGCCGTTCGCGGCGGATTATTTCGGCATCACGCCGGATATGCTGGTCTGCGCCAAGGGCTTGACCAACGCGGCGGTACCGATGGGCGCGGTGATCGTGCGCCAGGATATTCACGATACGTTCATGGATGCCGCGCCGGAAAATGCGATCGAATTCTTCCACGGCTATACCTATACCGGCCATCCGCTGGCATCGGCCGCGATGCTGGCGACCATGGATGTGTACAGGAGCGAACAGTTATTCGAGCGCGCCGCCGCCATCGCGCCTTGCTTCGAGCAAGCCGCGCACAGTCTGCAGGGCCTGCCTTATGTAAAAGATGTACGCAATCTTGGCCTGGTGTGCGGCATCGAACTGGAAAGCGTGCCGGGCAAATCGAGCGCCCGTGCGTTCGACGTGTTTCTCAAATGCTTCTGGGAAAAAGGCGTGCTGATTCGCACCACCGGCGACATCATTGCATTGTCGCCGCCGCTGGTCATCGACAAGGCGCAGATCGACCAGTTGTTCGGTGCGATTGCCGATATCCTGAAAGCGCAGAAGGCAGTGCCTGAAACCGAGGCTGCCTTCGCTTGAAGCCGGGGCAATAAATGTTAACTGGTCGCCGGTGCGCTTTGCCGCATCGCGGCCAGTTCATTGAATACCAAGGCGGTCAGCACCACTGCCCCACCCATCAGCGTCGCCTGCGCCGGCACTTCGCCTGCCCCCAGCCATGCCCATAGCGGACCCAGCAATACCTCAAGCAGCGCCAGCAATGAAATCTCCGGCGCCGACAAAGACTTCGATGCGATGACCATCAGCATGCACGGAAAACCGAGCTGAAAAAAACCGAGGATGGCGAGAATGCCGATGTCGTGCAGCGATGCCTGTAGCGGCCAGGTCAGCGGCAGCATCAGCAACGCAGACAGCACGCCGCCAATCAACACAGACGGAATCAGATCGACGCCATGGCCCGCTTTTTTCAGTGCAATGACGTTGATCGATGCCGCGACCGGCACGCCGAGCGCCACGGCCATCCCGGCCAGATGCGCGCTGCCCATACCCGACATGCCGCTGGCAAACATCCACACCATGCCGACGAACGCGGCGGCAATCGCCAGCCAGGTGCGCGATGCGATGCGTTCGCGCAAGAACAGCCAGGCGAAAAACGCTGTCAGCAGCGGCGAGATGCTCATCACGATCAACGTGTTGGCAACCGTTGTCATGGTCAGCGCAATCATGAAGCAAATGAACATCACGCTCCACATTGCGCCGGACAGCAAGCCGAGCCTGCCGACTGCGCGCACCGTGGAAAATGCTTTTCCTTTTTGCTGCCGCAACAATGCGGCGGCGACGAACAACGCGGCAAAGGCGCTGCGCCAGAAAGTGACTTCAAATCCGCGTGCGGCGTCGAGGTGACGGGTAAAGACGCCCGCAATGCTCCACAGCGTTGCGGCGCAAATCATCAGAATGACGGCACGGCGATGCGATTGTTGCTTGAGCATGAGAAATGAGGATGGACAGGGATAATAAAAAACCCGCCAATCCCGAACAGCCTTTACCGGGCCATCAAGAGTCAACGGGTTTACCGAATGCGCGCGGCCCGATCAACGAACTGGAGCGGTCGCGAAGAAAGACTTACGCGGCTTCGCGTCCTGCCTTCTTGCGCTCGTGCTCTTTCAGATAGCGCTTGCGCAGACGAATGCTCTTCGGCGTGATTTCGACCAGTTCATCATCATCGATGAATTCGACCGCATATTCGAGCGACATCTGGATCGGCGGCACCAGGCGCACCGCTTCATCGGTGCCGGAAGAACGGACGTTGGTCAACTGCTTGCCCTTGATCGGATTGACCACCAGATCATTGTCGCGCGAATGAATGCCGATGATCATGCCTTCGTACACCGGGTCGTTGTGGACCACGAACATGCGGCCGCGATCCTGCAGCTTCCAGATTGCATAGGCAACCGCAGCGCCGTCATCCTGCGAAATCAGCACGCCGTTGCGACGGCTTGCCATCTCGCCCTTGGAATTATCCACCGGTGCGTATTCATCGAAAATGTGACTCATCAATCCGGTGCCGCGCGTCAAGGTCATGAACTCGCCCTGGAACCCGATCAGGCCGCGTGCCGGAATACGGTATTCCAGCCGGACCCGGCCTTTGCCGTCGGATTCCATATTTTGCAGATCGCCGCGGCGGCGGCCCAATTCTTCCATCACGCCGCCCTGATTGACTTCTTCCACATCGACCGACAGCAATTCAAACGGCTCGTGGCGCACGCCATCGACCATTTTGAACACGACGCGCGGACGCGATACGGCCAGCTCGAATCCTTCGCGGCGCATGTTTTCAATCAGAATGGTCAGATGCAATTCGCCGCGGCCGGACACTTCGAAAATCGTATCGTCATCGGTCGGCGCAACGCGCAATGCAACGTTGGCTTTCAACTCGCGATCCAGGCGCTCGCGCAACTGGCGGCTGGTGACGAACTTGCCTTCACGCCCTGCCAGCGGCGAATTATTGACCATGAAGTTCATCGTCAGGGTCGGTTCGTCGACGGTCAGCATCGGCAGCGCATCCGGTGCATCCGGTGCGCATACCGTGGTGCCGATACCGATCTCGTCGATGCCGTTGATCAGCACGATATCGCCGGCGACCGCTTCATCGACCAACACGCGCTCCAGTCCCTTGAAATTCAATACCTGATTGATACGCGCCTTGATCGGCGTGCCTTGCGGACCGTCCATGATGATGACGTCCTGCAACGCCCTGACGCGGCCGCGCGTGATGCGGCCGATGCCGATCTTGCCGACATACGAAGAATAATCCAGCGACGAAATCTGCAGTTGCAACGGACCGTTCTGGTCATCGTCGCGCGCCGGCACGTGTTCCAGGATCGCTTCGAACAGCGGCTTCATGTCGCCTGCGCGCACAGTTGCATCCAGGCTGGCATAACCGTTCAGCGCCGATGCGAACACCACCGGGAAATCCAGTTGCTCTTCGGTCGCGCCGAGCTTGTCGAACAATTCGAAGGTGGCATTGATGGCCCATTCCGGACGCGCGCCCGGACGGTCGATCTTGTTGATCACGACGATCGGTTTCAAGCCGAGCGCCAGCGCCTTGCGCGTAACGAAGCGGGTCTGCGGCATCGGACCTTCCTGCGCATCGACCAGCAGCAATACGCTGTCGACCATCGACAGCACGCGCTCCACCTCGCCGCCGAAATCGGCATGGCCCGGCGTATCGACGATGTTGATGTGCGTGCCTTCGTACTCGACCGCGCAATTTTTCGACAGGATCGTGATGCCGCGCTCTTTTTCAAGATCGTTGGAATCCATCACGCGGGCTTCAACCTGCTGGTTGTCGCGGAAGGTGCCGGACTGGCGCAGCAACTTGTCGACGAGAGTCGTTTTGCCGTGATCGACGTGGGCAATGATGGCGATGTTGCGGATGGCGCGTTTTGTATTTGACATGATCTTGGTAGGCGAAATATGCGGAGTGCGGGAAACCGGGCATTTTAACATGTTGCGGCGCACGAAATAATGAAAACTCTTGATATTTCAAAGAGTTGCTGAAGATTTCGCCACACTCGCAACCGTTGCCTGTTTCACGGTTTTTCCGCCGCGATCAGCCGTTCCGGCGCCAGCACGCCGAATTCCTTCATTTGACCGGTGCCGAGCAATTGTCCGGTTGTTTCCCGATAAACCCGGACCCGTCCCTGGCAGTCCGGTATCGCTGCTCCTTCCTTGCCGAGCGCCAATCGCTGGCCATGCAGGAATCGATTCGCCAGTTTATCGGGCAAGATGACGGCGGGAAATGACGACAGCAACGTATCCAGTGCAGACAGCGACGCGGCGCGGTCGGATTCGGACATGTCGGCAAACACTTCAAGCGTCACCGCGTGCTCAAGAGTCAACTCTCCCACACCGATGCGGCGCAACGCTTTCAAATGCGCGCCGCAACCCAATGCGGCACCGATGTCTTCGCCCAGCACCCGGATATAAGTGCCTTTGCTGCATGCAACCCGCAAGCGTAAAAACGGCGCCTGATAGTCGAGCAATTCCAGGCTGTGAATGGTCACGCGGCGCGCTTCGCGTTCCAGCGTCACACCTGCCCGCGCATATTCATATAACGGCTTGCCGTCGCGTTTGAGCGCCGAATACATCGGCGGAATCTGGTCGATTTCACCGCGAAACCGGGCGAGAACCGCTTCAATCCGGTCAGGCGTGGCGTCGACTTCATGTGTCGCCGCAACCTCGCCTTCGGTGTCGCCGGTCGTGGTCCGGATACCGAGATGGACGACCGTGTCATAGGTTTTATCCGCATCCAGCAAATCCTGCGCGAATTTCGTCGCTTCGCCGAAGCACAACGGCAACAAGCCGGTTGCAAACGGGTCCAGGGTGCCGGTATGACCGGCCTTTTCGGCGTTCAATAATTTTTTGGCTTTGATCAGCGCGTCGTTGCTGGAATGGCCAACGGATTTGTCGAGCAGCAGGACGCCATGGACCGGCACCCGTTTTTTCCTGGGTGGAATAGGCGTCATGATGGGATGGTTAGTGCGCGAAATGCGTACAAGCGCCGAAATCAGCCTTGGTCGGCATCCTTGGCACGCGTCGCGTTTGCTTCGTCGATCAGTCTGGATAATTCCATGCCGCGCGCAGTCGACGTGTCGTGCACGAAATGCAATTCGGGAAGCGTATGGATGGACAAGCGCCGGCCAAGCTGCGCGCGGATGAAACCGGCAGCCTTAACCAGTCCGGCCACCGTGCTTTGGATCGCTTCCTTGTTGTCGGAAAGCATGGTGAAAAACACCTTGGCATGCGCATAGTCAGGCGTGATCTGCACTTCCGTGATCGTGATCATTCCCACGCGCGGATCCTTCAACTCGAACGCGACGATCTCGGCCAGATCGCGCTGGATCTGGTCGGCAACGCGCAGACCGCGCGCCGGAATGGATTTGCTGTGTTTAGCCATATTAAAACCGATAGCGTCTATCGACTGATTCCGGCGGGCGCTTGCCCGCCGGAATCATGTCACAGAGTACGGGCAACTTCCTGGACTTCAAACACTTCCAGTTGATCGCCTTCCTTGACGTCGTTGAAATTTTTCAGCGTCAAGCCGCATTCGAAGCCTGCCTTCACTTCCTTCACGTCATCCTTGAAGCGTTTGAGCGAATCGAGCTCTCCGGTCCAGACCACGACATTATCGCGCAGCAAGCGCACCGATGCGCCACGCCTGACGGCGCCGTCGAGCACATAGCAACCCGCGATCGCACCAACCTTGCTGACCAGGATAACTTGGCGGATTTCGACGAGCCCCAATGCCTGTTCGCGTTTTTCCGGCGACAGCATGCCGGACATCGCCGCCTTGATTTCATCGATCGCGTCGTAAATGATGTTGTAGTAACGGATATCGATGCCGTTGGCTTCGGCCAGCTTGCGTGCCGATGCATCGGCGCGCGTATTGAAGCCGATGATGACCGCTTTCGACGCGAGCGCCAGGTTGACGTCCGATTCGCTGATGCCGCCGACCGCCGCATGCACGATCTGCACGCGCACTTCGCTGGTGGACAATTTTTGCATCGAACTGACCAGCGCTTCCTGCGAACCCTGGACGTCGGCCTTGATGATCAAAGGCAGATTCTTGACTTCGCCTTCGCCCATCTGTTCGAACATGTTCTCCAGTTTGGCCGCCTGCTGCTTGGCCAGCTTGACGTCGCGGAACTTGCCTTGACGGAACAGCGCGATTTCGCGCGCCTTGCGTTCGTCGGTCATCACCGTCACTTCTTCACCGGCCGCAGGCACTTCTGTCAGCCCTTGAATTTCAACCGGAATCGAAGGGCCCGCTTCATTGATGGCCTTGCCGTTTTCGTCCAGCATCGCGCGCACGCGGCCGTATGAAGAGCCGGCCAGCACCACATCGCCGCGCTTCAAGGTGCCGGACTGCACCAGAATCGTCGCAACCGGACCGCGGCCCTTGTCGAGTTTCGCTTCGATCACCAAACCTCTGGCAGGTGCTTCGATCGGCGCCTTCAATTCCAGCACTTCGGCTTGCAGCAAAACTTGTTCAAGCAACGCATCGATACCTTCGCCAGTCTTGGCCGACACCGGGACGAACGGCGATTCGCCGCCGTATTCTTCCGGCACGACCTGTTCCGCAACCAGTTCCTGCTTGACGCGGTCGAGGTTCGAACCGGGCTTGTCGATCTTGTTGATCGCAACCACCAGCGCAACGCCGGCCGCTTTCGCATGCGCAATCGCTTCTTTCGTTTGCGGCATCACGCCGTCATCGGCCGCCACCACCAGGATCACGATATCGGTTGCCTTGGCGCCGCGCGCCCGCATCGCCGTGAACGCTTCATGGCCCGGGGTATCGAGGAAAGTGATCATGCCGCGCGGCGTTTCGACGTGATATGCGCCGATATGCTGGGTGATGCCGCCGGCCTCGCCGGATGCCACTTTGGCGCGCCGGATATAGTCGAGCAAAGACGTCTTGCCGTGATCGACGTGGCCCATCACGGTCACCACAGGCGCACGCGGCAGCATCGCTACGTTCCCATGCTCTGCGCCGTCTTCGAGCAGCGCTTCAGGATCGTCCAGCTTTGCCGCATGCGCGGTATGGCCCATTTCCTCGACCAGGATCATTGCGGTTTCCTGATCCAGCACCTGGTTGATGGTAACCATCTGCCCGAGCTTCATCAAATGCTTGATGACTTCGGATGCCTTCACCGACATCTTGTGCGCCAGTTCGGCCACGCTGATCGTCTCCGGCACATGCACATCCTTGACGACGGCCTCGGTCGGCGCCTGGAAATTGGTTTCCCGATCGTCGTGCGAAGGACGCCGCCCTTTCGGGCCTGCACGCCAGCCATCGCGGCTACCGCCGGTATTGCCGCGGGTCTTGATGCCGACGCCGCGTTTTTTTGCATCGTCTTGCCAGGTCGATGAAACATTGGCCGACTTGATCGATTTCTTGTCCGCGGCAACCGCCGGTTTCTTTTCGTCTTTTTTCTCGCCGGGCTTTTTGTCCGCCGGTTTGTGCAACGTGCCTTCCGCAGTTTTTGCGGCCACCGGCGCAGGTACCGGCTCAGGCGCCTTGATCGCCTTGCGCGGCGCATTCATCATCGCCTTGATCTGCGCGACTTCATCTGCCACTACCTTGCGTGCGCGTTCGGTCACAGCGGCCTTTTCGGCAGCGTCTTTCGCAACCTGGGTCGCTTTCTTCCTGGCTTCGTCGGCAACAACACGCTTTTTTTCTTCACTGTCGGAGTCGCCGGCTTTGGCTGAAGCGGGCTGTTCGGCAGTTGCCGCCTTTTGCGCTTCGGTTTCGGCTTTCTGGAATGCTTTTGCCTGCGCCTCTTTTTCCGCTTCCAGCTTGGCAAGACGCTCCTGCTTGTCGCGCAAATCGGCTTCCTGGCGTGCGATCAATTCGGCATGACGGCGCGCCTCTTCCGCACGGCGAGCCACTTCGGCCTCGTCAATGACGGGAGCGGCCGGCTTGGCCGGCGCTTCTTCGACAGCCGGTTCGTCACGCTTGACAAACGTGCGCTTCTTCCGCACTTCGACCTGAATCGTGCGTGATTTGCCGGTTGCATCGGCTTGCTTGATTTCCGTCGTTTCTTTACGCGTCAGAGTGATTTTCTTTTTTTCACTGTCCGGCGCCACGCCATGAGCACGACGCAGATGCCCCAGAAGCTTATCCTTGTCTTCCTTGGATAGCTGGTCGGCCGTCGAGCTCTTGTCGACACCTGCTGCGCGCAGCTGCGTCAGCAGCAAATCGACCGGCATCTTGAGCTCGGTGGCAAATTGGGCTACATTGTTACTCGCCATTCAGTCCTCTTTTCTATGTGACGCGGTGGATGATAGTGGAGCGTTCCGGATCATTTGGCTTCCGCGAGGCTCCAGACCCTGGCTTGCAGCGCCTTGGCACGATCATCGTATTTGGCATCGATGAGCCTCATCTCTTCATCGGTCACATCTTTAAATTCATCTTCAATCAATCGACGCGCACGGTCGGCCGACAATGCAAGAATCGCACCGAATTCGTCATAAGCCAAAGCCGCGAATGCGTCGAGCGTCTTGATTCCGGCCAGACCCAGCTTGCCTGCGATGATGCGATCCATGCCATCCAAGTTCACCAGCGCATCTTCCATGCCTTCGAGACCTTCTTCCGACGCAATCGCTTCCGTCACCAGCGCATCGCGTGCGCGATTGCGCAATTCATTGACGGTATCTTCGTCGAACGACTCGATATCCAGCATTTCGTTGATCGGCACGTATGCAATCTCTTCGAGGCTGGCGAAACCCTCATCGACGAGAATGTCGGCAACTTCCTGATCGACGTCCAGCTTTTCCATGAACAATGCACGAATCCCCGCGGTTTCCACGGCCGACTTGTCAGCCGATTCTTCCGCCGTCATGATATTGATCTGCCAACCGGTCAATTCCGCCGCCAGACGCACGTTCTGGCCGCCGCGACCGATGGCGATCGCCAGGTTTTCCTCGTCCACCACGACGTCCATTGCATGCTTCTCTTCATCAACCATAATCGACGATACGTTGGCAGGAGCCAGCGCGCCAATCACGAACTGCGCCGGATCATCCGACCACAGCACGATATCGACTCGCTCACCACCCAGTTCACCGGTCACTGCCTGTACACGCGAACCGCGCATGCCGACGCAGGTGCCGATCGGGTCGATTCGCTTGTCGGCGGTAAACACGGCAATCTTGGCGCGCACGCCGGCATCGCGGGCAGCCGATTTGATTTCCAGTAAACCCTGTTCGATCTCCGGCACTTCGAGCTCAAACAGTTTCATGATGAATTCCGGCGCGGTCCGCGACAGGATCACCTGCGGTCCGCGCGCATTGCGTTCGATACGCAATATATAGGCCCGAACCCGATCGCCGATGCGCAGATTTTCCTTCGGAATCATCTGGTCGCGCGGCAGGCGCGCTTCAATTTTTCCGGATTCGACAATGGCGTCGCCGCGCTCCATGCGCTTGATGGTGCCGGTTACCAGCGAATCGCCGCGCTCCAGGAAGTCGGCCAGAATCTGCTCGCGTTCCGCATCGCGAATGCGTTGCAGCACGACTTGCTTGGTGTCCTGCGCAAAACGCCGTCCGAAATCGACCGACTCGATCGGCTCTTCTATATGGTCATCGACATCGATATCGTCAATTTGTTCTTTCGCCTCGAAATGCAGAATTTCCTGATCGGGCAGCTGCAAGCCGGCTTCGTCCGGCACCACATGCCAGCGGCGGAAAGATTCGAATTCACCTGTCTCGCGGTCGATCGCGACGCGGATATCCACATCGCCCTCATAGCGCTTCTTTGTCGCCTGCGCGAGCGCATGTTCAAGCGCCCCGAAGACGATATCCTTATCAACGTTTTTTTCGCGCGCCAGCGCATCGACCAACAATAAAACTTCGCGACTCATGCTTTGCGACTCCTAAAATCCACTTTCGGCACCAAGCGCGCCTTGTCCACATCGGCCAGCGAAAACTCCAGCATCGCCAGCCCGTCATTTCCTTCGAATTCCAGCTTCAGCTTATCGCCATCGGGCGCATGCAAAACACCCTGGAACGATTTGCGGTTCGCCGCATCGGGCATCGGCATGCGCAATTTCACCGCCGCCTCCCGCCCCGCAAACCGGATGTAGTCGGCGGCTTTTTTCAATGGCCGATCGAGTCCGGGCGACGATACTTCCAACCGCTCGTATGGCGCATTTTCCACCGTCAATACGTGCAGCAGCTGATGCGTTACCTTCTCGCAGTCTTCAACCGTGATATAACCCTTGTCGGCGTCCTGCGGCAAAAAATCGATGTACACGCGCAGCAGGCCGCGCGCGGCCTGCTCGAAATCGACAAGATCGTAACCCATGCCCGCAACGGTTTTTTCAATCAGTTCCAGCAACTGCAAAGCCATTCTCCGTATAACGCCGCATTCGGCACTGCAAAACCATCGCCAGACACCGGATGCACAAACTGTTTAACAAAAAAAAAATGGGCATCTGCCCATCTTTTTATAATTCAAGCCGCCTGCAGTCATTTCCCGCTAAAGTGCGCGGGGAGAACGGCTTTTGTTAACTGCCAAATTATAATCGATTACTTCATGCGCCGCAATGCCGCAATAGAAGTCTCGGCGCGCGCTTGCGGCGCTTATCGCGATAAAACCTTGATGAAACCGCAATTTTTATGCGCCAGGGAAATTATCCTTTTGGGCGACGGCGCGGCATTCCTTGAGCGCCGCCCTGACCTTGCCTGCCCTGTCCGCCTTGCCTGCTCTGCCCGTCCGGCCCACCCCGCCCCGGACCGGCATTGCGGCGGGGCTGGCCCATGCCGGGAAATCCGAGCGCGGTTTGCAGCGGATCGGGTTGCCGCGGACGCGACTGGCCCTGACTGCGGCCTTGTCCCTGCGGCTGCCCTTGGCCGCGCCCTGAATTTCGCTGCTGGCCCTGGCCATTTTCATAAACATTGCCGCTGGCGGAGCGAGCGGGATAATCGCCGCGTCCCTTGACCGGCGGGGTCTGTCCGGCGGTCTTGTCCAGCCCGCTGATCTTCAGCAAGTCACGTACTGCATGCTCATCCATCTCTTCCCAGCGCCCGCGCTTCAAGCCGTGCGGCAATGTCATCGCGCCATAACGAGTACGGATCAGACGCGATACGGTCAGGCCGATTGCCTCGAACATGCGGCGCACTTCGCGGTTGCGGCCTTCGCCGATCGTCACGCGATACCATTTATTGACGCCTTCGCCGCCGCCGTCGGCGATTTTTGAAAACTGCGCTGTTCCGTCGTCAAGCTCGATGCCACCCAGCAATTTCTGACGCATGCCCTCCTCCAGCTCGCCCAGGGTGCGCACCGCATATTCGCGGTCTATGCCGTAACGCGGATGCATCAGCCGATTCGCAAGATCGCCCGACGTCGTAAACAACAGCAAGCCTTCGGTATTGAAATCGAGGCGTCCCACTGCCAGCCACTTGGCCGCTTTCATGGCGGGCAAACGGTCGAATACCGATGGCCGCCCGTCCGGATCGCTATGGCTGACAATTTCACCGGCCGGTTTGTGATAAACCAGTACGCGTGGCGGTTTTTTGCTGATCTTCCGCTGAATCAATTTGCCGTTGATGCGCACTTGATCGGTCGGCAATATTCTCTGGCCGATATGAGCCGGTTCGCCATTGACCGACACGCGCCCGGCAATGATCAGTTCTTCCATGTCCCGGCGTGAACCAAGACCGGCTTCAGCCAGCACTTTATGCAATTTTGGAGCATCGTCATCCGCCGTCAGATCGCGCCGGATATTTTTTGCCTGCGCCGGGCGGTCACTGTGCCGCGCATTGACGCCTGATTTTTCTTCTTCGGCCAGATTGTCGAATGCATCCGATGTCACAAAAGAAAATACTTCATCGGCGTTCGCCGGCCTAGAGCGGGATACCGATTTATCGGTGCCGTCATCCGATTGGCTGCGCGGCTTCCGGGATGTTTTTTTGCCTTTTTGACGATCTTCACGGCCGCGACCGTCGGCCGCGCCGGTAGCCTGCGGATGGCGTGCGCGCGGCTCTCTTCGCTGCTGCACGACAACAGGGCCGGCATTTTCGCCGGCGGCATCAAGTGTGTTTTGCACGTCATCCGATGGCGCTGCGCCTGCCGAATCGGGCACAGGCGTTCCGGCATGGACGCCGTCATCGGCGCGCGGCGCAGATCGTGCGCGTCTTAGCGTACGCGGTCCACGCACGCCGCGCTTTGCCGGTTTGGCGCCATTCGACGCCTTTGCCGGCGCGCCGGTTTCCGAAAGCGCCTCGGAAGGGCTGCCGCTCTCCTGCATCTCTTTCGGCTCGGAAGCGGTTGCGATGATTAGCGGCGCGTCATTGGGAGTTGGAAAAGTCATTGTTCGATTCTTGGTTGTGCTGACCTGGCGCAGCGTCAACCGATGATTCGGGCGCAGGGTCGTGAGAAAAAACTTCAATATATGGAACCGAGCGATCGGGAACAATCCCGGCCTCGGGGTCTTCAACTACAAATTCTGCAGCAATCTCAACTGCAGTTGAATCATTGCTTCCGATGGGATCAGCGGCGAAATTCATGGCCGCCTGGTCTAGATTGGATTGCAGATCGGCTTGCAGCGCTTGCATTTCCAGCAACGCGCCGCCTTGCATGTCGCCTTTCATTACCTGCTGCAGCGGTGGCAATTGATCCAGCGAAGTCAGGCCGAGATCATCCAGAAACTGCCTGGTGGTTGCAAACAGCGCCGGGCGTCCGGGCACGTCCCGATGGCCGATGGCTTCTATCCAGCCACGGTCTTCCAGCATCTTGATCGTTTGCGAATTGACCGTCACGCCACGAATTTCTTCAATATCGCCGCGCGTCACAGGCTGTCTATACGCGATGATGGCCAATGTTTCCAGTGTTGCACGCGAATATTTCGGCGGCTTTTCAGGATTGAGCCGCTCCAGATACATTTTCATTTCGGGACGGCTTTGAAAGCGCCAGCCGGTCGACAGGCTGACTACCTCAATGCCTTTGTCGGACCAGTCGCCGCGCAGCTCTTCAAGTATTTGCTTGATCGTATCCGCGCCGACTTCATCCGCACTTTCGCCATTGCCGGCAAAAAGTTTTTTCATGTCGTTAATCGACAAAGGCTCGTGTGCGCATAGCAATGCGGTTTCGAGGACTCTCTTCGCCTCAGCAATATTCATGTGCGATTCTTGTACGACTTATTAGTTGCAATTTGCAGAGATTAAATTCAACGACAAGCATCCAATGATGCCGTCCGGTTGAGAACCCGTTGATGCTGCTTTCCGGCGCCCGTTTAGAGGAGGTGTAATGATGGGCGGGAATATAAGGCTTGTAAGACTTGGTTGCGGGGGCAGGATTTGAACCTGCGACCTTCGGGTTATGAGCCCGACGAGCTGCCAGACTGCTCCACCCCGCGTCTGAAGATGTGAACTATACATGGTATCAACGGGCAATGCAAATGCAATTACGGGCAGTGATACACTTCTCCCTGTATTTTTCTCTTGCGCCGAACAGCACGCAGACATGTCGTACAGTCAGGCGCCTACCAACTATCCGCAATTCATCGCCTCTATGAAATTTTGCTCCGAATGCGCGCAACCCGTCTCATTGATCATTCCGCCGGATGACAATCGTCCGCGTTATGTCTGCCAGCAATGCGGCATCATTCATTATCAAAACCCGAAGATGGTGATCGGATCGATTCCGGTCTGGCAGCACGACGGCGAAACGCAAATCCTGTTATGCAAGCGCGCGATCGAACCGCGCCACGGCTACTGGACCTTGCCTGCCGGCTTCATGGAAAACAATGAAACCACCGCGGATGCCGCGCGCCGCGAAACCGAGGAGGAAGCCGGCGCGCGAATTGAATTACATCAATTATTTTCATTGCTGGACGTGCCGCATGTGCATCAGGTCCATCTGTTTTATCGCGCAACGCTGCTGGATCTCGACTTCAGCGCCGGAATCGAGAGTCTTGAAGTGCGGCTTTTTTCGGAAAAAGATATTCCGTGGGATGAAATTGCTTTCCCAACCGTCGGACATACGCTGAAATTCTTTTTTTCCGATTTGGCAAAGGTTCGCAATGGGGGCGCATATGGTTTTCATACGCTCGACATCATGAAGTCATTGCGACTGCCTGAATGAGCTTTCCGGACCCGCAGCGAGCGCACATCCAACCAATACTTCCGTTGCGCCGCTTGAATGGTTGTGTGCGAAGTCGCACATTTTGGACGAACAAGCGAATGGCTTTGCCAAGACAATGAGCATCCTTTCGCCGGAGATTGCTCTCATACGTATCGCAAGCAAGGAAACCCTGGCCGGCAATCGGATCGCTCATTGTCAAACAGGAAAACCTGTTACTTGATTTTCATATCGTTCCTGACCGACCGCACGCCTTTGACGTGGCGTGCAACTTCGACCGCTTTGTTGATATCCGCCTGGGATGAAACGAAGCCGCTCAGTTGCGTTACGCCCTTGAATGTTTCAACGTTGATTTCACGCGATTTCAAGGTCGGCTCGTTGAATATTTCTGCTTTCACTTTCGACGTGATGACGGTGTCATCGATATATTCGCCGGTTCCTTCCGACTTCGGAGTCGACGCGCAGCCGGCTACTGCAACCAGCAGCAAGGAAAATACTATAGTTGCCAAACGTTTGGAAATGTTCATGATTGTGGTCCCTTGTAAATGATGAAAAAGATACCTCGAAATCAAAAAATTCGATCAAGAGGCATTGCCGCGTTGAAGTAATTATTATTTGCCGTATTGCGCTTTTGAAGATGCGACGCAATTGTCTTTGGTCGGACCGGAAAACGCATCGCATTTCTCGATTGCGACCTTGTAGTTCGCTTCGAGCTTGTCGTCGCGCGCATCGATACGTGCCATCGTTACTTTCTTGTCGGCCTTGGCATCCGCTTTGGCGGCTACATTAGCTGCCTTGGCTTCCTTGATGCAGACATCCTTGGCGTTGCCGGTTTGGCTGCCGCACTTGGCTTTTGCGACGTCGTATTCGGCATTGGCGATTGCGGTACGTGCGTTGGCGCGAGCGCGCGGCGTGTTCTTGTACTGGGCTTCTGCGTCGGCCTTGGCGTGCGTGCGCATGGCTTCAGCTTCTTCCTTGCACACATTTTTCGGATTGCCGCTCACGGAATTGCATTTTTCTCGTGCAATCTTGTAATCGGCAGCGGCGTTTTCCCTGGCCGCCTTGTAGGTTGCTTTTGCTTCAGTAGTTGCAGCCGACGATGTAGTCACGAAACCCATGGTTGCTGCGCTGATCAGAATAATGGCAAATGCTTTTTTCATTGCTTCCTTCTTGATGTTGTAAAAAATGCGTGCGAAATGGAATCGAACGCAACACGCGGCGGAGTTTCAAGACGGACGGCTGTCCTTCAGATATTTTTGAAACGCCTTGATTTCCTTGTCGGCTTCGTCTTGGGCAATACCGTACGATTCCTGAATCTGGCCTGCCAGCTGATCGCGTTTTCCCGCAATGACGTCAAGGTGGTCGTTGGTCAATTTTCCCCATTGCGCTTTCACCTGGCCTTTGTATTGCGCCCAGTTTCCTTCAATGACATCCCAATTCATGACAATCTCCAAAGTGAGCGGCTCAATCGGCAGAAGTACCGATTGCATCGCTGTATTTCAATTTCAGGCACACGATCAAACAGGTGCGCGAATTGTTCGCGGACATCCTGCCGGAAATGCGAATAAATCGTTATCCCGCATCGATGGTGTCACTGTATGCCGGATGAAAACCTGATTCTGTACGGTGGCGCACATTGCGCCGGCAATGTCCGGATTTTCATAGAGGCAGTACGGCGTCCTGCACACGGCTGAAAAATTACCGGCTGCAATGAGGCGACATTATTTCGCCGAAGATGTGGCGACTGGTTTGCCGCGATAGGTTTTACCGGGCGGCGGCGCCACCGGTTTTTTGCGCACGCCGTTTAATAATTTCGCGCAATCGCTTTCTTTTCCCGGCCCGAGACTCACCAGCGGTATGACGGCGGTCAGTACCGGCGCCAGTACGCCCAGCACAACGGCAGCACCCGTTTTGAGCGCGAGCACGCCTTTGTCGACATTCACTTTCGGGGACTTGAAACTGCCGGTGACATAGAGCGGCGCTTGCAGCGAAATAACGCGCAAGGTCTTGGTGTCCGGCTTGATGGTCAAGGCCAGTTGCTCTTGCGCGAGATCGATTCGGCCGGTGATATCGAGCGAGGCGTCTTCCGTATCGATCAGAAAGGTACGCGTCTGCATCATGCCATTGGTGACGGCAAAATCGCTTGCCATGCAATTCAATCTTACCTGCTTGTCACCGATTATCTGCGTGAGAATAATGCTGCCGATATTCAAGCCTATCTTTTCCAGCAATAATTTGCTGACGGTTCCGCCATTGATGAACGCCTTGATTTCGCCATTCGACGATCCCAGCATCGCAGCAACCGAATTGCCGGCGGCCGACAGCGAAGCGTCGCCATTGACTTCACCGAGGCTGGCTTGCATGGATTGAAACGCCGGGAACAATTGCTTGAGTTTCAAACGGCGTGCCGATATTTTCATCTGCGCCTTGATCAGTTTTCCACGGCCATCCATCACGATGGTTGAAATCAGATTGCCGCCGGCAATGCCGAAATCGAGCGGCTGCAGCGACAGCATGCCGTCCTGCAGATGCAGATCGGTCACCAGATTTTCGATCGGCAATTGCTTGTCGCGCACGATTTTGCGGCCGGTGAATTTGACGTCTGCATCAATGCTGCTCCAGCGCTCGGTTTTGAACGGTTCTGCCGGCAATACCTTGTTCGGCGGCTGCACCGTCGTCGCGTCGCGATTCGCCTTGCTTGCCTTCGAGTCGGCACCGATCAGCGGCGCCAGATCCTGAAGTTTCAGGACATTGGAAACAAGCGTGCCCTTGAGATGCGGGCGCGGCTGTTTCGCCTGATATTCGAATGTGCCGGACAAATCGCTGGAGCCGACCCTGCCGCTGAATTTTTCATACTTCCATACGCTGTCGCGTCGACTGATCCTGCCGGTCAAATGGCCTTCGGTGGCGAACGCCGGGGTGTCGGGAAAAGGGATACCGGTCAGTGCATATAATTTCGCCATGCTGACGCCTGCAAGCTTGAGGCGCACGTCCAGCGCTGCCAGCGAGCGCGGATCGGTCAGCGTGCCCTTGAATGCGATTGCCGTCTTCCCGATGCGAACGTCGGCTTCGACCGGATACGGCGTACGTTGTTGTTGCAGCGACAGTATCGCGCCTGCTTTGCCGCTGCCGCTGACGGGTTCCTTGTCCAGCGACCCGGACACTTTCCAATCGAGGTGGTAGCCGGCCGCAGCGCCCTCAACAAGGGTATCGACTTTCACTTGCAAATCGGCGCGCCTGATGGCGTCGACAACGTGCACTTTCCCGTTGTTGAAGCCGATCTGTTTCAATTCGAATTGCCAGGTTGAAGGCGCATCGGATTTGAACGTCCAGTTGTTTTTTCCGTCTTCGGCACGCTCCAGGAACAACAGCGGTTCGTCCAGCTGCAAGTTGCGGACGGCGATTTTTTTCCCCAGCAATGCAAGCGGGCTCAGGGAAAAAGTCACATGCCCGACTTCCGCCATGTTTTGCGTTGCCTTCACCCAGTCCGGATTGCCGAAAACGACATCGCGCGCGCTAAAGTACGGCCACGGAATCCATCGATGCCAACCCGACTCTCCGGTATCGGGCCTGCGCCATTCGATCGCCAGATCGCCATTGATGGCGAACGGACGGCCGGCGGCTTCAGTCACTCGCGCATTGAGCCACGGCCTGGTGCGGTTCCAGTCATATTCCACCAGAACGAAAACACATACGGCGAGCGCAGCGATCAGGCCGGACACGCTCCACATCACGATTTTCAAATAACGCCGCATATTTTTCCCTGGCGCGCCGCAACCTGCTGCCGATTCATCGCAAAAAATTGCCGGTGCCGAAAAGGCCGATCAAGCCGATCACGATCAAGTAAATCGCGACAATGAAATTCAGCAGGCGCGGCATGACGAGAATCAGAATCCCGGCAATAAGGGAAACCAGCGGAGCAAGAGCCAGATTGATATTCATATGGATGTTCTTTCTTTTTCAAAAAGGTGTGCAAGTTACAACATTAAAAGCAGATTGCGGACGTTCAGCGCCGCATCCGCCTGAGGTTGACCGGCATGGGCCAATCAGTCGGGCGAGCCTATATCAGATTGAAATTTCTCAATGTGCGCTGGCGTACAGAACGCGTCGGCAGAAACGCGGATAACGTAACCATGACGGATAGTCGCGCAAAGGCGATTGTGCAAAACGTCAGCCAGCGTGCCGACAACAAGTCGGTCGGTTACATCGATGTTTTCAGATCAGATGAAGAGGGAAAGTAAATGAACAAATTAGAGAGATATTCCAGAGGCCTGACATGGTCCATGGCACTGTTGCTGAGCGTTTTGGCGACAGGATGCGGAGGAGGCGGAGGGCGAGATCCGATTCTCGGAACAGGCGGTATTGCTTCACTCGTTCCCACGGTGACGCTTACCGTCCCTGCTGCCGGCGCTACCGGCGTTGCGATAAACACAACGATTACCGCTACGTTCAGCAAGGACATGGCTCCGGCAACGATCACCGCAGCCACCTTCACGCTGCAAGGGCCGGGCACAACTGCCGTTCCAGGCACCGTGACTTATGCTGCCGGCACGAAAACCGCAACCTTCACGCCGACAACGCCAACAGGTGTTCTGCTGGCCAATACTCTCTATACCGGCACGATCACCACCGGAGCCAGGGACTTGGCCGGCAATGCGCTGGCAAGTAATTATGTGTGGACCTTCACGACGGCGGGAGACACTACTCCGCCCACGGTGATTCTGGTGAATCCAGGCGATCTTGCCACAGGCGTGTGTCTGCAAAAAGTTGTCAACGCAACCTTCAGCGAAGCGATGGACCCGGCAACGATCAATTCGTCCCCGGCCGGAACGCTGCTCACGTTCACGCTCAAGCAGACCATAGCCGGAACCAACGCGCCGGGCATCGTCGCCTATGCTGCTTCAACCAAGGTAGCAACCTTTACAGCAAGCAGCGATCTCCTTGCCAATACCAACTATACCGCCACGATCACGACCGCAGCCAAGGATCTGGCAGGCAATGCGCTGGCCAGCAACAAGGTATGGACATTCACTACCGGTACGGCAGCGTGCGCAACGCCTCCTCCATCGGCGATCAATATTGGAACGGCTTCGCAGTTCGGTAATCTGGGCGGCACCGCAGGAACCACCAATCAGGGAATACTTACCCAAGTCAATGGCGGCGACCTCGGAAGCACTGCGACGACGACTTCAGCGGTGACCGGATTCCACGATACGGCAGGCGATATCTACACCGAAACCGGCTCAAACATGGGCGCAGTGAGCGGCAAGATCTACACCTGTACCGTTTCCACCACGGGTCCGACGTCGGCTGCTGTCAATCCAGCTTCGTGTACTACTGCGACTCAGGCCAGAAACGACGCGCAAACGGCATATAACAACCTGGCTTTGGCATCAGCGGGCACAGAGATCGATCCAGGCGCCAATCTGGGCGGACTCACCCTCGCTCCCGGCGTGTATAAAACCGCAGGCGGTTCGATGCAGATAACAGGTTCGGATCTGACCCTTGATGCGCAGGGCGATGCGACTGCCGTCTGGATCTTCAAAACCGCAAGCACGCTTGATGTAGGCGCTCCTGCAGCACCGCGTAACGTTATCCTGATCAACGGCGCGCTGGCCAAGAATGTTTTCTGGCAGGTCGGCACTTCCGCCACGATCAACGCCGCAGGCGGCGGCACCATGGTCGGAACCATCATCGCTTCTTCGGCAGTCTCGTTCTCTACCGCCGGCAATGTTGCGATCGTGACGCTGAACGGCAGAGCGGTCGGCCTGAATGCGTCGGTGACGATGACGAACACCGTCATTAACGTTCCGGCCCCGTAACGCTTGCCGCCTGAAGGGCTGGTGGAGTCGCTTCTGCCGGCCCTTCATCAAGCGGCTGAAAAATATCGCTCACGTTGCATCTGCAACAGGCACAAGAGTTTTTGAATCCTTCTGGAGAAGATCATGAAATTAGCAAAAATATCAGGGACGCTGGGTCTGGCGGCACTCGCCGTCATCGCCAGCCCATTCGCAACGGCGGCCGATTCCGGCTGGTACGGCGGCGCCAACATCGGACAGTCGCGGGCGAAAATCGATGACGCGAGAATCAACAGCGGCTTGCTGGCAAACGGTTTTGCCACGAGTTCGATCATCGACCGCGACAACAGTACCGGCGGGAAGATTTTCGGCGGCTATCAAGTGAACAGGAACTTCGCGCTTGAAGGCGGCTATTTCAATCTGGGGAAATTCGGTTATACGGCGAACACCGTGCCGGCGGGCACACTGAACGGCAATATCAGGCTGCAGGGTTTGAATCTCGATCTGGTCGGCATTTTGCCGATCACTGAAAAATTATCCGCATTCGGCCGCGCCGGCGTGATCTATGCGCAAGCCCGAGATTCGTTCACCGGAACCGGAGCGGTCAATGTGACCAATCCCAACCCGAGCAAAAACCAGGCGAACTACAAGCTGGGACTGGGAATGCAATACGCGTTCACCGATACCCTCGCCATGCGCGCCGAAGTGGAACGCTACCGGATCAACGATGCCATCGGCAACAAGGGCGACGTCGATCTTTTCTCGGTCGGCCTGGTCTATTGGTTCGACGGAAAAACGCCGGCCCGGCAAGCACCGGCCCCCGAATATGTCGCCGCCGCTCCTGCACCGCAGCCGGCGGCCGTAACGCCGCCACCTCCGCCGCCCGCGCCGACGAAAGTGACCTTTTCCGCAGATTCCCTTTTCGATTTCGACCAAGCGACCATGAAGCCGGCCGGCAAACAGGCCATCGACAAGTTTTCTTCAGACCTGAAAGGTACCGACTTTGACGTCATTAATGTAACCGGACACACCGACCGTCTCGGCTCGCACGCCTACAACATGAAGCTGTCGACGCGCCGCGCAGAAGCGGTCAAGTCGTACCTGGTGGAATCCGCAGGCATTCCGTCCGGCAAGATTGGTGCAAAAGGCGTCAACGGATCGGAGCCAGTGACCAAGCCCGGCGAATGCAAAGGCAGCAAGCCGACCAAGAAACTGATCGCCTGCCTGCAGCCTGATCGTCGCGTGGAAGTTGAAGTTTCCGGCACGAAGTAATTCGGCTGCTTGAACCAGGGCCTTGCGCGCTGCAAGCTGTTTCCATTCGCAGCGCGCTGCAGGAATCTCCTGGTACGTTCTATCAGGCGCACAAACATCAAAAGGGAAAATCATGCTCTATACCATCGCTGTCGTTTTACTCATCCTGTGGGTTCTTGGCCTCGTCACGTCCTACACCGTCGGCGGCTTCATCCACATTCTTCTGGTGATTGCCGTGGTCATGGTGCTGCTGCGCCTGATCAGCGGCCGCGGCGTCTAGCCCGAATAATCAAGCACTTTCGCCGGCACATTGCGCCGGAAGCATCATGTACTTCAACAAGTACAGAACAAGGAAAAACATCATGAACCAATCCAGCAACAAGCGCTTCAATAAATCATTCATCGGCGCAATCGCCCTTACCTTGAGCATCGCCGGCTGCGCCGACATGTCGCCTACCCAGCGCGGCACGGCGACTGGCGCCGGCATCGGCGCCGGTATTGGCGCCATTCTTGGCGGCACAACCGGCGACGGCGGCGGCAAACGCGCTGCGGGAGGCGCAGTACTGGGCGGTGCAGCAGGTGCGCTGATCGGCAATATCTGGTCGAACCGCATGGAAAATCAGAAGCGGGCAATGGAACAGGCAACTCAGGGCACCGGCGTTCAGGTCAGCCAGACCGCAGATAACCGCTTGAAGCTGGAAATCCCCAGCGACATTTCGTTCGATACGAACCGCTCCGATATCAAAGCGAATTTCCGTCCGATTCTGGATCGCTTCGCCGCCACGCTGATCGAGAATCCCGCTACCACGGTGACCATCATCGGCCATACCGACAATACGGGCACCGATGCTGTCAACAACCCGTTGTCGGTCGAGCGCGCAATGCACACTCGCGATTACCTGAGTTCGCGCGGGGCGGGTTCCGGACGCTTCACGGTGTCAGGCCGCGGTGAGCGCGAGCCGATCGCTTCGAACGACAGCAACGCCGGACGCGCCCGCAATCGCCGCGTCGAAATTTACGTCGCCGAAGCGCAACGCTAGGTTTGTTTGCACTGCGAATGAGCGCCGCTTGTTTGCAGTGCGTCAGGCACACCCTTCCCTTCTCAATCATGGCTCTGACGCATCGACCGTTCCGGCATGTCACCTGTTTATAACTTCCTCCTGCTCTCTTCGTTTCCGCTCCTCCGCAACAAAAATTTTTCCAGGTAATCGCAGGGCTCGGCACCGGTTCCGACATTTTCCGTCTTTATGTACGGCAACGAACGGAACATCGGCATCGAAAGGCGGATAACTGTTCCATCGGCGAAAAGCCTCACTCCGGGTTTGACTTGAATCTTCGGAGCGGTGCCATCGTCGTCCAGCACGTTAATCGCGAATTTCCGATGCAAGGCATCTGGATTCGCACTTGCAAGGTATCGCCTCACATCGACATTTTGCGGGACCAGCCAAACAGGAAACCAAATGAAAAATTTCGAAAAATCGTCCAAGCCGTTGATGGGGTTGATGACCTTGCTGCTGGCGGCTTCTGTCGCCGGATGCGGTGGCGGAAATAGCGGAACCGCCTCGACTTCAATTTCAGCGACCGTTACCGCGCCGGGCGCCGGCACCGGTACGGGTGTTAGCGCAGGAATTACAGGCCATGGCCCGGCACCGGTCAACCTCGGAACGTCCGGCAATTTCGTGATTCTCGCCCAATCGGCAATTACCAATGTCCCGACTTCCGCTGTTACCGGAAATGTGGGCTTGAGCCCGGCAACCGGCGCCGGCATCGGGCTGACGTGCGCGCAAGTGACCGGGACGATATACAGCGTCGATGCTGCCGGCCCGCTGCCGTGCGCCGTGACGAACGCCACGCTTTTGACGACAGCCATCAACGACAAGGGGACCGCGTACACCGATGCCGCCGGACGGGCGCCCGACTACATTGAACTGGGCGCCGGCAATATCGGCGGACTCAATCTCGGCCCTGCCACCTACAAATGGAGCACCCCGGTGGTCATACCGACCAGTGTCACGCTTACCGGCGGTTCGAACGATGTCTGGATTTTCCAGATAGCGCAAGGCCTCACCGTCAGTTCTGGCGTGCAGGTCATTCTGGCCGGTGGTGCACTGGCCCAGAACGTCTATTGGCAAACCTTCGCTGCAGCGGACATTGGAACGACGTCGAAATTCAATGGCGTAATCCTGTCGCAGACATCGATCGCGATGAAGACCGGCGCATCGATCAACGGCCGATTGCTGGCAGGGACTGCGGTCTCGCTCGACCAGAATACGGTCACGCAACCTTGAGAAAGAATGCAAGTAATACGATTGCCGGCACCAGAAAGACATGAACAAATGTTTTTCTGGTGCCGGAGTTTTCGATTTTCCTGACGTGATGGCGGATACATTTCGTAACCAGCGTTACCGTTTCTGTCTGGATATGAATCGAGGACTGTTGTTTAATAAATCAATAACCAAGGAGAACCAAGATGAAAAAATATTTCATTGTTGCAGCAGGCTTGATCGCCGGCGCTACGCTAATGCTCGCTGCAGTTCCCGGCGTGGCGGCAAGCATTGATATCAACGTAGGCATTCCAGGCGTCTATGTGCAGCCTCAACCGGTCTATGTGCAGCCGCGCCCTGTTTATATACAGCCGCAGTATGAACATGACTGGCGCGAACGTCAGGTGCGCGCGACCGAATGGCGCAATCATGGCCAACAAGTAAGCGCCGAAGCCCGTGAGCGCAATGACGATCGCAAGTACAAGCATGGAAAGCGTGGCGGCAAGGGCAAGCACGGCGACTAAACGGCCGACTTGATCGCTGGATCGCATTCACGGGCGATCCAGCGAATGGCAACCGCGCAGATCTTTCATTGCACTCGTTCTTCAATCTGCAAACGTCTTCACGATGCAGAGTAATAAAAAGCAACCGTATTCAGTCAAACAATCAGGGGAATATCATTAAAACCTATCAAAAATGCCTAATCGGAATTTTCGCATTGCTGCCGCTTCTTTCCATCGGACTATTCACGAACGAAGCGAATGCGCAGCAGTACAACAACAATGCCGGCACGCCCAGAATCGATGGCTTCAATGTCGATGAAGTGCCTCGCCTGACTCCCGGCACGGAACTCAATTTCAGTATCTACGGCACACCCGGCGGAACGGCAACGCTGCGTATCGTAGGCGCACAGCGCAATCTGAACCTGTATGAAGCCAACAGCGGCCAGTATGAAGGCGCCTACACCATCAGCAACCGCGACAACATCACGGCAAAAAGTTCGGTCACCGCGAATCTGCGCGTCGGCAATCAGGTCGTCAGCACGGTATTGAGCGAATCGCTGCAGGCAGGCGTTGGTTATCATTCGCCTGATCAGGCTAACGACGCATTTCCGAAAATTTCACGTTTTGAAGTCCGGCCAAGCGCTGAACTGAGCAGAGGCAATGACCTGGCATTCACGCTTTACGGCACGCCTGGCGGCAAGGCGGCAATTGCCATCGCCGGCGCGAAGGGGAAATTCTTTTTGCATGAAACGAAAGATGGCGAGTATTCGGGCATCTATACGATCAAGCCACGCGACCGGATCGCCCCAAACAGCACCGTCACTGCGAATCTGCGTGTAGGCGATCGCATTGTCACTACAACGCTGGACAAGACATTGCTGGCGGTTACCGTTCCGGCTCCCCGCATCGCGAAAATTTGTACCGCGTGCGGACTGGTGGAAGCCGTCAACACCGTTGAAATCAACGGTGACGGAAGCTATCTTGGCACCATCGGCGGCGGTGTGGTCGGCGGGCTGCTCGGCAATCAGGTCGGCAAAGGCAACGGCAAGACGGCGGCTACCATCGCCGGTGCGCTGGGCGGTATTCTTGCCGGCCGCGCCATTGAAAGTAACGTGAAGAAAACAGTGCGCTATGAAGTGCTGGTGCGGCTCCAGAACGGCGGCACGCAAACCGTTCCATTCGAGTCCGATCCAGGCTACCGGGTCGGCGATAAAGTCAGGATCGCCGACGGCGGCCTGGTGCGCGACTTGTAAGGGTCTTCGATGATCTGATGTAAAAACGGCTTGCACTGAACAGCGCAAGCCGTTTTCGACAGCGCCGGCTGCACGAGAATGACGTGCATCGCGGCGTGCTTCTACTTTCTATTTTGCGGTAACGCCGCGCTTGTTGAATCCCGGCACCCATCTCATGAAACCGATCAGGCCGTTCAAACCGATCAGGCAGATGATTATGCCGCCGGCCAGCAGAAAAATCACGTCCTGATCCGGTGCTGCGTAGGTCGGAGAATTCGCGACGATACTCGTCGGATTCATCGCGCCCAGGCCGAAGCAGGTAACGAAAATTCCCCACATGATGATGCCGCCCCAGATAGATTTGTTCATGGTATTTCCTTGGATATGAATGCCATACGCGCCCTTGCCCTCAGCGTGATGCAATTCTCGCCGGCTGGCCGCCTCTTTTCCGTACGCTGCCGCACAGTGCGGGAGTACATTCACCGGAAACGCCGGATGAAACGAACGGTTCGGGCCGGCGTTTTTCGGGCAGTCGGCGCACAGACCTTGCGGTCTTCCGTGATTATTCTGGTAGCACTTGGTCGGCGCACTTGGTTACGGACCGGCTTCTTACATAAATCCAGGAGTAATTCATGAGCACCATCTTGCTGGTCATTCTGATCCTTGTTCTCATCGGCGCCTTTCCGTCCTGGCCGCACAGCCGCAAATGGGGCTATGGCCCCAGTGGCGTCACGGGTCTGATCGTCATCGTCCTGATCGTCATGCTGCTCACCGGACGGCTTTGATCCGCACCGTTCAAGGCATGGCGTGATGCGCGCCATGCCAGCGTTCATATAGAACGCCGGAATTTTTATCCGCCGGCACGATCCTATATTTGGTGCGTCCTGTTTCAGCCCGCCGGACGCAGCATCGATTACCCTTCACATTCAAGGAGTTGCCATGCAACAAACCATTCGGTATTTTCTCCGCACCATGATCGGCGCTGCCGTGTACGCGCTGGCGATGCATGCAAGCTGGGCCCAAAGCCCTGCTCCGGGTAACAGCATGCAAGCGGGCGATCCAGCGCGCTGGTATCAGGAAGACATGACGCCGCGCGCCCGGTTGCAGACATCCACGAAAGAAGCAGGCGCCGCTTATCGGGAAGCGCAGAAAGAATGCAGGGCCACCGGCCGCGCTTCGCGCGCAGCGTGCATGAAGGATGCGCGTGCCATGTATGAACAAGCGCTGGCCGAGGCCAGGCAGCAAGCGCGGGAATCACGCCGCTGATCCCGGCGTTTTCACAGCTTTGACGTAAGGTGCCGCCGGCGCTTACCCTTCCGCGGCGCGCGGCAATTTGGCAAGCGGCGGCAGTTCGTGCAGCACCAGGCCGGTCTCTTCCGAAACCGCCTTGAGCCAGCCGGCGTGTTCAATGGCGCGCATCGCGTCTTGATAACCCTGATCCCAGCGCCATGCGATCGACCCCTTCGAGAAATTGATATCCTTCGAAGCCATGTGCCAGTCGTGTCCGCCGTACGGCAGCCGCACCACATGCATCGTGCTATCGCAGCCAAGCATGGCCAATTCATCCGCCCCGACTTCGGTCTTGGCGCGCTTGGGCAGCAACGCATACAGTTCGCGCAGCTTGTGCTGCAATTTGTGGGTGCGAAGATAGTCTTCGATGTGGCGTTTGGAACGCGACGCGAAGGTGACATCCTTTTGCCGCGTCTGCACTTCATCGAGCGTGGTCGGCTCCGGTCCTTCAGCGCTCCACAAATCGACCATGAAACACAGGGAGTCGACATGCGGCAGATCGTCGAGCACCGTCTCCAGCGGCGTATTCGAATACAAGCCGCCATCCCAGTAGAGATCACCATCGATGCGCACCGGCGGGAAACCCGGCGGTAATGCGCCGCTGGCACGGACATGATCGGCGCTGATGATTTGTTGCGCATTATCAAAACTGGCCAGCTCCCCAGTCTTTACTTTCATCGCATTGACGGTCATGCGCATGCCGCCGGGCGCGTTCAGATAATCGAAATCGACCAGATCGCCGAGCGTATCGGCCAAGGCTGCCGTGTCGTAATAACTGGCTGCTTCCGGATCCACCGCCAAGCCCGCCGGAAACAGGCTGAACAGGCGCGGCGTGAAGAAACCGGGTATGCCGCGCAGCACCGTATCGACGGCGGAAAGCCAGACATTGGAACGCCGCTGCGCATCCGGTATCAGCGCCAGATCGATTCCATCCTGATGCGATACCCGGTCCCAGAACTGCTTCATGCGTTGCAGGCGGATCGCCTTGGGATTGCCGGCAAGGAGCGCGGCATTGATGGCGCCGATCGAGGTGCCGACGATCCAGTCCGGCGTCAAATCGTGTTCGTGCAGCGCCTGATAGACGCCCGCCTGGTAGGCGCCGAGCGCGCCGCCGCCTTGCAAAACCAGCACGATGCGCAAGCCTTGCGGGTTTAATTTATTGACTCGTTTCATCATGTTGCTTCAGTTGAGAAGGTCAAGGGCGCCAGTCCGGGCAGCTGTGGCGGTTCGGAATGCTGAACTCCATTATGAATTGTATGGCATCGCACGCCACTCTGCTCTCGTCAGTCGCGCCTGCATTCGTCAAGAAAAAACGGCACCGCAATCGGTGATTGCAATGCCGCATGACGCCTGTCGGAAAATTATTTTTCTGAATCGGAATGCCTGATTTATTTGCGCCCCAGGATCATGCCCGCCACGAGTCCGGCGCCGGCCACTGCCAGAATCGCGCGCCATGGATTTTCTTTCACGTAACCGTCAGCCGATGCCGCCATTTCCTTGCCGGCGACGACGGCGTTTGCTTGTGCGTCCTGAGCCTTGACCAGCGCCATATCGAGCAAACGCATGCCGCGGTTACGTACTTCTTCAGCCTTTTCGCCCGTCAATGCGGCGGCCGCCTGAAACAGCGCTTGCGCATCCTTGACCAAGGTCTTCATGTCATTGTTGACTGCTTTGAAATTTGATTCCAGCATGACGAACTCCGTAAAATAAATAATGTATCGAGTTGAACGCGCTGCAGCAATTCAGCCCTCCCTGATCGGCCATGCCGCAGCCCGCTTGTCTTGCGACAATAGTGTTTGCAACCAAAAAATGCGGACTCGTTTCAACGCTGTGTAATCTTGCCGGCGGCGTCGGAAAGGACGATCTCGACGCGCCGGTTCAACTGGCGATTCTGCGCCGTATCATTGGCGGCGATCGGATAAGCCTCGCCATAACCGCGGATGGCGACGCGCTCGCGGGCCACGCCCATTCCCTGCAACGCGTTACGCACTGCGGTGGCGCGGCGCTCTGACAATTCCTGGTTATGCGCGGTAGCGCCGGTGCTGTCGGTAAAACCTTCAACCAGCACGGTGCGCTGCGGATTTTGCTGCAAGACATCGGCCAGCTTTTGCGCCGTGCGCATGCCATCCGGATTCAAGCGCGCCAGATCGGTGCCGAACAGCACATCCCCGAGCGTGATGACCATGCCGCGCTCAGTCTTTTTTGCAGCCAGATCAGCCAATTGTGCTTCCAGTTGCGCGGCGTGCGCTTGCGCCTGCTGCGTCTTGCGCTGGGCCTCCGCTGTTTCGCCTTGCGCTATCTGCGCTGCCAGTCTGGATTGCTCTGCACTGATCCTGGCACGATCGGCTTCATTCGTGCGTTGCTCCAAACGCATTTGATCGCGCTCCTTGCCGGCGCTGGCGACGTCCGCCTCCGCCGATTTTTGTTTCGCCACTTCTTGCGTCAGCGCGATTTTTTGCTTGGCGAGGTAAGCCAGCTTATCGATCTTTGCAGCACTGTCCGCATCGGTGGCCGCTGCGTTGGCTTGCTGAAGCGCATCGCCGGCCTGCTTCATTTCCAGCGGCGCATAGCGTGCAACGTTCGGATTGTTTTGCGCCGCGATGTAATCGCCGCGCGTCTGGTCCAGCAAGCTGGTAGTTCTCGGCATCGAGCTGCAAGCGCTGACGAGCGCGGCAATGGCTAACAGAGCGGGCGTATAGTGAATTTTTTTCATGATGATGTCCTTTTGGTTGCAGCGGCGCCCTCAGCAAGCGCGGTTGAGTGTTGTCGGTATTGCGATGTGTATTTCTTATTTGCCGGTGCGGTCCAGTTCTTCACGCAAGATACGGATGTCGTCCTGCAATGCATTCGCCGCCGTTTGCGCTTTGGCCGAGCTCGCTTTTCCTTGCGCCAGTTTGGCGTCCGCCTGAGCCTGGGTCGCCAGATCGTTTGCCAGCTTGTAATTCTTGGCGGCCATCGCTTTATTGGCCAAGGCCATTTTTTCACGCGCCGAATTCATCTCGACCGGCGCGAATTCCGCCCCGCCCGCACCGGCGGCATTGTCGACCGCCGCTTTGGATACGGCGACGGAAGCAGTCGCAGGCGTCTTCATGCTGCTGCAACCGGCAATCATAATCACGGACGCACCGCACAGAACCGTGAACCATTGCTTTGAATTTATCGTCATTATTTTTCTCCAGTGAACCGTTAATCGAATGTGATATTGGCGTTGATACAGGACGTTATAAGCCGTATTTTCAGTCGGATCGGTACGCTGACGCACATAAGCGGCGAAGGCGGCATGCGGCGGGCGAATCGCCGGTTCCGTGCGATAGCGTACAAACGATGCGGAACTTTCACGTTAATCTTGCTTTCATCGAATGACGGTCCTAGAACATCAAATCGTCACTTATTCGCCTCTTACACTGAAAGCAATCTGCCGCCGATGTCATCACCGCACTCGCCGAAACAAAATCATCTGCTGGCCGCGCTGCCCGCCGAAGACTACGAACGCCTGTTGCCAGACCTGGAGCTGGTACCGTTGCCGCTGGGCTGGGCTGCCTACGAATCGGGCGGCAAACTGGGTTACGTCTATTTTCCTACGACGAGCATCGTGTGCCTGCTGTATGCAACGGACAATGGAACATGCACGGAAATTGCACTGACCGGCAATGACGGCCTGGTAGGAATTGCGCTTTCGATGGGCGGCGAGAGCACGCCAACGCGTGCGGTGGTACAAACGGCCGGCTATGGTTACCGCCTGAAAACCGCCATCTTGCAAAAAGAATTCACCGACGGCGGACATCTGCAATTTCTGGTGCTGCGTTATGCGCAGGCGCTTGTGATGCAGATGGCGCAGACCTCAATTTGCAATCGGATTCATCCGATCGAACAGCAGTTATGTCGCTGGCTGCTGCTGAGCCTTGATCGATTGCCGACGAGCGAGTTGAAAATAACCAAGGAATTGGTCGCCGGCATGTTCGGCGTAACCATCGCCGGCATCGACGAGGCGGCAGTAAAGCTGCAAGCAGCAGAAATAATTCAATGCACGCGCGGCAACATCACCGTGCCGGACCGTTCAAAAATGGAAGCCCATGTTTGCGACTGTTATCAATCAATCCACCAGGAGAGTATCCGTCTGCTGCCTGACGCCATGGCCGTCTCCTGAACAACGAAATAATATTTCTATGTACGGCAGCGCACAGAGCGGCTTGAGCTTTTCGCCTACTCTTCAGAAATTGAATTTGGAATCATCCTCTTCTACAAGGAAATTCAAATATGGCGCAAGACATGGCGGCAACGAATTCTGGAATCGCTTCCCTCGCATTCTGCAGCACCCGTCTGATCTACCGGCATTAATCGCGCATTGCTGAAAACCGATTATGCCAGCTTGCCCCTGCACGATATCGTGCGCAATCTTTTCTCATTACATACAAGGATCAATATGAGATATTCACTACTGTTAGGCGCACTAATCACGATGCTGGGTCTGAGCGCTTGCGAAAAAACCACTGTCAATAATCCAGCGCCGACTACCGTCGCTGTTCCCGGCCCCGCCGGTGCTGATGGAGCAACCGGCGCTACCGGCGCAACCGGTGCTACCGGCACCAATGTGGCTGTTCCGGGCGCAACCGGAGCGACCGGCGCTACGGGTGCGACCGGCTATACGGGCGCTACCGGTGCAACAGGCGCTGAAGGCGTCAAAGGCGACACCGGCGACACCGGCGACACCGGCAAAACCGGCGACACGATCGTGGTCGTTCCCGCTCAGAAGTAATTTTCACCACCAAAAAAACGGCATGGGCGAGCAGCCCATGTCGTTTTTTTTCAATCGCGTTTTGCTCGGCTATGGTTGAAAAAATTGCGCCAGTTTACAAGTGCAATCGGAACCGTGGCCCGAAGAAATGAATCGCCGGGTCATCGATGTAATCAGCGACCTGCTGTTCGCGCCGACCCGTGCGGCGAAGGAAAACCTTCAGGCCGAGCGGCATTTGTCGAATGTGCATCTGATCGAGCCGCAGGATTATTTCCAGTTCGTTCGATTGATGCAGCAGGCGCACGTGATCCTTACGGATTCCGGCGGCGTGCAGGAGGAAGCGCCGTCGCTGGGCAAACCGGTTCGTGATGCGAGACGCGACGGAGCGCCCGGAAGCCATCGCTGCAGGCACGGTCAAACTGGTCGCAACCGACGCGGCGCGCTCGAAACCAGACAATATCGACGCATGAAACGGGCGGTTTTGTGGAAATGCAATCTTTGTCTGGAAATTACGAATGAACGATAGTTTCGGTTTCGGCTATCGCCTGACGACGGCAGTTGAGTCACGAATAGCGTTCCCGTAAACGGCTGCCTTTTCCCTCACACTCCGACAATGAATATCGAACAGCCGAATAGACAATGTTCCATGAATCCGGCGCCGCGCCGATCTTGTTCGCCGGCACGATTGCTGCGCTTATGTGCGGTAACGCACATACTTCGGTGCCAAAGCGCAATAAAGTCCGGAAGAATGAGCTGAGCATGTTACCTTGTTGGGAGACAGCATTCTTTCGGGCACCGTTTTACACCCCGCCGCACATCCCCGCTAGTTAACGACTAGAAACACGAACTCCAACATGTCCAGTACACATGATCCCAACCAGAATCACCTGCTCGCCGCTTTGCTCGACGCTGAATTCGACCGCTTGGCGCCGCATCTGGAATTGATTCCGATGCTGCTCGGCGACGTGCTTTATGAGTCCGGCGGTAAGATGCAGCATGTTTATTTTCCAACCACATCGATCGTCTCGCTGCATTATTTGCTCGAAAACGGCGGCTCGTCCGAAATTGCCGGCGTCGGCAACGAGGGCGTCCTGGGAATTTCCCTTTTCATGGGCGGCGACACGACGCCCAGCCGCGCCGTGGTGCAGACGGGCGGCCATGGCTACCGCCTCAAGTCCCACATATTGATGGAAGAATTCAATCGCGCCGGACCGGTGCTGCGTCTGTTGCTGCGCTATACCCAGGCGCTGATCACGCAAATGTCGCAGACCGCCGTGTGCAATCGGCATCATTCGGTGGAGCAGCAATTGTGCCGCTGGCTGCTGCTGACGCTGGACCGGTTGCCGTCGAACGAGTTGACGATGACCCAGGAACTGATCGCCAACATGCTAGGCGTGCGACGCGAAGGCGTGACCGAAGCGGCCGGCAAATTGCAAGGCTACGGTTTCATCCGCTATCGACGCGGCCATATCACCGTGGTGGACCGGGCCGGACTGGAAGGCGATGTCTGCGAATGTTATGGCGTCGTCAAGAAGGAATTCGCCCGCTTGCTGTCGGATGTGCGCCAGCGCCAGGACAAGACGGCAGCGAGCCAGCGCATTACATCAGCTTGTAAGTCAAACAAGGTTTGAAATCATGCACAAAATTGAACTAACGTCAGTCCAGCAGCCTTTGCTGAAAGCGGGAGCATTGCAGGATGCTATTTTCAACAGCGCCAATTTTTCCAGCATCGCCACCGATGCGCAGGGAGTGATCCAGATTTTCAACGTCGGCGCCGAGCGCATGCTTGGCTACAAGGCGGAGGACGTGGTGGACAAGATCACGCCGGCCGGTATTTCAGATGCGCAGGAATTGATTGTGCGGGCGGCGGCCTTGAGCCTGGAACTGGATACGCCGATCACGCCTGGTTTCGACGCGCTGGTGTTCAAGGCTTCGCGCGGCATCGAAGACATTTATGAACTGACCTATATTCGCAAGGATGGCAGCCGCTTCCCGGCGATCGTCTCCGTCACTGCGCTGCGCGATGCGCAAGACAAAATTATCGGCTATCTGTTGATCGGTACCGACAATACCGCGCGCAAACAAGTCGAAGCGGAACAGGCACTGCTTGATCAGCGTTTGCGCGATCAGCAGCGATTACTTCAGGAAAATAACGTTGAACTTGAGCTTGCCAAGGCAGCCGCCGAAAAAGCCAACCTAGCGAAATCGGAATTTTTGTCCAGCATGAGCCATGAATTGCGCACGCCGCTCAATGCGGTGCTCGGATTCGCGCAACTGATGTCATCCGAAACCCCCTCTCCCACACCTGCGCAGAAGCTGTCGATCGAGCAGATTTTGCAAGCCGGCTGGTATCTGCTGCGCCTGATTAATGAAATACTCGATCTATCGATGATCGAATCGGGCAAAGTGACGATGTCGCTCGAAGCGGTGTCGGTCGCCGACGTGCTGCAGGATTGTCAGGCAATGATCGAGCCGCAGGCGCACAAGCGTGGCATACAGATGACGTTTCCCCGCTTTGACAATCTGTTCTATGTCCATGCCGATCGGACCAGGATCAAGCAGGTGGTGATCAATCTGCTGTCGAATGCGATCAAATACAATCGGGAGGGCGGCACGGTCACGGTTCAATGCGTGATGGGCGCCGAAAATCGAGTGCGCGTCAGCGTGACAGATACCGGAGCCGGCCTGACGCCGGAACAGGTGACGCAACTATTCCAGCCATTCAATCGGCTTGGGCAAGAAACCAGCGCCGAAGAAGGCACCGGCATCGGCCTGGTCGTTACCAAGCAACTGGTCGAGTTGATGGGCGGCGTCATCGGCGTCGAAAGTCGTGTCGGAGTCGGCAGCATATTTTGGGCCGACTTGCCCGCATCGGGCGTGCCGGCACTGGTGTTTGGCAACAGCGGCGAGACCGTCGCGGATGAACCGGACCAGGTAGCGGCGCACACGTCGTCGCCACAGCGCTTGCTGCTCTATGTCGAGGACAATCCGGCAAATATGGCGCTGGTCGAGCAATTGATTGCGCGGCGCAGCGATTTGAAATTGTTGACGGCGATCGATGGTCATCTGGGCATTCAGCTGGCGCGCGCGCATCAGCCGGACGTGATTTTGATGGATATCAATTTGCCCGGCATCAGTGGTTATGGGGCGTTGAAAATTTTGCGCGAAGATCCGGCCACCGCCCACATTCCGGTCATGGCGGTGTCGGCCAATGCCGTTCCGCGCGACATCGCGAGGGGAATGGAAGCGGGCTTCTTCCGTTACCTGACAAAGCCGATCAAGGTTACCGAGTTCATGGATGCACTGGATGTGGCGTTGCATCATGCGGCGCAACATGGCTTGAGCAAACCAGGATAGAAAAAACGATATTTAGCTGGTTGGGCTAGTGCTTTATCAGACCAATCTTCTGAGCACGATGTCGGGCTGATAAAGCGTCAGCCCAACCTGGAAAGTGGAAGATTTTTTGGAAAGAACGTAATGCTTGAAGCATCTGAAATATTAAACGCAAGCATCTTGATCGTCGATGATCAAAAAGCCAATGTCATGCTGCTGGAACAAATGCTGAAGAGTGCAGGTTACCGGCGCGTCACATCGACGATGGACCCGCGTACGGTTTGCGGGTTGCATGCGGCGCATCGCTACGACTTGATCTTGCTCGATCTCCAAATGCCCGACATGGATGGGTTCCAGGTCATGGAAGGCTTGAAGGAAATCGAGACGGACGGTTATTTGCCGGTGCTGGTCATCACCGCGCAACCGGGTCACAAGCTGCGCGCGCTGCAAGTAGGCGCCAAGGATTTCGTCAGCAAACCGTTCGATCTGATCGAAGTGCAGACCCGCATCCACAACATGCTGGAAGTTCGTCTGTTGTATCAAAAACTGGACAATTACAACAAGTTTCTGGAACAGACGGTACTGGAACGCACGGCCGAATTGCGCGAGAGCGAAGCTCGCTTCAAGAGTTTTACGGAACTGTCATCGGACTGGTACTGGGAGCAGGATGCACAAGGAAAATTCACCAAATTTTCCGGTCCTGTCTTTGAAATGCTCGGCATCGACGCGAGCGACGTGCCGGACGCATCCGGCACGGTATCAGGCGGATGGAATGCGGCCGAGCGCGCACTGTTGAACGCCAACATTGCCGCCCGGCGACCTTTCCTCGATTTCGTCTACAGCCGCAGCAATCCCGATGGCACGATGCAATATCTGCAAGTAAGCGGCGAGCCGATATTCGATTCAGCCAGCCGTTTTACCGGCTATCGCGGAATCGGCATGGATGTCACCGACCGCATGCGTTTGAACCAGAAGTAAATCCTTTGCAGGATTTGTACGCACAAAACGGCTTGACGATGATCAGCTTGATCACCAGCTCGTCTCCCGCTCCGCCGTCGAACCGATATTGTGGATGGACAGGTCGGCGCCGTCGAATTCCTGCTCCGGATCGAGACGGATGCCGACCGTTTTCTTGAGCACGCCGTAAATAAGCGCGCCACCCGCCAGCGCAATCGCCACGCCCAGCGTTGTGCCAATCAGTTGCGACATGAACGACACGCCGCCGATGCCGCCCAGCGCCTTGAGGCCGAAAATGCCTGCCGCCAACCCGCCCCATGCGCCGCACAAGCCATGCAGCGGCCAGACGCCCAGCACATCGTCAATCTTCCATTTGTTTTGCGTGAGCGTAAACATCCATACGAAAATCGCGCCGGCGATGCCGCCTGTCAGCAGTGCGCCCAGCGGATGCATCAGATCGGAGCCGGCGCATACCGCGACCAATCCGGCGAGCGGGCCGTTGTACGCGAAACCGGGATCGTTCTTGCCAAGCAAAACGGCCACCAGGGTGCCGCCGACCATCGCCATCAGTGAATTGATTGCAACCAGGCCATTCATCTTGTCGAGCGTTTGCGCGCTCATCACGTTGAAGCCGAACCAGCCGACCGTCAGTATCCACGCGCCCAGTGCAAGGAAAGGAATACTGGAAGGCGGGTGCGCGGAAACCGCGCCGTCTTTCGAATAGCGGCCGCGGCGCGCGCCAAGCAGCAATACCGCCGGCAATGCAGCCCAGCCGCCGACCGCATGCACGACCACCGATCCGGCAAAATCATGGAACTCGGCGGAAAATACCGATTTGAGCCAAGCTTGGATGCCGAATTGATGATTCCATGCAATCCCCTCGAACAGCGGATAGACCAGCCCGACCAATAATGCGGTTGCGGCCAGTTGCGGATAAAACTTGGCGCGTTCGGCGATTCCGCCGGAAATGATCGCAGGAATGGCAGCGGCAAAAGTAAGCAGGAAAAAGAACTTGACCAGTTCGAAACCGTTTTTCGCGGCCAGTACGTCGGCCCCGCTGAAAAAATTGATACCGTAGGAAAGACTGTATCCGACGAAAAAATAGGCAATGGTCGAAACTGCAAAATCGACTAATATTTTGACCAAGGCATTGACCTGATTTTTTTTGCGCACCGTACCCAGTTCGAGGAAAGCGAAACCGGCATGCATGGCCAAAATCATGATGGCGCCAAGCAAAATGAATAGTGTGTCAGCACCGTCTTTAAACGCATCCATGCAAGAATCTCCCGATAATTGTGCAAAATTGAATCACGAAATTCCACTAAAGCAATAATCATTCCATTTTGGTGCAATTATTTAAATAATTGATTTTATTATGGAAAATTTTTAATGACTGTCATGCCGATATATTTTGCACCAGCAGCGTGCGATGCAACGGCCCAGATTGGTGAATCGAAATGATTCCCTGGCTGGAAGGGCAAGCGCCTTTCCCGGACGTGTCCACCGCCTTGACCGATCTTGACGGCGCGCCCGGCTTGCTTGCGGCAGGCGCGGATTTGTCGCCTCAACGGCTGCTGGAAGCCTATCGACATGGGATTTTTCCCTGGTTCTCCGAAGGCCAACCGATTTTGTGGTGGAGCACCGATCCCCGCATGGTGCTGTTTACCGACCGTTTTGCAATATCCGGCAGTTTGAAAAAAACATTACGGAAAGTGCATGAGAGCACACGGTCGGACGGCCGCTGGCAGATTCGCTTCGATACGGCATTCGAACAGGTGATGCGCGCCTGCGCCGCGCCGCGGCACGACGGCGCGGGAACCTGGATATCAGAAGAAATCGTCGACGGTTACAGCGCACTGCACCGGTTGGGTTTTGCACACTCGGCGGAAACATGGCTGGATGGCAAATTGGTCGGCGGTGCTTACGGCGTCAGTATAGGCCGCATGTTTTACGGTGAATCGATGTTCGCGCGCGTCACCGATGCATCGAAAATTGCACTGGCTTACCTGGTGCATTTTTTAAGAAAAAACAACGTTGCAATGATTGATTGTCAACAAGAGACGGCCCATCTGGCGTCGCTTGGCGCAATGCCGATTACAAGAAACGAGTTCATCGAACGACTGCGGCATGCCATCGGCCAGCCGCAGATTTCAACATGGAAACCGGTAGATCCATTTTGACCGACATCAGAAAAAATTTTTGCACCGTACCCGCTGTCCAGTGTAAATTGTAATGGTCGAAATCGTTGTCAGAAGATGCACATGACGCACCTTAAAGACTTGCCTTTCTCCGCGTTGCAGTTCTATGCAACGGCGCCATACCCGTGCAGTTATCTGGAACAACGTCAGGCGCGTTCGCAGGTCGCCACGCCGTCCCATCTGATCAATGCGGATATCTATTCGGAACTGGTCAAGAGCGGCTTTCGCCGCAGCGGCATCTTCACCTATCGCCCGTATTGCGACGGCTGCCAGGCGTGTACGCCGGTGCGCATAAAGACAGCATTGTTTACCGCCAGCCGCAGCCAGCGCCGTGCCTGGGCCAGGCATCGGCACCTGACTGCGCGGATTACCAATCTGGCGTATGTGCACGAGCATTACGATCTCTATTTGCGTTATCAGGCCGCACGCCATGCCGGCGGCGGCATGGATCAGGACAGCCGCGATCAGTATGCGCAATTCCTGTTGCAGAGCAAAGTCAATACGCGCCTGGTCGAATTTCGCGAACCCGGCGACAAGCTATGCATGGTGAGCATCATCGACGTGCTGGATGACGGCTTGTCATCGGTCTATACCTTTTACGATCCGGATACGCCGGGATCGTGCTACGGCACGTACAACGTATTGTGGCAAATCGAGCAGGCAAGGCAAATCGGCATGCCGTATGTCTATCTGGGCTACTGGATTCAGGATAGTCCGAAGATGGCGTACAAAATCAATTTCAGGCCGATCGAGGCGCTGCGGCAAGGCAAGTGGGCCGAGCTTGCTTGAAGCGCCCCGGGAAGGGTGCCCAACGAAAACGCCTGCGGGACGCCGGCCTGAAATACAGGCCGGTACGCCAGGCGCGTTAGAATAGCGCCCAAACAGCTTATCCGTCATTCCGGCTGTGATCGGCATGACTTCATCCCGATTCCTATCCTATTCGACCATCGTGCCAGACAAATTGCTGTACGCCCTCGCCCGCCCTTTGCTGTTCTCGCTTGATGCCGAAACTGCGCACAATCTGACATTGCCGTCGCTCAAGCGCGCCGCTGCGCTCGGCGTAACCGGCGCGCTTGCAAAACCAGAACCCGACCCGCGCCGTGTGATGGGCATCACGTTCCCGAATCCGGTCGGCCTGGCTGCCGGACTCGACAAGGACGGCGCCTATATCGATGGGCTGGCGGCGCTCGGTTTCGGCTTCATCGAAGTCGGCACGGTCACGCCGCGCGCGCAACCGGGCAATCCGAAGCCGCGCATGTTTCGCCTGCCGCAAGCCAATGCGATCATCAACCGGATGGGCTTCAACAATGGCGGCGTCGATGCGTTCGTCAGGAACGTGCAGGCATCCCGCTTTTACCGGAACAACGAAGGCGTATTGGGACTCAACATCGGCAAGAACGCCGATACGCCGATCGAACGCGCAGCGGACGATTACCTGCTGTGCCTGGAAAAAGTGTATCCGTTTGCGAGTTATGTGACGGTGAATATTTCATCGCCCAATACCAAAAATTTGCGGCAGTTGCAAGACGCATCCGAGCTCGATGCATTGCTGTCCCGTTTGAAGGATGCGCAGCAACGCCTGGCGGATCGGCACAAGCGTTACGTGCCGGTTGCGCTCAAGATCGCTCCCGATATCGAGGTCGAACAGATCGGGAACATTGCCGATGCGCTGATCAGGCACAAACTCGATGCAGTCATTGCAACCAACACCACGATCACGCGCAATGCGGTGCTGGGCATGCCGCACGCGGAAGAAGCCGGAGGATTGTCGGGAGCGCCGGTATTCGATTTGTCCAACAACGTGATTCGCGCACTGAAGGCCGAACTGGGCGACGCGCTGCCGATCATCGGCGTCGGCGGCATTTTTTCGGGCACGGATGCGCAAGCCAAAATCGACGCCGGCGCATCGCTGGTGCAACTCTATACGGGCTTGATTTACCGCGGCCCTGCACTGGTGCGGGAGTGCGCGGCAGCGTTGCGCAAATCGCGTTAAAGTTCCGTCTGGCACACTGACGGCGGCACATTCTTTCCTATTTTACGGAGCATCATGCAAACGGTAAAACTCGGCTCCAGCGACTTGAACGTTTCCAGGATCTGTCTCGGCACCATGACGTTCGGCGAACAAAACACCGAAGCCGAAGCACATGACCAGCTTGATTATGCGCTGGAGCGCGGCATCAATTTCATCGATGCCGCGGAAATGTATCCGGTCATGCCGCGGGCCGAAACCCAGGGCACGACCGAACGCTTCATCGGTAGCTGGCTCAAGCAATCCGGCAGGCGCAGCGACGTTATCCTGGCAACCAAGGTTGCCGGCCCGTCGCCCAATTTGACGTGGATACGCAATGGCCGAAACGACCTGGATGCAGCCAACATCCGCGCCGCAGTCGATGCGAGCCTGCAACGGCTGCAAACCGATTACATCGATCTGTACCAGTTGCACTGGCCCAGCCGGAATGTGCCGATCTTCGGTCAGATCGCATTCAATCCCGACAGCGAGCATCCTCATGCGCCGATCGAAGAAACGCTTGCGGCGCTGCACGGCTTGATAAAAGAAGGAAAAATCCGCCACGTCGGCGTTTCGAATGAAAGCGCGTGGGGTGTCAGCGAATTCATCAAGCAATCCGAAGTCAAAAGCTTGCCGCGTATTGCCTCGATCCAGAATGGTTACCATCTGGCGAACCGCAGCTTTGAAACCGGCCTGGATGAGACGTGCTTTCGCGAGAACGTGGGATTATTGGCCTACAGTCCGCTCGCCTTCGGCCAGTTGACCGCCAAGTATATCGACAACCCGAAAACCCAGGGGCGCTTGACGATTTTTCCAGCCAGCTGGAGCCCGCGTTATCTGCGCCCGACCGTGGTGGAAGCGGCCCGGCGTTATGCCGCGCTGGCTCGCGACAATGGCATGACGCCAGCCCAGCTTGCGCTTGCATGGTGTTATTCGCGCTGGTTCATTGCATCGACCATCATCGGGGCAACGAATCTAATGCAATTGAAAGAGAACATCGATGCGTTTTCCATCAAGCTGCCGGACGATGTCATCAAGAGCATTAACGCCATCCACGCCGAGATCACGAATCCGGGGCAATGAAATTCGTCCGGATTCATGCCGATCCGAACTTTTGAAATACCTTCTTTATCGCGAAATCAATGGCAAGAGAATCACCGCCCACGTTGCCGCTGCCAGCGACAGCGTCAGGAATACCGCGGCACTGCCGAAATCCTTCGCATTTTTCGACAACGGATTGCGTTCCAGCGACACGCGATCCACTACTGCCTCTATCGCGGAATTAATCAGCTCGACGATCAGCACCAGAACCAGCACACCAATCATCGTTAATTTTTCGTACGCGGAAACGGGTAAGGCAAGCGCAATCGCGCTCGCGATAATAACCAGAACTAACTCCTGACGAAAAGAATGCTCGGTTTTCCATGCGGCCTTGAAACCTTCGATCGAATAGAAAAAAGCGGCGAAAATTCGTTTTACGCCGCTTTTGCTTTTGAACTCGCTGACGGGTTGCTCGTTATCAGTCATGCCGTTTCACGGTTGTTTTGATTATTCGGATGGCCGAAGAATAGTTTCCGGCAGCCTCGAATTCTCGATTATCACGCCTTCCTGTGAAAAAAAGCAATTTTGAAATCGCGTTACTGCCGCCATTCTTCCGAATGCGGGAATCGATCTTACCGTTCAATACGTTCCCGGCAACAAAATCTGCTTGTCGACTTTTTTCACATCGGTCAGACCGCACAGCGCCATCGTGATGTCGAGTTCTTTCTGAATGATTTGCAGACACTTCGTGACGCCGGCTTCGCCCATCGCGCCCAGGCCGTACAAAAATGCACGGCCAAGATAAACGCCCCTGGCGCCCAGCGCGAGTGCCTTGATTACGTCCTGTCCGGAGCGAATGCCGCCATCCATGTGCACTTCGATCCGGTCGCCCACCGCATCGACAATCGCGGGCAGCGCGCCGATCGAAGATTGCGCGCCGTCGAGCTGGCGACCGCCGTGATTGGACACGATCAGCGCATCGGCGCCGCTTTGCGCAGCAAGTCTTGCATCCTCGACGTCCATGATGCCCTTGATGATCAACTTGCCGTTCCAGCGCTGCCTGATCCACTGCACATCGTCCCATGATAGCGCGGGATCGAACTGCTCGGCAGTCCAGGAAGACAGCGACGACATGTCCGACACATTGCCGGCGTGGCCGACGATGTTGCCGAAGCCGTGGCGCCGCGTATTGAGCATGCCCCAGCACCAGCGCGGCTTGGTCATCATGTTCGCAATATTGGCCACGGTCAGCTTCGGCGGTGCCGACAGGCCGTTTTTCAGATCCTTGTGGCGTTGCCCCAGAATCTGCAGATCGAGCGTTAATATCAGCGCTGAACATTTTGCCGCCTTGGCGCGGTCGATCAGGCGGCCCATGAACGCGCGGTCCTTCATGAAATAAACCTGCAGCCAAAACGGCGTGCTGGTATTGGCGGCAATATCTTCAATCGAGCAAATGCTCATCGTGGACAAGGTAAAAGGAATGCCGAATTTTTCGGCCGCTTTTGCAGCGAGGATTTCACCGTCGGCATGCTGCATGCCGGTCAGGCCGGTCGGTGCGATCGCCACCGGCATTGCCGCGTGCTGGCCAGCCATCGTGGTCGCCAGCGTCCGGTTTTCCATGTTCACGGCGACACGCTGGCGGAATTTTATGGCGGCAAAATCGCTGCTGTTGGCGCGGTAGGTCGATTCGGTCCAGGAACCGGAATCGGCGTAATCGTAAAACATGCGCGGTACGCGTTTTTGCGCCAAGACACGCAGATCTTCAATGTTGGTAATTACGCGCATTTTTGCAGTTTTCCTATCATCAGTATATTTTTTTATCGAACGTCCGCCGTGCGGCTTTGACCGGATATCGATTTCAGCCAGTCCAGCGCCGAACCTTCGCCCCCGGTTGCGCCATGTCGCCCGATCGAAGTAAATCAATCGGAATGGCACCGATATTGGTTTCAATCAAATTTTCGCATTTTGCATTATCGTTGCTTGCAATGAAAATACCGCGGTGGGGTGCGATGAAATAATTTTAAGGATTGCCACAAATCTTTTCGTGCCGCTTTTTGATTTTTTCACATTGTGGTATAAAGTTGTCTTGCAATGCACCAAAGATACTATGAAAACCGAGCCTTCCGTAGAAACCGATAAAACATCGATTCAGGTAATCGAACGCATGATAGCGCTGCTGGATGCACTCGCCCATTATCCCGATCCGGTCAGCCTGAAAGAATTGTCGACAGTAACGGGATTGCATCCATCAACGGCACACCGGATATTGAATGACATGGTGATGAAGCGGTTCGTCGATCGCTCCGAGCCGGGATCCTACCGCTTGGGCATGCGCCTGCTGGAACTGGGCAATATCGTCAAAAGCCGCCTGAACGTGCGCGAAGCGGCGCTTGATTTCATGCGTGCGCTGCATCGCAAGACGCACCAGACCATCAATCTTTCGGTGCGCCAAAGCGACGAGATCGTCTACATCGATCGCGCGTTTTCCGAGCGCTCGGGCATGCAGGTCGTGCGCGCCATCGGCGGCCGTGCGCCGCTGCACCTGACTTCCACCGGCAAACTTTTTCTGTCGGTCGACGATCCTAAAACGGTTCGCGCCTATGCAACCCGCACCGGGTTGGCGGGACACAACAAGAATTCGATTACCGATCTTGCCAAGCTGGAGCGCGAGCTTAGCCTGGTGCGCGCACGCGGCTATGCGCGCGACAACGAAGAACTCGAACTGGGCGTGCGCTGTATGGCCGCGGGTATCCGTGATGATTCCGGCAAACTGATTGCCGGCCTGTCGATTTCCGCACCGGCGGACCGATTGCAGGAAGAATGGCTGGAAGATCTGGTCGATACCGTCAACCGGATTTCCGAGGTATTGGGATATGCACCGCAATCGCAAACAAATTTTTGATAGGCAACAATGTTATAAAAAAGGCGAACCGCGGTTCGCCTTTTTTATAACATTGTCGAAACTTAACTTTGCGCCAGACTTGCGTTGCGCGACATTACCGCAGGCTTGGTCGCTTCCAGCCATTTGCGGATGCGGCCGGCATCGGCCAGGCGCGACTGCTTGCCTTTGGAATCGAGAAATACCATCACAATGGGGCGGCCTTCGATTCTGGCTTGCATGACCAGGCAGCGTCCGGCTTCGGAAATATAGCCGGTCTTCTGCAAACCGATTTCCCATTCGGGATTTTGGACGAGATGGTTTGAATTCTTGTATTGCAGCATCGAACCACCCGGATCGACCGCATATTTGCTGTCGGTCGAATATTGGCGAATGATCGGATGCTGATAGGCAGCCACCACGAGTTTGGCGAGGTCGCGCGCGCTGGCGACGTTATTGCTCGACAGCCCGGTCGGTTCGACATAATGCGTATGATTCATGCCGAGCGACTTGGCCTTTGCATTCATCGCCGCGACGAATGCCTGCAAGCCGCCCGGATAATACCGTCCCAGCGCCGATGCCGCGCGATTCTCGGAACTCATCAGGGCAATATGCAGCATGTTGGCGCGCGTCAGTTGCGAACCGATACGCAAACGGGAATGGCTGTTTTTTTCCCTGTCGATGTCGTCATCGGTAACAGTCAGTACTTCGTCCATGTTCTGGTTGGATTCCACCACAACCAGGCTTGTCATCAATTTGGTAATGGAAGCGATAGGCAATGCGACCTGCGAATTCTTTTCAAACAGCACTTCGGAACTGGATTGATCCAGCACCAGAGCAACATTCGATTTCAGTTCCAGCGGATCGCGGGTCAGATTCAATCCGGCCAGATCGCCGGCACTGAGAACAGGCGGCACAGCCGGAATAACAGGTGCATACGCTATGCGATGATAGACAACCTTGCGCTTGCCATGTATCAATATAACTTTCTTGACAAGCTTTTCGCGTGAATCGAGAGAAGCATTTACCGCATGTTTAACAGCACGTTTTCTGACAGAAGCATGGCGCTTGGCGACGGCAGTTTTTTTGAGACCGGTCTTTTTTCTGGCGGCCGTTGCGGAGGCTTCTGTCGCCATCGCGGAAGGCGCAATGAAAACAACCAATAGCAGCGAAAAAAGTATGCCAAGCGCGGATTTGGTCATCTGCGACTCCCTGAGTAATTCTTTGAATTAATGTCTTGCAGTGTAGCAAAATGGTGAAATTCCGCAAGATAATTAGGGAGTTAGCACATTTAATTAAACAATTTTCTAATCGATAATTGTTTTTAGTCAAAATTGTTTTTCAAATAATAATTTAAATAAAAAAAATTGGATTTAGCGCAAGACGCCGCGATGCCATTTTGGCAAAGCAATGAAACGTTCTCTGAAATGATGTCGAGCCGGCATCAGCCTTGCGGCAGCGCCGATTTACTCCAGAAATGTTGCGAATCCCGACACCGGTTCGCGTTCGGTCTCCAAGGTATTTTCAATCTTGCCGTAATCAGCGTATCCAAGCGACATGCCGCACACCACTTTTTCGCCGTCCGGCAATTCCAAACCATCGGAAATAATTTTGTGATATTGCGTGAAAGCTGCTTGCGGACAAGTATCCAGCCCCCGGCCACGGGCGGCAATCATGATATTTTGCAGAAACATGCCGTAATCAAGCCAGGAACCTAATTCCATTTTGCGGTCGATGGTAAACATCAAGCCTACCGGGGCATCGAAAAATACATAATTGCGGGCATGCTGCGCTTGCATTCCAGCCTTGTTGTCGCGGCCCAGTCCCAGCAGCGAATAGAGATCCCAGCCTACCTTGCGGCGGCGATCGATATAAGGCGGCACCCATTCGCGCGGGTAATAGTGATATTCCTCGACATGCTGTTTTGAAAGCGCGGGATCCAGATAGGCATTGAGGATTTCCGCCGACAGCTTTTGTTTGGCCGCGCCGGTCAATACGTACACTTTCCATGGCTGCGTGTTGGTGCCGGACGGCGCGCGCGCCGCGACGCGCAGGATTGCCTCGATATCTTCCCGCGCGACCGCATCCGGCAAAAAAGCGCGGATCGAACGGCGCGACGTTATCGCGGCATCGACGATTTCCTGTTCAGGTGTGGCGATCATTTTTCCTCGTTCTGAATGGATTGCAAAAGAAGCCGCATCTTGTCGGGAATCGCGCTAGGCTTGCGCGTGACGCGGTCTACATAAACGTGCACGAAATGGCCTTGCGCAGAGGCCGATTCATCGTTCTCGCGGAAAATGCCGACTTCGTAACGTACGCTCGAATTGCCCAATTTGGTGACGCGCAAGCCGGCCGTGACGCAGTCCGGGAAAGCAACCGATGCAAAATAATTGCATTGCGTTTCGATCACCAGGCCGATCACCGGACTGTGCTCGATATCGAGCGCGTCGTTGGCGATCAGGAATTGATTGACCACCGTGTCGAACCAGCTGTAATACACCACGTTGTTGACATGTCCGTAGGCATCGTTATCCATCCAGCGCGTGGTGATCGCATGGAAATACCGATAGTCGCTGCGTTTTTTCGGTCCCGCTCGCATGATTATTTTCTCACCACAAAAGCCACCCCGATTACCGCCAACGCCATGCCCATCATACCGATGACGCTGAACGCCTCGCCGAACATCAGCCACGCCATTATCGCCGTGGTGGGCGGGGTCAGATACAACAGGCTGGTCACGCTCGTCGCAGCGCTTTTGCGGATCAGTGCAAACAGCAGAAAAATCGCACCGATCGACAATGCAAAAATCGACCACAGCAATGCGCCGATAAAACTTGGCGTCCACCGTACCGTATCGAGCGCCGGACTGAAATGTTCTAACGCAATCGCAAACGGCAAAATGACCGCCGCCGACGCCGCAAACTGGATAATCGTACCGGTACGCAAATCAAAATGCGCGCAATTGCGCTTTTGATACAGCGTTCCCACCGTTATCGACAGCAACGCAAACAGGGACAGCGCAATGCTTTCCCACGACAAGCCGATCAGGGTAATCTTGTTTGCCACCACCAGCGCCACGCCGCACAGGCCGAACAGCAGGCCGACCCACTGCCGTCCGCGTACCGACTCGCCGATCAAGGGTGCGGCGAACGCGGTCAGGATCGGCTGCATGCCGACTATTAGTGCCGATAATCCGGCCGGCATGCCGAGCCTGATGGCGCACCACACGCCGGCGAGATAGCCGGCCTGCACCAGAATGCCGGCCAGCGCGATATGCCGCACTTGCCCAACCGGCCACGGCGCGCGCATCAACCACACGACCGGCAGCAACACCGCCAGCACGCCGGCAAAGCGCAGCAGCAGGAACGTCAGCGGCGGCGCATAAGGCAGGCCGAATTTGGCGACGATGAAACCGGTGCTCCAGATCAGTACGAAAATGAATGGCATCGCCGCAATCCATGGGCTCGGCGGCAGATCTGTAGCGGTAACGGCGGGAGCTGCAACGGAAGTCATAGTTTTATTTCGAATTCATGCCGTGCTGCCGCGAGCATACGATGCAGCAATGGCGATAGTTTGAAGGTGCACGTCAACGGTGTCCTGGATATTCCTGCCGTATCCGCCCGCCATCGTAACCGCAACCGGAATTTCCCGCTGACGGGCCTGCTCCAGCACCATGCGATCGCGCGCCGCAAGTCCGCTCAGCGTCAATTTCAGCCGGCCCAGGCGATCTCCTTCATGCGGATCTGCACCGGCCAGATAAATGATCAGTTGCGGCGCAAAGATTCGGAACAACGTTGCCAGCGCATTCCGCAGCGCTGCCAGATAAATGTCGTCGCCGGCGCCATCGGGCAGCGCCACATCCAGGTCGCTCGTTTCCTTTTTGAACGGATAATTGTGTTCACCGTGCAGCGACAGGGTAAACACCGAATCGTCGTTGGCCAGAATCGATGCGGTGCCGTTGCCTTGATGGACATCGAGATCGATAATCGCCACCCGTTTTACACGACGCTCCGCCTGCATCAGGCGCGCCGCGATCGCTGCATCGTTGAATACGCAAAATCCTTCGCCGTGCCCGGCATGCGCATGGTGCGTGCCGCCGGCCAGATTGGCTGCCGTCCCTTGCCCGATGGCCGCACGGCAGGCAGCGATCGTCGCGCCGACAGAACGGCGCGAACGTTCGACCATCCGCAGCGACCACGGAAAACCGATGGTTTGCTGCTCAAGCGACGACAATGTGCCGGTCGCTACCGACTCGATGTAGCGCGGATGATGCGCCAATGCCAGCATGCCATCGGTTGTAAAAGGCGCTTCATGGAATTCAATGCCGGGAACCGCTGCTTGGACGCCGTCGCGAATGAGCCGGTATTTTTGCATCGGAAAGCGATGACCAAGTGGCAGGGGCAGTACGAAATGATCGCTGTAAAAAGCTTTCAAGCTGATGAGGAACGGAAAAAGAAGTGAGCCAAGTTTATCATGCGGGTTATTTTGTATTTTTGCTCCTTTCCCGTTACAGGGAAGCATCAAATCGTTTCAAATTAAGCAAGATTCATATGTGATATTTCCTTGCATAAATAAAAACACTCTTTTTTGATGCACCGCGATAAAAGAAGCTTGACATCGCCGTATTAGCCTATAAAATATGGTTTTGTTGCAGTGCACAATCAACTATGCGTTGCACATTCGGCAAACCCATTATTCAACAGGAGAAACTCATGTTTTCATTTCAAGAACAATTTTCAGCAGCTACCAAGACACAATTCGAAGCGCAAATCGCCATGATTACGGCACTCACCGCCAAAGCATTCGAGAGCGTCGAGAAAGTGATCGACCTGAACATGAATGTCGCTAAAGCATCGCTGGAAGAATCGGCCGCAAACGTTCAGCAACTGTTGTCCGCCAAGGACCCGCAGGAATTTTTCTCGCTGACCGCAGCGCAGGCGCAGCCGAATGCCGAGAAAGCAGTCGCATATGGCCGTCATCTGGCCGGCATCGCATCGAACGCGCAATCCGAATTCACCAAGGCGGCTGAAACGCAAATCGCTGAAACCAATCGCAAGATCATCGCGCTGGTGGAAGAAGTGAGCAAGAACGCACCGGCAGGTTCGGAAAATGCCGTCGCGTTCATGAAATCGGCGATCGGCAATGCCAACGCCGGCTACGAGCAGTTGACCAAAACCACCAAGCAGGCTGTGGAAGCGATGGAAGTCAACATGAATACGGCAGCGACGCAAATGACGCAAGCAGCTACCAAGGCTACCGGCCGCACTACCACTCGCAAGTAATGGTTTGAGCCGTTGCAACGGTTGCGGTACCGCTATCCATGCTCCTCTGATAATGGATGGCGATTCAAATGCCCCGGATATTCCGGGGCGTTTTTTTGCATGCAACCAGGCGATGGGAAATCCGGACAGAAAAAAGCCGCAGCGCTCAGTCCTGCCGCTTTCCTTTTGCAATCGCGCGCGCCAGTACCAGCACCGGAACGAATGCGATCATCACGATCGTAAACGCCGGCAGCGCCGCTTCCGCCAACCGCTCGTCGGCCGCGAGTTGATAGGTGATAACGGCCAGCGTGTCGAAATTGAAGGGACGCACGGTCAGCGTTGCCGGCAATTCCTTGACGACATCGACAAATACCAGCAACCCCGCCGTCAGCACGCTACGCCATAACAATGGCGTGTGCACCCGCCACAGCATCGAACCCAGGCCATGCCCGAGACTGCGCGCGCTGGCGTCCATCGTCGGCGTAATCTTGGACAGGCCGGCTTGCACGCTTTGATACGATACCGCCAGAAAACGCACCAGATATGCATAAATCAGTGCCACCACACTCCCCGTCAGCACGAACGTCATGCCGTGCTCGGCGCCCCATGCATCGAGGTGCGACAGCGGGATCAGAATGCCGACCGCGATCACCGCACCGGGAATCGCATAGCCCATGCTGACGATGCGATTGCACGCTGCCTGGAGCCGGCTTTTCGTGACGCGCGCCGCATAAGCGAGCAATAGACAAATCGCGACGGCAATCATCGCGGTCGCACCGGCAAGCACGATACTGTTTTGCAGCCAGCCGATATAGCGCGCGCCAAAATTCAGCGATTCTTCTCGCAACAGCAGGCGCAGCAAAATCAGCAGCGGCAGCAGGAAACCCAATAACACCGGCATCGCGCAAAACAGCGCCGCGCTCCACGCCGCGCCGCCGCGCAAACGATGAATCGGTTGCGCGGCTGTACGGCTGCCAACCGCGTAATAGCGCGCCCGGCCCCGGCTTTTCTGCTCAAGCAGCATCAACAATGTAACGGCGATCAACAGCACCGCTGCGATTTGCGCGGCGGCGGGACGGTCGGAAAATGCATACCAGGATTTATAAATGCCGGTGGTCAGCGTCGGCACGCCGAAATACGCGACGGCGCCGTAGTCGGCCAGCGTTTCCATCAGCGCCAGCGCAATGCCGGCCGCCGCCGCCGGGCGCGCCAGCGGCAAACTCACCTTGAAGAACGCCTGCCATGGCCCGACACCTAACGTGCGCGCCGCATCCCACATCCGCGGACTGCGTTCCAGAAACGCATTGCGCACCAGCAGATATACATAGGGATACAGCACCAGCGCAAACAGAATGCCGGCGCCGCCTATCGAGCGTATCTGCGGAAACCAGTAGTCATGCGCCTGCCAGCCGGACATTGCACGCAATGCGGTTTGCACCGGACCGGAAAATTGCAGGAAATCGGTATAGGCATAGGCAACCACGTAAGCCGGCATCGCCAGCGGCAATATCAGCGCCCACTCAAACAGGCGCTTGCCCGGAAAATCGAATGCGGCGACCAGCCATGCGCAACCGATGCCGATGGTTGCCGTCAGCAGCAGGACGATGACGGCGATGATAAAGCTGTTGCCGATGTATTCAGGCAGCACGGTAGCCCATAAATGGGCGAACGTTGTTCCGGACGCATTCACCGCATCGGGATTTGCCGTCTGAAACAGATTCGACAATACTCCGGCGACCGGTATCCCTACCAGCAGTGCGACGGCCAGCGATGCGATCAACAATGGATGGATCCCGCCTGTTTGCTGCTGCGCTATACCGGCGGAAAGATTGGAATGCATGGAAATGCGGATTTGCTTCACGGTTATGCCAGACGAGAATTATAATCAATTGCAAATTACGCCAACGCAATTATTTTCCCGGCAACCGCACACAGTCCATGATCGCCACTCTTCCACCGTCCGACTATCTCAGCGTTGAATCGATCCGCGTCGGCTATCCGCTTGGCCGGCAGATGCATGAGATCGTGCATGGGCTGTCGTTCTCGTTGTCGCGCGGTGAAATCGGCTGCCTGCTGGGGCCGTCCGGTTGCGGCAAGACCACCGTATTGCGGGCGATTGCCGGTTTCGAATCGCTGATCGACGGCCACATCGCATTAGGCGGACGGCAATTGAGCCGGAAAGGCGTTACCGCACCGCCTGAAACGCGGCAGGTCGGCGTGGTATTCCAGGACTACGCCTTGTTTCCGCATTTGCCGGTTGCCGACAATATCGGTTTCGGTTTGCGAAAACTGCCGGCGCGTGAACGTCATGCACGCGTCACCCAGTTATTGTCGCTGGTCGGTCTGGCAACCCAAGACCGAAGGTATCCGCATGAATTATCCGGCGGTCAGCAACAGCGGGTCGCACTGGCCCGCGCGCTCGCACCCCGACCGGACCTGCTGCTGCTGGATGAACCGTTTTCCAATCTCGACATCGATTTGCGCGAGCGGCTGGCCGTGGAAGTGCGCGATATCCTCAAAGAACTCGGCACGACCGCCATCCTGGTGACGCACGATCAGCATGAAGCTTTCGCGATCGCGGATCGGATCGGTGTGATGCAGGAAGGCGTCATCGTGCAGTGGGATAACGCATACAACCTGTACCACCGCCCCGGCAATCGCTTTGTCGCGGACTTCATCGGCCAGGGCGTATTCACGCCGGGCACGGTGGATTTGCCGAATCAGAAAGTGAATATCGAATTGGGCAGCCTGCCGCTGTGGCAAGGCGTCGACGTCTGTGCAACCGAGGGAAAAAATACGCTGCGGGTCGACGTATTGTTGCGCGCCGACGATGTGATTCATGACGACGCCAGCGCATTGCAGGCGGAAGTGGTGCGCAAGGCGTTCCGCGGCGCGGAGTTTTTATATACGCTGAAGCTGCCGAGCGGACAACGGCTGCTGGCGCTGGTACCGTCACACCACGATCATGCAATCGGTGAAAAAATCGGCATCCGGCTCGAAGCGGATCATGTCGTGACGTTCCCGTCCGATCGCCAATAGTACTGTCGCGTAGTCTGATTGATACGGCCGCTGGCGATGTGCAATCAGGTCTTGGTATTTTTAATGCCGGCAATCAACCGATCGATGCGGCTGGCCAGTTGCTGGTCGGGCAGCGCAGGCAGGCCGCATAATCGTGCCAATCGAACATCTTGCGTCACCGGCTTTTGTCCCGCCTTCAAGGACGATTGCAACACCTCGACCTGTAACTGCAAGCGCTCCCGCGACAGTTCAGGCGGGCTGTCGATTCCCATCAATATCTCGAGATGCAATACCTCGTGCGCCAGTACGTCACGGTTCTGCTCCAGAAGCGAGGCATATTGACGATCTGCGGAAGCCAGTGCAGCGATGGCTGCGTCGAACCGCGCCAGCAGCACGCGTTCGAATTCAGGCGATAGTGCCGGAAGCGCTTGCCAGTCGGCTTGTAAAGAAGCTTGCAATTGCGTCGATTCAGTCTGCTCCACAGGCTGATTTTTCACGATTTTTTCTTCGACAGAGCGGCACAGCACCAGCTTGTCATGCAGCGCATTGAATTGTGCTGCCGTTGCAGAGCTCCGCGCATCGTCCAGCCGTTTTTGCAATACCGCCAGCGCGGCTTGGTAGCGGGCTTCTATCCGGCGCTCGGCTGCGCGCGGGACCGGACCGGTTTTACTCCATGCCTCTTTGGTTTCGCGCAGCGCTTTCTGCATCGCATCGAGCGATGCGTTCGCTGCCGCGTCTAGCGTTGCACACAGCGCTTCCTTCGCTTGCAAGTGCTGCTGTCGATCGGCATCCGCGGTTTGCGCCGTTTCTTTGCGTTTCGCGAAAACCGCATCGCATGCATTGCGAAAACGCTGCCATAACGCTTGCTCGTCATTGCGCTCCAGCGGCAAGGATTTTGCCCGCTCCTGCCAGCGTTCCTGCAGCGTGCGCAATGCATCAAGCGACTTGCGATCGGTTGGGGACAAGCCGATCGCTTCCGCAATCAGTTTTTCGCGGCGCGCCATTTCGATTTCCTGCTGCGCAGCGAGCGGCTCCGACAATGCCCGCATTGCGCTGGCGAATTCACCATCGGCCAGTTTCTTTTCCCTGCGCCCGATCGGGCCGAGACGCTGCCAGAGCTGGGCCGTGCGCGCGCAATAGGCGGCAACGGCTTTCCAGTCCACGGCTGCCGCTTCCGCATCGGCGCATTGCGATGTGCCGGCGAACTGCCTGACATCGGCAATGATCGCATTCGCCTTCTCAAGATTTTTCTGGCGCTCATCGGCCAATGCCTTGAAATGCGCCGCAGCCGGCGCATAGGCCGCCGTGCAGGCGGCGTCGAACTGTTCCCACAATTCCTTGCCGGCCGGCCCGGCGGAGACATCCAGCGATTTCCAGCGCTCACGCAAGCTTCCCACCTTTTTCGCCAGTTCAAGTACGGCGAGCGGCTGGCCCGGCAACTCTTGCGCCGCCTTCAGCAATTCTTCACGCGAGATATTGCCGCCCCACTTGGCCCAGCCTTGCAAACGGCTCAATTCACCGCGCGCTTTTGCCAGCCGGGCGGTTTGCGCATCGGATAACCGCAACGATTTCAAATCGATCGCACGCAATGCCTTGTCCTGTTCGGCGGCAATCTGCAGCGCGCCATTGTCCAGCGCCTTTTCCAGCAGATCCAGCGCGTCGGCAACATGCTGCCGGCTATCCTGTCTCACGTCCCGCGTCACAACCTCCTTTATCCTGCGCGACCGGCCGATGCGATCCGTCAGCGCATCGAAGCGCGCGTTGAATGGCGTCGCATCGTCGTCGTGCAAGCCGGGCAATGCAAGCCGCGCATGTTTCAACGCATCTTCCTTCAAATCGGCAACCGGTACGCTCTCCCAGCCGGCAAGCGCTTCCTCATGCGCGGCGATCGCCGCATGGCGTTTTTCCAGCGATGCCAATGTCTGTCTGAAACTGTTGTGCCGTGCGATGCATTCCGGCAGCAAATGCTGCGGCAGCGACGGCGCCTCCGGCGCTGCGCAATGCTGGGCGATCTGCTGTTCCAGGCGATCGAGCGCTTGCACGATTTGCTCAGGCGGCATCAGCGCCGGCGCATCGGCCGCTGACTTCGCCAGTTGCTGCAGCCTGGCGCGCACATCGATTACCGCACGCTGCAATGCAGCCTGCGCTTCCAGCCGTTCGCGCAACCGGGAGCGGATGTCATCGAACATGTTGCGCACCGACGGTGAAACATCGCCTGCCGTTTGCCATGCGCGATCGAGATCGGCAACCTGGTTCAGCATCAATTGCGGCTCGTCGACAAGGCGCTGCGCTTCCTCGATGCATTTGCCGGCGTTTTCCGCTGCGGCTTCCTGCTGCAGGATTGCATCCAGCCGCCGTTGCATCAACCTGGCGACCCGGCGATCGGCATTGCGCATTGTCTGCAGCACGCGCTCGAGCAACGGCTTCGACCGGATGCAATGCGCCGCCTTCAATCGCGCATCGGCGAATTCGCATTGCATGATGAAGTCCGCTGCGGCCGCTTCATCGCCCGCCACCGACTCGGCTTGCGTCAAGGCCGCCTGCCTCGCTTGCGCCGATGCGGCGCGGGAATCCGGTTGCGGTGTTTGATCCGCTGCCTGTTCCGCAGAGCTGTTGCCGACGGAGCGCTTGAAGAAGAAATTGAACATATCGATGGCTTGAAAAATCGGCTAAAACAGCATCATAGCAAGTAGCCGCAAACGACTCGCGATTTGACCGTGCAGATCAACGATTCAAGCTGCCGGCGTCGCAATCGTTTGTACGCGCACCGAATTGAGTCATGCGCTCCCGGATTTAGAGCGCAGAGCACCAAATGAATACAAATTGGCGGGTAACGCACAAAAATTCGGCAGCAGCTGGATGGCATGCATTCTGCTATTACCGTTTCTGCAAGTCATCGCATCCCAATTCGGACCTTCACTCATCGTAGGAGAAATCATGTCTCGTCGCACCCTTTTGAAAACGGCCGCTGCCGGCGCTTTGACCCTTGTCGCTTCGGCCTGGATGCCGCAAGCACTGGCCGCCGATACCATCAAGGTCGGCATTCTCCATTCGCTGTCCGGCACCATGGCGATTTCCGAAACGTCGTTGAAAGATGTGGCATTGATGACGATCGAAGAGATCAATGCAAAAGGCGGCGTGATGGGCAAGAAGCTGGAACCGGTCATCGTCGATCCGGCGTCGAACTGGCCGCTGTTTGCTGAAAAAGCGCGCCAGCTGGTTTCGCAAGACAAGGTTGCAGTCGTGTTCGGCTGCTGGACTTCGGTATCGCGCAAATCGGTGCTGCCGGTTTTCAAGGAATTGAACAGCCTGCTGTTCTATCCGGTGCAATATGAAGGTGAAGAACTGGAAAAGAATGTGTTCTACACCGGCGCTGCGCCGAACCAACAAGCGATCCCGGCAACTGAATACCTGATGTCCAAAGAAGGCGGCGGCGCCAAGCGTTTCGTGCTGCTCGGCACCGACTATGTGTATCCGCGCACCACCAACAAGATCCTGCGCGCATTCCTGAAATCCAAGGGTGTGGCGGACAAGGATATCGACGAGGTCTATACGCCGTTCGGTCATTCCGATTATCAGACCATCGTCGCCAACATCAAGAAGTTTTCCGCAGGCGGCAAGACTGCCGTGATCTCCACCATCAATGGCGATTCCAACGTGCCGTTCTACAAGGAACTCGGCAATGCGGGCCTGAAGGCGACCGATGTGCCGGTTGTCGCATTCTCGGTCGGTGAAGAAGAACTGCGCGGCGTCGATACCAAACCGCTGCTGGGACATCTGGCTGCGTGGAATTACTTCCAGTCGGTGAAGAACCCGGTCAACGATGCGTTCATCAAGCAGTGGAAAGCCTATGCGGTTGCCAAGAAACTGCCGAATGCCAATACGGTCGTGACCAACGATCCGATGGAAGCGACTTACGTCGGCATCCACATGTGGAAGCAGGCAGTCGAAAAGGCCAAGTCGACCGATACCGACAAGGTCATCGCCGCGATGGGCGGCCAGACCTTCAAGTCGCCATCCGGCTTCACGCTCACCATGGACAAGACCAATCACCACTTGCACAAGCCGGTCATGATCGGTGAGATCAAGGGCGACGGCCAGTTCAGCGTCGTCTGGAAAACCAAAGGCCCGATCCGCGCGCAACCGTGGAGCCCGTTCATTGCCGGCAATGAAAGCAAGCAAGCGATGTAATGCAACTGCTTCCTGCCTATTGAGCGTTCCATAATGAATGACAGTCAGAACGCTCAATCCCTCTCCCCGGCCCTCTCCCGGAGGGAGAGGGTGAGAATAGCCGTATTCGCTGGGGCGAATTACGGAAAGATCAATAAGCGGGAAGCAAAAATTCTGAAAGTTGTCGTGCCGCCGGGGCGTGGTTCCTTCTCCTCCCACGCTCCGGTTTTTTTCGCCCGAATTTTTCACCGATTGTATTTCCGTCTTGAGCAAGACACCGACAATGAGACTTCTCAAAATATTATTTGCGGTCGGGTGGCTATGCATCCATACGGCCGCCGCGCATGCTGCGGTCGATGCCGCGCTGCTCAAGCCGCTGGCCGGAGACGACCCTGACGCGCGCATCGCTGCGGTCGGCGAGATCGCGGCGCTGGCCAGCGAGGATGCGCTCAAGATATTGAATGCCATTAAAAACGACACGCTTTACGCCAAGCCGGACGGCCAGATTTTCGTGGTGGAAGATGGCCGCGCATTCAATCCGGCGACCGGACAGACGGGCCCGGCTCCGGAAGGCGCCGAGGGCATTACTGTCAATAACCGTTTGCGCAGTGCGGTCGATGGCGCACTGTCCGGATTAAAACTGTTCTCGCAAGATCCGTCGGCAAGGCTGGCGGCAGCGCTCGAATTGCAAAAGCGCGCGGACATTGCGCAAGCGCCACTGATTGCCAAGGCGCTGAGCAAGGAAAGCAATCCCGAAATAAAGTCCATTCTGGAATTGGTGGCCGCGACCGCCAACCTGCAATCCACCGACATCGACATCCGCAAAGCGGCGGTCAAATCGCTGGTCGGCACCACCAACGCCAATCTGAAGCCGGTGCTGCAAAAAATGCTGGAAAAAAATTCCGACGGCAGTTATATCGAACCCGATGAAGGCGTCCGGATCGAAGCGGTCCGCACGCTGGAAGCGCTCAACGGCCGGCTGACGCGTACCGAATTCGTCGGCAACCTGTTCTACGGCGTGTCGCTCGGCAGCGTGCTGCTGCTCGCCGCATTGGGGCTGGCGATCACGTTCGGCCTGATGGGCATCATCAACATGGCGCATGGCGAATTGCTGATGATCGGCGCCTACACTACTTATGTGTGCCAGTTGCTGTTCCGGCAATTTCTGCCGGGCGCAATCGATGCCTATCTGCTGGTGGCGCTGCCGGCGGCATTCATCGTCACGGCTGCGGTCGGCATTTTGCTGGAGCGTACCGTCATTCGCTGGCTATATGGCCGGCCGCTGGAAACGCTGCTGGCTACCTGGGGCATCAGCCTGATGCTGATGCAAACGGTGCGCACGATTTTCGGCGCGCAAAACGTCGAGGTGGCGAATCCGTCGTGGATGTCGGGTGGCGTTACGGTGCTGGGTTCGCTGGTGCTGTCGTATAACCGGATCGTGATCATTTTCTTTGCCTTTTTCGTGGTCGGCGCAGTATGGCTGATCCTGAATAAAACCCGGCTCGGCCTGTTCGTGCGTGCCGTCACGCAAAACCGGCGGATGGCCGATTGCGCCGGCGTATCGACCGGCAAGATCGACATGATGACCTTCGGCCTCGGTTCCGGCATCGCCGGGCTCGGCGGCGTCGCGCTGTCGCAGCTCGGCAATGTCGGCCCGGATCTCGGCCAGAGCTACATCGTCGATTCGTTCATGGTGGTGGTACTGGGCGGCGTCGGCCAGCTTGCGGGCACCGTGATCGCGGCGATGGGGCTCGGCGAGATCAATAAATTCCTGGAGCCGGTTGCCGGTGCGGTGCTCGCCAAGATCGCGATCCTGGTGTTCATCATCATCTTCATCCAGAAACGTCCGCAAGGCTTGTTTGCACTGAAAGGCAGGAGCGTGGAATGATGCCGACCTCTTTGAAGCCGACGCTTTTTTCGCGTCCCGCATGGACCGGCATCGTGGTATGCGCAGTGCTGCTGGCGCTGCTGCCGATTTTCAATCTGTCTTTTCCGGCCGGTCATGCGCTACATGTTTCCGGCTATACCGTCGCGCTGATCGGCAAATTCATGTGCTACGCGATGGCGGCGCTGGCGCTCGATCTGGTGTGGGGCTATACCGGCATCCTGTCGCTCGGGCATGGCGTGTTCTTTGCTCTCGGCGGCTATGCGCACGGCATGTACCTGATGCGCGCGATCGGACGCGACGGCGTCTATCAAAGCAACCTGCCCGATTTCATGGTGTTCCTCGACTGGAAAACCTATCCGTGGTTCTGGTCGCTGACCGACAATTTCTGGTACTGCATGGCGCTGGTGATGCTGGCGCCGGGCGTGCTGGCTTTCGTGTTCGGCTACTTCGCGTTCCGCTCCCGCATCAAGGGCGTTTATTTTTCGATCATCACGCAAGCGATGACGTTCGCATTCATGCTGCTGTTCTTCCGCAATAACACCGGCTTCGGCGGCAACAACGGCTTCACCGATTTCAAACGCATACTCGGCTTCAGCCTCACCGATCCTTCAACCAAGGCAGCGCTGTACCTGATCACGCTCGCGCTGCTGCTCGGCGCACTGGTACTGTGCCGCTGGATCGTGCGCTCCAAGCTCGGCCGCGTGCTGCAGGCGGTGCGCGACGCCGAATCGCGGCTGATGTTCATCGGCTACAACCCGCTCTGGTTCAAGCTGTTCGTGTGGACCTTGTCCGCCGTGTTGTGCGGCATTGCCGGCGCGTTGTATGTGCCGCAGGTCGGCATCATCAATCCATCCGAAATGTCGCCGGGCAATTCGATCGAAATGGTGATCTGGGCGGCGGTCGGCGGACGCGGTTCACTGATCGGCCCGATTATCGGCGCCTTTTCCGTCAATGGCTTGAAGAGCTGGTTCACCGGCGCGTTTCCGGATCTGTGGCTATTTGCGCTGGGCTTGCTGTTCATTCTGGTGACGTTGTTCATGCCGCAAGGCATTCTCGGTCTGGCCAAAAAATTTCGGAAAAACAAGGAGGCCGCATGAGCGAGATACTGCAACCCGGCCAGCACTACGAAAGCGGCGAGGGCGATCAGGGCGCGTCGTATGGACGGGTCAGAACAGAGGGCGTCGACACCACGCATGGCGCGATCCTGTATCTGGAAGACATCACGGTATCGTTCGACGGCTTCAAGGCATTGAACAACCTGAATCTCGATATTTCGGTCGGCGAACTGCGCTGCATCATCGGCCCCAACGGCGCGGGCAAGACCACGATGATGGATGTCATTACCGGCAAGACGCGGCCAACCGGCGGTACTGCATACTTCGGACAGACTATCGACCTGGCCCGGATGACCGAATACGATATTGCGCATGCCGGCATCGGCCGCAAGTTCCAGCGCCCTACCGTGTTCGAGCAGCACACGGTATTCGAGAATCTCGAACTGGCGATGAAGATGAACAAGCGCGTCAAGCCGACGCTGTTCTTCAAACTCTTGTCCGAGCAAAAGGACAAGATCGACGACATCTTGCAACTGATCCGTTTGAACGGTCAGGAAAGCCGGTTGGCCGGTTTGCTGTCGCACGGCCAGAAGCAATGGCTGGAAATCGGCATGCTGCTGATGCAGGAGCCGCAACTGCTGCTGCTCGACGAACCGGTCGCAGGCATGTCCGATGCGGAAACGGCGCGTACCGCCGAACTGCTGAATGAATTGCGCGGCAAGCATTCGATCGTCGTGGTCGAACACGACATGGCATTCGTCACCGAAATCGCCCGCGACGGCAAGGTTACGGTGCTGCATGAAGGCTCGGTGCTGGCCGAAGGCACGATGCAGCAGGTGCAAGCCGACGAGCGCGTGATTGAAGTCTACCTCGGCCGATGATCGGAGCAAACATGCAAGGAAACGCGATGCTGCAGGTTGAACAATTGAATCAGTATTACGGCTCGTCCCATACCTTGCGCGGCGTGTCGCTGTCGCTTGAAAAAGGCCAGTGCCTGGCGCTGATGGGACGCAATGGGGTCGGCAAGACCACGCTGCTGAAATGCCTGATGGGCGTGCTGCCGGTTGCCGACGGCCGGGTCATGCTGGAGGGCCGCGACATCACCGGCTTGAAGCCGCATCAACGTGCCGCGCTCGGCATTGCCTATGTGCCGCAGGGACGCGAAATTTTCGCGCGCCTGACGGTTGAAGAAAATCTGTTGATGGGCATGGCGACCAAGCCCGGTAAAAAAGCGTCCGCCATCAAAAGCGAAGTCTATGAGCTGTTTCCGGTGTTGAGGGAAATGCTGCAACGGCGCGGCGGCGACCTGTCCGGCGGCCAGCAACAGCAACTGGCGATCGCGCGCGCATTGCTGGCCGAACCGAAGCTGATCATTCTGGATGAACCGACCGAAGGCATACAGCCATCGATCATCAAGGACATCGGCCGCGTCATCAGCCTGTTGCGCGAACGCGGCGATATCGCCATCTTGCTGTGCGAGCAATATTTCGACTTTGCGCATGCACTGGCCGACAAGTTCATTGTGCTTTCGCGCGGCGAAGTGGTTGCCGCCGGAACGCAGGAACAGATGGATAGCGAGGACGTAAAGCGGCACTTGGCGGTATAGTTTCGGTATGAAACGCATTGCTGCCGATTCCGATACTGATCCATCTTTGAAAGATGCTGTCCCGCCTGCCGTCGATCACTGCCAGGCCCGGCTGACGCTCGGCTTCGCGGATGATAACGGCACCACCAGGATGATCGAGCGCAGCCATTTCGGGCCATTACGCGTACAGAAGCCTCTTTATCCAGAAGGCATTCAGATCTGCCATGCGATCGTTGTACATCCGCCCGGCGGCGTGGTCGGCGGCGATGAGCTGGCAATTGCTGCTCGCGTGGGCGATAACGCGCATGCACTGCTCACCACGCCAGGCGCGGCGAAATGGTACAAGGCTAATGGGCGTTATTCAAAGCAGAACGTCCGTCTCGAAGTGGAAGCCGATGCATCGCTTGAATGGCTGCCGCAGGAAGCGATTTTTTTCAATGCGGCGGAAGTACGGCTCGATCACGCTGTGTCGCTTGGTATCGACGCGACTTACATAGGTTGCGAAATTCTGTGTTTTGGCCGCACGGCATCGGGCGAGTCGTTCAACACCGGACGCATCGCGCAGCGCACTTCGATCCGGCGCGATGGAAAATTGATCTGGTTCGAACAAGGCATGTTGATCGGCGGCAGCGCTGCTATGCAAAGCCCGCTAGGATTGGCGGACAAAACGGTTTGCGCCACGCTGATCGCGGCCGGCAAGCCGGTATCGCCGGCGTGCATCAATGCAATCCGCGCCGATGCCGCGGCAACGATGGCTCAGCTCGGCAGCTTCGGCGTCACCCAGTTGAAATCGGTACTGGTCGCCCGCTATCTGGGCGATTCCAGCGAAACAGCCAGGCAGCTGATGATGCGGGTTTGGCAAAACCTGCGGCCTGAATTGATGAACCGCGCGGCCGTCGTGCCGCGCATCTGGAATACTTGAAGGAGCACAGAACGGCATGGAACTGACACCGCGCGAAAAAGACAAGCTGCTGATCTTCACCGCCGCGCTGCTGGCGGAGCGCCGCAAGGCACGCGGCCTGAAGCTCAATTATCCGGAAGCGATTGCATTGATCAGCGCCGCGATCATGGAAGGCGCGCGCGACGGCAGAACGGTCGCCGAACTGATGTCGGAAGGCACCAGAATCCTGACGCGCGCCGATGTGATGGACGGCATTGCCGAAATGATTCCGGATATTCAGGTCGAAGCCACGTTCCCGGACGGGACCAAACTGGTCACCGTCCATCACCCGATTCCATAGGAACCCACCATGACCCCAGGCGAAATGCTGATCGAACCCGGCGATATCGAACTCAATGCCGGCCGGCAAACCGTCACCGTCAAAGTGGCCAACAGCGGCGACCGCCCGATTCAGGTCGGCTCGCATTTCCATTTTTTCGAAACCAATCCGGCGTTGCAGTTCGAGCGGCAGGCGGCTTACGGCATGCGCCTGAACATCACTGCCGGCACCGCCGTGCGCTTTGAGCCGGGCCAGCAGCGCACGGTAGAACTGGTCGCGTTGGCGGGCGAACGCAAGGTCTATGGATTCAACGGCAAGGTGATGGGGAAACTGACATGACCAAAATATCACGGCAAGCCTATGCCGAAATGTTCGGCCCCACTACCGGCGACCGGATTCGGCTGGCCGATACCGAGCTGTTCATCGAAATAGAAAAGGATTACGCCACCTATGGCGAGGAAGTGAAATTCGGCGGCGGCAAGGTGATCCGCGACGGCATGGGGCAGTCGCAACGCAATCACCGGGATGTAATGGATACGGTGATCACCAACGCGGTGATCCTCGATCACTGGGGCGTCGTCAAAGCCGACATCGGTTTGAAAAGCGGAAAAATCGCCGCCATCGGCAAGGCCGGCAATCCCGATATCCAGCCCGATGTCACGATGGCGATCGGCGGCGCGACCGAAATCATTGCGGGCGAAGGGATGATCGTCACCGCCGGCGGCATCGACAGCCACATTCATTTCATCTGCCCGCAACAGATCGAAGAAGCATTGATGAGCGGCGTCACCACGATGCTGGGCGGCGGCACCGGCCCGGCAGTCGGCACCGCGGCGACCACTTGCACGCCGGGGCCGTGGCACTTGCATTCGATGCTGTCCGCGGCCGATGCATTTCCGATGAACCTGGGGTTTCTCGGCAAAGGCAATGTCAGCTTGCCGACGCCGCTGGAAGAACAGATCAGGGCCGGTGCCATCGGCCTGAAGCTGCATGAAGACTGGGGCACCACGCCGGCCGCGATCGACAACTGCCTGTCGGTGGCCGACCGGATGGACGTGCAGGTTGCAATCCACACCGACACGCTGAACGAGGGCGGGTTTCTGGAATATACGCTGGACGCGTTCAAGGACCGCACCATCCACACATTTCATACCGAAGGCGCCGGCGGCGGCCATGCGCCGGATATCATCGCCGCAGTCGGCCAGGACAATGTGCTGCCGTCATCCACCAATCCTACCCGGCCATTTACCGTCAACACGCTGGACGAACATCTCGACATGCTGATGGTGTGCCACCATCTCGACCCGGCAATCGCGGAAGACGTTGCGTTCGCCGAATCACGGATCCGGCGCGAAACGATCGCCGCCGAAGATATCCTGCACGATATCGGCGCGATCTCGATGATGTCGTCCGACTCGCAGGCAATGGGCCGGGTTGGCGAAGTCATCATGCGCACCTGGCAAACCGCGCACAAGATGAAAACGCAGCGCGGTTCGTTGAAGGAAGATACATCGCGCAACGATAACTTTCGCGCCAAACGTTACATTGCAAAATACACGATCAACCCGGCCATCACGCATGGCATTTCGCATGTGGTCGGCTCGATCGAAGTCGGAAAAATGGCCGACCTGGTGCTGTGGAAGCCGGCATTCTTCGGCGTCAAGCCGTCGATGATTTTAAAGAGCGGCATGATTGCGGCGGCACAGATGGGCGATCCGAATGCATCGATACCGACGCCGCAACCGGTGCATTACCGGATGATGTTCGGCGCCTATGGCGGCGGCTTGAAAACGTCGTTCACCTTCGTGTCGCAGGCGGCATACGATGCGGGCATCGGCGAATCGCTGAAGCTGAACAAATCGGTCATCCCGGTGAAGAACATGCGGCATCTGCGCAAGAAGGACATGATCCACAACGGCGCCACGCCAAGAATGGAAGTCGATTCGGAAACCTACGAAGTGCGGGCAGACGGCGAATTGCTGATATGCGAACCGGCCAATGTGCTGCCGATGGCGCAACGGTATTTCTTGTTCTGACGCAGTCATAAAACAATCATGCTGACACTGAATACCAAAATAGACGCGGCTGAAAAAATCGATGGCGAACTTGTTCTGCCGTTTGAGCTTCGCGAAAAAAGCCGCCAGCGCGCCACGCTTGCATCCGGTGAAGAAGTCGCCATGTTTACGGTGCGCGGCACGGTGCTGCGCAACGGCGACTTGCTCAAGGGCGATGACGGCCGCATCGTCAAAATCATCGCCGCCAGGGAAGCGACTTACCGTGTCGATTGCCTGACGCCACGCGACTTGTTGCGCTGCGCTTTTCATCTGGGAAATCGCCATACGCAGGCGCAGGTCGATGGCGATGTCTCCGCCGGATTCCTGCGCATCCGCAAGGATACGGTCTTGAAAGAAATGCTGGAAGGTTTGGGTGCAATCGTTACCGAAGAAACTGCACCGTTCGAGCCGGAAACCGGCGCTTACGGCGGCGGCCATCATCACGACGACCATCATCCGCTTGCGCCGATTCCGCTGCGCCAGCGCATCCATCGCCCTGCCGATAAAGAGTCGTAGCCATACCAATGCAAGCCACTGCGCTGCTCCATCTGTTGCAATTGTCCAGCCCGTCGCTGCCGATCGGCGCATACAGTTATTCGCAAGGGCTGGAAACGGCAATAGAGAACAAGCTGGTCCGCGATCAAGCATCGGCGCGCGACTGGATTATCGATGTACTGCATCACGTCGTCGCCCGTTTCGAAGCGCCGGTCTTGTGGCGGCTGTTGCAGGCTTTCGCAGCGCGGGATGCAGCGATGATCGCCGAATGGACCGAGCATTTCATCGCTGCACGCGACACTGCCGAATTCCGTGCCGAAACCATACAGATGGGGTATTCGCTGGCGAAGCTGGCTGCCGATCTGAAAATTTCGGATGAGACATTGCTCAGCCTGCTGCAGCAGCGAACCGAAGTGCCGCTGCCGACCGCACTTGCCTACGCGGCGGTAGCGCTGGACGTGCCGCATGAAGCTGCGTTGCTGGGCATGCTGTTTTCCTGGGCGGAAAATCAGGTGCTGGTATGCGTTAAATCGGTGCCGCTTGGACAGGTATCGGGGCAACGGTTGCTGCTTTCACTGCGTCCGGAACTGGAAGCCGCCTCGCAGCGCGCGCAACAATTGGCCGATGACGAATTATCCAACTGGTCGCCTGGATTATCGATGCTGTCGATGCAGCACGAAGTGCAGTACAGCCGGCTTTATCGCTCTTAAACATTTGCGGGACAGAGTTTGTTAGGCGCCGCAGCGCGCCGAGCTACTCTGTCCCCAACATTATAGAAAACAAACTATGAATAGCTCTTCCAATCCCCTGCGCGTCGGCATCGGCGGCCCGGTCGGTTCCGGCAAAACTGCGCTATGCGAAATGCTGTGCAAAAACATGCGCGATCATTTCGACATGGCTGTCATCACCAACGACATCTACACCAAGGAGGACATGGAGATCCTGCTGCGCGCCAATGCGTTGCCGGCAGAACGTTTGATGGGGGTTGAAACCGGCGGCTGCCCGCATACCGCGATTCGGGAAGATGCATCGATCAATCTGGAAGCGATCGCCCGCATGAGTGCCGATTTTCCCGACCTCGATCTGATTCTGATCGAATCGGGCGGCGACAATCTGGCGGCGACATTCAGCCCCGAATTATCGGACCTGACAATTTACGTGATCGATGTCGCCGGCGGCGAAAAGATTCCACGCAAAGGCGGCCCCGGCATCACGCGCTCGGATTTGTTGATCATCAATAAAATCGATCTCGCGCCGTATGTCGGCGCCAATCTCGACGTGATGGCGCACGATGCGAAAAAAATGCGCGGCGAACGGCCGTTCATCTTTACCAATTTGCGCACCGGCGACGGCGTCGAGCGGGTGATCGAGTTCATTCGCCGGCAAGGTTTGCTGGATGAAGTGAAACCGGATTGACCGCGTTCAAAAACCGCATCAGACCGGCCGGTACTCCGCGCCGAGCCGATCCAATCCTGCCAACAGTGTTTCGTATGCCGCCGCTACCTGGGTTGGATCGCCTTTTACGCCAAGCTCGATATGCCGCCTGGTATGGGCATCGCCGACACTCGGCAAGCTGAATACTTTCACCAACGGGAATTCCGCTTCGATCGCCTCCATCATCGGCGTCAGGGTCGATTCCATCGCTTCGAACACGAATACCGATTTTTCCAGCCACGCAACCTGATGAAACAAATGCGGATAGATGTTATCGAGCACCCATTCGATCATCGGCCCCGCCATTACCGGAAAACCCGGAACGAAATAATGCGCGCCTTGCTGCTGGTGCCGCACGGAAAACCCCGGAATCTTGTTGTAAGGATTGGGGATAATCGCCGCGCCTTGCGGGAATTCGCCCATCTTCAACCGATGCAGATTATCCGGCGCATTGAAACCGGCTGGCTTGCCCGTTTCGCGTGCGATATCGGCAATGCGCTCCTCGATTTTCAACTTTGCATCAGGATGCAGCACCAGCGGCACGCCAAGCGCGGCGGCGGCGCACTGGCGCGTATGATCGTCCGGCGTGGCGCCGATGCCGCCGCATGAAAATACGATATCGTCGCCGGCGAACGTGCGCTGCAACGTTGCGGTGATCCGGGCCCGATCGTCCCCCAGATATTCCGCCCAATCGAGTTGCATGCCTCTTGCCGACAGCATGTCGATCACTTTGGAAAAGTGCTTGTCCGTCCGTTTGCCGGAAAGTATTTCATCGCCGATGATGATGAGTCCGATAGCCATGAGAATGCAGATAGTTGGTTGTTGTGTCTGACTGATTGATGCGCTGATTAACGATTATGCATCAGTCGCGGCGGTCAACGCATGCTGGCGATCAATTGATATCTTTCAGTTCCTGCGGCGGTATCGCTGCGACAGGCAGATTGGCGATTCTGTATCTTGCCAGCGCATCGAGGCAGTAATGCTGGAACCATAATCCGCTGAAGACGAAAACGAGAACATACAGCCAGATCGACACACCCGCCAGCAACGGGAACAGGATGACCGACAACGCGCCGCCCAGCCACAATACCGTCGGCGCTGCGCCCATGGCGCCGGCGATCGCGCCGATCAGCAGCAACGGCCAGCGGTGAATCTGCATGATGTCCCGGCGCTCCCGCTCGCTCGCATGTTCGGCCAGCGCGTCGTAAGCCATGACCCGGTAGGTAAGCCAGCCCCAGAGCGCCGGCTGGACAATGAACGCAAGCGGTGGAATCGCATTCAGCGGCAAGGTCACGAGCCATAGTCCGATGAATACGATGAACGACACCGCCGATATCCACACGCTGCCCCACAGCGAGCCGCCTTTGCGCTCTTCAAGCTCCGGATAATCGCGCGATGCCACATGCCTGGTAATTGATGGCATCGCCATGGTGCCGACGAAGATCAACGCGGTCAGTATCATCAGCGGCAGCAGCACCCACATGGCAATCAACGGAACCAGCACCGTTTTGAGTGCGCCCAATCCGAACCAGCCAAGGATATTGCCAGCGGTTCGGAAGCCGTCGTTGTCGGCGAAATAAGCCTGGATCCAGTCGATCATCGGTTGCAGCCCGAGCCACAGCGCAATGCCCCAGATCACAATCGACAGCACGAACGGCATCACGGTCAGCATCAGCATCCTGAAATGCAATTGCGACAGCAACGCCTTGCCAAATGCGATTAATACGGAACGCATCAATAGTCTGCCTTTTTAGAAAATGAATCGGCCATGGGGTCAAGTTGCCATAAGCCGTTTGCAACAAAACAGAGCATACAACCGTTCGTAACGACACGCATGGCCGCTGAAGGCAAAGGCTGCCTACCTGCTACAATTCTGCGGATTCCATCACCACACTCAATAGGGAAAAACATGTCCACCATCATGACCGCTTCCGGGCTGCAATATGAAGAAATTACCGTCGGCACAGGCGCCGAAGCAACGGCAGGCGCGCACGTGACCGTGCATTACACCGGCTGGTTGCAAAACGCGGACGGCAGCGCGGGCAGCAAGTTCGATTCAAGCAAGGACCGCAACGATCCGTTTCAGTTTCCGCTGGGCGCGGGCCACGTGATCAAGGGCTGGGATCAGGGCGTCGAAGGCATGAAAGTGGGCGGCGTGCGCAAACTGATCATTCCGTCGGCGCTCGGCTACGGCGCACGCGGCGCGGGCGGCGTGATTCCTCCGAATGCGACACTGATTTTCGAAGTGGAACTTTTGGGCGTTTGATGGCTCTGCAATTAATGAAAAAAATTATCGGCATTCTTTGCGCAACCATAGTGATATCGATCAGCGGTTGCACTGTCGTTTCAGTCGCCTCCAGCGCAGTATCGGTTGCCGGAACAGCGGTCAGTGTCGGCGTATCCGCCGGCTCTGCTGCAATCGGCGCTGTGGCCGCAGCAGGCAAAGGCGCGGTGAGCCTGGGCAGCGCAGCTGTACAAGCAGTCGACTGAAATTTTCTTTTCGACAATTTTGATTCACACCGTCACGTCTGGAGAACCCCATGAACCTGCAAGACCAATTCGATCAAGCCCTGACCGATTCAAAAAGCCTGCCGGAGCGCCCGGACAACATGACCCTGTTGAGAATCTATGCGCTCTACAAACAAGCCAGTTCCGGCGATGCCGACGGCAAGCGCCCCGGCCTGACCGACATGGTGGCTCGTGCCAAATGGGATGCGTGGGATATGCAAAAAGGCATGTCGAAAGAAGATGCAATGCAGCGGTACATTGATGCCATCGCCGAATTGAAGGGATGATTGTCCTCGGTTCAACCTGCATCGATAATCCGCCGTACCATGCAAAAACGAAGCCCCGTCCGTATCAGACGGGGCTTTATTCTTGGGCGACTTATGCTTTCGGCTTGACGTCGGGATTCAAAAGATCGGGCGGCCGCTGCCCGCTGAAAGCCGCAATCAAATTATCGGCTGCGCAGTCGGCCATTGCACGCCGGGTCGGTTCGGACGCGCTGGCGATATGCGGTGTCAATACCACGTTGGATAATGTCAGGAAATCGGGATTGAGCGCAGGCTCGTTTTCGAATACATCCAGTCCGGCGGACGCAATGCGATGGTCGCGCAAAGCGGCAATTAGCGCGGCATCATCGACGATGCCGCCGCGTGCGATATTGACCAGCGTGGCGCCCGGCTTCATCAGCGCCAGCTCGGCCGCGCCGATGGTGTGATGCACCTGCGGCGAGTAAGGCAGCGCCAGTATCAGATGATCGGCCATGCGCAATAACGTTTCCTTATCCACATATTCAGCATGATTGGCAGCGCTTTCCAACTGCTCGCTCAGACGCGAACGGTTATGGTAAAGCACCCGCATGTCGAAACCCGTCGAACGGCGGGCAATCGCCTGGCCGATCCGTCCCATGCCGATGATGCCGAGCGTGGAACCGTGCAGGTCGGCGCCGAGAAAACCGTCGTAGCGCCATTTGTTCCATTTTCCGGCACGCAGCCAATGCTCGGACTCGGTGACGCGACGCGCAGTGGCCATCAATAGCGCCCAGGCAAAATCGGCGGTGGTTTCATTCAATACGTCGGGCGTATTGGTCGCCATGATGCCGGCGCGGGTGACGGCCTCGAGATCGATATTGTTGTAGCCGACCGCCATGTTGCACACGGCTTTCAGTTTCGGACTGACATTGACGACATCCGCCGAAACGCGTTCGCTCATGGTCGAAAACAGGCCTTCCTTGTCGCGCATTTTTTCAATCAGTTCGGCACCGGAAAAGATGCGGTCCTCTTGATTCGATTCAACCTCGAAGTGATTCGCCAGGCGCGCGATCACGTCGGGGAAAATTGCACGCGCTATCAGTATCTTCGGCTTCATGATTCATCCTCAAATGAAAAAGATAAAGGTCATCAATATGAAAAGCGGAATCAGCACCGCGCATGACCAGCCCATGTAGCCGAAGAACGACGGCATCTTGATCCCCCGCTCCTCGGCAATCGCCTTCACCATCAGGTTCGGCGCATTGCCGATATAGCTGTTGGCGCCCATGAACACGGAGCCGCAGGAAATCGCCGCCAGCGTCGCCGCCAGCGTGGTCATCAATGTTTTCGGCTCGCCGCCGGCGGTATTGAAAAATACCAGGTAAGTCGGTGCATTATCCAGAAAGGACGACAGGATGCCGCTGGCCCAGAAATACATGGCATCGATCGGCTGTCCGCCGGTGTCGGTCACCGCGCGAATGACGGCGGCAAAGGCGCCGGATTCGCCGGCGCGCAGCATCGCGATCACCGGAATGATCGTGATGAAAATGCCCGCGAACAGCTTGCCTACTTCCTGAATCGGGCCCCACGAAAAATCATTGCCGCTGCGCGCGGCTTGCGGCGTTATCCGCAGCGACAGCAAAATCACGCCGATCAATGCGATATCGCGCACCAGATTCTGCAACTCGACCGGCGTTCCAAAAAAAGAGAACGTCACGCCGGATTTCCAGAATCCGCTCATCAGCACCAGGCCGACGATCGCGGCGAGCAGAATGAAATTGGCCTTGCCTTCAAACCGTATCGCCGAGTCTGGCGTTGGATCCATCGTCGGCGGCATCATCTCTTCCCGCTTGTAATAGTAATACCGGTCAAGCAGGTAAAAAATCGCGAGCAGCGAGCCGCACAAAAACAGCGTTTCAGGGAAGATGTTTTTCATCGTCCAGAAAAAATCGACCCCCTTGAGGAAGCCGAGAAACAATGGCGGATCGCCCAACGGCGTCAGCGAACCGCCGGCATTGGCCACCAGGAAAATGAAAAATACGACGATATGCACCGCATGCTTGCGGTTATCGTTGGCGCGGATCAGCGGGCGGATCATCAGCATCGATGCGCCGGTGGTTCCCATGATGCTGGCCAGGACGGTGCCGATCGCCAGCAAGCCGGTATTGAGCGCGGGCGTGCCGTGCAGATTGCCGCGTACGCAAATCCCCCCGGCCACCACGAACAGCGCGGTAATCAAAATGATGAAAGGAAAGAATTCGGCGGTAAAGGCATGGACGGCGCCTGACGCAGCGGTGGCGATGCCGAAGAAAATCGCGCACGGCACCAGAAAGGCGAGCGACCAGGCGACCGTCAATTTACCGAAATGGTGATGCCAGAATTGCGGCACCAGCAGCGGGCATAGCGCAATCGAAAGCAGCAGGCCGGCGAATGGAATGCCCCACCATGCCGACAACCCGTTTCCATTCAATTCGGACGCATAAGACAATGCAGGGGCCAGTCCAAGCAGGCCGACGAAAAATTTTGTTCGCAATTGCCGCCTCCGTGAAAATTGAATGCGGGCTATTCTATCGTGGATTACCGTCCGCCACGGCGAATCGGACTGACTTGTTTTTCATCCCTCTCGTTGGAATGACAACAGCCATCCGGTACCGATTTGGCGGTGCGCCATCAAGCAATGCAGCGCATTTGCTTATGCATAATTCATCTAAGTGCGGTTTGTGAGAACAGCTGATTTGCCTTAAAATACAAGGCTTTGCAGGCGTCTATCCGGCATTGCACAGAATTTATACTGCCGTTAAACCCCGGCCAGATTCCACATCAGCTTCAGAATTATTTACAGATAGGACTGTTATGACCCACGTTGTGACCGAATCCTGCATCCGCTGCCGTTACACCGACTGCGTAGATGTATGCCCGGTGGATTGTTTTCGCGAAGGCCCGAATTTCCTGTCGATCGATCCGGACGAATGCATCGATTGCGCGGTTTGCGTAGCCGAGTGCCCGGTCAATGCAATCTATGCCGAAGAAGACGTGCCGGCCGATCAGCAGCAATTCATCAAGCTCAATGTCGAACTGTCGCGCAAGTGGCCGTCGATTACCAAGACCAAGGCCCCGTTGCCGGAAGCGGATCAGTGGAAGGATGTCCAGGAAAAAATGCAGTATCTGGAACGCTGACCGCCAGGCGGAATATCGGCCTTTTTGGAAAATTTGAAATGAAACAGGAACTTGACAGCCGTATGGAAACCAACGCCGACCTATCACCCCTTGTGCCGAATGCCGTGGCCGCGGCGTCCGGAAAGAACCCGATTGAAACCGATGCCGTGATTGTCGGCGCCGGTCCGGTCGGCCTTTTTCAAGTGTTCGAATTGGGTTTGCTGGAGATCAAGGCGCATGTGATCGATTCCCTGCCCAGCGTTGGCGGCCAGTGCGTTGAACTGTATCCGGACAAACCGATTTACGACATCCCGGCCGTGCCGGTCTGCACCGGCCAGGAATTGACCGACAATCTGCTCAAGCAGATCGCGCCGTTTGCGCCGACTTTCCATCTGAATCAGGAAGTCAGTGTCGTCGAGCGGCGCGACGACGGCCGTTTCAATCTGGAGACATCGGCCGGTACGCGCTTCATCACCAAAACCATCTTTATCGCCGCCGGCGTCGGCTCATTCCAGCCGCGTACGATCAAGGTCGACGGCATCGAGCAATTCGATGACGCGCAACTGTTCTACCGCATCAAGGATCCGGTTCGTTTCCATGGCAAAAACCTGGTTATTTGCGGCGGCGGCGACTCGGCGCTGGACTGGGCGCTGAATTTTGTCGGCAAGGCTGAATCGATCATCCTGCTGCATCGCCGCGAAGAATTCCGCGCGGCCCCGGCATCGGTCGCGAAAATGAAGGAATTGTGCGACAACCATGAAATGCAATTGGTGATCGGCCAGGTGACCGGATTCGATACCCGGGAAAACCGGTTATCGGAAATCAAGGTCACCGGTTCCGACGGCGTCACGCGCCGCCTTCCGCTTGATCATCTGCTGGTGTTTTTCGGCTTGTCGCCGAAACTCGGGCCGATCGCGGAATGGGATCTGGATATCGAGCGCAAGCAATTGAAGGTCGGCACCGAAAAATTTGAAACCAATGTGCCGGGCATTTTTGCGGTGGGCGACATCAACACTTATCCGGGCAAGAAAAAACTGATTCTGTCCGGATTTCATGAAGCAGCCTTGGCGGCATTCGGCGCCGCACCGTATATTTTCCCGGAAAAGAAAATCCATATGCAGTACACGACGACCTCGCCGAAACTGCACAAGATTCTCGGCGTGGAAAGTCCGGTTTTCGATTAGACAATCGCACGATGCTGTCGAAAAAGCGCCTGTTGCCTGATGAAGCAACAGGCGCTTTTTTTTTGCGCCGGCATTGAAGCAACGAATGGCGTATGCGTCAAAAGATTCCGGGCATGCGCGGCACGGCAATCGCGTATCCGGACAACGAACTGATCGCGCTTGAAGTCTCTGCTCGGGACATGGCCGAACGCAAGCAGACTTGCGCCGCATCAATGAGATAACCCAATCGGATATCGGCTTTGCTGCGCTATTGCCTCAAAGACAGGCATGACTTTTGCAGAGCCGCTTTTGATGCAACATGATTCCCGGATATGGCGAAAACAGGAAATATTCGATTGTGCCATGCATGGTACGCATCAAATAATTGCTATCGGTGGATTATGTCCTCATATTAGAAATGCCAACCGGCGCTTTACAAGCATTGCAGCGCTTCGGATGCGGGTGTTTGAATTTGTGTTATGTTGCAGCCAGAAAATTTATCGATGCATGAAGATGTTTAATTGCCTGTAACGATTGACGAATTTACAAGTCATCAGCAAAAAAATGAAACGTCTCGAAAAAAATACAATTTCAGACAAAAGTTCAAAAAGTTGCATGTGATGCATTGCAGCAACACATGTTTCTCTTCAGAATCGTACGGTACACCTACAAGGGGCCAAAATGCTGTATCAATTTCACGAAATGAACCGCGCTCTTCTCAATCCACTGATTCAATGGGCGGAGGCTTCTTCCAAGCTGTTCAGCAATCCGGTTTCTCCCTTGGCCCATACACCGTTCGCGCAGCGCATCGCAGCGGGTTACGAATTGATTTACCGGCTCGGCAAAGATTACGAAAAACCGGAATTCGAAATAACCTCCACGCTGATCAACGGTAAAACTACCGTACCGATAGTCGAGGAAGTTGCTGAAAAAAGAGCTTTTTGCAGGCTGTTGCACTTCAAAAAAAATCTGACCGCAAAAGAATTTTCCGCCTTGAAACAACCCACTGTTTTGCTGGTGGCGCCGTTGTCAGGACATCATTCGACCTTGCTGCGCGAGACCGTGCGCGAATTGCTGCCGAACCACGATGTCTACATCACCGACTGGACCGATGCGCGCATGGTGCCGTTGAGCGAGGGTGCGTTCCATCTGCACGACTACATTTATTACGTCCAGGATTTCATCCGCAAGCTGGGGCCGGACCTGCATGTGATTTCCGTTTGCCAGCCGACCGTTCCGGTGCTGGCGGCGATTTCGCTAATGGCAACCGTCGACGATCCGAAATTGCCGAAGACCATGACCATGATGGGCGGCCCGATCGATCCGCGCAAGTCACCCACGCAAGTCAACGACCTGGCCAATAACAAACCGTATTCGTGGTTTGAAAATACCGTGATCTACAGCGTGCCGCCGAGCTATCCGGGCTATGGCCGCAAGGTTTATCCGGGTTTTCTGCAACACGCCGGTTTCGTTGCGATGAATCCGCGCCGTCATGCGCAAAGCCACTGGGATTTTTACATGCACCTGCGTGAGGGCGACAGCGCTTCCGCGGAAGAGCATCGCAAGTTTTACGATGAATACAATGCGGTGCTCGACATGCCGGCGGAGTACTACCTGGAAACGATCAAGACCGTGTTCCAGGACTGCAGCCTGCCGCTCGGCACATGGGAAGTCGAAGGCAAGCTGGTGCGCCCGCAAGACATCAAGACGGTCGCGTTGTTTACCATCGAAGGCGAACTGGATGACATTTCCGGTTCCGGCCAGACGCAGGCTGCGCAAGAACTGTGTTCGCAAATTCCGAAATCGAAAAAACAGCATTTCACAGCGCCGAAATGCGGCCATTACGGCATCTTTGCCGGACGCCGCTGGCGTGAAGCGATCTGCCCGAAAATCGGCGAATTCATCAAGGCGAATTCCTGATTTTTCAAGTCGATCCGTTTAAAGCCGTTCCCCCTTGCCGGGCGAACGGCTTTTTCATTTGAAGGCAGGAAGATTTACTCGGATAATGCTGTCTTATGCGACAAATTCCATCCGTACCCTTTTCCTTGCATGCATCGCTTGCCGATCAGATCGAAGACCTGCTGCCGCAAACCCAGTGCACCAAATGCGGTTATCCCGCCTGCCGCCCTTACGCGGAAGCAATCGCTGACGGAAGCGCCGATTACAACCAATGCCCGCCCGGCGGCGCGGAAGGCATTGCCCGGCTTGCAGCGCTGCTCGGCAAGCCGGTTATTCCGCTAAATCCCGCCAATGGCCTGGAACGTCCGCGGCCGGTTGCGGTGATCGACGAATCGCTGTGCATCGGTTGCACGCTGTGTATCCAGGCATGCCCGGCGGATGCCATCGCGGGTGCTGCCAGGCAGATGCATGCCGTGCTGCCGGAACTGTGCACAGGTTGCGATCTGTGTGTTGCGCCCTGCCCGGTCGATTGCATCGCGATGGTTGACGTAACGCCCGGCAAAACCGGCTGGAATGCATGGTCGCAACCGCAGGCAGATGCGGCACGCGAACGCCACGATTTTCGTGCTTTCCGGCTGCGGCGCGAAAAAAACGAAAACGATGCGCGGCTCGCCGCCAAGGCTGCGGCAAAATTGAAAGAGGTCGATGCGGAATCCGCATCGACCTCAGAAGAACAAACCGAACAACGACGAAAAAAAGCCATCATTCAAGCCGCGATCGAGCGCGCGCGGTTGAAGAAGGAATCAATGGAAACGCGAGATGCGCCAGCCGAAACCAGTCCGAAAGCCGGGTGATCGATGAATACTGAACAACGGCGTGAAATTTTTGCGCGCTTCCAGGCAGCCAATCCGCACCCGACTACCGAGCTTGAATATACAACGCCGTTCGAGTTGCTGATCGCCGTCATCCTGTCGGCGCAAGCGACCGATGTGTCGGTCAACAAGGCGATGCGCAATCTTTTCCCGGTCGCCAATACGCCGGCGCAAATTCACGCATTGGGAGTTGATGGCTTGATTCCCTATATCCAGCGGATCGGCCTATATCGAACCAAGGCCAAAAACGTGATCGAAACCTGCCGCCTCCTGCTGGCCCGGCATGGTGGCGACGTGCCGCGCTCGCGCGAAGAATTGGAAGCGCTGCCCGGCGTCGGCCGCAAGACGGCCAATGTGGTGCTCAATACCGCATTCGGCCACACTGCCATCGCTGTCGATACCCATATTTTCCGGGTATCGAATCGTACCGGCATCGCACCGGGTAAAAATGTCGAGGAAGTCGAGCGCAAGCTGATGAAACTGGTGCCGGAAGAATTCAGGATGGATGCGCATCACTGGCTCATTTTGCATGGACGCTACACCTGCATTGCACGCACGCCGAAATGCTGGAACTGCATGATTGCGGATTTATGCGAATACCGGCCGAAAACGCCGATGCCGGCCAAAGGAGTTTGATGGCCGCGTTTCAGCACGCCCGATTGAACGTCCTTATATTTTCTTCGCCGCCGGCGGAATATACGCTTCCGCGAACGCCGGCAAGGCATCATTGATTTCCCACCAGTTGGCCTTGGAAGCCGTATAAAAATGCGCAGCCGGCTTGGTATCGAGCGGGCCGTCGATAATCCCCGCGCGAATGCGCAAAACCTCCGGCATCTGCTCCCGCTTGCTGAAAACCGGCGATCCGCAACGGCTGCAGAAAATCCGCTTTTTGCCTGGCGACGATTCGAACTCGCGCAACAATTCTGCACCGGATCGCAGGCGGAAAGAGGATGCGGCAACTGGGATGTTGCTGGCAAAGGGCGTGCCTTGCGCTTTTCTGCATTGACCGCAATGACATAGCTGAATAGACTCCAGTTCGCCTTCAATCTCGAACCGGACTCCGCCGCACAGGCAACTTCCCGTATGCATTTTCAAATGTCCCGTAGCGGTTAAACGATCTTGCACGCTTCGTCAAATGACAGGCGCGGCGAACGCGGAAAGAGTTTTCCTTGATCGCCGTAACCCAGGCTGCAAACGAAGTTCGCTTTAACGGACGTGCCTGCAAAGAACGTCGCGTTGACCATTTCCGCATTAAAGCCGGACATCGGCCCGCAATCGAGACCGATCGCGCGCGCAGCCATGATCAGATAAGCACCCTGCAATGAAGAATTGCGGAATGCGGTTTCATCGATCTTGGCCGGCTTTCCGGCGAACCAGGATCTTGCATCGGCATGCGGAAAAAGTTGCGGCAACTTCTCATAAAACGCAATGTCCATGCCGATGATTGCGGTCACCGGTGCGGCCCTGGTTTTATCGGCATTACCGGGGTCCATGCACGCGCCCAGTTTTTCTTTAGCTTCGGGCGATTTGGCAAACACAATGCGCGCGGGGGAACAGTTGGCCGATGTCGGGCCCCATTTCATCAAGTCGTATAGCTGGTGCAGTTGTTGATCCGAGACCGGCTTGTCGAGCCATACGTTGTGGGTGCGGGCATTGTAGAACAGGGTAGCGAGTGCAGTGTCGTTCAGCATGATAGGTTTCATTTATGTCAAAGGTTATTACTATCTTAAACGAATCATGGCGGAATGTATTGACAGTAAACGCACGTACAATCTGAGGTTCATGATTGCCCTTCAATTCTTTTTCCTGATGTAATGTTCACTCCTTCCCAACACGATGTACGCCGATTTTTTTGCGAAACTTACCGCAAGCATCGCGCCAATGAAATCCTGACGCCGCTTGAAGCGATCGCACGCGACTGGGTCATGCAGCATCCGGAATACGCAAACACGCTGGCGGACGCCGATGCGGCCGCGGCGGCCGATTATTCGGTCGAGAACGGGCAAAGCAATCCCTTTCTTCATTTATCGATGCATCTGTCGATTGCCGAACAAATCTCGATCGATCAGCCGCCGGGAATCAGGCAGGCTTTCATCGCGCTCGCGCAGCGGTTGGGTTCGGAGCATGATGCGCATCACCAGATCATGGAATGCCTGGGCGAAATGATCTGGACATCGCAGCGCAACGACCTGCCGCCGGATGGAGCGGCTTATATCGAATGCGTGAAGCGACGTGGATCCGGCTGATATGCCGGCCGGACTTGCAAAACAAAAAGCCACGATGACGTGGCTTTTTGATCAAACAATCGGAATGATGCAGCCGGTTATTTCCGCACCACCAAAGTGCCGGGCAGGCTGTGCAGGTATGCTGCAATGTTCTGCACATCCAGGCTCGACAGCGGTTTGACCTGGGCGCCCATGATCGCATTGCCGCGTCCGTTCGGACCGTCGCCGCCGCGTTTGTAGGCAGTCAATGCATGCGCCAGATAATCCTTGTGCTGACCGGCAAGCTTCGGATAGCTGGGATCGATCGGCGTATTGAAGTCCTTGCCGTGGCATGCGGCGCAATTGTACTTTTCGGCGGCGGCCTTGCCGGCATCGACATTACCGGCGGCAAGCGCGCTGAATGAAACGACGGAAGAAAGCAGCATTGCCGCCGATGCGAGAATTTTTTTCATTATCTATCCCCCGTTATTTTTGCTGAGCGTAATAAGCGGCTACATCGGCCATATCCTGATCCGACAAGCTGGCTGCAATGCCTCGCATGGTGGGATGGTTGCGCTCGCCTTTCTGGTAGGCCTTGAGCGCGTTCTCGATGTACTTCGCCGATTGGCCGCCGAGCATGGGAACCTGGTAAACCTCCGGAAAAGTGGATTTGTAGCCGGGAATGCCGTGGCAGCCGATACACATCGCAACCTTGTTGTCCGCCGCTTTGGCGTTGCCGACGATGTCTGCGGCTGCAGCAAGATTGGCAATGCCCGCAAGTGCGAGAAATGCAAGTAGTTTTTTCATGGTAGCTGGGTAATTAACGCGAAACTGGCTTGGCGGGGAACGCAAAATCATTCGCGTATAACAAGCATCAACATTACTTGCCCGCACCAAAAACAGTTAATTTTACCCCAAGACGCGAACACAGTCCATGTTGAATAGCAATCGGGAAATATCGATAATCAGCGCAGTTCGCCTGTCGGCGCCGCCGGATGGATCGTCAACCGCGCCTGCCGGATTGCTTTTCTTCTTCAACCGGCTCGGACACCTCCGGCAACGCTGCTTCCTCTGTCGGCTCGTGTTTCTCGGGGAACAAAAATGAATGCGGCGAGGCGGTGAAACGCCGCAATACCGCACGAAATACCAGCCGCCGGATCCGTGCCGGCACTTCGCGCGCGCGCAACGCCAGCGTCAGTGCGCAACCGAACGCCACGCCGACGTTCAGCAATCCGATCATGACGATGCCGCCCATTGCAAGCCAGAATTCCGGCGTGCCGAGCACGCTCCAGCCCAGGCTGCTTGCGGCAGCTGTCAAGGTCCCGGTTGCCAGCGTCACATGCCGCACATCCAGCGGCACACCGAAAAATTGCGCGATAACCGGCGTCATCCCCAACAGCAGCGCAAGCGACACGTTGCCGACAATGTCCGCGACATGACGTTCCAGCCATCGTGCCCAGCGCTCTGCACGCATGGCTCCCAATGCATGCACCAGACGGCGATGATGCGACAGCGCTTCGCGCAGCCGGCGCAGTGCAAACCAGTTATCGGCAAATCCTGCGATCAGGCTGGCAACCCAGAGCAATATGCCGGTGAACGCGGCAAACAGCGGCGTGGCGCCGAGCATGGACAGATCGCGCAGGCCGGCATGGGCTTTGTCGAGATGCATCAACGGCGCGCCCGACAGCATCAGGACGGCAAGCGACACCACCAGCATGGTTGGAATCACCGCGATCAGATTGCCGAACACCGCGGCCGCTTGAGAGCGCAACAGCAATGCGATTTCCGACAGCAGCGCGCGCAACCCGTCCACGGTATCCAGCGCGCCCATTTTGGCAGCCAGCGCCGGTGCGGTCACGGCAGGCTGCTTGGTGGCCAGCGCACCGCCCAGCGCAGAAATTGTCAGGAAGCTCGCTGCATAATTCAACGATGCGAACAAGCCTTCGAAAAATCGCGCCAGACCGGCGCCGGACAGCGCCAGTTTTCCCAATACGGTCAGCGTCGTGATGACGCCGCCGCCGCATGCCGCCTTCAACAGCGCACGATATTCGGCGCGATCCCGGGCGATGTATTGTTCGCCGTGATCGGCATTGCGCTCGACCATCTTGCGCGCCAACAGTGAAAAACTGCGTCCGACCAGTCCGCTTACCGTCGAACGATGATGATGCGCGTTGATCAAGTCGGCCAGCAGTGCCTGGACCTGCGCCATGCCCTGCGCGGTATGCGAACGGGCCGCGCGCAGATCGATCAGGCGCGCCATCCGCGTCAGTTGGGAACGCATGCGTTCGATGTGATACACCAGTCCGACCGACACGCCGTATTCATCCAGATGCGCATAGATGCGATCGGTTTGCGCCTGGCAGACCGCAATCAGCATGCGCACGCTGCGCAGCGCGGATTCGTCCTGCGCGCCGGCCATTAAATATTTTTCCAGTTCGCGCCGCAATGACATGAAGGGCGTCGCCTGCAACGCCAGCCTGGGTTGCAGCCGCTGCTGAAAAGCCGGACTGATGCCGACCGATAGAATCATCGTCGCCAGGTACAGCAATGCTTCGTCGATCTGCTGCCTGTAGCCGTGCGCTATCGCTTCATCGGCGCCCAATCTCCAGAGGCGCGACAAGGTCTTGTGGTCCAGCGCAAGCAGCCAGTCGGCATCGGCGGGTTCGGGAAACATCGCCGTAAACAATGCGGACAGATCCAAATGCGCCGGCGGCCTGGGCAACACCATCTTGATGATCCGCTCCGACAGTTCGCTGAAAAAGGCCGGCTCGCGCGACAAGCCGGTCGCCGAAAACAGTTCGGGGCCGACCGCCTCGCGCAAGGTTTTCTGCAACGTCGCCTGCACCACCCGTCTTACCTCTTTATGCGCATCGAGCCAATCGAGCAGAAAGCGCGTGCGCCGATATTTGACGCGCCGCCAGGCGCCTTCTTCCAGCAACGAGACCTTCGGTTCGCGACGCACCCATTCCGTCACGTCGATCATCCAGTTGGCGCGTTCGTTCCATGGTGCGAAAGGATTGGCGCGGCGCATCAGCGCGTCGACTTGCGATGCATATTCCAGATGACGCCCGGGTTTAAGCGCGCCGCGGCGGAATCTGCGCCACACGGCCCAGATCCTGAGTAAGAATATTTTCATGGGGATTCAACAGTTTTCAAAAAAATAGCGGGTTGTGGGTGCGCATGCAAAGCTACACTTTATTGACAGAGGAAACCGGATACTTGCAAACTATTTCTCGCTTATACTGGAATTTATTTTATTCCTGATGACACAGAGCTATGCGACAAGACACACGCTTCGAAGGTTCCCAAAGTTACGTTGCCACCGATGATTTGAAACTGGCCGTCAATGCCGCATTGACGCTACAGCGTCCGCTGCTGATCAAGGGCGAGCCGGGCACCGGCAAGACCATGCTGGCCGAAGAAGTGGCGGCAGCGCTGAATATGCCGCTGCTGCAGTGGCATATCAAATCGACGACCAAGGCGCAACAGGGCTTGTACGAATACGACGCGGTGTCGCGACTGCGCGATTCGCAACTGGGCGACGAGCGGGTCAAGGATATTCACAACTACATCGTCAAGGGCGTGCTGTGGCAGGCGTTCACCGCGAATGAACAGGTGGTGCTGCTGATCGATGAAATCGACAAGGCAGACATCGAATTTCCGAACGACTTGCTGCGCGAACTCGACCGGATGGAATTTTACGTTTATGAAACGCGTGAAATGGTCGTCGCGAAACATCG
>DAIDBD010000075.1 GCA_027310305.1 Herminiimonas sp.
CTTGCACGGTCACCAACATGGCACAGGTATCGGGACAGTCATGCGGACAAACCGCACGAACAATTGAAGTAGTCATGAATCTTTCCATTCCAGTGAATTCCATCGTACTGCAAACTGTTTCCGAGATGAAGGAAATCTGAAAATAATCATTAAATTTTTTGAGCGAGCGTATTGCGTATGTTTGATGCGTCAATAACCATCTGACTATTCGCAATTGATAACAGATTGGCAAAACACGCGGTGCCTGCACAGGCGTAATATTACATAGTTGAACCGGCATATTGCACTACGAAAAAACCAGCTTTAATTAAAAAATCAACCACGAGACCATCATGCAACTGATTGACCCGATCATCCGGTTCCATTCGGAACTGCGGCAAATACGGCGCGATATTCATGCGCATCCGGAACTCTGCTTTGAAGAAAATCGCACCGCCGATGTGGTGGCGCAAAAATTGACGGAATGGGGCATTCCGATATTGCGCGGCATGGGCGTTACCGGACTGGTGGGCATTATCAAGAGCGGCAACAGCGATCGCGCAATCGGCTTGCGCGCCGACATGGATGCGCTGCCGGTACAGGAAATCAACACGTTTCCCCATGCCTCCCGCCACGCCGGGAAAATGCATGCGTGCGGACATGACGGCCATACGGCGATGCTGCTGGGCGCGGCGCATTACTTGTCGCGGCAGCGCAATTTCGACGGTACGGTATACCTGATTTTTCAACCGGCGGAAGAAGGCGGCGGCGGCGCGCAGCGGATGATCGACGACGGCCTGTTTACGCAATGTCCGATGGAAGCCGTATTCGGCATGCACAACTGGCCGGGCGCCGCCGTCGGGTCATTCGGCGTGACGCCGGGACCGATGATGGCGTCTTCCAATGAATTCGAAGTCATCGTCAAGGGCAAGGGCGCGCATGCGGCGCAGCCGCACAAAGGCATCGATCCGATCATGGTTGCGATCCAGATTGCGCAAAGCTGGCAGACGGTCATCACCCGCAACAAGAGCCCGATCGATACCGCGGCGTTATCGATCACGCAAATCCACGCCGGCAGCGCCACCAACGTGATACCGGACGCCGCCGCCCTGATCGGCACCGTGCGCACCTTCAACATCGCTGTGCTCGATCTGATCGAGCGGCGCATGCGCGCCATCGCCGAGCACACGGCGACTGCATTCGATGCGCAAGTCGAATTCAATTTCAAGCGCAATTATCCGCCGCTGATCAATCACGCAAAGGAAACCGCTTTCGCTGTCGACGTCATGCAATCGATTGTCGGCGCGCAGAATGTCGATACGCAAGTGGAACCGACGATGGGCGCGGAAGATTTCGCTTTCATGCTGCAGCATAAACCCGGTTGCTATGTATTCATCGGCAATGGCGACGGCGAGCATCGCACCATGGGCCATGGGCTCGGCCCTTGCAACTTGCACAATCCGAGCTATGACTTCAACGATGATCTGCTGCCGATCGGCGCGAGTTATTGGGTAAGGCTGGCGGAAACGTATCTTCGCAAGACTTGATAAATCAAGCCGATGCCAGTGCCGCACACATCATCCGGGCTCGCACCGCATGCTTCGCTTTTTGCGCATACCGCGCTTGCCAATATCCGGCAGCAGTATCCGAACAAGCTCGATCATGTGATGACCGGCATCGCGGACGTGCGTTCGCCGCAGGATCTGCATCCGGTGTTTTACGGCAGTTACGACTGGCATTCATCGGTCCACATGCATTGGCTGCTGGTGCGATTGCTGCGGCTTTTCCAGGCGCTGCCGGAGGCGGCGCAAATACGCGCTGCGCTCGACGCACAGTTCACCGCAGCAAATATCGCTCAGGAAATCGCATACCTGAAGCAGCCATCCAGCCTATCGTTCGAGCGCACCTATGGATGGGCATGGCTGTTGAAACTGCAGACCGAACTGATTTCCCTGGCCGATATCAGCGATCATGCGGCGGCTTGGCGCGATGCATTGCAGCCGCTGGCCGACATCTTCGCCGAGCGCACCCTGCAGTTCCTGCCGCTCGCGCAATTTCCGATCCGCGCCGGCACACATGCCAACAGCGCCTTCGGCTTGCTGTTCGCGCTCGATTATGCCGAATGCGTGCAGCACATCGCATTACGCAAATTGATTGCCGCGAAAACGCATGTCTGGTTCGGCCGTGATCGCCGCTATCCCGCGGCCTATGAGCCGGGCGGCGACGATTTCCTGTCCGGCGGCTTGATGGAAGCAGCACTGATGCTGCGCGTGGTCGATGGTTGCAGTTATGCCGATTGGTGGCATCTATTCTGCCCGGTGCCGCAGGACTTGCAGAGTTGGTTGTCGCCGGTGCCGGTCAGCGACCGCAGCGATCCGAAGCTGGCGCACCTGGATGGGCTGAATCTGTCGCGTGCGTGGTGCTGGAAAATGCTGGTCAAGGAATTGCCCGCGCCGCTGCATGCGCCGGTCGGCATTGCAATCGATGCGCATATCGCCGCATCGCTGCCGCATGCAACGGCAGGGAACTATGCCGGTACGCACTGGCTGGCCAGCTTCGCGCTGCTGGCGCTGACTCAGCCTTGACTCTTCAGCCTTAACCGCCCCTATCCGGCACTATCTGCCGCGAGATCGATTCACCTGCCGTTCGACGCCATGTGCCGTTCGCTGAACAACCGGATATCGCCATACCACGCATCCACCGTTTCGCCGGTATTGTCAGTATCGGTCAATACGCCCACGCCGATCAATCTGCCGGGTTTTTCGCCGAACGCTTGCTCGAAATCCGCGACGATATTGCGGGTGAAATCATGCCATTGCCCGATACCGTCGGCGCCGCTGGCTGCAACCATCATCTTGATGCGGCCGCTGCGGGTACTCGCAATGACAGTGCCGACCGGCGCCTTGTTTTCCCACACGTACATCAATGTCGCATAGGGGAAATCATGGCCGGTCACGACGCGCGCCGTTTCGAACAGAATCTGATCGGTAAACGACAGCTTGTCCTTGTCGCCGTCGAAGCCCAGGATGATCCGTGCCGGCGAATCTTCCGCATCGCGCGCAAAATTATCCGCAGTGGCAATCAGGCGGCCGATTTTCCATTGCCAGCCCAGCCATGGCCGGACCAGCGGATCGATGCTGACATGCTGCATCAGCCCGGACGACGCGCCGACGGCTCGCGCATGCAGTACCGTCCTGCCTTGCTCGGTCACCAGCTGGTACCGGGTCTGCTTCTTGTTGCGATGGATGATCAGAGGTATCCAGCGATTCGGCAAACCGCCGGCGGGATTGGCGGAAAATGAAGCAATTTCTTCATCCTCATGCGCATTTCCGACCGCAGCATCCGATGCTCGATCGCCCGGCAAATGCGCACATCCCGCTGCGGACAACAGTAAAACAGCAATAATGAAAAATCGATTCATGTCGTTACATGGATGGCAGCATGGTCAATTGACAGGCGAACAAACGCTGCTTCAGCCCCCATCGATTTCCTCCCTATCGCCCGGAGAACTGACCTTTGCCGAGGCTTTGACAGGTTTGGAGCGTTCGATCGCATAGCGTGGAACTTCCGGCGCAGCCCCTATTTTATGAGGCGCCGCTCCATGCCGGACGAATTGCCATCGTATTTGATGGTATTTTGCAACAACCTCACGATGCGCAATGCTGATGATTGCGGCGTCCGGCAATTCCTGTACGACCAGGTGGTACAACGCTTCTTCCGTGTCGGCATCGAGCGCACTGCTCGCCTCATCCAGGAACAGCATTTCCGGCCGCGTCAGCAGTACCCGAACGAAAGCAAGCCGTTGTTGCTCGCCCGGCGACAAGCGCTGGCTCCAGTTATCCGATTCATCCAATCTGTCTGCCAGATGCGGCAACCTGCATAACGCGAAATAATGCTGGATCGCCAAGTCCTTGTATGCATTTTCCGGGGCGGGATAAGCGACTGCGGCGCGCAGGGTGCCGATCGGCAGATAGCTCTTTTGCGGCAGAAACAGCAACTTCGCGTCTTTCGGAATTTCGATACCGCCCGAACCGTACGGCCAGATGCCGGCGATGGCGCGAAACAGCGTCGATTTGCCGCAACCGGAAGGGCCCGTCACCAGAATGCGCTGACCGATCCGGATATCGGCTGACAGCGCTTCGGTCAATGGCAATCCGGCCGGCAATTGCAATGCCACCTGATCGAGCAGAATGGCGCCGACATTGTTGCGCACCACGGCGATGCCTGAATCCTGCGCCCGCGCTGTGCCTACCGTCGCATGGAATCCGGCGAGCCGGTTGACGCTGGCCTTCCACTCCGCCAGCGAGCTGAATGCATCGATGAACCACGACAGCGCTTCCTGCACATGGCCGAATGCCGAGGCGATCTGCATCAGGCCGCCCAATTTGATCGTGCCTGCAAAATAGCGCGGCGCACCGACCAGAAACGGGAAAATCACCGCAAATTGCGCATAGAAAGTGGAGGCGACATTGAGCCGCTTGGTGGTACGCATGATGGCCCACCAGTTTTCGCGAATCTGCGCGAAGTGGCCGCTCAACTGCGACTGTTCTTCCCGTTCGCCGCGATACAGTGCGACTGCTTCGGCATTTTCACGGATGCGGATCAATCCGAAACGAAAGTTCGCTTCATAGCGCTGCTGATTGAAATTCTGCTGCACCAGCGGTTTGCCTATCCACGCCACCAGCGCCGACCCGATGCCCGCATAGGCAATCGCGAACCACACCATGTAGCCGGGAATCGTCCATTGCTGCGATCCCGCTGCAAACGACAGCGGTCCGCTCACCGCCCATAGAATGCCGACGAACGACACCAATGTCACCACGCTCGACAACAGCCCGAGCGACAACGACAGCGATCCGCTGGTGAGCAGCCGCAAGTCTTCGGCGATCCGCTGGTCGGGATTGTCTGCGGTACGGGTCTGTTCGATCCGATAGTAGGCCTGATTGGCAAGCCACTCGCCCATGTACTGGCGCGTCATCCACGTGCGCCAGCGAATCTGGAGCGCCTGCGTCAGATAAACCTTGTAAATCGCGACGGCAATGAAGATGAATGCCAGATAGGAAAATCGCCATAACTGCGCCTTGAACGCCGTGAAATCCTTGCTTTCAAGCGCATTGTAAAAATCGCGATTCCATTCATTGAACAGTACGTTGAGATACACCATGCCGAGTGCCAAAGCAACGACCGCCAGCAATAATCCGCCGGCTTTCCACTTGTCTTCCGAAATCCAGTAAGGCTTGATCAAGCGCCATACGGCGCGCCAGTCGGTACGATTATCGAGCGCAGAAGTCATATTGGAAAATAGTTAATTGACCCATACTGGGTTGAAAAACGCCGGGGAATTCATTGCGGCAGTTTATCCGTGCCATTACCGACGCGCCGGCCAGGATTGATTTGTTCCAATGCAAGCAAGATGGCCGATTGATCCGCGTTCGGCACCGCCGCCAGAATAGCGTGGTAATTTTGTGCAATCAGTTCGGCCAACGGCAGATGCAGATTTGCCGCTGCCGCAGCAATCAACACGTTGTCCAGATCCTTGGTCTGGCTTTTGACTTGCCCACCGGGTAAAAAGTTGCGCTCCAGCATACGCTGGCCATGCACATCGAGAATCCGGCTTTCCGCGAAGCCGCCTCGTATCGCTGCGCGTACCGCCGCCGGATCGGCGCCGCCGGCCTGCGCCAGCAACAATGCTTCCGCCACGATATTGAGGGTGCCGCCCACGATCAGTTGATTGCATAATTTTGCAATCTGTCCGCAACCGGCCGGGCCGACCAGTGTCGGCCGCCCCAGGATTTGCAGGACCGGTTCGGCCCGTGCGAAATCGTCGGCGCTTCCTCCGGCCATGATGGCAAGTGCACCCGATTCGGCGCCGACCACGCCGCCGGATACCGGCGCATCGATAAAAGCGACCCCGTGCGCACGAAGCGTCGCATGCAGCGCCTGCGCTTCGGATTGGCGCGTGGAACTCATGTCGATCACCAGTGCGCCCGGCCGTAATCCGGGCAATGCCTGTTCTACCACTTGCGCAACCATTGGCCCGGCTTCCAGCATGGTGATGATGATGTCTGCCGGCGCGACGCCGTCCTGCACTGCGCCGACGGGTGTATCGGCAACCCGTGCGCCGAAGGCGGCCAGCGCATCCGCCTTGCTGCGCGTACGGTTCCAGGCAGTTAATGGATAGCCCGCCTGCAGCAGGCGGGTGGCCATTGGTTTGCCCATCAGGCCAATGCCAAGGAAGGCCAGTGTCGGTAAAGATTTCGGCAGGTTCAAGCGAAACTCCTTTGATAAAATATTTTCATTGCATAATGGCGCATCCCGATCGAAAAAGGCAACTCCCATGTCGATGGATCAACTGCAAGTGGTACTGGACGAGCCGATGCAATTAGGCGAGTGTCCATTGTGGCACCCTGATGAAGCGGCGCTTTACTGGATCGATATCAATGGCCGTGCCGTGCATCGGCTCGATCCCGCTAATGGCACGCATCGATGCTGGCCGATGTCATCGGAACCCGGTTGCATCGCCTGGAACGCAACCGGCGGCTTGATCGTGGCGCTGCGCTCGGGCCTGATCTTGCTCGACACGCTGAGCGGCTCGGTCACGCCGCTGGCGAATCCGCCTTACGATGCGACGAAGATGCGTTTTAATGACGGACGTTGCGATGCGGCGGGCCGGCTGTGGATCGGGACGCTGTATGAGCCGCGCGACCAGCCTCTGGGCGCATTGTATTGCGTCGAGCGCGGCAAAATCAGCGACAGCGGCAACCGGGTAACGGTTTCGAACGGCGTCGCATTCAGTGTCGACAATCGCACTTTGTATCACGCCGATACGACCGCCCATAAAATCACCGCTTATGATTTCGATGTCGCAGCCGGGCATGTTGGAAACAGTCGTGTACTGAAACAGTTTTCAACGGATAAATCGCAAAATTATGGCGGTCGTCCCGACGGTGCCGCCGTTGACAGTGAAAACGCCTACTGGTGTGCAATGTACGAAGGCGGGCGCATAGTGCGTCTGTCGCCTTCCGGCCAAGTGCTGCATGAAATCGAACTGCCGTTGCGCTGCCCGACCATGATCGCGTTCGGCGGCCACGATTTGCGTACCCTCTATATCACGAGCGCGCGGCATAACCGGCCTGCGGAAGAGTTGGCGCATCATCCGCTTTCCGGCTATGTGCTGTCTGTGCGTGTCGATGTGCCGGGGCGCCTGGAAACGGCTTATATCCAATAACCGGAATTGATCAACCGATGACTAAATTCATCCTCGCTCTCGACCAAGGCACAACCAGTTCACGTGCAATTCTGTTTGACCATGCGGGACGGATCCATGGTTCTGCTCAGCAGGAATTCCGTCAGATTTTCATGCACCCTGGCTGGGTCGAACATGACGCCAACGAAATCTGGCAGTCGCAACTTGCGGTCGCCCGGCAAGTATTAAAAGACAATCAGGTCAGCGCATCCGATATTGCTGCAATCGGCATCACGAACCAGCGCGAGACGACCGTATTGTGGGATCGGCGCACCGGCGAACCGATCGCCAATGCGATTGTTTGGCAAGACCGTCGCACCGCCGGATTTTGCGATGCTTTGCGCGCTGACGGCAAAGCCGGCCTGTTCCAGGAAAAGACCGGCCTGATCCTCGACTCCTATTTCTCGGGCACCAAAGTCAGATGGCTGCTCGACAATATTCCGGATGCGCGCGAAAAAGCCGACCGGGGCGAACTCGCCTTCGGCACGGTCGATAGCTGGCTCATTTATAAATTAAGCGGAGAACACGTCACAGACACCAGCAATGCATCTCGCACCTTGATGTTCAATATAAAAACCTTGGAATGGGATGATGCGTTATTGCAAGCGCTCGATGTACCGCGATCGCTGCTGCCGCATGTCATGCCGAGCAGCGGTATTGTCGCCAACACAGATCCCGCTTTTTTCGGTGGTGCAATTTCAATAGCCGGCATCGCCGGCGACCAGCAAGCCGCCACTTTCGGGCAAGTCTGCCACCATACAGGCATGGCGAAAAATACCTATGGCACCGGCTGCTTCATGTTGATGAACACCGGACAGCAAGCAATTTCATCGCACAATAACTTGTTGACGACGATCGGTTGGACAACAGGCAATCAATTGCTTGGCAAAACCGATTACATGCTGGAAGGCAGCGTGTTCATGGCAGGCGCTACGGTGCAATGGTTGCGCGACGGCCTGGGTATCATCCGAGACTCGTCCGAAATCGAGGCGCTTGCCGCGAGCGTGCCGGACACCGGCGGTGTAGTGTTCGTGCCGGCTTTTGCCGGCTTGGGGGCGCCTTATTGGGACGCCTATGCACGCGGCACGATCGTCGGCATGACGCGCGGCACAACCAAAGCCCACATCGCCCGCGCAGCATTGGCAAGCATTGCCTATCAAACGGTTGACGTGCTGGAAGCCATGCAAAAAGACTCCGCGATTCTGTTACGCGAATTGCGCGTAGATGGCGGCGCTTCCCGCAACGATCTGCTGATGCAATTCCAAGCCGATATTCTGGGGGTACCAGTCGTACGTCCGGTTGTGACTGAAACGACGGCATTAGGAGCCGCCTACTTGGCGGGCTTGGCTGTTGGTTTTTGGGCTTCGCAGGAAGAAATAGCCGCGCAGTGGCAAATGGAACGCCGGTTTATGCCCGATATGTCTACCGATGAGCGTACGGAACGACTAGTACTATGGCGACGCGCCGTGCAGCGAGCGCAGGCTTGGGTCGAATAAGATTTTAATCTCGGCCGTGTCGCTTGGGATACTCAAAGAATGGAGCATCCAAAAGCAAACCCGAGCCTGTCAGATTTTTTGTGTGAAAGAAGTCATACGATAAACTTAATCCTTGGAAAGGATACGTATGACAGACTTCGACAAAGCCGCTCTCGACAAATTGCTGGAAGGGGTAGACCCTCAGAATCCACAGGCCATGTTCAGCGACGCCGGACTGTTCGGCCAGCTCAAAAAAGCGCTGGCAGAACGCATGCTGCAAGCCGAGCTCACCCATCATCTGGCGCAGCAGCGGCAAGCGCCCGAACCGACCCGCAACCACAAGAACGGCAGCAGCAAGAAATCGGTGCTGGCGGCAGAAGCCAAGCTTGATTTGATGATTCCGCGTGACCGCGACGGCAGCTTTGAACCGCAACTGATCGCCAAACATCAGCGACGCTTGCCCGGCTTCGACGACCGGGTGATTTCGCTCTACGCCCGCGGTTTGCCGGTACGTGAAATTCAGGGCCATCTGACCGAGCTGTACGGCTTGGCCGTCTCGCCCGACCTGATTTCCACCATCACCGGCGAAGTGATGGAAGAAGTCACCGAATGGCAAAACCGGCCGCTCGAGCCGATGTATCCGCTGGTGTTCTTCGATGCCTTGCGCGTCAAGATTCGCGACGAAGGCACCGTCAAAAACAAGGCGGTGTACCTGGCGCTGGGCATACGGCCGGACGGCACCAAGGAAATCCTGGGCATCTGGATCGAGCAAACGGAAGGCGCCAAGTTCTGGCTGCGCGTGATTACGGAACTCAAGAACCGCGGCCTGGAAGATATCCTGGTGGCGGTGGTCGACGGCCTGAAGGGCTTCCCCGAAGCCATCAATGCGGTCTTTGCGCAGACGCAAATCCAGACCTGCATCGTCCATCTCATCCGTAACAGCCTCGATTTCGTCGGCTGGAAAGATCGCAAGCTGGTGGCGGCTGAACTGAAGGCTATTTACCGCGCCACGACCGAGACTGAAGCGTTGCAGGCGCTTGAGTCGTTTGCCGCCGGCCCATGGGGACTCAAATATCCACCGATCGTGGCGATGTGGCGGCGGCAGTGGCAGGAAGTCATCCCGTTCTTCGCTTATCCGCTGGCGGTGCGGCGCATCATGTACACGACCAATGCCATCGAAAGTTTGAATATGCAGATTCGCAAGGTGATCAAGAATCGCGGCCATTTCCCCAACGACGACGCCGCAACCAAATTGATCTGGCTGGCCTTGCGCAACATTACCAAAGACTGGAAAATGCCACCGGTGACTTGGCGTGCCGCGAAAACGCAATTCGCTATTTTATTTGCCGAGCGCTTTACGGCATACTTGTGACAAGACCGTAACATTCACCCGTGACTTCGAACACACAAAATTCCTGACACTCCCGCAAACCCCCTCCAGTAATACCTGGAGGGGGTTTTTAGATAACAGCCTGACGATGACCTACTTTCACACTGGTTGCAGCACTATCATCGGCGCAAAGTCGTTTCACGGTCCTGTTCGGGATGGGAAGGGGTGGTACCAACTCGCTATGGTCATCAGGCATG
>DAIDBD010000110.1 GCA_027310305.1 Herminiimonas sp.
CTCGTATGACTCGAACTCTGATACTCTTTCATCGTGAATCTCCTTCTTTTGGGCGAGAAAGAAGATTCACAGCGACCGACGTATAGGTCAAACCTTATGGAGTCCCCCGGCATAGCCGGGGGATTACCTTATTAATTTAATGCCTCTTTGATCAGGCGGGAGGCGACTGCACTGTTTTGCGGTTCAATGGCAAAACGCTCACGCAAGCTTGCGTTGGTCATGAAATCACGTTGCACATAGCGCAGGCAGGCATGCAGATAAACCGCCCTAATGCGGTCTGACTGATCCATTTTCGACAAGATCCGCGGCGTGAATAGGGTACTTCGCGTGTAATCGCCGGGGGTTTCAAACGCGGGTGCCGGCAATTGATACAGCTCGGTCTGAAACACTACCTTGTCGATTCCGCTGCCCCGTTCTTCACAAATGCCGACTCGACGCATCAGTGACGCCAAAGCTTCATTTCGAGAGCGTGGCGGGTTATCAAGAAAACGCGAAGTATCCACCAAGGGTGTCCCGGGATTGGTAATTTCCATGCGATCAGAAAAAATTTCCACCATCGGCCCACTACCGGTAACAAAAAAATCCTGATGAATCAGTGCATTGGCAACCAATTCGCGCAAGGCTAATTCAGGATAGATCGGCACCGTTTTGCGTAATGCCTGACCAATCACTTCGTTACTCGGCAACAAACCATTGATAAAGCCGATCAGGCCTTCAAACCCAGCCGCATAGCCACGCGCACCTTCTTGTTCACGAATGGTTTCTACCCGTCCAGTACCCTTGTAGGCAATCACTCTCACCGCTTTGCGCTTGAGCGTACTGAAATCCGCGAGCCGCTTGGCAAACAGAATCGCGCCAAGATTGCGGATGTTCCAGCGCCCGCCATCGACCGGTTCGATCAACTCGTCGGCAGCCAAGGCGTGCAGGATGCCATCGCGATTTTCCGGCAGCGGATGACCCAGCAAATCAAAATACGCCGGATAGTCAAGCAGCCGCAGCACCTCTTCGACCGTGGCCTTTTCCAGCGCCGGCATATCTTCAAACGGCGTCGCATCGAATATGCGCCACAAGGCCCGCTCTTTTTCCGGGAAATCCTTCAGTTTCTTTTTGTACGAGCCGATGCGGATATATTCTTGCCCGGCAAATTGCACCGGATGGCGGAACGCGCGGCCGATTTCCAACAGTACTACCCGTCCGGTATCCATTTCGACGGTATGAAAACGGAAATCGATTTTTGGCGACAGTTGGCGCAGCAGCCAGCTTTCCAGCTCTTCGTTGCCGACCTTGCTGGTTTGCGGATCAAACGATGTACCTAATGTCGTATGACTGTCGTTGTCGATTCCCCATAACAGATAAGCAAAGGCTTTGCCGCACAACGCAGCGGAATTGGATAAGGCCGATAAATACTCGCCTATTTGCTGCGCATCGCCATTATTGTGTTTGAGTTCCAACCATTCGGTTTCGACAGGCAGCGCAATGAGCTCCCGCACCAGACTCTGCAAATAAACACTTTCCTGACTCATGCGACTTCCTTGGCGGCGCGCGGCTTGCGGAGTTTGGGCTGCTTGTCTCGTTCTGCCCGCTCGGTGCGAATGCGTTCCAGCAAAACGCTGGCCGGTTCATCGTTCGGATCTTGCGGCACGAGTTGACCGGAGAAGGCGGCTTTGAGAATGTTTTTGCGTTGGGCTGCGGATTGTTTGAGGCCGAAATCAGTTGATTGCACTTGTCGTTCGATGCTATGGAACTGCATCTCAAGCTCTTCCAAGCAAATATCTTGCTCTTTCAGTGGTGGTAATGGAATAGGAAGTGATAGCAAAGTAGAGAGACTGATATTGTGCTGCCCCGCTGAAGATGCGGCTCTTCCTTCGATCCATCGTCTTCCTACACTTGACGCTAGAAAAGAAGAAACCCAGCTTGGAATGGTTTTTGTTTGAACGAATCGAAGACGAAGTAAATATGACGCAAAGTAAAAATTCCCAGAGAGATTACCAATGACTTCTGCTGCACGGCCGACGAGGTTAATGCTTCCATTGGTGCGCACAACAAGAATGTCTCCATTGTGCAAATATTCCAAATCGTTCAAATTTAAAGATTGAGTTGTGTACTTCAAATCTGCCAGATCAAGTCGACGAAAAACCACATTTGGTATTCGCAATACCGCTATGCCATTACTTTCATAATTGCATTTGACGGACGTGCCGTATGAAGATTCGGCCACTAACTGATCCAGACTTGCCCACACCCACCCCTCTGGCAAATTTTTCAAATCGCGGGTGTCGGGTTTCACCGGCTCGGAATATTTTGCTTGCCAGTCTTTAGGCGGGAATTTTCCTTGTTCTGCGAATTTGGCGAGTTGCTTGGCTTCCCAGCGGTCGCGACGCTCCTTGAGGATGCGCTCTAGCAGTTGTGCGCCGGTTTCCTGTAGCGGATTGTGCTTGCGCCATTCGGCGGTGAGCGCGCCTTCGACTGCCGCTTTCAATAGTGAGTGTCGGTACTGCGCCAGTTTTTTTTGTGCGGCCATGAGTTCAGCCACGCCGGCGTCGAGGTCGGAGAACAGTTCTTCGAGTTTTTCGACGATACGGGTTTGTTCGTCGGAAGGTGCAATCGCGAGAGGAAATCGCGCCAGCGCAGGGCCCTCAATGCTGGCCACCGTGGTGCCATGCTTTGAGCATTCTTGCAAAACCTCCTTTCCTTTTGAAACTAATTGCCATGCCAGATAGCGCGAATGAATGCCTGCCTTTGGGATAAAGGCACGCATATCTTGGTTAACTGTTCCCGCCATGGTATTGAGCGCCACAGGAAACGTGTGGGAAAGGATTCCTGATCGAACCACGACCAAGATACTATTCGGTGGAATAAGCGACAGGCGGCCGAGTGCCTTCTCGGTCACTTGATCTTGACTTGATTGAAGAACGAACGATTTCATATCCTTCGGAGAAATCCAAGGGACTGTTCCATCTTTCCAATAAGACTGATCTTCTTTGGGTGGCGTCCCTCCACCAATCGAACTTGCTATGTCCTGAAGTGTAGAAAAACCCCAAGCTGTTGGAAGCACTTCAGTTTTACTCACGCCACCAACTCCTCATTCATTTCATCCATCACGCCATCCAGTTCCTTGCCAAACACAGACCACACTTTTTGCAAGCCGCCCTTGTTGGCAAACTCCGCGTAATCAAAATCCTCGCGGCCGATGCTGCAGCTCGATGCGATATGGTCTTTCATCAGCCGCAGCCATTCGGTCTGCTCGGTGGTGAACGACGTGCCGCGCTGCGCGTTGTGCCGGAAGATCCATTCCTGAAACCGCTTGTCCACCTGTTCGCTGAACGGTTTCAGCTCGGCATCCAGCCCGATGGCGAAACGCACCAGCGCCACCAGGTCGGTCAGCTGGCGCTTGGCATCCGCGCCTTTGACTTGTGACGTCTTGATGCGGGCATAGGCGCTCCACAGGCGTTCGGTGGTCAGCATCAGCGGCGGACGGCCCAACGCGTCGTGCAGTTCTTCGATCATGTCGAAGGTGAGCGCGCGGCGCTGGTACGGCTGCTGGTAAAAGAAGCTGAGCGCGCCGATTTCATCCTTGTGCTGCGCGATGTAGTCGGCAAAGGTTTGAACGGCTTGTTGCGCCTGCGCTTCGGCCTGCTCGCTGAAGCCGGCGAAGGTGATCTGATCGGTGTTGACGGTGTCGATGAGTTGCTCGCGTTCGCGGCGGACCGATTCGATCTCGTCGCGCAGTTCCGGCTGGTCGAACGGCGCGCAGGCGGCGGCCACACGCTGGGTGCGGGCGGCAACGAGTTCGGCCTCCGTCAGGCTGTCTTCATTGCGGGTGATGCCTTGCGCCTTGGCGTTGGCGAGCGCGGCTTCGACGATCCGGTCGGGATCGAGCGCGATGATCAACGCCTTGCCGAGTTCGCCGATCGGGATGCCGCCTGATTGCTTTTCGATACGGGCCCTGGCCTTGTCGTCGAGCTGCTTGTTCAGCCGCACCAGCCGGTTGGCGAGACTCAATACGGTATCGTCGTCGCGGCTGCCCATCGCCACGCCTTGCAGCAAGGCTTTGAGCGCGATGCCGGGCTTTTTCTCCAGCGGGCGGCTTTCAGTCTTGCAGGATTTTTCGACGCCGACCGCATCGATCAATACAAAGCGGGTCTTGGCGCTGTCGGCGCTGCCGGACACGCGCTTCAGGTCGTCAAAGCCGAGGCTGCGCACGCCGCGCCCTTTCATCTGTTCGTAATAGCCTTTGCTGCGCACGTCGCGCATGAAGAGCAGCACTTCGAGCGGCTTGACATCGGTGCCGGTGGCGATCATGTCCACGGTGACGGCGATGCGCGGGTGGTAGTCGTTGCGGAAGTTGCTGAGGATGGTGTCGGTATCTTCCTCAGCGCGGTAAGTCACCTTCTTGCAAAAGGCATTGCCCTCGCTGTACACCTCGCGCACGATGTTGATGATGTCGTCGGCGTGGCTGTCGGTCTTGGCGAAGATCAGCGTTTTGGGCGTCTCCTTGCGGCTCGGGAATATCTGCGTTTCGACCGCCGTTTTCATGGCCTGGATCACTTGCCGGATCTGGCTCGGGTTGACGACCGACCGGTCCAGCTCGTTGCCGGTGTAGGCGGTGTCGTCTTCGGTTTCGGCCCAGCGTTTCTTGCGGGTCTGGCGGTCGCGGTGATCGACCCATTCCCTGGCCTTGAGCTGCGCGCCTTTCCTGGTGATCTCGGTTTCGATCTCGAACACGTCGTAGCCGACATTGACGCCGTCGGCCACCGATTGCTCGTAGGTGTATTCGGCCACGATGTTTTCATTGAAGAAGCCGAAGGTGCGCTTGTCGGGCGTGGCGGTGAGGCCGATCAGGTAGGCGTCGAAATAATCCAGCACCTGTTTCCACAGGTTGTAGATGCTGCGGTGGCATTCATCGATGATGATGAAGTCGAAATCTTCTACGCAAATGGCAGGGTTGTAGCGCACCTGCTTGGCCTGCTTTTCGGTTTGCTGCACTTCATTGAGCGAAATGTCTTCGGCCGATTCGTCTATCGATTCGCCGGACAGCACCGAGTACATGCGCTGGATGGTGGAGATGACCACCTTTGCATGCGGGTCGATGTTGCTGCCTGCCAGGCGCTGCACGTTGTAGAGCTCGGTGAACTTGCGCGTGTCGTCTGGCGGCGTGTAGGCCATGAATTCCTGATGCGCCTGCTTGCCGAGGTTGCGGGTGTCCACCAGAAACAGGATGCGTTTGGCGTCGCCGAACTTGAGCAGGCGATAGACCGACGTGATGGCGGTGAAGGTTTTACCGGCGCCGGTCGCCATGTGTACCAGCGCGCGGGGCCTGTTGTGGGCCAGCGATTTTTCCAGGCCGATGACGGCGCTGACCTGGCACTCGCGCAGATTGCGCTCGGGCAGCGCGGGCATCTGTTCCGACAGGCGGCGGCGCAGCGATTCCGGCTGGCCCAGCCATTCGGCAAGTTGCACGGGTTTGAAGAAGTGAAAAATTTCGCGTGAGCGCGGCACCGGGTCGCGGCCGTCGGTAAAACGGGTGATCTGGCCGGTACTCTCGAACAGGAACGGCAACGGCGCGGCGTCCTTGGGCCACTTGAGCGCGGCATGAGCATAACGCTCGGTTTGCTGCTCCACTGCCGTAATGTTTTCGCCCGCTTCGTCGCGCTTGGCTTCGATCACGCCCACGGCGGTACGGTTGACGAACAGCACATAGTCGGCCGGACCCGTATCGGTCGGGTATTCGCGCACCGCCACACCCAGGTTCGCGCCAAGATTGAGTTGCTTCATGTCTTGCACGAGCCAGCCGGCCTGTTCAAGCTTTTGATCGATCAGTCGCCTTGCGCGTGCCTCTGGCGTGGTCATTCATTTTCCCCTTGAAAATGCTGCATCGCTTAATCCTCGCCTCTGGCAATGCGACGCATCACATCGGCAATCCATGCGGGAGCGAACGCCGCATCGGCCAGCAGTACGGCCTTGTCTTTTTTCGATAATCGCTTGCGCAGCCGGGTCAGGATTTGTTCATCGATATTGGGCTGCTTGAGATAGCGCAACGCCTGAATCACCAGGCCGCTGATGCGTCCGGCCGTTGCCATGTTGCGGGGTGTCGTGTGCTTGAGGGTAATGTGCCGGCTGCCGATCTGTACCTTGCGCGACGCACCATCGGTCAGGTACGCCAGTTTTAACGGCACTTGTTCCGACAATCCCAGCAGATTGGCCGCATACGCGCCGGATGGTTGCAGCCGCAGGTTGCCTTTGCCGGCAAGCGCACGCGCAATTTCATCTGTCGAGGGAAGCAAAGCGCCAAGCACGGGATGGCTGCGTGGGCGGTCATACAAGCCGCGAGCGATACGCCTCAGTTCCCCGCTGGCAGTTAACCGCGACAACACTTTATCCACAGCGGTACGACTACCCAGGCCGGTAAAATCCGCAGGACTAAACACTCTCCCTTTTTCCGCCGCGCTTATCTGCGCACGAATCGCTGCGTCAATGCTGACCGGCGCTTTCGCATTTGGCGCTTTTGAAGCGCGAGGCGTGCGTATCGGGACAGCGGATGGCGTTTTCATGTCAGAAAAAATACCATACTTTTCTGACAAAATGAATAAAAATTCTTTGTTTCAGGCAAGATAAAACTTTCGGATTCTTATTTAATAGGACTTAATGAAATGGACTCCTCCTCTTGATTGTCGCGTGCCAGCCGCTCTGGCACCCTTGGCACATTATGATGCCGTCGTCGGGAGGGTGGAGTCCATTTCATTAAGTCCTGATTAAAATAGTCAGCTGGCCGGCATTACGCCATCAAGTCGATGCAAGTCGGGACCGCAACCCAATCGGGCTGGGAGTTTTAATTCGCATAAAACGCAGGGGCATCGTGATACCGCCTATTTTCCGGCTGTGGCGACTTTCCGTTTGCGTGTCTTTCCATTTTCCAGCGGCAGCCGTTCCTGCAAAAACGCCAGAACCGCCGCTTCTTCGGCGCTGAGCGCGTGAGCATCTTTTTCTGTTTTCCTTTGCCCGCTCTGCTTGAAGATATCCGTCATCGCGCCATCGAGATACGCATCGATCACCGTCGGATGCACGTAGCACTTGCGGCAGACGGCCGGTGTATTGCCGAGCTGCTGCGCGACTGTTTCGATTGCTCTTGCGATGTTCTTCTTCGCCTGCGCTTCCGAATCGAATGGGTCGAATGTCTGCAACGCCATCGCTGCCAGCACGGTGCCGGACCAGGTGCGAAAATCCTTTGCGGTGTAATCCTCGCCGGCCAGCGTACGCAAATAGTCATTGACGTCGGCCGAGTCGATCGCATGCCGCTCGCCGGCATCATCGATGTACTGGAACAGTTCGTGACCGGGCAGCTCGCGCGTGCGCTTGATAATGCGCACCAGCCGCGGATCGCTGACCTGGATGTCATGCCGCACGCCGCTCTTGCCGCGAAACTGGAACTTGACCACGGTGCCGTCGATGCGCACATGCCGGTTGCGCAGCGTCGTCAGGCCGAACGACTCGTTGGTCCGCGCATACTCTTCATTTCCGACGCGCATCATCGTGACCTGTAATAAATACACGATGGTTGCCAGCACCTTTTCGCGCGGCAGGCCGGGCAGTGCGAGCGCGTCATCCACCTGCTTGCGGATGACCGGCAGCGCTTTCCCGAAGCTGATCATGCGGTCGTATTTCGTTTCATCGCGCACGGCGCGCCAGCGCGGATGATAGCGATACTGCTTGCGCCGTTTCGCGTCGCGTCCGGTGGCTTGAATATGCCCGTTTTCCCGGGGACAAATCCAGACGTCGGTCCATGCCGGGGGAATTGCCAGCGACTTGATGCGGGCAAGCGCGGCTTCATCGTGCAGCGGCTTGCCATCGGTGTCGAGATAGCGGAATCCGTTTTTTGTCGCATTGCGCACGATACCCGGAACATTGTCCAGAACGTAGCGCAAGCCGACCTGTTTTGCCGTTGCCGGCGCATCGCTGCCGGCAGACGGGACGGGCGTATCGGAAAAAACTTTAGCCATTCTTGCCGGGATTCACTTCATCAAGATAGGGTACGGTGAAATGGGCTCGTGTTGTTCGCTGCTCCTTCCGTGCCAGCCGTTTTTCAGGGCCGCAGCACTACCTTGATGCAATCGTTCTGCTTCTTCTTGAAGATCTCGTATCCGTGCGGCGCATCGTCGAGCGACATCCGATGCGTGATCACGGCGCCCGGATCGATCTCGCCCCTCTGGATGCGTTCCAGCAGCGGCCGCATGTAACGCTGCACATGGGTTTGCCCGGTCTTGATCGTCAGCGACCGGTTCATGACCGAACCGATCGGAAACTTGTCGATGAAGCCGCCGTAGACGCCGGGCACCGATACCACGCCACCGTTGCGGCATGCCATCAATGCTTCGCGCAACGCGATCGGCCGATCGGTTTCCATCATCATCGCCGCCTTGACCTTGTCGTAAACACCGACCGCGCCGAGGCCGTGCGCTTCGAGGCCGACCGCGTCGATGCAGGCATTCGGCCCGCGTCCGCCAGTCATGGTCTTCAATGCATCGAGCACATCGACTTCTTCGTAATCAAGCGTCTCGGCTTTCGATTGCTCGCGCGCCATGCGCAGCCGTTCCGGAAAGCGGTCGATCGCAATCACGCGCTCGGCGCCGAGCAGATAGGCGCTCTGGATCGCGAACTGGCCGACCGGGCCGCAGCCCCAGACCGCCACCACATGCCCCGGCTTGATGTCGCAATTTTCGGCGGCCATGTAACCGGTCGGCAAGATATCCGACAGGAACAGCACCTGCTCGTCGGCCAGCCCGTCCGGAATCTTGATCGGCCCGACATCCGCATACGGCACGCGCGCATACTCGGCCTGGCCGCCGGCATAGCCGCCGGTCAGGTGCGAATAGCCGAAAATGCCGGCCGGCGAATGACCCCACATTTTTTCCGCCATCCATGCATTCGGATTCGAGTTCTCGCAGACCGAATACATTTTGTCTTCGCAGGCAAAACAGTGGCCGCAGGCGATCGGAAACGGTACGACCACCCGATCGCCGACTTTCAGTTTCTTGACGCCGCTGCCCGCCTCGACGATTTCACCCATGAATTCATGGCCGAGGATGTCGCCTTTTTCCATGGTCGGAATGAAGCCGTCGTACAGATGCAGATCGGACCCGCAGATGGCGGTGGAGGTGATCTTGACGATCGCATCGCCCGGATTCAGAATCTTCGGATCGGGAACATTGTCTACCCGGATGTCGTTCTTGCCATGCCAGCAGGTCGCCCTCATCCCGGCACTCCTTTTTTAATCAGGCGCATCATCGCGCTGCGCGGACCGGACGATTGGCCGACCGCGGTCGTGATCTCGCCGGTTTCGATCAGTTGCTTGAAGCGACGCAAGTCTTCATCGATCTGCTGCTCCGGGTTTTCGCCGAACAGCCTGGCAACCAGCGCACCCGCCTTGCCGCCCGGCGGACTGTATTGCATTTCCACGCGGACGATGGTGCCGCGTCCGCCCGGGGCCGGTTCGAAGCGCACGGTGCCGGCATTGTCCACGTCGGCGCCTTCGATCGAATGCCAGCCCAGCAATTCGCCGGGCCGATCGGCGGTGACTTCCGCATCCCATTCGACGCTGCTGCCGGCCGGCCCCTTGGCTTTCCAGTGCGAACGGTTGCCGGCGATGATTTGCACCGATTCCAGATGCTTCATGAAGCGCGGGAAATTGTCGAAGTCGCGCCAGAAGCGGTAGCATTCATCCGCGGAACGATTGATCGTGATGCATTTTTCGAGATTGGCGCCGGCCGCACCCGATGCGCTTTCTGCGCTGCGCTGCTGCACGCTGGACAGCACATCGAGCAAGGCCACGCCGGCCACCGCGGCGGCGGCAATCGCCACCCGGTTGCGGCGCGCGCCGGATGATGACCGGGCGGCCATGCCAAGCAGCGCCAGATCCATCGCATCGCCGGCAACCCGCGTCCAGAGCCAGCCGGCCGGTTGGCGCTGACCGAGAATGCCGACGCCGCTGGCGATTTCGCGCACACCGAGCGCACGCAGCAACAGCGGCCGTTCGGTCATGCCGCTGGCTCTTGCTATCGCACGCGGCGCCAATAATTCCGCCACGCCGATGCCGATGCTGAACCAGCCGAGCGCGTTTGCCAGTTGCCGGCTGCCATTGGCGCCGTTGGTTCTGCGCTTTTTCAACGGGCCGGTGTAATGAGCATGCAAAGATTGGGGGTCGTTGAATCCGGACAACGGATAGCGCGGCGAGCCCGGCTGATCCGACGTGGTTTGCGAGCCTTGCATTTTTTCCTCCGTTACGCTAGAGCGGTTTCCGTGTGCGTGTGTGCATCGACCCGAACCAGCGAATGACACAAACCGGTGTGGCCGAAAAGACCGCCGGCCGCCGAACCGCAAATGAAAAATTAGTCCCGATTGCGGGATCGATAGTTCCCGCCGGCGCGCGAAAACATCGAATGCCACATTGAATGCGTTATAACGATATGCGGCCTTTTCAATTTTTATTCGCAGACACGATTGCCGCGCCGCACATTCCGCGCGCACGTTATCATTGCGTTTGGAAACATTGAATATCCATTACAGAGTGCGTATGAACCATAAGCCCGCCGCCATGCAGACGGCATTGTCCGCAAAGGAAATGGAACAGTTCGAGCAGGACGGGTACCTGCTGTTGCGAAACATGGTGCCACCCACGGCGTGCGAAGAAATGCTGTCCATTACCGAAGCGCATTTGCGCAGCGCCGTGCCGCCGCTTGAATACGAGGCCGACGTCGGCTACCCCGGCGCGCCGGCATCGCTCGCTGCGCCGGGCGGCAAGACGGTGCGGCGTTTGCGCGATGCATACCATCGCGCGGCCTGCTTCCGGCAATGGGCGCGGGACGCGAGCCTGGTTGCCGGGCTGGCCCAGCTTTTCGGCGAAGACGTTTACCTGTCGCTGGCGCATCACAACTGCGTGATGACCAAGCATCCGGATTTCGGCACCGCCACCGGCTGGCATCGCGACATCCGCTACTGGTCGTTCACCCGGCCCGATCTGATTTCGGTGTGGCTGGCATTGGGCACCGAGAACGCCGCCAACGGCGGATTGAAATTCATCCCCGGCTCGCACCGGATGCAGATCGAGCCGGCGCAACTGGATGCGCTGGATTTCCTGCGGCCGGATTCGCCGGACAACCAGGCGTTGTTCGAGCAGGGCATCACGCTCGCATTGCAGCAAGGCGACGTGGTGTTTTTCCATAGCGGGCTGTTTCACGCGGCGGGGAAAAATACCGCGGCATCGATGAAGGCGTCGGTGGTGTTCGCTTATCACGGCAAGAGTACCGTGCCGATCGCCGGCACGAAATCGGCTGCGGCGGAAGATATTTTTTTAGGGCGCCCGGCACAATGACGTTTGCAAGCTACTGTTTGCCGGACCCCGCGAGCACCCACGGCTCCAGTCGTTTGCCGAATGCCAGTTCGATGTCGTATCGCGGCTTGGTATTTGCGGCCGGATAAGAATTGGCGCGCTGCGGAATCGCATGCATGAGTTCAAACGGCACATTGACCTGTTTGTTCAGCAGCGCATCGATTTGCCCTGTGACGGCTTGCTTTCCATTCGCACGAACGGGCTGCGGCCTGACGACGCCTTTCACGATGGCGTAACGCGCGCGATCGGGATACCTGGCGCGCAAAGCCTGCGTGCTCAGTCCTGCATCGATAATGAACAAGCGGCTGTTTTCATTCTCTTCCCGTGTCAGCGCCTGGCTTGCAGATAATGCGCGCGCAGTAAATTCCCTGGTTTCCGGATTGGCCGCTGACAATTGCTGCGCGTTCAGATTGCGCTGCCTGGCATGTGCAAGGGATTGTTGATAGGCCGGGCCGTTCATCTCCATCACCAGTAGCGCTTCCCGAGGCAAATAATCCTTGTATTCCTTTTTGCCTTGCGGCGATACCGCGAGAGAAGCGGCGCCGAATCCCAGCTCCATCAGTTTTGCCGCATCGAGCCAGACCGGATTGCGATTATAGAGGCCGTCGTACATCGCGGCAGCCGCATTGTCGCGATCATCGGCCGGCAAGACGCGCCACCGCATCGATAGCGCAAGCCCGCTGTTTTCCTTTTCGGTCCGCCAGCCATAGGGAATCTCCAGTTCGCGCTGGGACAACTGCAGCGTGCTTTCCGGCTCGCCGCTGCGGTTATATGCGGCGCCCGACAAGACGATCGCGTTGACGCCGAGGATCAGCGCCGCGCCGGCGAACAATGCGCGTTTTCGGGAAAGATAAATCATCGCGCAGCCCCTCCCAGCAATTTATAAGCTGCCGACCGCATCCGGCGCAGCACCAGCAGCAGCAGAATCGACGTCAGCGCCAGCACCATGAAAAACAGATACTTCGGCATGGCCGACCACCACCAGTCGAACATCTTGGTGTAAAGAAAAATCACGAAAAAGGTAATGCCGGTATTGACCGTATCCGGCCAGTTGCGCCTGACGCCAAGCCAGATCGCGCCGGCGCTGCCGGCAAAGCCGAGAATTTGGTACATGCCCTCCACTGCGTCGCGGTCAATCCGCAGGTAGCTGGCCTGCCCCCAATTGGCCAGCACCAGCATCGGCAGGAAAAGCGCCAGCAATGCAAACACGCGGTAGATAACGGCGAACCCGGCAAAACGCGCATGGCTAATCCACAGCGGCACGCAAAACAGCGCGACGGCAACCGGAAAGAAATTTTCGGGCCGCTCCCCGAAGTGCAGCCAGTACATGCCGCTCCATGTGCCGGTCCTGGCCGAAACGAATGCGATGATGCAGATGATACCGGCGGCGAGAAGCAGCCGGATGTCATAGGTATAAGCCAGCAGCAACGCCAACGCCGCCCAGGCAATGAATGCATTGTCCGACGGCGTGATATTGAATATCTGCCCCAGCATTACAAGGTTCAGCACGAAGCAGGCGAACGCGACGATCGCAGCCAGTTTGGTGAAGTAGCCTGACGCATCCTTCGAGCCGATCCACATCGTCGCCAGAAAAGCGCCGAGCGGCGCAAGTACCAGAACCGCCACCTGCACCGCAGTCGGAAAATATCCCCAGAACTGGTAAAACAGCAGGAACACGCTGGCGCCCATGGCAAGCGCGCCGAGGAAGGATGCGATGCGCATGCCCAGCGACAACTGGCTGGCCTGCGCGTCCCGGTCGATGTCGTATTCGCTGGAAAATTTATCCAGCAGGCCCGCATGATGGTCGGCAATGCCGCGCTGCTGCGCTTCGGTCAACGCAACAATGCCTTCCCGTTCAAGCGAGGCGAGCTCGCGCCTGAAAACGTGAATGTCATCCACCCTTTTCTGGGCATCGGCTCGTGATGCGGGCGTCATCAGCATGTTGATTCCTTCGATGAAGTGAAAGCGGAAATAACCGACCGCGGCAAGCGCGGCATAAAGGGCTCAGCCCTGCCGAAACAGGCTCCGGGCGATTTGCGCGCTCGTTATTTTTTCAGGCTGATGAATACAGGCGCACCGCCCAACCCGGATCGCTGCAGCCAGGAAAACACCGAATCCACCGTGACCGTTTCTATCCGGTCCGAAAATCTTTTTTCAAAAGGATGATCGTCGAATGCAATGTTGGCGGCGGTGATGCGCCCGCCCAATCGGGTCAATGGTCCCAGGTTGAGCGTGGTGGGCTGGTAGCCTTGAAACTGCAGCCAGGCTTGCGCCTGATCGCGTGAATCGACTGTGGGCGCCATGGCTGCCGCCAGGGTCTCGGTTGCCCACTGGTTGGACTGCTGATATTTCTTGCCCCATACATAGCTCACGACGCTGTATGGTTTGTGGTTCATCCTGATTGCCTGCTTGTCGTCCAGCAGCACCGCCAGCAACCGGTCTTGCACTTCCTGTGTCGGCGCCGAGTAAGCCGCTTCGTACCGCCACAGGTCGTCCAGAAAAAATTCGCCCAACCCCTGGCGGTAGATTGCGGATATATCGGTGCCGCAAAGATTGAGCTTGTGCAGTACGCGCCACACATTTCCGCCTTTGCCGTCCGGCTGCCGATAGGCAAAGCCGAGGTGGGAATAGCGCAGGCCGTACTTGGTCAGGTCTTGCCCTGCGCGCGCAAGGATCACCACTTTTTGACCGCTGGCGTCGAGCGCCGACAACGTGCGCTCGGCCAGCGTCAAGCCGCGCTCGATCGCTTGCGTTGCCGGCTTTCTTTCTTCACAGGATGTTCCGGCGTGCGCCGTGGCGGCGGCCAGCAGGCCTGCGGCCATGATGATGGCGATGACAATTTTTGACAGATATCGCATGATCGCCTCAGTTCGTCAGACGTTCGTTATGCAGCAACGCCCTGCCTGATGCATTGGGCAAAAAGGCAATCGCTTCGCCTGCGGCCGACAACACGAGGCCGGCGCCGATGGCGCTCACCGTGATTGCAGCGCCCGTCGCGAGCGATACGGCGCCGACGCCTTTGCCGATGACTTCAAGGCTGACACGCGCGCCGTCAGCAACACTTTCCAGCACCAGCAGCGTACCGCGCGCCGTGCTTTCCACTGCCTTGACGACCAGTACAGCGCCGGCCTTGGACAAGGCGACAGGCATGACGGCGACCGATCCTGCGACCGCGCTACCGACGACGATGGACGCCACCGGCAAAGCCGACACGGCACTCAACGCGGAAACGTCGCTCTGTGCCTGCGCATGCCAGGGAACGCTTGCGCCGATCAGGAAAATTGATAATGCGATTAACGGTGTTGCAAAACGAGTTTTCATGAAACGCTCCGTAAAAAATTTGTCAGGTTGCGCTGGCCGCATTGCGATTCCATGCGTGAACGCATTGTCATTGTTGTTGTTAAAAAAAGGCGTGAAAATAGCACGAGTCATTATTTTTTATCCTTGCAGTATTAATATTCGATACTTCGAACGCGCCGCATGTAATTCGAATGTTTCGATGCACTGCCGCCGCAATGACACGAATTTCATTAACCGGCCTGCAATTGCTGCGCAACACGTTCGCGCAGCAGTTCCGGTTCGGCTTGCGACGCCGGCACAGCCAGCCCGATATTGAGTCCGACCCTCGTCAGCATGCCGCGCCGGAACGGCCGCACCATCGCCACCCGATCGCCTTCTACCTGTTCGATCCGGCTAAAAAACGAACCCCATAGATTGACGAGCGCCATCGGGATCACCGGCGGCGTCACGCCGTCTTCGCGCGCGCGTTCCAGGATTTTCATGACGCCACCCTTGAACGGTTGCAGAGTGCCGTCGCGCGTGAGCGAACCTTCCGGGAATATCGCCAGCAGGTCGCCGCCCTTGAGCACTTGCGCTGCGCGCTCGAAAGCCTTTTCATACGCGTCAGGGTCTTCCACGCGCGGCGCAACCGGAATCGCTTTTGCAAGCCGGAACAAGGCGCCGAGCACTGGAATCTTGAAGATCCGATGATCCATCACGAAGTAAATCGGCCGCGGACTGGCCGCCATCATCAGCACTGCATCGACGAAGCTGACGTGGTTGCATACCAGCACCGCAGCGCCTGCGACCGGAATGTTTTCATCACCCTTTATCTTGAAGCGATAGACGATATGCGACAGCGCCCACGCGATGCAGCGCAGCAGGTATTCCGGCACCAGCAGGAAAATGTAGGAAGCCACTACCGCATTCGCCAGCCCGACCAGCAGGAAGATTTCCGGGATCGTCAGCTTCATCTTGAGCAGCACGCCGGCAATGATCGAGCTGGCGATCATGAACAGCGCATTGAGGATATTGTTGGCGGCGATGATGCGGGCGCGGTGCGTCGGCTGCGCCCGCAACTGGATCAATGCATACATCGGCACGCTGTAGAGTCCGGCGAACAAGCTCAACAGCGCAAGGTCGGCCATCACGCGCCAATGTTCCGGCGCTGCCAGGAACTGCCCCAGCGTCAGCGCCGTTGCAGGCGGCAGGCCGCGCGACGCGAAGTACAGATCATCGATCGCAAAAACGCTCATGCCCAGCGCACCGAGCGGCACCAGTCCGATCTCGACATGGCGCCGGCTCAATATTTCGCACAGCAGCGAACCGGTCCCGATGCCGATCGAAAACACCACCAGCAGCAGCGACGCGACCTGCTCATTGCCGTGCAATACTTCCTTGGCAAAACTCGGGAACTGGCTGAGAAACACCGCTCCGAAGAACCACATCCAACTGATGCCGAGCAGCGATCTGAATACGACCAGATTCTGGTGCGCCATCTTCAGGTTGCGCCAGGTTTCAGTGACCGGGTTCCAGTTGATTTTCAGGCCGGGATCGGTCGCCGGCGCGGTCGGGATGAACTGTGCAACAGCGCGTCCGGCCAATGCCAGCGCGATACAGGCGAACGCCACTTGCGCGTGCCCGATTTCGGGAACGGCCACCAGCAATCCGCCAACGACATTACCCAGCAGAATGGCAACGAACGTCCCCATCTCCACCATGCCATTGCCGCCGGTCAGCTCGTGCTCGTCCAGCGCTTGCGGCAAGTAGGCGAACTTTACCGGGCCGAACAGCGTGGAGTGCAGACCCATCAGGAAAGTACAGGCCAGCAGCACGGGAATCTGGGCCTTGAAAAATCCCCAGGCGGCAAGCGCCATGATCAGGATTTCCAGATTCTTGATGAGCCGGATGATCCTGCTCTTTTCGTACTTGTCGGTAATCTGCCCGCTGGTCGCGGAAAAAAGCAGGAACGGCAGAATAAACAGCGCGCCGATCACCAGGCCGGCCATCGCCGGCTGCAGCCAGTCGATCTGCAACTGGTAAGTCACCATCACGGTAAACGCGAACTTGAACAGGTTGTCGTTCGCGGCACCCGAAAACTGGGTCCAGAAAAAAGGCGCGAACCGGCGCTGCTTCAGCAGTGCGAACTGATCGGGATGGGCCGTCGAATCAGGTTGCGTCGCAATGCGGACTTGTTCACCTACGCTGGAGTGATCCATGTTTTATCCCGGGTTAATAATTTGCAATGAATATACCCGGACGCAACCGCGCTGAAAAGAAATTCTGTACTATCGCCTTCATGAGCTACCAAAGGTAGCGCCAGATAATACTTAATGACTACCACCGCCAACCTGATCGCCGCACTCAAGCAGGAACTCAAGTCAACCCGCATGACCTATGCCGATCTGGCGGACAAGCTGGGCATGGCCGAATCGAGCGTCAAGCGGATGTTCGCCAAGGGAGAGATGCCGCTGTCGCGCGTCGATGCCATCTGCAACGCGCTCAAGATCGACTTTGCCGAACTGGCGCGGCGTGTCGCCGATTCGCAGCCGCTGCTGGCGGAACTCACGCTCGCGCAGGAAAAGGCGGTCGTCGCCGACAAGAAGCTGCTGCTGGCGGCAATTTGCGCGCTGAGCCAGTGGACGCTTGAGCAGATCGTCTCGAACTATCGGCTCGATGACGCAGAGGCGATCAAGTATCTGGTGCAACTGGACCGGCTCGGCATCATAGAACTGCGGCCGCTGAACCGCTACCGGCTGAAACTGGCGAAGACGTTTCGCTGGCGGCCGCACGGCCCGGTCATGACGTTTTTCAGGGAGCATGCGGTCCACGATTATTTTTCCGGCGGATTCGACAAGGCACACGAGTCCCTGGTGCTGGTGCACGGATCGATCAGCAAAAGCCTGGCGCCTGCTTTCGTCGAGCGGCTGCAGCGCGTGGCGCAGGATTTCGCGCAGCAGCACCAGACAGACCAGAAACTGCCTGACCAGCACAGGGAAGGCTATACGTTGCTGCTGGGGATGCGGTCGTGGGAGTTCGAGGCGTTCACGCGGCTCAGACGGTGACAGGTTCCAATGGCGGATTTACCGCCCCTGACGCGCCTTGCGGCCGGCGCTATCTTGAAGCCGGTGCGGACTTGCCGGGCGGCGGCGCCGCCGGTTTCTTTTTCGCCTGCGCCAGCAGGCTTGCGCACGGGCTGTCTTTGCCGGGGCCGGGGTTGACCAGCGCAAGCAGTGCGGCGAAGGGAGATGCGACCGTGCCCAGCACGACGGCGGCGCCTGCCTTGAGCGCGACCACGCCCTTGTTCACGCCGACATCCGGCTGCTTGAACGTGCCCTTGACGTAAAGCGGCGAGCGCAACGAAAAGATGCGTATGCCCTTGCTTTCGGGATGAATCGTCAGATTCAGTTTTTCCTGCGCGAGGTCGATGTTGCCGTCCACCAGGATCGTCGCGTCTTCGGTGTCGACGATGAAAATGCGCGGCCGCATCAAGCCGTTGACGACGTTGAAATCCGCCGCCATGCAATCGAGCCGCACCTGGCGGTCGCCGAACAGTTTCGATATCACCATGCTGCCGACATTCAGTCCCATTGCTTCGAGGATGTACTTGCTGACGGTTCCTTCGTCGATCAGCGACTTGACTTCGCCGTTGGCGGAAGCCAGCAATGCCGCAAACGAGTTGCCCGCCGCGCTCAATTGCGCATCGCCGTGCATTTCGCCCAGGCTGGCGCGCATCGATTCGACCGCCGGAAAGAGCCGATTCAGCTTCAGGTTGCGCGCGGAGATTTTCATTTGCGCCTTGGCGGGATTGCTGCGCCCGTCGATGGCAAGTTCAGTGGTCAGCCTGCCGCCGGCGATTCCGAAGTTGAGCGGCGCGAGGGACAGCACGCCGTTGTTCATCCGCACATTGGTATGCAGGTTGTCGATCGGCGTATTTTCCGAGCGGATGATTTTCTTCCCGGTGAACTGCACTTCCACATCCATCTTCCCCCATCGATCGGTCTTGAACGGCGAGACCGGCAATATCTTGCCGGGAGGCTGCTTCACCTCGCCGGCCTTCTGCTTTTTCCTGCCGTCGCTCGCGCCGATTACCGCGCCGAGATCCTTCAGATTCAAATAGTTCGAGGCCACGTCGCCGCGCAGCAACGGGCGTGGATTTCTCTGGAGATATTCCAGCGTGCCGCCGATATCGCTGGAGCCGACCCTGCCTTTGAATTTTTCATAGCGCAGTTGCATGTTGCCTCGTCCCAGCGTCCCGACCAGCCGGCCGCCGGTGGAGAATTTCGGCGTTTCGGGAAGCAGCACGCCGCTCAACGGAAACAGGTCGGCCATGCTGGCGCCCAGTATTTGAAGATCGACATCCAGCGCGCTGGGATGGGCCGGGTCGGTCAGCGTGCCTTTGGCTGTAATGGTCGTTTCGCCCACCCTGACCGCCGCTTCGACCGGATAACGGACATTCTTCGCCTGCAGCGAAAGGAGCGCTCCCGTCCTGCCGCCGCCCGTGAGTCTTTCGTCGTTGAAGATGCCTTCGAATTTCCACGCAACGCTGCCGTCCTTTAGCGTGTCGACGCGCGCGGTGATGTCGGCCCGTTTTGCAGGATCGACATAGCGCACGCTGCCCTGCACCATCGAAAGATCCTGCAGATCGAAACGCCATGCCGAGCTGCCTTCCTTTTTGGGGAAGGTCCAGTTGTTTTGTCCCTTCTTGTCCTGTTCAAGCGCCAGCCGCGGTTCGGTCAGAATCAGGGATTGCACGCGGATGGTTTTCCGCAACAGCAAAAATGGATTCACGTTGAAATCGATCTGCCGGATGCGTGCCATGACGGGGCCGGTGGATGCCCATTCCGGATTGCCGAGCATGACATCCTTCGCACGCAGGTGCGGCCACGGCACCCAGCGGCGCCAGCCGGTCTGCTCAAGCGCCGGTCTTTGCCAGTTGAGCGAGAGATCGCCATTGATGGCGAAGCTTCGTTCCGTGGCTTCGCTGACGCGCGTATCGAACCAGGGCTTGGCCCGGTTCCAGTCGAGATTGGTCAATACCAGCAACGCAAGCGCGATCAACGCCGCAACGGAGATAACGCCCCCAACCGCGATCTTCACTTTTTGCCTCATGTGAATATGACCAATTCAACAACTTTTGGTTCTGGCAATCGCTGCCGGATTGAGCGTTCTCAATCATGCGCAATGCTGGCGGCCGGAATCAGGATGGCGGCGATGCCTCCGCCAAAGCGGCAAGCGCATGCCACGGCTCCGCGTCGCGCCATTTCGGCAGCCAGTCCGGCGGCATTGTCAGGCACAGCGCGCCGATATCAGCCACCAGCGTGCCGAGCGCGGCCGGCACGATCGACACGCCCTGCGTCAGCGCCGGCAGCCGCGTGTCGATCTCTTGCCGGACGATCGGCGCGAGCCATGCCCCATGGTGCAGCCACACGCTGCCGCCGATCACGAACCTGCGCGTATCGAGCGTGACCGCGATGTTGTACAGCGCGCGGCCGAACCATCGGGCGGCCTGAACCGCGGCGTCGTGCGCCGCCGGCACGCCATTGCGGGCGGCAGCGAACAAATCGGGGGCGGACATGCTTAAATCGTTGCCGATGCTGCGGCCGGAGGTCAGCGCTTCCAGATCGCCGCGGTTGCCGCAGCCGCACAGCGCGCCGGACTGGATATCCATCAGCATATGGCCGGCATGGCCGGCATTGCCGTGCTTGCCGTGCAGCAGCCGCCCATCCACGCACAGGCCGAAGCCGATACCGGTGCTCCAGGTCGCGTACACGCAATCGGGCTCGTCGCGCACCGCGCCGAAGGTGCGCTCCGCCATCAGCGCGGCAACGCAATCGTTTTCGATCGCGACGGTGCCGAATCGCTCGCGCAACACCTGCTCCAAAGGAATGACGCCCCAGTCGTTGGGCAGATCCGCGCGGCCGGCGAAACTTCCGGATATGTTCGGCGCGGCCAGTCCGAGCATGCCGTCGATCTGCGCGAACGGGCCGCAGGAACTGACGCCCACCGTATCGATCAGCCGGTATTCGACGCCGGCTTGCGCGCAGGCCGCCTGCACCAGCGCGACGGCCTGTTCGCCCACCGCGCGCGGCGATCCGGTCTTGGCGGTCGGCTGCGTGACGCGGGCCAGCGGGCCTTGCACGCCCGCCACGGTGGCCGCCATTTTGGTGCCGCCGATATCGAGCGCGCCGATGTAAAGTGGATTCATTGTCGCTATCTCCGGGGGCTTAAGCGATGTCCACGAAAGACACGAAAAGCACGAAAAATTCGTAACACCCTTCATTCATTTTCGTGCCTTTCGTGTCTTTCGTGGGCAATTTTTCCATTATGGAAGTGCCTAACTACCGTTCTTAATACGCTTCATCCCACGAAATGCTCAACCGCGCGGCGCACTGGATCAATCCGACCATGCTGTAGGTTTGCGGAAAATTGCCCCACAGTTCGCCGCTGTCGTGCACCAGATCTTCCGACAGCAGGCCGAGATGGTTGCGCTTTTCCAGCACCTGCTCGAACAGTTCGCGCGCACGCTCTTTCTGCCCGATCTGCGCCAGCGCCAGGATCCACCACAGCGTGCACACCAGGAAGGCGGTTTCCGGCAGGCCGAAGTCATCTTCTTCGTCGTAGCGCAGCAGGAATTCGCCGCGCCGCAAATGCTTTTCCGTCGCGGCGACCGTGCCCGCAAAACGCGGATCGTCGGCCTCCAGAAACTGCACCTCGGCCATCAGCAGCAGGCTGGCATCGAGCCGGTCGCCGCCGAACGTCGAGACGAAGCTGCCGAGTTCGGCGTTCCATGCGGAGTCGCAGATCACCCGATGGATTTCCCGCGCATGCTTGCTCCAGATCGCCGCCCGCTCGGGCAGCTTGAGCTGGGTCGCGATGGCGGCCAGGCGATCGCATGCTGCCCAGCACATGATGCTGGAAAAAGTATGCACCCGTTTCGAGCCGCGCAACTCCCAGATGCCGGCGTCCGGCACGTTGTAGTTGAGCACCGCCTGCTCGCCGAGCCGTTCCAGGTCGTTGAACATGTGATGGCCGGCCGGACGCGCCAGCCGGCTGTCGAAAAAAGCATGCGTGCTGGCAAGCACCGCCGCGCCGAACACGTCGTTTTGTATCTGTATGTAGGCGAGATTGCCGACGCGCACCGGCCCCATGCCGCGATAGCCGTCAAGCTTCGGCGCAACCGATTCTTCCAGCACGGCTTCGCGCCGGATGCCGTACACCGGTTGCAGCGGCGCATCGCGCGTATCGGCGATGATGTTGAGGATGTATTCCAGATAGCGCTCCATGGTGCTGGTCGCGCCCAGCCGGTTCAGCGCATTGACGACGAAATACGCGTCGCGCAGCCAGCAATAGCGGTAATCCCAATTGCGGCCGCTGTGCGGCGCTTCCGGAATCGACGTGGTGACCGCCGCGACGATGGCGCCGGTATCGTCGAACGCATTGAGCTTCAAGGTGATCGCGGCGCGGATCACGACATCCTGCCATTCGAACGGTATCGCCAGGTTGCGTACCCAGCGGTGCCAGTACTGCTGCGTTTTTTCATGAAATGAACGGCCGACTTCGCGCGCCGAACCGTTGACGGTTTCGTCCGGGCCCATCAGCAGCGTGACCGTATCCTGCAGGAAAAACGGACGCTCATCGGTGATGGCGGACACCGATGCATCGGTGGTCAGGCGCATCGCCTGCGATGAGCCGATATATGAAATATGATGCGCGCCGCAGCGGATTTCGGCGCGGCTGCCGCCGTAGTCGACGGTGGGGCGCACGCGCAGCGCAATGCGCGGCCGGCCGGAAGTGCGCCGTATGACCCGCACCAGCATCGACGGCGAAAACATGCGTTCGTGCAAATAGAAGCGTGGCGCGAAATCGGTCACTTCGATGCCGTTGCCGGCATCGTCCTTGAACCGGCTGACCAGAATCGCCGAGTTGCGTTCGTAATGCTGTTCGACCAGCGTCGCATTGTCGAACTGCACGTCGATCAGGCCGACCGGCGTGCCGTCCTGCTTCGGCTGGAGCAGCGCGCAACAGATCGGATCGCTATCGAAAAACGGATAGCACCACCAGACGATCGCGGCATTGCGATCGATCAGCGCGCTGGTGCGGGAATTTCCGATAAGGCCGAGATCGAGTGTCGTCATGCATCATTCCTTGTGTTGCAGGCTTCCGCGGCAAGCGAAGGCCTGCGCCGGATCATGCGCCGTTCGCGGATAGCGGCGACGTCGCGGTTTTAATCTGCTGCTCGCGCAGGCGTCTGAGAAGATCATCGAGCAGTTGCACGATATCGAACCGATGATGCAGATAGAATTCCGCGGCGGTGTCCGCCGATCGCTCGATCCGCACCGACAGCAGGTCGGGCCGCCGCAACCGGAACACGTCCTCATCGGTGACGTCGTCGCCGACATAGATCGCACTGCGGGCGCCGCTGATCTGCATCAGTTGCTCGAATGCGCTTCCCTTGTCGGCGGCGTCCTGCGGCAGCAGACTGAATACGCATTTGCCCGCCACCACGCGCGCGGCCGGCATCAGGCTTGCAAACAGTTCGGCCAGTTGCGTCTCGGCCCTTGAACGGTCGCGCGTCAGCCGGTAGTGCACCGACAGCGAATACCCTTTGTTTTCGAGCCGGATGCCGGGATCGAAGCGCGCCTGATCGCGCAGCGCGGCCGACAACGCTTCTTCCCAGTCCCGGCATATTTCCGTGTAGCGCTCGCCGCGCGGTTCCCAGCCGGGCACGCCTTCAAGGCCATGATTGCCCACCAGGAAATCCGGAACGAAACCCAGGCGCGGGCGGATATCCGTGACCGACCGCCCGGTAATGATCGCAACCGGCGCATGGTTCGACAAGTCGACCAGGCGCTGCAGCACGCCCGCCGGCAAGCGCGCCCGTTCGGGTTGCGTCACGATCGGCGACAAGGTGCCGTCGAAATCGAATACGCATAACAGGCCGGGCTGAACAATCTCGTCCAGACGGTGCAAACCGGCTTCGGAAAACAATGGCTTCATGATCAAACTACCCGGCGCAGGGATTTTCGACTGTGCGAACGGATTTTCGCCGTGATGCGCTCGCGCCGGCGCAGACGTGCGGCATCGAGCAGCATGCGGCCGGCCCAGCGGTAGACATTGAAGTCCTTGACCAGCGACCGCATGCTGCGCATCCGGTCGTGCTGCTCGGCCTCGGGCATGATCAGTGCCCGGTGCAACGCATCGGCGCTTTGCTCGATATGATACGGGTTGACAATCAGCGCCTCATGCAGTTCCCGCGCCGCACCGGTGAACTGGCTCAACACCAGCACGCCGCGTTCGTCGTCTCGTGCCGCGATGAATTCCTTGGCGACCAGATTCATGCCGTCGTGCAGGCTGGTTACCAGGCAGACATCGGTCGCGCGATAGTAGCGATTGACCTGGTCCGCTTCATGATGCTCGATCTTCAGCAGGATCGGCACGTAAATCCCGCTCGAAAAGCGCTTGTTGATCCGTTGCGCCAGCGCCCGCACGCGCGCTTCGAAGTTTTGGTATTCGTCGAGCGACGAGCGGCTGGGCGCGGCAATCTGCACCAGCGTGAATTTTCCGATCAGCGACGGTTGCGATTCCAGCAGCCGCTCCACCGCTTGCAACCGCTCGATGATGCCCTTGGTGTAATCGAGGCGATCCACCCCGAGGGCCAGCAGCTGGGCGGCGGGCAAGCCGAGTTCCTGGCGGATCGAACTGCGGCACTCGGCCACGCTCGGCCATTCGCTGACATCGGAAGGCCAGGCAATCGAAATCGGATAGGGTTCGACCTGCGTCAGGTCGCCGCCGTAGGAAATGGTCGATGCCTCGTACTCGATGCGCGTTTCCAGATAACGATCGACGGTTTCCAGAAAATTCTTGCAATGGAACGGCGTATGGAATCCGAGGATGGTGCTGCCGAGCAGGCCTTCGAGTATTTCCTCGCGCCACGGGCAGATGCCGAACGATTCCGGATTGGGCCACGGGATGTGCCAGAACGTGATGATGGTCGCTTTCGGCAACGCCTCGCGCACCATGCGCGGCACCAGCGCGAAATGATAATCCTGCACCAGCACCACCGGATCGTCGGTGCGCGCCTCGCTGACGACGGCGTCGGCGAAGCGCTGGTTGACCGCGACGTACTGCTCCCAGTCGGACGAGCGGAATACCGGGCGCACATGCGCGATATGGCACAGCGGCCACAATCCTTCATTGGCGAAACCGTAGTAATACCCCTGCTCTTCCTCCTTGGACAGCCATACGCGGCGCAGCGTGTAGGCGGGATGCGCCGGCGGCACCGGCACGCGATCCTTGCCGTCCACCGTCTCGCGGTCCGCCGAACCCGCGCCATGCGCGATCCAGGTACCGGAGCAGGCACGCATCACGGGCTCGACCGCGGTAACCAGGCCGCTTGCGGGACGCCGCACTTCGATGCCGCCGGGCGTGCGCACATGAATGTAAGGTTCGCGGTTCGATACCACCAGCACCTCGTCGCCGGCCAGTTCGTCGTGCAGCAGCGACCGCAGCTTCTCCGGCGTCCAGGCTTGCGGGGAATTGTCCTGCGTCCGACGCTCCACCTTGAATTCGCGCAACAGCGTGCGCAGGTCACCCATCAGCGGCTGCACTTCCGAAGTGGAAACCGTCGACGAGCGCGGCGCAAGTTCGCCGCGCAAAAGACCCTTCACCGCGCTGATCCAGCCGCGCCAGCTCAGATGCGCGACGAACACGGTAATGAGCGAAATCACCACCGCCAGCAGCGCGAACAGCGAAATGATGTATTTTTTGGTATCGGCGCTGCGGCGCTCGATGAAGCTCATGTCATGCACGAGAATCAGCTTGCCCAGATATTGGGAATCCCTGTTCAGCGCGCTTTCGGTCACATGCACCGAGCCTTGCGGCAAACCGACCAGCGACTGCCGCACGCCCGTTTCAGGCAACGGCTTCCAGCAGCCGAGCGATTCCGGATAGGTGACCGTCTTGAACCGCAGCTTGCCGCCGGCATCGCAAAATGCCAGCGCATACAGCCGCTCGTCCTGCACCGCCCGATCAAATAACTGGATGATTTTTTTCCCTGAATTTTGCGGCACATATTCCAGCAACGGATCCTGCAATGCATTGACCAGCAATTGCGAACGGATATCGAGATCCTTGACGAACCAGCGCAGCGTCAGGTTATCGACCAGCGGCACGATGGCATAGGCAAACAGGCTCAGCACCAGCGCCAGCGGCACGATGAAACGCAATGAAAGCTGAAACGAACGAAACGGCATAAGTTTTTCTGCTCTTCATGTTGCCGGCGCGATGATCGCATCGCGGACGAGACTGGTCATCGGTACTGGCGGGATATGGCTTTTGCTTTAGCGCGATGCAGACTGCCAGGTTGCCGAATGAAAATATTGCGACGCTCATGAAGCCGTTTGTCGCGGGACAACATCGCCCGGCACGCGGTTGATTGCCTGATGATGAAGGACAAGAGCTTATTCTAGCTTCTGCTCAATAACGAGTAAACCGCATCGGATTTCAACTCGCTGCCGCGAAACTTCCAGCGCTTCGCAAATGCATGCTGGTTTCAAATTGCGCATGCAACATTGGCTGGCGGTGATTTGCTTCAAGCTGCCAGCACGCGCCGCAGCAATCAAAAGCCGATGACTTCTTTTTTACTATAAATGATTTTGCACATTGCCGTTCATGCGGTTGCTGCGAGCGCATCCGGTGTGCCATCGATTCCACGATGAACCAGATTGCCATTCCTGGCGCTGCCTGTTTTGATATCACACAAGTTTTCCCGCCGCAGAGAACACCGCGGCTCAGACGCCGTCAAACAACGCAAAATTCGGAACGGCACGCGTGCGACGCACAACTTCACAAGCGTGCATCGCCGCCTGTCGGAAATGCATAGAACTTTTTCCTGATGCGTCACTCACTTTCCATACGGCGCCTGCAGCGCGTGCGGAATTTATTTGTAGGGCAATGGATTTCTGCCGCTCGCCGCGTTTTTCAAGCGCGCTCGGCAGCAAGGCCGTGATCGCTTCATGCAATTTTCAACTTCAGGAGAAACATCATGGCGCAATCGATTGATGAACAGCCGTTGCATGGCATGAACGTGGCCATTCTGGTCACCGATGGCTTTGAGCAAATCGAGCTGACCGGCCCGCGCGAAGCGCTCGAAGATGCCGGCGCCCTGACCAAAATCATTTCAGCCAGACCGGGCAAGGTGCAAGGTTTCAATCACGATGAAAAGGCCGATCAGTTCGATGTCGGCCTGACTTTCAACGATGCCTATCCGGACGATTTCGACGCGGTGCTGTAGCCGGGCGGCGCACTGAGCGACAGGATCTTTTGCCAGAAGATATTCCCTGCCGTTTTCATCGGTCTCGGCAATCACCAGTTGCTGCGCTTCAAGACAGAGCGGCAGCCGTTTTTGCGCGATCAGTTGCCGGGAAATGCCGAGCGCATCGAGCGCCAGGCTGATTCTGTTTTCGTATTCTCTGGAGCGCATGGATCGTGAGATCGGCGGTTGTGTGTTCTGGTGGCCGTATCACGCATGAAACCGCCGCAGCCCATCCAGATCTAGGATGGTGATGCTGCCGTAATCGACCTTCAGCAAGCCTTCCTTTTCCAGCACCTGCAATGCCTGGTTCGCGCGCTGGCGCGACATGCTGCACAGATTGCCGATTTCTTCCTGCGAGATTTGCAGTTGCCGGCCGAAGCCGGGATTCAGATACGGATTGAACAGTGCGGCCAGGCAACGCGCGACGCGCGCATCGGTGTCGAGCATGCGGCCGTACTCGACCAGTGAAATGAACAGCCCGAGCCGCTCGTTGAGTTGCATCAGCAGGAAGCGGTTGAACGGAATGCTGTTGTCGAGCAGCCAGTTGAAGGTAGCGCGCGGCATGTACGCAAGATGGCTGTCGCGCAGCGCGACCACGTCGTATTTGCGCGCCTCGGTCTTGAGCAGCGAACCTTCGCCGAACCAGCCGCCGGTCAGCATGCCGGTGAACGTCACCGTCTTGCCTTCCGGCGACACGCTGCTCATTTTCAGCAAGCCTTCGGTCACGCCGATCCAGTAATCGACCGGATCACCCTTGCGGCACGCATAGCCGCCGGCCGGAATGAATCGCTCGATCATTTCGGCTACTACACGCGCCATTTGTTCACCGGTCAGCGATTTCGCCCACATGGTTTGGCGCAGCAATAAATCTTTGAGGGAAGGTTTGATTTCGGTCATTGTGCGATGCAATATCGAAAGTCGGCAGATTGTCTGCGAAATGACATCCATGCCGTTCGACACGAACTACTATCATCCCATAAAAGCAGCAGCTTCCGCGTCGGCGGCCGTAAGACCGGCGTAAGCATCGCAGAACAGACTGACTGCAAGCTGACATATAAAAACAGAGGCAGACGATGGCGGAGACAATCCAGCGTCCCGGAACGCAAACGTTCCCGGGACTGTTGCTGCAACATGCGCAAACGCGCCCGGACAAACCGGCCTTCCGCGAGAAGGATCTCGGCATCTGGCAAACCACGACCTGGGGCCGGGTCAGCGACGAAGTGCGCGCACTGGCTTGCGGACTGGCCGCGCTCGGCTTCAGGCGCGGCATGAATCTGGCGATCATCGGCGACAATCGGCCGCGCCTGTACTGGGCGATGTCGGCGGTGCAATGCCTGGGCGGCGTGCCGGTGCCGCTGTATCAGGATGCGCCGGCGGCCGACATGGCGTATGTGCTCGACAATGCGGAAATCGATTTCGCGATCGTCGAAGACCAGGAACAGGTCGACAAGCTGTTCGAGATCAAGCAAACGCTGCCGCGCATTTCCCATATCCTTTTCGACGACGAACGCGGCATGCGGCATTACGCGCAGCCTGAACTGAGCTCGTATGCAGCGGTGCAGCAGCTGGGCCGCGAATTCGACCGGGCCCATCCGGATTTTTTCATGGAGGCGGTCAACGCGGTGCGGCCGGACGACGTCTGCGTCATTCTGTACACCTCCGGCACCACCGGCAAACCGAAAGGCGTGTGCCACTCGCACGCGGCGATGATTGCGACCGCGCGCGTGCTGGCCGATTTCGATCATCTCGACGGCAGCGACGACATGCTGTGCTATCTGCCGCTGGCCTGGGTCGGCGACTTCCTGTATTCGTTCACGATGTCGCATATCGCCGGCTTTTGCCTGAATTGCCCGGAGTCGCCCAATACCGTGATGACCGATCTGCGCGAGATCGGGCCTACCTATTATTTCGGGCCGCCGCGCGTGTATGAAAATATCCTGACGCAGGTGATGATCCGCATCGAGGACGCGAGCTGGATCAAGCGTACGCTGTTCCACCATTTCATGCGCGTGGCGCGGCGCGTCGGCATCCGCATTCTGGACGGCAAGGGCGGCGTCGGACTGGGAGACCGGATGCTGTACGCGCTGGGCGAACTGATGATTTACGGGCCGCTGAAAAACGTGCTCGGCCTGTCGCGCATCCGCGTTGCTTACACCGGCGGCGAAGCGATCGGGCCCGACCTGTTCGATTTTTATCGCTCGCTCGGCATCAACCTCAAACAGTTGTACGGCATGACCGAAACCTGCGTGACGGTCTGCATGCAGCGTTCCGGCGACGTCAAGCTCGACACGGTCGGGCGGCCGATGTCCGGCGTCGAAGTGATCATCGCCGACAGCGGCGAAGTGCTGGTGCGCTCGCCCGGCCTGATGACCGGCTACTTCAAGCGGCCGGACGCGACCGCCGAAGCGATCGACGCCGACGGCTATTTCCATACCGGCGACGCCGGCTTCTTCGACGCCGACGGCCATCTGAAAATCATCGACCGCGCGAAAGACGTGGGCCGGATGGCGAGCGGCACGCTGTTCGCGCCGAAGTACATCGAAAACAAGCTGAAATTTTTTCCGTTCATCAAGGAAGCGGTGGCGTTCGGCGACCGGCGCGAGCAATGCAATGCATTCGTCAATATCGACATGGATGCGGTCGGCAACTGGGCCGAGCGGCGCGGTCTGGCGTACAGCGGCTACACCGATCTGGCGGCGCAGCCGGCGGTGTACGACCTGATCGCCGAATGCGTCGAAAAGGTGAATGCCGATCTGGCGAGCGATGCGCTGCTGGCCGATTCGCAAATCCACCGCTTCCTGATCCTGCACAAGGAACTCGATCCGGACGACGACGAACTGACCCGCACGCGCAAGGTGCGGCGCGGCTTCATCGCCGAGAAATACGGCGTGCTGATCGATGCGCTGTATGCGGACAAGGCATCGCAGTATATCGAGACGCAAGTGAAATTCGAGGACGGCCGGCAGGGCAAGGTCAGCGCGGATCTGAAGATACGCGACGTGCAAACATTTGCAGCGGTACGGGAAGCGGCCTGATGAACGATAGAGCGATGGCATTGAACATGGCAACCGCGCGGCAGATCGGCGACGCGATTCTGAGCCTGCGGAATATTTCGCTGTCGTTCGGCGGCGTGAAGGCATTGACCGATATTTCGTTCGACGTGCGCGAACATGAAATCCGCGCGATCATCGGCCCCAACGGCGCCGGCAAGAGCTCGATGCTGAATGTGATCAACGGCGTCTATCGGCCGCAGCACGGCGAAATCATTTATCGCGGCCGGCACCGCAAGGACATGAATACCTATGCCGCGGCCAAGAGCGGCATTGCGCGCACGTTCCAGAACATTGCGCTGTTCAAGGGCATGACGGTGCTCGACAACATCATGACCGGCCGCAATCTGAAGATAAAGAGCCACTTCCTGCTGCAGGCGCTGTACTGGGGGCCGGCGCAACAGGAAGAAATCGCGCACCGCATGAAGGTCGAGGAAATCATCGATTTCCTGGAAATCCAGCATATCCGCAAGACGCCGGTCGGGCGCCTGCCGTACGGCTTGCAAAAGCGCGTCGAATTGGGCCGCGCGCTGGCGGCGGAGCCGGAAATTCTGTTGCTCGACGAGCCGATGGCCGGCATGAACGTCGAGGAAAAGCAGGACATGTGCCGCTTCATCCTCGACGTCAACGACCAGTTCGGCACCACCATCGTGCTGATCGAGCACGACATGGGCGTGGTGATGGATATTTCGGACCGCGTGGTGGTGCTGGATTACGGCAAGAAGATCGGCGACGGCACGCCGGATGAAGTGCGCAGCAACCAGAATGTGATTAATGCGTATCTGGGCGTGGCGCATTAGGTTTTAGCTCCTTCCCCCTTGCAGGGGGAAGGTTGGGATGGGGGTAGTACCGTCAAACGACCTGTATGGTTTTTCGAAGGCACTACCCTCTCCCTAACCCTCTCCCTGCAAGGGAGAGGGAATTCTAAAGTGGTGAACAGGAACAGCGCATGAATTTGAATTTCTTCTTCGAAGTATTAATCGGCGGCTTGCTGTCCGGCGTGATGTACGCGCTGGTGGCGCTCGGCTTCGTGCTGATCTACAAGGCGTCCGGCGTGTTCAACTTCGCGCAGGGCGCGATGGTGTTTTTTGCGGCGCTGACCTGCGTCAGCATCATCAATAAATTCGGCCTGTCGCTATGGTTCGCGATTCCGCTGACGATGGCGATCATGGTCGTGCTCGCGCTGGCCATCGAGCGGGTCGTGTTGCGTCCGCTGGTCAACCAGTCGGAAATCACGCTGTTCATGGCGACCATCGGGCTGACGTTTTTTATCGAGGGGTTGGCGCAATTGATGTGGGGCTCGCAGGTCAAGCGGCTCGATCTCGGCATTCCGGATGTGCCGATGCAATTCCTGCTCGACAAATTTAATATCGTGATCTCGCAGTTCGACCTGGTCGCAGCGGGTATTTGCGCGATCCTGGTTACCGCGCTCGCCTTCGTTTTCTCGAAAACCAAGATCGGCCGCGCGCTGCGCGCGGTCGCCGACGATCATCAGGCCGCGCTGGCGGTCGGCATTCCGCTGCAGCAGATCTGGGGCATCGTCTGGGCGGTCGCCGGTTTCGTCGCACTGGTCGCCGGCCTGCTGTGGGGTGCGCGCAATGGCGTGCAGTTCGCGCTGACCTTTGTCGCGTTGAAGGCATTGCCGGTATTGATACTCGGCGGCTTTACCTCGGTGCCGGGCGCGATCGTCGGCGGCCTGATCATCGGCGCTTCCGAAAAGCTGGCGGAAGTGTATATCGGCCCGATGGTCGGCGGCGGCATCGAAGGCTGGTTTCCGTACGTGCTGGCGCTGCTGTTCCTGCTGGCGCGGCCGGAAGGATTGTTCGGCGAAAAAATCATCCGACGCATCTGAACATGACGGCCGTTCCGGCGTGCGGCTGGAACGGCAAACCGAAATAACGAGGAAATGACAATGTTCTACCGCGAAGCAGGCCAGTTCAAACCGACCTATCAGGCCGACAGCCAGATCTTCCCGATCCGGCAGGATCGGATCGGCATGGCTATCGTGCTTGCCGTTGCATTTCTGGCCGTGCCGCTGTTCGCGTCGCCCTATACCTTCTCGGCGATTCTGATTCCGTTCCTGATTTTTTCACTGGCGGCGCTCGGCTTGAATATCCTGACCGGCTATGCCGGCCAGCTTTCTCTCGGTTCCGCCGCATTCATGGCGGTCGGCGCGTTCGCTTCCTACAATTTCATGTTGCGCATTCCCGGCATGCCGGTATTGCCGGCGTTCGCGCTCGGCGGCTTGTGCGCGGCGCTGGTCGGCATCGCATTCGGCTTGCCTTCGCTGCGCATCCGCGGTTTTTACCTTGCCGCCTCGACGCTGGCGACGCAATTCTTCGTGGTGTGGTGCCTGACCAAGATCGGCTGGTTTACCAACTACAGCTCGTCCGGCGTGATCACCGCGCAAAAAATCACGATCTTCGGTTATCACTTCGATTCTCCGACCAGCAAATATCTGCTGACCCTGTCGATCGTCTGCGTGATGGCGCTGCTGGCGAAGAACATGATCCGCTCCAACGTCGGCCGCTCATGGATGGCGGTGCGCGATATGGACGTCGCGGCGGAAGTGATTGGGTTCCGGTTGATGCGCACCAAGCTGCTGGCGTTTGCGGTCAGTTCCTTCTATTGCGGCGTGGCCGGCGCGTTGTACGCGTTTGCGTACCTCGGCACGGTCGAACCGGAAGCGTACAACCTCGATCTGTCGTTCCGCATCCTGTTCATGATCATCATCGGCGGCGTCGGCTCGATCCTCGGTTCATTTCTCGGTTCCGCCTTCATCATCCTGTTGCCGATCGGCTTGAATATTTTTGCGCACAGCCTGTCGCTGCCCACTTCGGTGGCCTCGAATCTGGAACTGATGGTGTTCGGCGCGTTGATCATCTTCTTCCTGATCGTCGAGCCGCATGGCCTGGCGCGCCTGTGGCAGATCGCGAAGGAAAAGCTTCGTTTGTGGCCATTCCCGCACTAGCTCGCTGTAGCAACAAGAAGCTGGCAAGGATTGTTTCTAGTGTTTGGTTTTGACAGGTCGTTTTCATTTCTGTTCTTAAAAGGAGAAGCACAATGAAATTCATCAAATCCGTTCTATTGGGCGCGGCTTTGCTCGGTGCCGTCGGCGTGGCCGCGGCACAAGAGCAATTCATTCCGATATTGTCGTATCGCGTCGGCCCTTATGCAGCAGGCGGGTCAGGCTTTTTCGGCGGTGCGATCGATTACTTCAACCTGATCAACGCCAATGGCGGCATCAACGGCGTCAAGATTTCGTGGGAAGAATGCGAAACGGAATACAACGCGTCGCGCGGCGTTGAATGCTATGAGCGCCTGAAAACCAAGAATGGCGGCGCATCGCTGATCGAGCCGCTGTCGACCGGCATCGCTTACGGCATTCTGGATCGCGTCGGTACCGACAAGATCCCGATGACGACCTTGGGCTATGGCCGCTCCGACGCCGCCAACGGCAAGGTTTTCCCGTATGTGTTTCCGCTGATCACCAGCTATTGGAACCAGGCGGCGGCGATGATCAAATACCTCGGCGACAAATCGGGCGGCCTCGACAAGCTGAAGGGCAAGAAAATCGTGCACCTGTATCACGACTCCGCATTCGGCAAGGAACCGCTGCCGGTGCTGGAAGCGCAGGCAAAGCAGTATGGCTTCGAACTGATCAAGATCCCGGTTGCGCATCCCGGCAATGAACAGCAGTCGCAATGGCTGCAGATCCGGCAGGCAAATCCGGACTTCGTGATCCTGTGGGGATGGGGCGTGATGAATGCGGTGGCGATCCAGAGCGCGCAACGCAACGGTTTCCCGCGTGAAAAAATGCTGGGCGTGTGGTGGGCCGGTTCGGAGGAAGACACCATTCCGGCCGGCGACGCCGCCAAGGGCTACACCACGATGACCTTCAACACGCCTGGCAATTATCCGGTGCTCGACGAGATTCGCAAGAAAGTCTATGACGCCGGCAAAGGCAATCTCAGCGACAAGAACCGTATCGGCTCGGTGTACCACATGCGCGGCGTAACCGCCGCCATCTTGTGGACCGAGGCAATCCGCAAGGCACAGGAAAAATACGGCAAGGGCAAGGTCATGACCGGCGAACAAGTGCGTTGGGGCCTGGAAAACCTGAACGTCGATGCCGCGCGCCAGAAAGCGCTCGGCGCGGCCGACATGTTCCCGCCGGTCAAAACGTCCTGCGATGACCATGAAGGTTCGGGCGCGGTCAAGGTCCAGCAATGGAATGGTTCCAAGTGGGTTGCCGTTACGCCGCAATGGGTGGTCGGCGACAAGGCGCTGACCCGCAAGCTGCTGGAAGAATCGTCCGCCAAATATGCGGCCGAGAAAAAAATCACGCCGGCCTGCCTGTAATTCTTAACCGATGCCGCTCCGCACAACGGAGCGGTTTCGCGTGAAGGCTTCACGGAGTTTTCACGCGAAACGGATTCGGCTCCATTTGATCGATCGACTGAACATACATCATGACATTGCACACCGCACCGACCCCGTCCGATGTGACCCGGGCATACCTTTCCGTCAACAATATCGAAGTCATTTACGATCACGTGATCCTGGTTTTGAAAGGCGTCTCGCTGCAGGTGCCGCAAGGAAAAATCGTCGCATTGATGGGCGCCAACGGCGCAGGAAAATCGACCACGCTGAAATCGATTTCGACGCTGCTGCGCGGCGAGCGCGGCGATGTCACCAAGGGCAATGTCGAATTCAAGGGCCGGCGCATCGACCATCTGACGCCCAATGAACTGGTCAAGCGCGGCTTGTCGCAAGTGATGGAAGGCCGCCATTGTTTCGGCCATCTGACGATCGAGGAAAATCTGCTGACCGGCGCCTACACGCGCAAAATCCCGCGCGCCGAACTGAAGGAATCGCTGGACATGGTGTATCACTATTTCCCGCGCCTGAAACTGCGGCGCACGTCGCAAGCCGGCTACACGTCCGGCGGCGAGCAGCAGATGTGCGCGATCGGCCGTTCGCTGATGGCGAAACCGTCGATGATTTTGCTGGATGAGCCGTCGATGGGGTTGGCGCCGCAAATCGTCGAGGAAATTTTCGAGATCGTCAAGGATTTGAACGGCAAGGAAAACGTGTCGTTCCTGCTGGCGGAGCAAAACACGACGGTGGCGCTGCGCTACGCCGACTTCGGCTACATCCTGGAAAACGGCCGCGTCGTGATGGAAGGCGCGGCAAATGAATTGGCCAGCAATGAGGACGTCAAGGAATTCTATCTCGGCGTATCGACCGCCGGGCGCAAGAGTTTTCGCGACATGAAATTTTACCGGCGGCGCAAACGCTGGCTGGCTTGAGCGGAGCACGCGATTCACACAAAAATCCGTTTTAACGCGGCGCTGAATAATTTCCCCGCCAGGCTTTTGCGTAAATCTTATTTATAAAATTACCGACGCGCGTTCAAGACAAGGGACGCGAAAAATGAACAGGCCCGACATGTCCGATACTTCAGACTTTTTCGATGCTCTCGAAACCCGCGATCCGCGTACGCGCGAACGCGACCTGATGGCGCAGTTGCCGCGACTGATCGCGCGGGCGCAGTCTGCGCCAGGCTGGGCCCGCCTCCTGCATGGCGTTGACGCGACTGACATCGCTTCCCGCGCGGCGCTGGCGCAATTGCCGGTCACGCGCAAATCGGACCTGAAGGATCTGCAACGCAACGACATGCCGTTCGGCGGTCTGACGACGACGCCGGCACGCCGGCTCAACCGGCTGTTCATGTCGCCCGGCCCGATCTTCGATCCGGAAGGACACGGCCAGGATTGGTGGCGCTACGCCCGCCCGTTTCACGCGGTCGGCTTGCGCGCCGGCCACATCATACAGAACTGTTTTTCCTATCACTTCACGCCGGCCGCGTTCATGGTCGAAGGCGGCGCAATCAAACTCGGCTGCGCGGTGATTCCGGCAGGCAGCGGCCAGACCGAAATGCAGGTGCAGGCGATGGCGGCATTGAAGCCGGATGCGTATGTCGGCACGCCGTCTTTCCTGAAAATCATCATCGAGAAAGCGCGCGAGATGGGGGCCGACATCAGCAGCGTGCGGCGCGCGATCGTCGGCGCGGAAGCTTTGCCGCCGTCATTGCGCAACTGGCTGCAGGACAATGGCATCCCGCATGTGGTGCAGACCTACGGCTCGGCCGATATCGGCAACATCGCCTACGAATCGCTGACCGGCGGCCGGGTCAATCCGGGCATGATCCTGGACGAAGAACTGATTCTCGAAATCGTGCGTCCCGGCACCGGCGAGCCGGTCGCCGACGGCGAGGTCGGCGAAATCGTCATCACGTCGTTCAATCCCGATTATCCGCTGATCCGCTTCGGCACCGGCGACCTGTCGGCCGTGCTGGCCGGCCTCGCGCCGTGCGGCCGCACCAACACCCGGATCAAGGGCTGGATGGGACGCGCCGATCAGACCACCAAGGTGCGCGCGATGTTCGTGCATCCGTCGCAAGTGGCGGAAGTGGTCAAGCGCCATCCGCCTGTTCTGAAAGCCCGGCTGGTGGTGACCGGCGAAATGGCCAACGACGTGATGACACTGCAGTGCGAAGTGGACGATCCGGCCGCGACGGATATATCGGCGGCGATCATCGACACCATCCGCGACGTGACGAAACTGCGCGGCGAAGTGACGCTGGTGCCGCGCAACAGCTTGCCGAACGATGGCAAGGTGATCGAGGATGCGCGCAGATACGAATAATGCGTATCAGCTGCCGCCTTTTTTCCCGGTCGTCTTGTCCAGCGGGTTGTGCGAAGCATTATTGCGCGTGCCGTCTTTCGGCTTGACCGTTTCCTCCACGCCGCGGCCCTCCCGCAAATCGGTATCGACCTGTCCGCTCGTGACATCGACATATGCCTGCCGCATGTCGTCGCGCGGCCCGCTTGCCTGGCTGTCGTCCGATTCGTCGCGCTCGTGCGGCATCCTCGGCATCACATCCTTTTTGACCGGTCTTTTGGTCTTGACCTGAAACGGCTTTCCATCTGTTTTCATCGCGCTGGCTCCTTCGATCCTGCCCATCGGCAATCAATCTTCATACAGTAACGCCTGTGAACTGATTGGAGTATGCGGATGCGCAGAGATTCCCGAAATTTTTAACTACGCGCCTTCCACAATGAACAGCCGGCCGATCGAATTGGCATGCCGAACTGCCTTTGCTTTCGTGTATTCGACCGAGTCGTACCAGGCCTGCGCCTGCTCGAACGATGGAAATTCGGTGATGACGGTGCGCCATCCTTCATTGTGCGCATCGTCCGCGCCTTCCTTTTGCGCGCGCTGTCCGCCGCGCACGAGAAACGTACCGCCGTGCTGCGCCAGGCTGGCGGTGGACAGCGGCAGATAGTCGGCATAACCGGTTGGATCGGTGACCTTGATTTCGGCAACGACGTAGGCTTTTTTCATCTGGATTCCTTGAAGTGAAAGACGCGTTCCGGCAGCGTCGTAATTTTAACCGCTGCGGCGCTTGCGCGACGGCGCAGTGCCGGCCAGCCGCAAACAACGATCCGTTGAAGCATGCGATATGATGTTCCCTCTTTGACATACCCGCATACAGCGCATTGCTTTACGCAACATCGCCGCTTGCAAATCAACCCTGCCCGCACTCATGAATTCCAGACTGACGCCCTCGACAGCATTGCTGCTTGCCATCCCGCCGCTGCTCTGGGCCGGCAATGCCGTCGTCGGTCGCATGGTGCATGAACTGGTGCCGCCGATGATGCTGAATTTTCTGCGCTGGGCGATTGCGCTGCTGATCCTGTTGCCGCTGGCGAGTTTCATCTTTCGCCCGGGCAGCAGTCTGTGGAAATCGTGGCGGCGATTCGCCTTGCTGGGCTTGCTCGGGGTAGGTCTCTACAACTCGCTGCAGTATCTGGCGCTGCAGACTTCCACGCCGATCAACGTGACGCTGGTGGCGGCCAGCATGCCGGTCTGGATGCTGCTGATCGGATGGCTGTTCTTCGGTGCGAAGGTCGCGCGCAAGCAGGTTATCGGCGCCGTTCTGTCGATTGCCGGCGTGCTGCTCGTGCTCAGTCGCGGCGAGTGGCGTCAGTTGCTGGCGATGCGCCTTGTCGCCGGCGATGCCTTCATGATGCTGGCGACCATCGTCTGGTCTTTTTACAGCTGGCTGCTGACGCTCGCGAACGATCCGCAAGATATTCGCGGCAACTGGGCTGCTTATCTGCTGGCCCAGGTGTCGTTCGGCCTGGTGTGGTCCGGGGCGTTTGCAGGCGGCGAATGGGTCATGACCGCCGCGCCGGTTCACTGGAGCTGGCCGCTGGCGGCCGCGCTCCTTTACATCGCAATCGGGCCGGCGATCATCGCCTATCGCTGCTGGGGCGCCGGCATCCGGCGCGCAGGACCGAACGTGGCAGGATTCTTCAACAATCTCACGCCGCTGTTTGCGGCCATCATGTCATCGGCATTTCTGGGCGAACTGCCGCATCTTTATCATGCGGCAGCGTTCGCGTTGATTGTCGGCGGCATCGTGTATGCGTCGCGCCGTTGAAACGGATCGCCTGACATAGACGCTCATCCGCATGGCAATCCAGCCGACGAATTTCAAACGGCAAGACGCTTTCTGGCAGCGTCGTATTCGGATTTTAACCGCTGCACCACTTCCGCGACGGTGACCACGTCATCCATCAGGCCGACGCCCTGGCCGGCGCCCCAGATGTCGCGCCAGGCCTTGGCCTTGCTGCCGCCGCCGGAAGCGAAATTCATCGCGGTCTTGTCGGCTTGCGGCAGGTTGTCCGGATCGAGCCCGGCGCTGACGATCGATTTTTTCAGATAGTTGCCGTGCACGCCGGTAAACAGATTGGTGTAGACGATGTCGGCCGCCGACGATTCGACGATCGCCTGCCGGTACGCGTCATCGACATTCGATTCCCTGGTCGCCAGCCAGCGCGATCCGATGTACGCGAAATCGGCGCCCATCGCCTGCGCCGCGAGCACCGCGCCGCCGGTGGCGATCGAACCCGACAACGCGATCGGGCCGTTGAAGAACTTGCGCACCTCGCCGACCAGCGCGAACGGCGACAGCGCGCCGGCATGGCCGCCGGCGCCGGCCGCCACCAGGATCAAGCCGTCGACCCCGGCTTCCAGCGCCTTCTTCGCGTGGCGGATCGAAATCACGTCGTGCAGCACAATGCCGCCGTAGCCATGAATCGCATCCATCATTTCCTTCGGCGGCGCGCGCAGCGACGAAATGATGATCGGTATCCGGTGCTTGACGCACACTTCGACGTCGTGCGCGAGGCGGTCGTTGGATTGATGCACGATCTGGTTGACCGCGATCGGACCGACTTTGGCGGCCGGATCGGCTTGCCGGAATGCCGCCAGTTCAGCCTGGATATCGGTCAGCCAGGTATCGAGCAATTCGGCCGGACGCGCATTCAGCGCCGGGAACGAACCGACGATGCCGCCCTTGCACTGCGCGGTCACCAGCGCCGGGCCGCTGGCAATGAACAGCGGCGAACCGATGACGGGCAACGCGAGATTCTGGAGCGCGGCAGGTAAATGGCTGGTCATGAAAATTCCTTTGGTTGGGCAAATGCACACATAGATAAAGATAATATCCGTTCGTCCTGAGTAGGTCCGTTCGTCCTGAGTAGCGCAGCGTATCGAAGGATGGCAGTTATTCGAACGGTTCAGCGCCAAAACGTCCGGCATCAACAACGCGGTTGCGTTTTTTCGCATTCGGTTTATGATGTTATCAGAAAAAACAATGTTATTGTCAACCCGAATCAATCGATGAAATCACCCAAAACAAAAGTAGTGGATTTTCGGCAGGCACAGGAAGATTTGCGCGACACCTTGCGCCAAGGCATGCTGGATGCCGCAACGCGGCTGCTGACCGACGAAGGGCCGACGGCGCTGACCGTGCGGCGCGTGGCCGATGCGGTCAATTGCTCGACCACGCTGCTGTATTCGCTGTTCGGCGGCAAGGACGGGTTGGCGAATGAACTTTATCTGGAAGGCTTCGCGCGGCTGAAAACCGAATTCGAGGCTGCTTCCGCGTCGTCTGCCAGAAAGAAAACCGACAAGAACGGATTGGCCCGTATCCTGCTGCACGCCCGCGTCTATCACGATTATGCGAAGCGCAATCCGGGTTATTACATGGTGATGTTCGGCGACGCGATCGCCGGTTTCGTGCCGCCGCTCGAGTCGCGCAAGCAGGCATGGGAATCGCTGGCGGTGCTGATCGAATCCTTCGACGCCTGCATGAAAAACGGCGCGCTGCCGCCATCGAACCCGACCGCCGCCGCGCGGCTGCTGTGGGCGGCAATGCACGGCGCCATCAGCCTCGAGCTGAAGGGATATTATTTGAAAACGGAACGGGCCGACGAACTGTTCAATGCGGCGGTCAATGCGATATTGCGGTCGTTGCAAATGCAGCCAGAGCAACCGGCATCACGACAATCCCCTTAAAAACGATAGCGGAGAAAACCGATGACCTATCAATGCGTCAGTTTCAGCATCACCGACAAAGTCGCGCATCTGGCGCTCAACCGTCCTGCCGCGCTGAACACGATGCAGCCGGTGCTGTGGCGCGAGCTCATTGCGATCCTGACGGATCTGCAGCGCAACGCGGCGGCACGCGTACTGGTGATCTCCTCGACCGGCAAGCATTTCACCGCCGGCATGGCGCTCGACGTGTTCGGCAACGATGCCGATTCCGGCATCGCGCTCAACGACGCCAGCGCCGGCGGCCGTGCCAACGCCGCGCCGCAACTGGACGACATGCAGCAGGCGTTCAACCTGATCGAGCGGCTGCGGATGCCGGTGATCGCGGCGATCCAGGGCGGCTGCATCGGCGGCGGCGTCGACATGATCTGCGCCTGCGACATCCGGCTGGCGACCGCCGATGCGTTCTTCTGCATCCAGGAAATCAATATCGGCATGACCGCCGATCTCGGCACGCTGCAACGGCTGCCGAAGCTGATCCCGGAAGGCATCGTGCACGAGATGGCTTACACCGGCCGTCGCCTGCCGGCGCAACGCGCACTGGCAGCCGGACTGGTCAACGAAATATTCGAGTCGCACGATGCAATGCTCGCGGCCGCGCTGCAGATGGCGCGCGAGATCGCCGAAAAGCCGCCGGTCGCGATCTGGGGCAGCAAGCAGGCGATTCACTATGCGCGCGATCATTCGACGCACGACGCGTTGCAGCAGATGGGATGGCTGCAATCGGGCATCTGGCAGACCAGCAACCTGGTGGAAGCATTTCAGGCGAAGCAGCAAGGTCGTGCACCGGCCTATGCGGATTTGCCGCCGCTGCATTCGTTTACCGATGCAAAATATGAACTGAAATAAAATTTCTTCCGTTTCAAATTTGGCAGAAAACGATCACCCGCAAAGGAACACGCAATGCGCCCTTGGAGCAACGAAGAACTGGAAATGCTGCGCGATACCGCGCGCCGCTTTTACGCGGAACAGGTCACGCCGCATGAAAAGCGCTGGGATGCGCAGCAGCATGTGGACCGCGCGCTGTGGAATCGGGCCGGAGAAATCGGTTTATTGTGCGCCAGCATTCCGGATGAATACGGCGGCGCCGGCGGCGACTTCCGGCATGAAGCGGTGCTGTACGAAGAACAGGCATATGCGAACAACGCCAGCTTCGGCATCCAGGTGCACAGCGGCATCTGCGCGCATTATTTCGCCAACTATGGCACCGCCGAACAGAAGCAACGCTACCTGCCGAAGATGGCGACCGGCGAACTGGTGTGCGCGATCGCGATGACCGAGCCCGGCACCGGTTCCGATTTGCAGGCGGTCAAAACGCGCGCCGAGCGGCGCGGCGACCACTATCTGATCAACGGCGCCAAGACCTTCATCACCAACGGCCATCATGCCGACCTGATTCTGCTGGTGGCGAAAACCGATGTGGCGCAAGGCGCGAAAGGGATTTCGTTGATCATTATTGAAACCAAAGATTTATCCGGCTTCACGCGCGGTCGGCTGTTGGAAAAAATAGGGCAGCACGGGCAGGATACGGCGGAACTGTTTTTCGACAACGTCCAGGTGCCGGTCAATAACCTGCTGGGCGGGCATGAAGGTCAGGGCTTTGTCCAGTTGATGCGGCAGTTGCCGCAGGAGCGGCTGATCATCGGGGTTTCCGCGGTTGCCTTTATCGAAAAGGCGGTCGAGCTGACCACGCAGTACGTGAAGGAGCGGCACGCGTTCGGCAAGCCGCTGTTCGATTTGCAGAACACGCGGTTCACGCTGGCCGAGTGCAAGACCGAGGCGCATATTGCACGCGTTTTTATCGATGACTGCATTGCCCGGCATGTGCGTGGGGAACTCGACAATTCGACTGCGTCGATGGCGAAATGGTGGTGCACGCAGAAGCAGTGCGAGATCATCGATCGGTGCCTGCAGTTGTTTGGCGGGTATGGGTATATGGCGGAATATCCGATTGCGAAAATGTATGCGGATGCACGGGTGCAGAAGATTTATGGTGGGGCGAATGAGTTGATGAAGGAGTTGATTGCGCGGGGGATGTAGGGGGCGATTTGGTTTTGCGTTTGGTTTTGCGTCTTGCGTTGATTAATGGGGTTGGGCTTCGTGGGTACTAGCCGGGGGTGGCCCGGCGGCCACTCACTTTCTTTGTCTCGCCAAAGAAAGTAAGCAAAGAAAGGCGACCGCAAGACGCTGCCCTTCGGGTTCCCGTTTGAGCAGGGCAAAAAATGGGAAACGAAACCAACTCGCTGCGCTCAGACATGTTTCGTTTCTGATCCATTTTTCGTCCTGCCCAAACGGCAGCGTCTCAAGCGGGGGTACGTCAAAGACAAAAACAAAAACACCGTGTTTTACCGATACACCTGTGTACCCGGGTACATGCGTTATCTACCACTGGGCTGCTTTTGGCTTTTGGCTTTTGGCTTTTGGCTTTTGGCTTTTGGCTTTTGGCTTTTGACGTTTGGCTTTTGGCTTTTGGCTTTTGGCTTTTGGCTTTTGACGTTGCCGTTGACGTTAACCCCTTGGCGAAGCGCCGCGAGCGTGGCAGTCAAAGCGGATCAGAAGTGAAACATGTTTGAGCGCAGCGAGTTCGTTTCACTTCCCGCTTTGGCTGTCACGCTCGCGGGAACCCGAAGGGCGCTTTGTAGGGTCGCCTTTTCTTTGGGTACTTTCTTTTTGGCGAAGCAAAAGAAAGTACCTCGCCCGCCGGGGCGAGACCCGGCTTGTACCCACGAAGGGTAAAATAATTAATCAACGCAACCCGCCCGCTTCCCGCTTTTACAAAAACAATAATCAAAACCCACAATGGAGAACCCAATGAACAACCCCCAAGTAATCGGCGTCGGCATGGTCCCCTTCGCCAAACCCGGCAAACACGAACCCTACGAAATCATGGCCGGCAAAGCCATCCGCAACGCGCTGGCCGATGCCGGCATCGATTACACCGACATCCAGCAAGCCTACGCCAGTTACGTCTACGGCGACTCCACCTGCGGCCAGACCGCGCTGTACGGCGTTGGCATGAGCGGCATCCCGGTCATCAACGTCAACAACAATTGCTCGTCCGGCTCCACCGCGCTGTTCCTCGCGCGGCAAGCGGTGCAATCCGGCGCGATCGATTGCGCGCTTGCCTTCGGGTTCGAGGAAATGCGCCCCGGCGCGCTCGGCTCCGCATGGGACGACCGCACCTCGCCGCTCAGCCTGTTCGATAAAAAACTCAACGAACTCGCACCCGACGCGCCGGCCGCGCCGATCGCATTGCGCGTGTTCGGCGTCGCCGCCAACGAATATCTGAACGAAACCGGCGCGAACCCCGACATCTTCGCCAAGGTCGCAGTCAAGACCCGCAGCCATGCGATCAAGAGCCCGTACTCGATTTTTACCGACGCGCTGACCGTCGAGCAGGTGATGACCGCACCGAAAATCTATCCCGACCACCTGACGCGCCTGGAAGCCTGCCCGCCCTCTTGCGGCGCGGCGGCGGTGCTGGTCGCGAGCCCGGCGTTTGCAAAAAAGCATGGCATTTCCAACGCGGTCACGATCCGCGCGCAAGTGATGGCAACCGACCGGCCGCAAAGCTTCACCAGCGCGATCGATCTGGTCGGCGCCGACATGACCCGCAACGCATCGCGCGCCGCCTACGAGCAGGCCGGACTGGGTCCGGAAGACTTCGACGTGATCGAGCTGCATGACTGCTTCACGCCGAACGAAGTGATCACTTACGAAGCGCTCGGTCTCTGCGTCAAGGGCGGCGCTGAAAAATTCATCAACGACGGCGACAACACCTACGGCGGCAAGTACGTGATCAATCCGTCCGGCGGCCTGATGAGCAAAGGCCATCCGCTCGGCGCGACCGGCCTGGCGCAATGCACCGAACTGGTATGGCAGTTGCGCGGCGATGCCGATGCGCGCCAGGTGGCGGGCGCGCGCCATGCGCTGCAACACAACCTCGGTCTGGGCGGCGCGGTGGTGGTCACGATTTATGGAAATTAGAGCGGTTTCCGTGTGCGTGCGTGGATGATGCGGGTTGGTTTGGGGGTGCAGGGCAAGAAAGGAGTATCGCCTTGCAGGGCGATACCGTTGCACAGGCAGGCGGCATGCCGCCTGAAATTCCCTGCTCCACCGGAAGGAGCGCCGTGTGGCGAGCCACATAGTGGTGTGCTTCGCAATTAATCGAACACAAAAGCGCGTCTTTTCGCGCCATGCGTCGTTGCAAATCCTCGCGATAGGCCAGCTATCGCTGTGGTTTGCGCCTAGCCTGACGCAAAAATCCATCGCTTTTGTTTGTTCAATCAATTACGAAGCACACCACTAGCCCTCTCCCTGCAAGGGAGAAGGAATCTTATGCCAGGATTTTCTGTAACTCTGCCGGCGAAACGGGTTTTCCGTCCGCCAATAACTCGTGAATCAAAAGCGCACGGCCATCGCCGCAGATACCGAACATGCGATTATCCACTACCGCCAAGCCTTGCGGCAAATCCGGTTTCGGCGAGCCGGATAAACGGGCCTTGCCGATCACGACGGTTTTGCCGGCGATCATGGTCCATGCGCCGGGGTAGGGCGGTGCAACCGCACGGTGCAGGTTGTAGACGGCCTGCGCCGGCTGCGTCCAGTCGATGCGGCCGTCTTCCGGTTTGCGGCCGCCGAAATAGCTGCCTTTCGATAAGTCGTTCGGCAGCTTCGGCGTCCGGCCGCTCAGCATCGCGGGCAGCGCATTCCACAAGGTCTGTTCGGCGGCGACCACAACCTTGCCGAATACTTCGTAAGCGGTATCGTCCGGCAGGATCGGCACCGCAGTCTGCGCGACGATCGCACCGGCATCCGGTTTGGTGGCCATTTCGTGCAAGGTTGCACCGGTTTGCGTCTCGCCATGCAGTACCGCCCAATTGATCGGCACCCGGCCGCGGTATTTGGGCAGCAGCGAGCCGTGCATGTTGTAAGCGCCGTGCGCGGCCAATGCCAGCAGTTCTGCCGGCAGCATGTGGCGGTAATAAAAACTGAAAATGAAATCCGGCCGTGCGGCGCGGATTCGTGCCGATAGTTCGGGCGATTGCGGGTCGTCCGGCGCGATGAACGGAATGCGGTGTTCGCGGCACAGATCGGCAACCGATTCGAACCAGATGGTTTCGGCGGGATTGTCTTCATGCGTGACGACCAGCGCCACATCGACGCCGCGCGCCAGCAGCACCTTGATGCAGCGCACGCCGACGTTGTGATAGGCAAAAACGACCGCGCGCATCGGTCAGATCCGTGCCGATGACCGCGCGGGCTGGATTTTCTGGTCAGCGGTTTGCTGCAGCACCGTCTGCACCACGTAGCGCGGCCGTCCCCGCACCTGCTGATAAATGCGCCCCACATATTCGCCGACCAGGCCGATGCCGAACAAGATCACGCCCATCAGGAAAAAGGTGATGGCAAACAGCGTGAACACACCTTCGACCTCGGCGCCGAGAATGAAGCGCCGTATCAGCAGCAAGATGAACAGTGCCGCCGACAGGAACGACAAGCCGATGCCGAGCATCGAAAAAAATTGCAGCGGCACCAGCGAAAAGCCGGTCACCAGATCGAAATTCAGGCGGATCAGACTATAAAACGAATACTTCGATTCGCCGGCCGCGCGTTCTTCATGCTCGACCACGATCTCGGTCGGGTTGCGTGAAAATGTATAAGCCAGCGCCGGGATGAACGTATTGACTTCGCTGCATTGATTGATCAGGTCGATCACGTTGCGGCCGTATGCGCGCAGCATGTTGCCCTGATCGGTCATCTTGATGTGCGTGATTCTTTCACGCAGGCGGTTCATCATCCGGGAAGCATGAGTGCGCCATGCGGAATCCTGGCGTTCGCGCCGGATCGAGCCGACATAATCGTAACCTTCGCGCACCTTCGCGATCAGGTTGCCGATTTCTTCCGGCGGATTCTGCAGGTCGGCATCGAGCGTCACCACGATCTCGCCGCGGGTCGCTTCGAAGCCGGCCAGGATCGCCATGTGCTGGCCGTAATTGCCGTTGAACAGCACGACGCGCGTGACATCGGGACGGTCCCGGAACTGGTCGGCGAGAATGGCGGCGGAACGGTCGCGGCTGCCGTCATTGATGAAGACGATTTCGTACGCAAGGCCGAGCGCATCGAGCGCCGGATAGAGCCGCGCGAACAGCTTGGCGAGACCGGCTTCTTCGTTATAAACAGGAATGACGACGGAGAGTTCTGGTTTCATCAATGGGCAGTTTTCTATTGAAGTACCGATTTTACCGCGTCGACCGCACGTTCGACATCGTTTTCATTCATCGCGGAAAACATCGGCAGCGACACGATTTGGCGTCCGACGCGTTCGGCGACCGGGAACATGCCTTCCTTGAAGCCGCGTTCGCGGTACAGCGTGAACAGGTGGATCGGCGGATAGTGATAGCCGATGCCGATATTGCGCTCCATCATTTTCGCCATGAAATCGGCGCGCGTGATCCGCTCGGGCAGAACGAGCTGGAACATGTGCCAGTTGGTCTGTTCGAAATCGGCGACCGGCAGTTGCGCGCGGGACTGCGCTTCGAACCCGGAACCGAAGGCGGCAAAATAATGCCGGGCCAACATGCGGCGTTTGGCGGTGATCGCTTCAATGTGCGCGAATTGCTCCAGTCCTATGGTTGCGGCAATATCGGTCATGTTGAACTTGCCGCCGAGCACATCGACATCGATGCCGTCGAAGCCGTGACGAGTCACGCCTTGCAGCCGGTATTTTTCCGCCAGCCGCGCTTCTTCGGCATCGTTGAGCACCAGGCAGCCGCCTTCGGACGTCGTGATGTTTTTGTTGGCCTGAAAACTGAATGATGCGAAATCGCCGAACGCGCCGATGCGCCGGTCTTTCCAGTACGAGCCGATCGCTTGCGCGGCGTCTTCGACCACGCGCAAACCATGCTTGTTCGCAATCGCGTACAACCGCTCCATGTCGACCGGCAGGCCCGCCAGATAAACCGGGATGATCGCCTTGGTGCGCGGCGTAATCGCTGCTTCCAGTTTGTCCAGATCAATGTTGCGCGTGACCGGGTCGATGTCGGCAAATGCCGGCGTCGCGCCGACTTCGATGATCACGTTCGCGGTGGCGACCCATGAAATCGGCGTCGTGATGACTTCATCGCCCGGGCCGATGCCGGCGATGCGCAACGCAATCTCCATCGTGCAGGTGCCGGAATTGAACGTGCGTACCGGGCGGCCGCCGAAATATCCGGACAGCATGGCCTCGAACGCCTGCACTTTCGGACCGCTGGTAATCCAGCCCGAGCGCAGCACATCGGCAACGGCGGCAATCGTCGCTTCATCGATGGTAGGTTTGGAGAAAGGCAAAAAGGGCTGTGTCATGGGTTCGATGCAAAAGTGCGAGATTGAAATATTTACTGATGTTATGCATGTCCTTGATGACGAAAGGCATGGTCCACGAAAGACACGAAAAAGATGAATAAGGAGTGTTATGAACTTTTCGTGTCTTTCGTGAATAAATGCATAACATCGATTATTTAAAAGCAGACATGATTACAAGGAAGCAGGTTCATTTTCAGACGTTGCCGATTCAACTGCGCGCCAGCAAGATAACGCCGACAATGATGACGCCGATCGCCAGCATTCTCTGCGTGGAAACCATTTCTCCCAGAAAATACCATGCGCCGATCGCGTTGATGATATAGCCGAGAGACAGCATCGGATACGCAATCGTGACGTCTACCCGCGACAGGCCGATGATCCAGACCAGCACCGACACCACATAACAGGTCAAACCGCCCAGGATCGGCAACTGCGTCGCCAGTTTCAAGCCGGTTGCAAACCAGTTTTCCGCCGTCAGATGGATCGCGCCGACGGCGTTGGTGCCGGCCTTGAGCAGCAGTTGCGCGATTGCATTCAAACAAATGCCGGTCAGGATGAAGCCGAAGGTGGGGAGATTCATCGGACGGCTTTCAATTCCTGGGATCGTTGACGACGATTACACGGCGCGGATCTTGTCCAATGACGCGCATCGGCAGATGCCGTTTCTGAAAGTCGGCATACACCGGCAGGCTCAGGATGGCGACCGCTTTCTTGCCGGCGGCATGGTCTGCATTCCATTGCGCGACGAATGCGTCGCGCGTCGGCAGCCACAGATGCGGTTCCTGCTGCAGGCCGAACGCCATTTCATCGGCACTTTCGACCAGGATTGTCGTGCGGCGCAGATAAAACGGCAACGACTGCTCGTACCGGCCGACCGCATACAGCGGAGTTTGCGCCGTCAGTTCGGCCTTGATCGCCGGCACATGCAGCGTGCCGGCTGCATAGCGGCCCAGCGGTTCGTGGCCGAAAATCAATAGTTGCCCGCCGATGAAGCCGGTTGCTGCGAGCACCAGGATCGCCCATTCCTTGCGGCGACGCGCCAGCCGGATCGTAATCAGGCTGCCGATGATTGCCAGTATGGCGGCCGCGCCGACCCAATAGGTATACGACTGATACAGCGGATGTGTGTAGGCGTCGGCGCCCAGAGCCGGAATTTTCGGCACGAAAGCCAGCCCGATGGCGCTGAAAAGAGCAAGCAGGCCGGCGGCAAAAACAACGCTTTTGTGCGATGCCTGTTCCAGTTCGCATGCGATCAATAACGCCAGCGCCGGGAAAATCGGCAGGATATACGATGGCAGCTTGGAACCGGATATGCTGAAAAAAAGGAAAATGAAGGCCGACCAGATCAGCAGCATCTTTTTCGGTTGAAAGCCGTTTGTTGCATCGCGCCGGCCGTTCCACAGGCTTTGCGCCAGCACGCCTAGCCAGGGAAAGATGCCTAGCAGCAGGATCGGGATGAAGTAGTACCACGGTCCCGCGCGGTTGTGGATCTTGCTGGTGAAGCGCTGCAAATGCTCGTGGATAAAGAAAAAATACGGAAATTCCGGATTATCCAGCGACACCAGAACAAACCATGGCACCGTGATCGCAAAAAATACCAGCAAGCCGAGACCGGCGTGCAGCCGTTTCCAGATGGCCCAGTCGCGCGCGATCGCGGTGTAAAGCACCAGCACCGCTCCCGGCAGCACGATGCCGATCAAGCCTTTGGACAGCACCGCCAAACCCATGCCGGCCCAGCAGGCCAGCATCCAGCTGCGCCGTTCGCGTTCGCTCGCGTCATTGCGCTGGGCCAGCAGCAAGCCGCACAGCGTCAGCGCCATCATGCCCGACAGGCCCATGTCGAGCGTATTGATATGGCCGAGCGCCGCCCAGAAAAAACTGGAACCCAGCACGATTGCCGCAGTAAATCCGACACGCTCGCCGAATACCCGGCGCCCGGCATGCGCGACCAACGCGATGCCGAGCAAGCCGCACAGGCCGGTCCATAACCGCGCCTGCCATTCGCCGAGGCCGAACAGTTTGAAGGTCAATGCGTTCATCCAGTTTTGCAGCGGCGGCTTTTCGAAATACTTGATGCCGTTCAGGCGGGGCGTGATCCAGTCGTTGGTCGTGACCATTTCGCGCGCCATTTCCGCATAACGGCCTTCGTCGGTCGGCACCAGCGTACGGGCGCCCAGGCCATAAAACCAGACGAGACAAAAAGCGAGGAGCAGTCCCCATACCAGGGGTTTGGATTTGTGCAGATTGTTCATAGGTTTTTCGCAGGGGCGCCGATAATCAGCGCCAGCGCGACCTTGCGGCCTTCCGCCATCAGAATGTTATAGGTGCGGCACGCCGCCTGATTGTCCATGCATTCGACGCCGATGCGGCGGGCTGTCAGGGAAGTTGTCAATTCGGGATGAACGAAACGCTGGCGCTGGCCGGTGCCGAGAATCACGACATCCGGCGCGGCCGCGTCGATCTGCTCGAAATCCGCAAGCGCCAGTTCGTCGAAAGACTGCACCGGCCATGCGACCGGGGCGGTTTCGGGCAACACGATCAGACTGTGTTCGAAGCGTACCGCATTGATTTCAACGCCTGTGTCATCGTAGGCGGTAACGGTTTGATACTGCCTGGTAGAGGTGGAGTGGAGCTTCATAAGGTTGCAGGCAGCGTTGGAAGATGCTCGTTCCCCCGCGAATTCCCGACAATTGGATGAGAAAGAAGCGGCATTGTAGCGTTTTCCGCGTTAAAACGACCGTTATCGATTGATAAAACGAAGCGCTTTCGGCAAAATGGACCCTTTATCGCGGTGCAACATTGCACTTGCGCGTTGCGCCAAAAACTGTGAGAGGGTGGATTCGTGCGACCGATTCAAAAATCGAAAAAACTGGCGGACGTCTGTTACGACATCCGCGGCCCGGTGCTGGAAAAAGCCAGGCAGATGGAGGAAGAGGGCCACAAGATCATCAAATTGAACATCGGCAATCTCGGCGTGTTCGGTTTCGATGCGCCCGATGAAATCGTGCACGACATGATCATCAACATGGGCAATGCGTCGGCCTATACCGATTCCAAGGGCTTGTTCGCGCCGCGCAAGGCCGTCATGCATTACACGCAGCAAAAGAATGTCGCCGGCGTCACGATCGACGATATTTATCTGGGCAATGGCGCCTCCGAGCTGATCGTGATGAGCATGAACGCCTTGCTCAACACCGGCGATGAAGTATTGGTGCCGGCGCCCGACTACCCGTTGTGGACTGCGGCGGTCAGCCTGTCGGGCGGCAAGCCGGTGCATTACGTCTGCGACGAGCAGACGGGCTGGCTGCCGGACATCGACGACATCAAGAAAAAAATCACGCCGAACACCAAGGCGATTGTCGTCATCAATCCGAACAATCCGACCGGCGCGCTGTATTCGGTCGAGGTGCTGCAGCAGATCGTCGAGGTCGCGCGTCAGCACCAGCTGATCGTGTTCGCCGACGAGATTTACGACAAGGTGCTGTACGACGGCGCGACGCATACTTCGCTGGCGTCGCTGGCGGACGACGTGCTGTTCATTACCTTCAATGGCCTGTCGAAAAACTACCGGTCCTGCGGTTACCGCGCCGGCTGGATGGTGGTGTCCGGCGAAAAGAAGCATGCGAAGGATTACATCGAAGGCTTGAACATGCTGACCTCGATGCGGCTGTGCGCCAATGCGCCGGGCCAGTATGCGATCCAGACCGCGCTCGGCGGCTACCAGAGCATCAACGATCTGGTCGGCCCCGGCGGCCGTTTGTTGCGGCAGCGCGATCTGGCGCACAAGCTATTGACCGACATACCGGGCGTCACGTGCGTCAAGCCGAAGTCCGCGCTGTACATGTTTCCGAAGCTCGATGCGGCCATGTATCCGATTGCCGACGACCAGCAATTCGCTTACGAACTGCTGGACGAGGAGCGGGTGCTGATCGTGCAGGGCACCGGTTTCAATTGCCCGACTGCCGATCATTTCCGCGTCGTGTTCCTGCCGAATACCGATGACCTGACCGATGCGATCGGCCGCATTGCGCGATTCCTCGACGGCTATCGCAAGCGGCACGGCACGGCTTGATCGGCTGCGTTCCCTCTTCTTTACGGAAGGGGAGCAAAACACCAAATTTTTTAAAGACATCACGCATCATGAAACCCATCAAAGTAGGCCTGCTAGGCATCGGCACCGTCGGCGCCGGCACATTCAACGTCCTGAAACGCAACCAGGAAGAAATCAGGCGGCGCGCAGGCCGCGGTATTGAAATCGCGATGGTTGCCGATCTGGATACCGCGCGCGCCAAGGAATTGACGAACGGCGAATGCGAAGTCGTCAGCGACGCCAACCTGGTGGTGAACAATCCCGGCATCGATATCGTGATCGAATTGATCGGCGGTTACGGCATCGCCAAGGACCTGGTGATGAAAGCGATTGCCAACGGCAAGCACGTCGTCACGGCCAACAAGGCATTGCTCGCCCTGCACGGCACCGAAATCTTCAAGGCCGCGCAAGACAAGGGCGTGATGGTGGCATTCGAGGCGGCGGTTGCGGGCGGCATTCCGATCATCAAGGCGTTGCGCGAAGGCCTGACCGCGAACCGCATTCAATGGATTGCCGGCATCATCAACGGCACCACCAATTTCATCCTGTCCGAAATGCGCGACAAGGGCCTGGATTTCGACACCGTGCTGAAAGAGGCGCAACGCCTGGGTTACGCCGAAGCCGACACGACCTTCGATATCGAAGGCGTGGATGCGGCGCACAAGGCGACCATCATGTCGGCGATTGCATTCGGCATTCCGGTCCAGTTCGACAAGGCGCACGTGGAAGGCATCACCAGGCTGCAGGCGGCCGATATCCGTTACGCCGAGCAGCTCGGCTATCGCATCAAGCTGCTGGGCATCACCCGGCGCACGCCGCAAGGCATCGAGCTGCGCGTGCATCCGACGCTGATTCCCGCCAAGCGGCTGATCGCCAATGTCGAAGGCGCGATGAATGCGGTGCTGGTGCAGGGCGACGCCGTCGGCGCCACGCTGTACTACGGCAAAGGCGCCGGCGCCGAGCCGACCGCCTCGGCCGTGATCGCCGATCTGGTCGATATCACCCGGCTGGCGACCGCCGATCCGGAACATCGCGTGCCGCACCTCGCATTCCAGCCGAATGCGATGGCCGACACGCCGATCCTGCCGATGTCGGAAATCACGACCAGCTACTATCTGCGCATCCGCGTGGCGGACAAGCTGGGCGTACTGGCCGGCGTCACCCGCATCCTCGCCGATTCGACGATCTCGATCGATGCGATGCTGCAGAAAGAACCGGCGGAAGGCGAAACGCAAACCGACATCATCATGCTGACGCATCAGACGCAGGAAAAGAATGTGGACGCGGCGATTGCGAAGATCGAGGCGTTGTCCACCGTGGTCGGCAGCGTTACCCGGATTCGGCTGGAAGAGTTGAGTTGATCTGATAAGGCAGGGCGGGCGCAACGTGCTCACCCTGCAACCGCTGCAAGTCTGTTTTATCTGTGTATCACCACCAGCAGCGCCTTCGCCTCGCTCTTTCCCGCATTGCGGATCGCATGGCTCTTGTCCGCCTGATAGCGCGCGGTTCCCCCCGTCTTGAGCTTCTTCTTTATTCCATCGACTTCGACCTCCAGCGCGCCGTGCAGCAAGGTCAGGTATTCCATCGTGCCCGGATCATGCGGATTGGAGACCAGCGCGCCATCCGGCGCCAGCGTCAGCTCGTACCATTCATATTTTCCGGCCAGTTCCATCGGTCCCAGAATCCGCAGCACATAACCGGCGTGATTGCCCGGCAGCGTCGGGGTTTCATGCGGTTCCAGAATGTGGATCGCCTCGACCGACTTCGGTTCGCCGGCCAGCAATTCCTCTATGCCGATGCCCAGCGCATTGGCGAGCCTCCAAGCGACGGCAATGGTCGGATTGGCTTTTTCGCGTTCGATTTGCGACAGCATCGATTTCGAGACGCCGGCCGCACGCGACAGGTCTTCCAGTGTCAAACCGCGTTTCAGACGCATTTTCTGCAGGGTGGCACCTACTTCCGGCGGAGAAACGGGGAGAGGATTGGGCTGTTTCATGAAGATGCTTGCAATGTTCAATGAGGATCGCTAATATCCATTATATTGAACTTAAGTTCTAAATAATGGAATTATGGATTGATCTAGGAAATTGCATCGTAACAGAGAGCTTGTAATATGGATATGCATTGCTGTGCTGAAAGAATGGCCGGTTCCGCTGCAATTACAAGAAACGATTCGAAGAAATAACGAGGACTGTAATGACTGCAACCAACGCGAAACAAAGCTTTTATAGCGGACTGGAACAGAATCTGACTGCTCTGCGCGAGCAAGGGCTATACAAGGCGGAACGGGTGCTCGCTTCGCGTCAGGGTGCGGAAGTGGTTTGCGACGATGGCAGAACGCTGATCAACATGTGCGCCAACAACTATCTGGGATTGTCCGGCGACGAGGCGATGGTGCGCGCGGCAATCGACGCCACCGAAAAATACGGCTACGGGCTGTCTTCGGTACGTTTCATCTGCGGCACGCAAACGGTGCACAAGCAACTGGAGCGCGCGCTGGCGGACTTTCTCGGCATGGAAGACACGATTCTGTATGCGGCGGCATTCGATGCCAATGGCGGCCTGTTCGAACCGTTATTTGAAGAAGAAGATGCGATCATTTCGGATGCGCTGAATCATGCATCGATCATCGATGGCATCCGCTTGTCCAAGGCAGCGCGGTTTCGCTATCGGCACAACGACATGGCCGATCTGGAAGTGCAGTTGCAGGCGGCCGCCGGCAAGCGCCACAAGGTGATCGTGACGGACGGCGCGTTTTCGATGGACGGCACCATCGCGCAGCTCGACAGGATTTGCGATCTGGCCGATCGCCATGGCGCGCTGGTGATGATCGATGAATCGCACGCATCCGGTTTCATGGGCGCGACGGGCCGCGGCACGCATGAACATCATGGCGTGATGGGACGAGTCGACATCATTACCGGCACGCTGGGCAAGGCGCTGGGCGGCGCAATGGGCGGCTTTACGGCGGCGCGGCGTGAAGTGATCCAGACGCTGCGCCAGAAATCGCGCCCTTATCTGTTTTCCAACAGCCTCGCACCGTCTATCGCCGGGGCATCGCTTGCCGTGTTGCAGCGGCTGTCCTCCTCGACCGAATTGCGCGACCGGTTGCATGCCAATACTGTTTATTTCCGTCGCGCGATCGCCGAACTCGGCTTCACGATCAAGCCCGGCACGCATCCGGTCGTGCCGGTGATGTTGTTCGATGCGCCGGTTGCGCAGCAATTTGCACAGCGTTTGTACGAACTAGGCGTACTGGTGACCGGCTTCTTTTATCCGGTGGTCGCGATGGGGCAGGCGCGGGTGCGGGTGCAACTGTCCGCCGCGCACACCACCGAACAGCTGGACAGGGTGCTCGCCGCATTCGGGCAGGCAGGGCGCGAACTGGGTCTGGTGAAACTGTGAAGCATTGCGGGACAGAGTTAAGCGTAGCGATACTCCGTCCTCAACCATTGTGAGGCATTGCGGGACAGAGTTAAGCGTAGCGGTACTCTGTCCCCAACCGATTAGGAGAGTGACGCGATGGAACGGATTCTGGTGATCGGCGCCAGCGGGCAAATCGGCAGCGAACTGGTCGAAGCGCTGACGGCAAAACATGGCGCGGCAAATGTGATCGCGGCCGATATCGGCCCGCGCAGTTTGCATGGCGCAGCGAATTACGAAATGCTGGACGTTCTCGACAGCAATCGCGTGACGCAGATCATTGATCGCTATCGCGTAACGCAGGTATATCAATTGGCAGCGCTATTGTCGGTAACGGGCGAGCAAGCGCCGCTCAAGGCGTGGACGCTGAACATGAACGGCCTGCTGAACATTCTTGAAATAGCCCGCGAGCGCGGGCAGGCCGGCAAACCATTGCGATTGTTCTGGCCATCGTCGATCGCCGCATTCGGCCCGCATACGCCGGCAATCGATACGCCGCAACTGGCGGTGATGGACCCGACCACGATTTACGGCATCAGCAAGCAGGCCGGCGAGCGGTTGTGCGAATACTATTTTTCGAAATTCAATGTCGATGTGCGCAGCATCCGTTATCCCGGCATCATCAGCCACAGATCGCCGCCGGGCGGCGGCACCACCGATTACGCGATCGCGATTTTCCATGCGGCGCAAAAAGGTGAAATCTATCCGTGCTACCTCGGGCCAGACACCACGCTGCCGATGATCTACATGCCCGATGCGATTCGCGCCACGATCGAATTGATGGAAACGCCCGCCGACCGGATACGGATTCGGTCCGCCTACAATGTGGCCGGCTTGAGCTTCAGCCCACGCGAACTGACGCAGGCAATCAGGCAATATGTGCCGGAGTTCGACATCAGCTATCAGCCCGATCATCGGCAGGCGATCGCCGACAGCTGGCCGCACAGTCTGGACGATACTTGCGCCCGCGCGGATTGGGGCTGGCATGCCGGCATCGGCTTGCAGCAGTTGGTTGAAGACATGCTGGCCAACATCAAGGCCTCATCGGGTGCATTGCATCACGCTGCATGAGTCATCAGCAGCTTCGATGAAAGCGGATCGCAACGGAATGCGACAGTTATAATGCCGGTTGATCCGTTGCCATCCACATCATTCAATTTATGCAATATGTTTCCACACGCGGCCAGGCTGCGCCCCAATCTTTCTCCGAAATTCTGCTGGGCGGCCTTGCGCCCGATGGCGGTCTGTATCTGCCGGCGCAATATCCGCAAATCAGCGGTGCGGAACTCGATGCATGGCGCAAGCTGCCCTACGCCGATCTGGCGCTGCAAGTGCTGAAAAAATTCGCGACCGATATCCCGGAAGCGGATCTCCATGCACTGACGCGCAAGACTTATACCGCCGACGTGTATCGCAATGTCCGCGCCGGCGAAGATGCCGCGCAGATCACGCCGTTGCGCGTGCTGGAAGAAAAAAACGGCACGGAGCTGATATTGCAGGCACTGTCCAACGGCCCGACGCTCGCGTTCAAGGACATGGCGATGCAGTTGCTCGGCCACCTGTTCGAATACACGCTGGCGAAGCAGGATGCCGAACTGAACATTTTCGGCGCGACATCCGGCGATACCGGCAGCGCAGCGGAATATGCGATGCGCGGCAAAAAAGGCATCCGTGTTTTCATGCTGTCGCCGCACAAGAAAATGAGCGCGTTCCAGACCGCGCAAATGTTCAGCCTGCAAGACCCGAATATTTTCAATATCGCGGTGGAAGGCGTGTTCGATGATTGCCAGGACATGGTCAAGGCGGTGTCGAACGACCTGGAATACAAGACGCGGCAAAAGATCGGCACCGTCAATTCGATCAACTGGGCGCGCGTCGTGGCGCAGGTGGTGTACTACATTCGCGGTTATCTGAGCGCGACGACAAGCAATGAACAGAAGGTATCGTTCACTGTTCCGTCCGGCAATTTCGGCAATATCTGCGCCGGCCACATCGCGCGCATGATGGGCGTGCCGATCGACAAGCTGGTTGCCGCGACCAACGAGAACGACGTGCTGGACGAATTTTTCCGCACCGGCGTTTATCGCGTGCGCAAATCGGCCGAGACTTATCACACCACCAGCCCCAGCATGGATATCAGCAAGGCATCGAATTTCGAGCGCTTCATTTATGACTTGCTGGATCGCGACGGCGATCGGGTGCGCGCGCTATTTTCGAAAGTCGAGGCGGATGGCGGTTTCGATCTGTCCGGCAACCCGGGCAGCGATGGCGACGAGTTCAAAAAAATAGTGCAATACGGATTCCTGTCAGGAAAATCGATCCATCAGGACCGGCTGCAAACGATCCGCGATGTGCAGGCGCAATACGGCGTCACCATCGATACCCATACCGCCGACGGCGTGAAAGTGGCGCGTGAATATCTGACGCCCGGCATACCGATGATCGTGCTGGAAACGGCATTGCCGGCGAAGTTCAACGAAACGATCCAAGAAGCGCTGGGCCGCGATGCGGAGCGTCCGGCCGGGTTCGAGAATATCGAATCATTGCCGCAACGGTTCGATGTAATGGCGCCGGATTTGGCGCAGATCAAGACATATATCGCCAGGCATACCGGCTTATGACACGCATGTTCGTTGCGTGATGTTCAGCTTACAATCTTTGCAATAACGATATAACCGAGCCAGCCATGACCGACAAGCAACCGATGTTCAGCGTTCAGCAAGCGCTCGATTTTTTGCTCGCTGCCGCCCAACCGATCACGGACCAAGACACCATTGCCACGCTCGCGGCAAATGGCCGCGTGTTGGCCGCGACGCAGGTCTCGCAACTCAACGTGCCGCCGATGGACAACACGCAAATGGATGGCTATGCAGTCCGGGCAGCGGATTGTGCAAGCGGCGCGGCAAGATTGAAAGTCACGCAGCGTATTCCTGCCGGTCATATTGGTCAGCCGCTGCAACCCGGCACTGCCGCACGTATTTTTACCGGCGCGATGATTCCGGCTGGTGCCGATGCTGTTGTGATGCAGGAAATGTGCGAACTGGAAAAAGCAGCCGATGGCGACATCGTCGCCGTCAACCATGCGCCGGAATCCGGCGACTGGATTCGGCGTGCCGGGGAAGATATCAAAGCGGGCGGCGTGATCCTGCCGTCAGGCACCCGCTTGCGCGGACAGGAACTGGGCCTGGCGGCGTCGGTCGGTCTGGCGACCTTGCCGGTCGTCCGCAAATTACGCATTGCGGTATTTTTCACCGGCGATGAACTGGCCATGCCGGGCGAACCGCTGAAAGCCGGCGCGATTTACAACTCCAACCGCTTTACATTGCGCGGCCAGCTGGAAAATCTCGGCTGCGACATTACCGATTACGGCATCGTGCCCGATACGCTTGCGGCGACGCGCGATACCCTGCGCAAGGCAGCCGCGCAGCATGATCTGATCATTACTTCCGGCGGCGTATCGGTCGGCGAAGAAGACCACATCAAGCCCGCGGTTGAAGCGGAAGGACGTTTGAACATGTGGCAAATCGCCGTCAAGCCCGGCAAGCCGCTGGCATTTGGCGAGGTTGATCGTGCAGATAAAGAGGGCACCGCATTCTTCCTTGGCCTGCCCGGCAATCCGGTATCCAGTTTCGTCACTTTTCTGCTGTTCGTGCGTCCATTCATTTTGCGTTTGCAGGGTGTCAGCGCTGTCGCGCCGCGCGCCTATCCGATGCGGGCCGATTTCAACTGGCCGAAAGCGGACAAGCGCAATGAATTCCTGCGCGTTAAAATCAATGCCGATGGCGGACTCGATCTGTTCGCCAATCAAAGCTCCGCGGTATTGACTTCCACGGTATGGGGCGATGGATTGATCGACAATCCGCCTGGCCGGACCATTGCGCCGGGCGATGCGGTCCGCTTTATTCCATTCAATGAATTGCTTTATTAACGTCGATGATGAAATGAACATTCAACTCCGTTTTTTCGCCGGCATTCGCGAGGCGCTTGGCGCCTCGCAGGAAGCCGTAGCATTGCCCGCTAATGTGCATACCGTCGGCGATGTGCGCAATTATCTGCGCGAGCGGGGTGGCGTCTGGGCCGAGGCATTGGCCGATGGGCGCGCGCTGCGCATGGCGTGCAATCATGTAATGACCGACGCGAGCACGCCGATCACCGATGGCTGCGAAGTGGCTTTTTTTCCGCCGGTCACGGGCGGCTGATAAATAAAAACCAATCAAATATTCCATGCCTATCCGCATTCAAAGCCATGATTTCGACCTCGGCGCCGAGGTTGCGCAACTGCGTGCCGCCGATCCGAAAGTCGGTGCGGCCGTCGCCTTCATCGGCACGGTGCGCGACATGAACGACGGTTCCAGCGTGGCGCAGATGGAGCTGGAGCATTATCCCGGCATGACCGAAAAGGCGCTGGAAGATATCGTGTTGCAGGCCAGGGCACGCTGGAATATTTTCGACGCGCTGGTGATTCATCGCGTCGGGCCTTTGCAGCCGCTTGATCAGATCGTGCTGGTCGCGGTAACCTCCGCGCATCGCGGCGAAGCGTTTGCCGCATGTGAATTCATCATCGATTACCTGAAGACGCAGGCGCCGTTCTGGAAGAAAGAGCAGACGCCGCAAGGTGCGCGTTGGGTCGATGCGCGGGTAACGGATGACAAGGCGCTGGCGAAATGGGGCATTGCGTCCGGCAACGATAGGGAGGCAACATGAATTGGCTGGCGGTCGGATGCGGCGCCGCATTGGGCGCATGGTTGCGCTGGGGATTGTCGGTATCGATGAATGCGCTGCATGGCCATTTGCCGTTCGGCACGCTGATGGCCAATCTCGGCGGCGGTTATCTGATTGGAATTGCGGTGGGATTTTTCGAAAAATATCCGGCGCTTCCCGTCGAATGGCGCTTATTCCTGGTGACCGGTTTTCTGGGCGGCCTCACGACGTTTTCCACCTTTTCCGCCGAGGCAATGATCCTGTTGCAGCGCGGCGATTATGCGTGGGCGCTCGGGCATTCGGCGTTGCATCTGATCGGATCGATCGCCTTGTGCATCGCCGGCTTTGCCACGTATCGGGCGATCGCCGGATAAGACGCTTCAAAAATCCTTGCTTGAAAAGGGAGCAAAACTCCCCAATCTTCAAGCCAGACAGATTTTTTCGGAGCAAGCGATGCGTCTCGACAAATTAACCACCAAATTGCAGGAAGCGCTTGCCGACGCCCAGAGCCAGGCGGTCGGCAACGATAACCAATACATTGAGCCGGTGCATGTACTGATTGCCTTGCTGAATCAGGACGACGGCAGCAGCCGTTCGCTGCTGCAACGTGCCGGCGTCAATATCGGCGGCCTGACGAATGCGCTGAAGAGTGCGCTGGAACGATTGCCGAAAGTGACCGGCACCGGCGGCGAAGTGCAGATCGGCCGCGACCTGCTGTCGCTGCTGAACCTGGCCGACAAGGAAGCGCAGAAACGCGACGACCAATTCATCGCCAGCGAGATGGTGCTGCTGGCGCTGACCGAAGACAAATCCGATGCCGGCAAGCTGGCACGTGAAAACGGCTTGACGCGCAAGGCGCTGGAAGCGGCGATCACGGCGGTGCGCGGCGGTGCCGGCGTCAATTCGCAGGAAGCGGAAGGGCAGCGCGAGGCCTTGAAGAAATACACGCTCGATCTGACCGAGCGCGCGCGGCTCGGCAAGCTCGATCCGGTGATCGGCCGCGACGATGAAATCCGCCGGGCGATCCAGGTGTTGCAGCGCCGCACCAAGAATAATCCGGTGCTGATCGGCGAGCCCGGCGTCGGCAAGACCGCGATCGTCGAGGGCCTGGCGCAGCGGATCATCAATGGAGAGGTACCGGACAGCCTTAAATCGAAGCGCGTGTTGTCGCTGGACATGGCTGCTTTGCTGGCCGGGGCCAAATACCGCGGCGAATTCGAAGAGCGGCTGAAAGCCGTGTTGAAGGAACTGGCGCAGGATGAGGGCCAGACCATCGTTTTCATCGACGAAATGCATACGATGGTCGGCGCCGGCAAGGCCGAAGGCGCGATGGATGCCGGCAACATGCTGAAGCCCGCTCTGGCGCGCGGCGAACTGCATTGCGTCGGCGCCACCACGCTTGATGAGTACCGCAAGTACATTGAAAAGGATGCGGCGCTGGAACGGCGTTTCCAGAAGATCATCGTCGATGAGCCGAGCGTGGAAGCGACGATTGCGATCCTGCGCGGCTTGCAGGAAAAATACGAAGTCCATCACGGCGTCGACATTACCGATCCGGCGATCGTCGCGGCGGCCGAGTTGTCGCATCGCTATATCACTGACCGTTTCCTGCCGGACAAGGCGATCGATCTGATCGACGAAGCGGCTTCCAAGATCAAGATCGAGATCGATTCGAAGCCGGAGGTGATGGACAAGCTCGACCGCCGCGTGATCCAGTTGAAAATCGAACGCGAAGCGATCAAGAAAGAAAAGGATGAAGCGTCGCAAAAACGGCTGGGCCTGATCGAGGAGGAAATCCAGCGGCTGGAGCGTGAGTACACCGATCTCGAAGAAATCTGGAAAGCCGAAAAGGCGGCGGTGCAGGGCAGCCAGCACATCAAGGAAGAAATCGAAAAAGTCCGCCTGCAAATGGAAGAAGCGACGCGCAGCAGCGACTGGCAGAAAGTATCGGAACTGCAGTACGGCAGATTGCCGGAACTGGAAGCGCAGCTCCGGCAGGCCGATACCAGCGAAGCCAAGGCGGATAAGCCGAAACTGGTGCGGACCCAGGTCGGGGCCGAGGAAATTGCCGAAGTGGTGTCGCGCGCGACCGGCATTCCGGTGTCGAAAATGATGCAGGGCGAGCGCGACAAGCTGGTGCATATGGAAGACGAACTGCACAAGCGGGTGATCGGGCAGCATGAAGCGATTGTCGCGGTGTCGGATGCAATCCGCCGCTCGCGCGCCGGCTTGTCCGATCCGGACCGGCCGTACGGCTCGTTCATGTTCCTGGGGCCGACCGGCGTCGGCAAGACCGAGCTGTGCAAGGCGCTCGCGTCGTTCCTGTTCGATACCGAAGAATCGATGATCCGCATCGACATGAGCGAGTTCATGGAAAAGCATTCGGTCGCGCGGCTGATCGGCGCGCCGCCGGGTTATGTCGGTTACGAGGAAGGCGGCTACCTGACCGAAGCGGTGCGCCGCAAGCCGTACAGCGTGATCCTGCTCGATGAAATCGAAAAGGCGCACCAGGACGTGTTCAATGTGCTGCTGCAGGTGCTCGACGACGGCCGCATGACCGATGGACAGGGGCGTACGGTGGATTTCAAGAATACCGTGATCGTGATGACGTCCAATCTGGGCTCGCACAAGATCCAGTCGATGGAAGGCAGCGATCCGGCCGTGATAAAAATGGAGGTGATGGCGGAAGTGCGCATGCATTTCCGGCCGGAATTCGTCAACCGGATCGATGAGATCGTGGTGTTCCATGCACTGGATGAAAAAAACATCGGTGCGATTGCGCAAATCCAGTTGCAGGTTTTGCAGCAGCGGCTGGCGAAAATGGAAATGCGCTTGAATATTTCCGATGCCGCGCTGCAAAAAATCGCGGAAGCGGGATTCGATCCGGTATATGGCGCGCGTCCGTTGAAGCGGGCAATCCAGCAGCAGATCGAAAATCCGTTGTCGAAGGCAATGCTGGAAGGCCGGTTCGGTCCCAAGGATGTAATTGCCGTCAATGTGGCGAATGGGGCACTATCGTTTGAAAAATCTACTTAATTGTCATATTTCGCAACGAAAAGTATTAGAATTGCGGGCAGATGGATGCAATCGCTGCCAATCGGAGGACAGACAGCCAAAGGCCACGCATAGTGGCCTTTGGCTTATTTGCAACCTGAAGACGGCATTGGCAATCGTGGCAATCTTCGCATGAGGCTTGTTTGCGGCATTGTTTTCAATTTCAGGAGCTGCGGTTCTGAAACACACTTCCTTGCAGCGGGTATTCATTCTCCCGTTCGCATTTCTGATGCTCTGCCTGGCAGCGACGATAGGCTGGGTTCTGTATCGGGCCGGTGAAGACGCGACCGACGTACTGTCGCGCAAGGCGCTGACAGACATGCTGAGCAGCATCGGTGCGGCAACGGAACGGCATATGTTCAGCGCCCATACGACGCTGCGGGCGGTTGCGCCGGAGTCGGTGATATCGACCAACAACACCGGCCGGGTCGTGCTGCCTTTCACGGAAGACCTGAGCCTTCTGGAAGACCGGTTATGGGTGGCGACCGGCCTGTTTCCGGAAGTCACGCGCCATGTTTATTTCGGCGCGGAAGACGGCCGCTTCATCGGCGTCAATCGGGTAAGGCAGAATGAATTCGAACTGCGGTTGCGCAAAAAGGGCGACCAACTGCGCCGGGTCTACAGCATGGCCGGGCCGAACGAACCGATCGCGCTGCTGCGTTCCGAAAAATATGAGGCCAAACTGCGGCCCTGGTACGGCAGCGCGGCAGCGCGCGGCAAAGCGATCTGGTCGCCGCTGTATACCGATTTCACCACGCATGAATTGTTATTGACGCTGTCGAAACCGATTTACCGTGCCGATCAATCATTGATCGGCGTGGTATCGACCGACATGCCGCTCGAGCAACTGACGGAATTTCTGGCGTCGCTGTCGCTCGGCAAAAAAGGCGTTGCTTTCATCATGGAGCGTTCGGGCGCATTGATCGCCACATCCGTCAAGGAAGCGCTTTACAGGATGGAAAACAACAAGCTGGTGCGCCTGAAGGCCGATGCCAGCAGTTCGCCGCTGGTGCGCGAGGCGTACAGCGCCGTTTCGCGGCAATTGCAAAGCGGCACGCGCGCCGCGCCGATGTTGCATCAGTTTGACGACAACAGCCTTGGGAAAGCGCAGGCGGTTTCGACGGTGCTGCAGGATAGCGCCGGACTGGATTGGGTCGTCGTGGTTGCGGCGCCGCGTTCCGATTTCCGGGGTACGGTGACAGCCAGCATCTATCAAAGCCTGGTGATCGGCCTGATCGCGGTGATCGTGGCGCTGATACTCGGATTCGTCATTTTGCGCAGGGCGCTTGTCGATATCCGCAAGCTCACGTCTGCCGCCAGAAGCATCGGCAGCGGAGCGCCGTTCGGGTCGCTTGATATCGATCGGCGCGATGAAATCGGGCAGTTGGCGCAAAGCTTCCAGGAGATGGAGCATAACCTGCGCACCGACCGGCTGACTCACGTGCTGAACCGCGATTCGCTGATCGCGCAGATCGATTTCAGATGCCGCAATGCATCGGATGCCAATCCGTTGCGGTTTGCATTATTGTTCATCGATCTCGACAGTTTCAAGCTGATCAACGACCACTACGGACATGACAAAGGCGACCTGGTATTGATGGAAGTCGCCGGCCGCCTGCAGGCGGCCATCCGCAAGGACGACTCGGTCGCGCGCTTTGGCGGCGATGAATTCGTCGTCTATCTGCACGGCGTCGATCAGGAGGCGGTGGTGGAATCCATTTGCGCAAAAATCCGCGCTTCATTGGAACAGCCGATCCTGGTGCGCGAAGGCGTAACCGATCATATCGGCGCATCCATCGGGGCGGCCCGCTATCCGATGGATGGTCAGGATAGCGAAACCCTGTTCCGGGTCGCCGATACCCGCATGTTCAGCGTAAAGAAAGCGCGCAAGGCGGCACAGAGCGAAGAATCGGACGACTTGACTGCCTGAGTCACGTCTTGCGCCGATCCAGCGCGATTGGCTGGCTCGCGGTCACTTCCTGAATGCCGCGCACGTTGCCCACTTTCCAGTCGCGCTTGCTTGTTCATTTCGGCCTGCGCGCGCTGTACGGCATGTCGCTGGCGATGGCAACCGCCGGTTTTACCGCCTACATGCTGGCGTCGGCGGCGGGCATGGCGCTGGGCGAATTCCTGACATCGAAAGCGGCGCGCCCTGATCGCACGATCGCAATCTCTCTCATCGGATCCGGATCCATTGATGGATGCGAATCGCCCGGCGTCGGAACCAATACGGCGAAAAAGGCGGCAAAGATGCTGGCTGCCTGAACTGCGTGCAGTTTCCGGAAGCCATCGCGAACGCCGATGGTTTTTTTATCGGCGCCGGACTCGCTTACAATCGAACATCGGGACATTGTCCATTGAACGGTTTGATTACGGAGAAACAGATGACTTTTGCGACATGCGATATTTGCGACGCCCATGAAGACAAGCTTGCCGGCGGCACGCTCGCGGTACTGCCGCCGGTATTCAAATCATTCGGCAAGCGGCCGAAGTTTTCCGGGCCTGCGACGACGCTGAAAGTGTTCGAGGACAACGTGCTGGTGCGCTCGACGCTTGAAACCGCAGGCAACGGGCATGTGCTGGCGATCGATGGCGGCGGCAGCCTGCGTTGCGCGCTGGTCGGCGGCAATCTCGGCGTGCTGGCCGAAAAAAACGGCTGGGCCGGCATCATCGTCCATGGCTGCATCCGCGACTCGGAAGAAATCAATGCCTGCAATATCGGCGTGCGCGCGCTGGCCACGCATCCGCAAAGAAGCGTTCGCAAAGGTATCGGCGATCGCAACGTCAGGATATCGGTCGCCGGCGTCGCGATCGATCCGGGCGATTGGATTTATGCGGATGCCGATGGCGTGTTGGTTGCGCGCGAAAAACTCGCCTGATTATTGAGCGTTCCATATTGAATAGCGGTCAGAACGCTCAATCCCTCTTCCGGAGGTAGAGGGCGAAAACGGCCGTATTCGCTGTCGCGAATTATGAAAGATCAATAGCGCGCGGGTTCGCGAACCGTGCCATCGACCGACAAGGTTTTTTTCCCGCCCTGCACGGAGTAGGTAACGACGGATTTTTCGTTGACGGATCCGTAGGCAACGCCATTGACCGTCAACACGCCATCCTTCGCTTGAACCAGGTCGCCGTTGACGCTGACGCGGCTGTTCTTGCCGGTAAAGGTCGCCGTGCTTCGAGCCGCTGAAGAAGACGCGGAATTCGGATTCGTGCCGGCATCGGCGGCGGAGCCGATGGCGGAACCACATCCTGTAACAGCAGCAGATAAAAACAGGAACAGCAAGATTGGTTTAACTGTTTTATTCATGTATCGCTCCAAAAGCGGCAACCGGCCAATGATCTGACTAATGGCGATGCCGATGATGAATATCCGGAAAATGCGGATGGTCGTGGGACAACGGTTCATGTCGATGCGGATGGGTATGCGGCTCTTTGCCATCCCAGGGAAAATCGTGTTCGTGCTGATGATGGTCGTCGTGGCTGTGCGCATGCGTGTGCGCCATGCTGTCATGCGTATGCCGGTGAACGTGATTTTCAGTCAGATGCAGCCAGATACCGGCACCCATCAGCAGCGCCGCCGGCCAGAACAGCAGCCCCGGCATATCGCCCGGCATCAGCAACGCAATCGCCGCGCCGGCAAAAGGCGCCATCGAGAAATACGCGCCGGTTCTGGCCGTGCCGATATGCCGCAGCGCCAGTACGAATAACACCAGGCTCAATCCATAACCGCAGAAGCCGACAATGCCGGCAAGAGCGGCGTTGTTGAGTGACGGCAAGGCCAGGCCGAGCCACCATGCGACTCCCAGGTTTACCGCGCCCGCCGCCAGTCCCTTGACGGCGGCGATCTGCACCGCATCGCTGGCCGATATCTTGCGCGTCAGATTATTGTCGATGGCCCAGCACAGGCAGGCCGCGACTATGCTCACGGCGCCCCACGGTATCGCCGGCGGCTGTCCGGCCGGCGCGCTTTGCTCCCACGACAGCATGACGCCGGCAATCACGATCAATGCCATGCCGAGAAAAATGCGCCGATCAAACTGCTCGCGGAAAACGAACCATGCCAGCAGTGCCGTCAACACGCCTTCCATGTTGAGCAGCAATGACGCTGTCGATGCCGGCGTATAGGCGAGTCCGGTCATCAGCAATATCGGACCGGCAATCCCGCCCGTCAATACCGCTCCGGCCAGCCACGGCAAGTCGGAGGAAGTCAGCGTTGCGCGGCCGCTTGTCCGGCGCTGCATCAGCAGGCGCAGGATCAGCCATGCGCCTAAACCGATGCCGCTGCCGAGATAAAGCAACCCGGCCAGCACAAGCGGCACGGTTTGGCCAACGAGCAGTTTGGCGAAAGGCGTGCTGGCACCGAATAAAATCGCGGCCAGCAAGGCATACGCAATACCTTTATTGGTGGGCATGAGAAGAAAATCTTTCGTTGGGAGAGCAGGGCGATTGCATGAAGGCTCGCATGAAATGAGGCTCGGAGAAATGACAGAAAAGACCCCCCGTTCGCCCCGAGGCACCCTTTGGGGTGTGAGTAGCCCGTCAGGGCGTATCGAAGGGTTGGTTGCGCCCGGAGACCCTTCGATACGCTTCCCCTTCGGTACGGCCTGCGGCCTACTCAGGACATGCTTCGATACGCTGCGCTACTCAGGACGAACGGACCTACTCAGAACGAACGGACCTACTCACACCTCAAAGGGTGCCCCGGGACGAACGGCAATCACGGTTAACCTCGATAAATATGCGCATCTTCATGCAATTGCCCTGGTGGGAGAGTCGCTTGCAGGATATCGTACATCATCGTTCGTACATCAATCCGGTGATGCATCAACCTGCGTTCGGATCCTCCCGTTCAAGAAGACTTGCTTTTATGTCCGGCTGACCGAACGCTGCTTCGCAAGCAGCCCGATTCTTCCCGGCGTGGCAACGCCGCGGCGATAGCGACGACGCAAAATAGCGATTCCGGCCCTATTTTTCATTACTCGAAAACATAATTCCGCATTATGAGAAGTCGAAGTGCGAAGCACCAAAACTGCATTTCATTTAAAGGAATTACATTCCATATCGCAAAAATATATATGTAAGCTTTTGATAAATAATGATTTAATTTAAGTTATATGTCTTATATAAGACATTGTTGCCTTGCAAAAAATGGAATATGATTAAGGCATCGAGCTTTCATTTCCACTACGCATTATCGTTTATCACAGGAGAATAACCATGGCATCTCGCGAACAGCAAATTCAAGCACTGGCCAAAGATTGGGCCGAAAATCCGCGCTGGAAGGGCGTCAAGCGCACCTACACCGCTGAAGACGTCGTCCGTCTGCGCGGCTCGGTACAAATCGAGCATACGCTGGCAAAACGCGGTGCTGAAAAACTCTGGGGTTTGCTGCATACCGAGCCATTCGTCAACACGCTGGGCGCGCTGACCGGCAACCAGGCAATGCAGCAGGTCAAGGCCGGCCTGAAGGCGATTTATCTGTCGGGCTGGCAAGTCGCGGGCGACGCCAATAATGCCGGCGAAATGTATCCGGACCAATCGCTCTATCCGGTCAATTCGGTGCCGACCGTGGTCAAGCGCATCAACAACACCTTCCAGCGCGCCGACCAGATCCAGTGGTCCGAAGGCAAGAATGATATCGACTTCTTTGCTCCGATCATCGCCGACGCGGAAGCCGGTTTCGGCGGCGTGTTGAATGCCTACGAACTGATGAAGTCGATGATCGATGCGGGCGCCGCCGGCGTGCACTTCGAAGATCAACTGGCATCGGTCAAGAAATGCGGCCACATGGGCGGCAAGGTGCTCGTTCCCACCCGCGAAGCGGTCGAAAAGCTGACGGCTGCCCGCCTGGCGGCCGACGTGATGGGCACGCCGACCCTGGTGATTGCGCGTACCGATGCCGAAGCGGCCGATTTGCTGACCTCGGACGTCGATCCGATCGATAAGCCGTTCTGCACCGGCGAACGCACCGTCGAAGGTTTTTACCGGGTGCGTCCGGGCTTCGACCAATCGGTGGCCCGCGCGCTGGCGTACTGCGAAGTCGCCGATCTGGTCTGGTGTGAAACCGGCAAGCCGGATCTGGATTTCGCCAAGCGCTTTGCCGAAGCCGTCCACGCTAAATTCCCGGGCAAAATGCTGGCCTATAACTGTTCGCCATCGTTCAACTGGAAAAAGAATCTGGACGACGCCACCATCGCCAAATTCCAGAAAGAACTCGGCGCAATGGGCTACAAGTTCCAGTTCATCACACTGGCCGGCTTCCACTCGCTGAACTATTCGATGTTCAACCTGGCGCATGGCTACGCACGCAACAACATGACCGCCTTCGTCGAAATGCAGGAAGCCGAATTCGCCGCTGCCGAAAAAGGCTTCACCGCCGTCAAGCACCAGCGCGAAGTCGGCACCGGTTACTTCGATGCCGTGACCCAGGCAATCCAGCAAGGCCAATCGTCGACCACCGCATTGCATGGCTCGACCGAAGATGAACAGTTCTTCGACGCCAAGAAGGTCGCGTAATCCCACAAGCTTCAGATCGGCGGCAAGTCAAGGGGCGGAGGAGACGCTTCCCCTGAAGAAGAGAAAAAGCCGCACCTCACGAGGGTGCGGTTTTTTTATGGGTCGTCGTGCAATGTTGGTGGAACCGATCGTGCGGAATGCCACGCATCGGTGTCCGTCCGGTCTTGTTCTCTTGCTACAATTCGCGCATGACATCATCTCAAACAGTCCGGCTTCGGGTGCTATTGCGCGACGTGATTGCTTTTGGCCCAGGCAAAGCCGCGTTGTTGCAAGCGATTGAGCGCACCGGCTCGATCTCTGCCGCCGCACGCGAATTGCAGATGTCTTATCGCCGTGCGTGGCTGCTGATCGAGGAAATGAATCGTTGCTTCAAACAGCCGCTGGTTGAAACAACGACCGGCGGAGCCAAAGGCGGCGGCACGCGTGTCACCGATAATGGACATCGGGTGCTCACCCGTTATCTTGCGATGGAAAAACGGGCAGGCAAGGCGGTCGCCGATGATATGGCTTATCTGCAGTCCTTGATGGCCGTCAAGCCGCGCGACTGATTTTCTTTTTATCGGTTTATTCAGACAAAGCTCGCGATTTCCGTTATATTCCTGGAAATATTACGAAATAAGGAAATCAAATGATTCATCCATTACGGCAACGCCTGACCCAAATGGCATTGGGCCTGGCTGCATCGCTGTCATTGATTTCGGTATCTTCGGCTGCGTCAGTGCTGCGCGTAGCCGCCGCCGCCGACTTGGCGATCTGCATTGACGAAATCAATGGCACGTTCGCGAAAAGCATCGGGGGCGCAGATGTCAAAGCCAGCATTGGTTCTTCCGGAAACTTTTTTGCGCAAATCAAAAATGGCGCGCCGTTCGATGTGTTCTTGTCGGCGGATACGCACTATCCGCGTGAATTGGCGAAGACCGGTTTTGCCGATGCCGCTACGTTGATTGTGTATGCGCATGGCCAGTTGGTGATGTGGACCAACGACCCCAAGCTGGACGTGAGTGCCGGGTTTGGTCTATTGACTGATCCAAAAATCCGGCGCATTGCGATTGCCAATCCGGATATAGCCCCTTATGGCCGCGCCGCAAAGACTGCATTGGAACGGGCTGGTGTGTGGGATGCGATCAAACCCAAGTTGGTCTTCGGTGAAAACGTCGCACAAACGGCGCAGTTCGTCGAGACGGGCAATGCGCAAGTCGGTTTTGTCGGTATCTCTCACATCAAATCCTCGGACAACGCAGTGAAAGGAAGGGCATGGCAAGTGCCGGCCGAGTTGTTCCCGCTGATCGAGCAAGGCGGTATCGTCACGGCAAAAGGGCAAAGTAATTCGCTTGCGGCGAAATATCTTGATTTCCTGCGGTCCGATGCGGGTCGGACGATTTTGCTTAAATACGGTTTTTCCTTGCCCGACAGGCGTCAGTGAATTCCCTGATAACGCCGCTCTGGGCCTTGCCGCCGGATCTGTGGGCGTCGCTTGCATTGACGCTGCGGCTGGCGGCGGTGTCCACCATGCTGCTGATGCTGATCGCGTTGCCGCTCGGCTGGTGGCTGGCATCTAATCGCACGCGGTTTGCGATGTTCATTGAAATCGTGATGTCGATGCCGCTGGTGCTGCCGCCGACCGTCATCGGATTTTATTTGCTGGTGCTGCTGTCGCCGCAGCATGCGATCGGACATTGGTGGCAGCAGGCATTCGGCCAGACGCTGCCGTTTTCGTTCGCCGGGCTGGTGGTGGGATCGTGCATTTACAGCTTGCCGTTCGCGGTGCAACCGGTGATCGCCGCGTTCCGGATGCTGCGCATCGAGACGATACAGGCCGCCCATTCGCTCGGCATGACGCAGCGGCAGACATTCATTCATATCCTGTTGCCGCTCGCGAAGTCGGGCGTGTATTCCGGCGCGGTGCTGGCTTTCGCACATACGATCGGCGAATTCGGCGTGGTGCTGATGTTGGGCGGCAATATCCCAGGCGTCACGCGCGTGGCATCGATCGCATTGTACGACCAGGCGCAAACGCTCAATTATGCAAACGCGCACGGTTTTGCGCTGGTGCTGCTGGTGCTGTCGTTCATGCTGCTGGTTGCAACGACGCTGCTGCAAAAGCGGCAGGAGCGCTGGCGGCAAACATCACGGTTTGCGGGAAAATGATTTCTCGGGATCGGTAATCATGCTGATTCGCGCGTGGACTTGTTAAAATGGGCGCCTTCTTCCATTTTCACCACGATAGACACTCCCTATGCTGAGTTACCGCCACGCCTTTCATGCGGGCAATCACGCCGACGTGCTCAAGCATGTCGTGACCATTCAGTTGCTGCAGTATCTCGGTCAGAAAGAGGCGCCTTGCATGTATATCGACACGCACGCCGGCGCCGGCGTGTATGCGCTCGATGGCGGCTACGCGGCAAAAAATACGGAATATGAAACCGGCATCAGCCGCTTGTGGGATCGCAAGGATTTGCCGCCGCCGCTGGCCGACTACGTGCAACTGATCAAGGCATTGAATCCGAGCGGCAAGATGCGCTATTACCCGGGCTCGCCTTATTGCGCCGATAAAACCATGCGCGAGCAGGATCGGCTGCGGCTGTTTGAATTGCATCCGAGCGACAGCAAGATACTGGAAGAAAATTTCCGCAAGGTCGAAGCGCATGCGGCTGCGCAAGGGCAACGGGCAAGTACGCGCGGCAAGCGCGTGATGATCAACCGAAGCGATGGTTTCACCGGGCTGAAAGCGCTGCTGCCGCCGCCGTCGCGCCGCGGACTGGTATTGATCGATCCGCCTTACGAGGACAAGGGCGATTACCGGCGTGTGAAGGATACGCTGGAAGATGCGCTCACGCGTTTTGCGACAGGGACTTACGCAGTCTGGTATCCGGTGCTGCAGCGGATGGAATCGCGCCAGTTGCCCGACAAGCTGAAGCGATTGACCGCCAACGGCTGGCTCAACGTCACGCTGTCGATCAGTACGCCGTCGCCGGATGGTTTCGGCCTGCACAGCAGCGGCATGTTTGTCATCAATCCGCCGTGGACGCTGGAACCGATGCTGCGCGACCTGATGCCTTATCTGGTCAAGACATTGGGGCGCGATGCCGGGGCCGGATTCACGCTGGAATCAGGCCAGACGGCCGCGCCGTATACCGGAACGCGGCGCGTTTGACGAGGCAATGGATCGCGATGAACAAGGCATTCGTAAAAGAAACCGATGACGATGACGATGCGGACGGCGCGTTGCCGCAGATTCCGGCCGGCACGAAAAACTACATCACGCCGGCCGGTTATCAGCGCATCAAGGACGAGCTGCTGCACCTGATCGACGTCGATCGGCCGGAAGTCGTGCGCATCGTGCATTGGGCCGCGTCCAATGGCGATCGCTCCGAAAACGGCGATTACATTTACGGCAAGCGCCGTTTGCGTGAAATCGATCGCCGCATCCGTTTCCTTACCAAGCGTCTGGATATCGCCGAAGTCGTGGACCCGAGCGTGCATCATGGCAGCGAACAGATTTTTTTCGGCGCGACGGTAACGTATGAAAACCAGGCGGGCCGGCAGCATACGGTGACGATCGTCGGCATCGACGAGATCGACCCGTTGAATGGCAAGATCAGTTGGATTTCGCCGGTCGCGAGGGCGCTGACCAAGGCAAGCCAGGGCGAAGCCGTGACGCTGCAAACGCCTGCGGGAATGGAGGAACTTGATATACTCGAAGTACATTACCCGGCCCGCACGACAGACTGATTTCGACACACATTGCGATCGCTTCACTGAATCCGCCGCATTAAAAACTATAACGAAAACTGATGACGCTTATGTCGATTGCCTATTCCAGCTTGAATCATCCGATGCGCGTGCCGCTGGCTGCCGAAGTGCATTCGCGTCCTTTCCTGCGGCTGGTGGCGCCGGAGAGCCTCACCCATCTGGCTGTCTATACCCGGGAAAACGCCATTGCGCATAACGATAACGCCGTCACGCAGCATGAAACGCTGCTGGCGCTATGTACTCATTTCGGGGTAACCGGCCCGGGACAGGATGCGAAATATTTTTTCCATGATTTCGGCCGGTTTCGCTTGAAGTGGGAATGCCATACCGAATTTGCAACCTACACCTTTGCCGCAAGCCATGAAGAAAGCCTGCCCATCGGCAGTGCATTCCAGCGGGTTCCGCTGTTTCATGTACCGCAGGAATGGCTGCTCGGTCTGCAGGGAAAAATTATGGTCGCCGCGCATGTGGTGCTCGACAAGACAACGTCATCGATCGATGCATTGTCGCCGGGCATGCGGCGTGTGTTCGAAGGCAACATGCTGGTTGGCAGCAATGTGCTGCAAGGTGCTGAAATCTGCACCGATTTTTTGATTCAGGCAGATGGATTCAGCCGTTTCGTGGTGCGCGATGTGGGCCTGCATGACCAGCAGGCCGGGAGATTGGTGCAGCGCCTGCTCGAAATCGAAACCTATCGAATGATGGCATTGCTGGGTCTGCCGCACGCGCAAGCGGCCACGCCGATTCTGAATGCGATCGAAAATGAACTGGCAGGGTTGACGGTGGCGATGGTGGATATGGATCAGGCAACTCCCGATGCAGCCTCCGCCGCGCTTTCGCATGATACCGATCACGAGCAGGCGCTGCTGCATCGGATCACCGGTCTGGCTGCACGTATCGAAAGACTGTCGCTCGACAACAGTTACCGCTTTGCCGCATCCCAGGCGTATTTTCAACTGGTGCATGCGCGGATTGAAGAACTGCGAGAAGCGCGGATCGATGGCGTGTCGACGATCGGCGAATTCATGGAGCGGCGTCTGACGCCGGCAATGAATACCTGCGCCGCCATTGTGCGGCGGCAGGAGGCGCTGGCCGAGCGCATTGCCCATACCAATGATCTGTTGCGCACCAGAGTCGGCATCGTGCAGGAGCAGCAAAACCGAAAAATCCTGCAATCGATGAATGCGCGCGCGGCCCAGCAATTGCGCCTGCAGCAGGCAGTGGAAGGATTATCGGTGGTGGCGATTTCCTACTATCTCGCAGGATTGTTCAACTATGCCGGCAAGGCGGTCAAGGCAGCGGGCTGGCCCGTCAATCCGGAAATTGCGACCGGCATGCTGCTTCCGATGATTGCAATCGGCGTGTGGCTGGGTTTGCGCAGGCTGCATAAAAAAATGCGCGCCGTTTAAATCTATCCGCGTTCGCGGAAAATGCGGGCGACGCCCGGAATACTTCGCACGTTGCGCATCAAACGCGCCAGGTGGATGCGATCCTCGATCTGGATCGTGAAGCGCAATTGCATCATCAGGCGGTCTTTGTCGTCATCCATGCCGACGTAAATGATATTGGCATCCGACTCGCCGATTTCGGCGGCGACCCGGGCCAGTACGCCTTTTTCGTTGTGCACCAGGACCTGGATGCGGCAATCGAAGCGGCGATTCAATTCCGCCCCCCACATGACGTCGATCCAGCGCTCCGGTTCCTTCGCGCGCTGCCGTTTCGCGATGTCGCAATCGACCGCATGCACGGTCAATCCCTGATCCCGTTTCAAATGTCCGATCATGCTGTCGCCCGGAATCGGCTGGCAGCACGGTGCAAGCTGCACGTCAACGCCTTCGCTGCCGTAAATGATAACCGGATCCAGTTTGCCGGATATTGCCTGACTCTGATTATTTGCCGGCGGTACAGCGGTCGGCTCGCTTTCGACCAGGCCGAAAATATGCCGCGCCACCAGTGCCGCCATCCGTTTTCCGACGCCGATATCGGCGTAGAGTTCGTCAAGCGATTTTGCGCTCGATTCGTTCAGCAGTTTTTCCGCAAGCGGAGCCGGTATGGCGGGGTCGAGGTTCAGCGCGATCAATGCCTGCGCCAATAAATGGTGCCCCAACTCGATCGATTCCGGCAGATTGATGGTGCGCAAATGATGCCGTATCGCGGAACGCGCCTTGCCGGTGCGCACGAACGCGAGCCAGGTCGGGCTGGGCCGCGAAGTGGGCGAAACGACGATTTCGACGATGTCGCCGTTGCGCAGTTCGGTACGGAGCGGCGCATGCTCATGATTGATCTTCGCGGCAATCGACTGATCGCCGATATCGGTATGAATCGTGTAGGCGAAATCGAGCGCGGTGGCGCCGCGCGGCAATGCGATGATTTTCGATTTGGGCGTGAATACGTACACCGAATCGGGGAACAAATCGACTTTGACATGCTCCAGGAATTCCGCCGAATCACCGGTCTGTTTCTGGATATCGAGCAGAGACTGCAACCATGCATGGGTGCGCTGCTGCAGATCGGTCAGGCTGCCTTCCTCGTTCTTGTACAGCCAATGTGCGGCGACGCCCGATTCGGCGACACGGTGCATGTCCTCCGTGCGGATCTGGAACTCGACCGGCGTCCCGTACGGGCCGATCAGGGTAGTGTGCAACGACTGGTAACCGTTGAGCTTGGGGATCGCGATGTAATCCTTGAACTTGCCGGGCATCGGCTTGTACAGCGCATGCAAGGTGCCTAACGCGACATAGGAATTGGCGAAGCTGTCGACGACGATGCGAAAACCATAGACGTCGAGCACCTGCGAAAACGATAAATGCTTGTTGCGCATCTTGCGATAGATGCCGAACAGCGTTTTTTCCCGGCCGTAGACCTGCGCCTGAATGCCGGTTGCCGCCAGCGTGCTATTGACCGATTCGAGAATCTTGCTGACCACTTCGCGCCGATTGCCGCGAGCGGCCTTGACTGCTTTGGCCAGCGTCTTGTAACGGACCGGATAGATATGCGAAAACGCGAGATCCTGCAGTTCGCGATAGATGTTGTTCAAGCCGAGCCGGTGCGCGATAGGCACATAGACTTCCATCGTCTCGCGTGCGATGCGCCGTTTTTTCTCGATTGCCATCACGCCGAGCGTACGCATGTTGTGCAGGCGATCGGCCAGCTTGATCAGGATCACCCGCACATCGCGCGCCATCGCCAGCAGCATCTTGCGGAAGTTTTCCGCCTGGGCTTCGATCTGGCTCTGGAACTCGATTTTTTCCAGCTTCGACAAGCCATCGACCAGCGCCGCCACCGGTGCGCCGAAACGTTCGATCAGTTCGTCCTTCTTGACATCCTGGTCTTCCATCAGGTCATGCAGCAGCGCCGCCATGATCGCCTGCGCATCGAGCTTCCAGTCGGCGCAGATTTCAGCGACCGCGATCGGATGCGATATGTAAGGCTCGCCCGACTTGCGCATCTGGCCCAAGTGCTTCTCGTCTGAAAAACGATAGGCTTCCTTGACCTTCTTGAGTTCCGAAGGCGTCAGGTATTCCGCCAGCCTGGCGGTCAGCTGAGTGACAGAGGCAACCCCGACGTTAGGCGCCGGCGCCGGATCGGACGCTGTTGATTTTCTGGTTTTGGAGGACGAGCGGTCGGACGCCGCTCGTTTTTTATCGGGAGCTGCTGATAACGTTGAATCTGCAGGTGTCAGGTTCATACTGGGTGAATATCAGCCGCATGGCGGTCATGTTAATAATTGCTATTTTTAACTAGGGACTTTTTTCAGCATTTCAATTCCGATCTTGCCCGAAGCGATTTCACGCAGCGCAAGCACGGTCGGCTTGTCTTTCGCATCCACTTTCGGCGTGTGGCCTTGCAGCAGCTGGCGCGCACGATAAGTCGCCGCCAGCGTCAGCTGAAAGCGGTTCGGAATCTGCTTGAGACAATCTTCAATGGTGATACGGGCCATACGTGCTCCTAAAAAATGCGGTCTTGGCTTGATTGGCTGGATACCCTACAGGGCATGAATACCCAATTGGGCGAATAGGGATGCGTTGCGCGCCGCTTGTTGCGTGAATCGACAGCGAGTCGCTTTGACGATCGAGGTCAACTCGGATAAAGCAGTCGCAAACTCTTGATTAATAATAACATATTCGAACTCGGGCGCGTGCGCGATTTCGCCGCCGGCGGCCAGAATCCGGCGCGTGATGACCTGCGAATTATCCTGCCCGCGCTTTTTCAATCTGTCTTCCAATGCCGTAATCGATGGCGGCAAAATGAAAATGCCGACCGCATGCGGAAATTGCTTCTTCACCTGCTGTGCGCCTTGCCAGTCGATCTCCAGCAGCACATCGGTTCCTGCCTTCATCTGCTCGGCGATCAGCACGCGCGAGGTGCCGTAATAATTACCATGGACCTCGGCCGATTCCAAAAATTCACCGGTTTCACGCTGCGCCAAAAAATCTTCTGCCGAGATGAAGTGATACTCGCGGCCATTTTGCTCGCCGGGGCGGGGCGGTCGCGTCGTGTATGAAATCGATAACTTGATTCCCGGTTCCTGCGCCAGCAGCGCGTTGACCAGCGTGGATTTTCCTGCGCCGGACGGCGCAACTACCATGAACAGGCTGCCTGGAGAAACGTGCGAATGGGGCATGCAAGGCCTCAAAAGGAGTGTTTGAAAAATATGGTTATTCCAGATTCTGGACCTGCTCGCGCATTTGCTCGATCAGCAACTTCATTGCCATCGATGCATCCGATAATTCCTTTGCCGATGCTTTCGAGCCGATCGTGTTGGCTTCGCGATTGAGCTCCTGCATCATGAAATCGAGACGCTTGCCTACCTGGCCGCCTTTTTTCAGGATGTGGCGCGTTTCCGTCAGATGGGCCGACAGGCGCGTCAATTCTTCCGAGACGTCGATGCGAATGCCGTACAGCGTCACTTCCTGGCGAATCCGCTCGATCACTTCATCGCGCGAAAGCGACGGCGAATTTCCGCTGTCTTGCAACGCCAACCCCAGAGCTTCCTGCAGGCGTTCCGTTGCTTTTTGCTGGAATTGCGCCACCACTTTCGGAATCAGCGGCGTGATTTTTTGCACGATCTCTTCCATTTGCTCAACCCGGGAAAGCAGCATGGTTTCCAGTGCCGCGCCTTCGCGCGTGCGCGATTCGACGAACGCATTCAATGTCACCGCCATGGTCGCCGCCACGTCAGCCTGCAACGTTTCCTGACCGATCTCGGCTTCCTCGATCACGCCCGGCCAGCGCAACAGTTCGTTCACGGATAACGGAAGCGCATCGGCGAATTGCCTGCGGACTTCGCGTTGCAAATCTGCCAATGAATTCAGCAGCGCCGCATTGAGCGCTTGTCCGCCGCCTGCGGTTTTGCGGCCGAAGCTGAGCCGGCACTCGACCTTGCCGCGCATGATGCGCCCCATGATCGCTTCGCGCAACGCAGGCTCGACCGCGCGCAAGTCGTCGTTGATGCGGAACTGAAGATCCAGAAAACGGGAGTTCACACTTTTGATTTCAATCGTCAGTGTGCCGCCAGTCGTTTCATGCGTGGTGATCGCATAGCCGGTCATGCTGCTAATAGTCAAAATTCAATCCTCGGTTTCTTCTTTACAAAATAGTGATTTATCCACACAATCCATCAGAGTCTGCCGGATTGAATGAATCAGGGCGGACATTGAACCGCTCAAGCATTGAAAACACAGGACAAACATGGCCGCGCAAAACAATGCCCCATTGCCGGACGGCTTGGATATTGCTGGATACCGCATTGTAAAGAAGATTGCGTCCGGCGGGTTCAGTATCGTCTATCTGGCTTACGATGAAGACGGCAATGCGGTAGCGATCAAGGAGTACTTGCCCAGTTCGTTGGCATTGCGTCAACCGGGCGAACTGGTGCCTGTCATCTCGGCCGAAAATCTGCCGATATTCCGGATCGGCTTGAAATGCTTTTTCGAAGAAGGCCGCGCATTGGCGCGCATCACGCATGCCAATGTGGTCAGCGTCATCAACTTTTTCCGCGCCAACGAAACCGTCTACATGGTGATGGCGTATGAATCGGGCCGCTCGCTGCAGGACCACATCTTGCGCCGCCGCGACAAGGGCGAAAAACCGCTGGTGTCGGAGCGCTTCATCCGCAAGATGTTCAGCCAGGTGATGAACGGCTTGCGCGAAGTGCATACCAACAAACTGCTGCATCTCGACCTGAAGCCCGCCAATATTTATCTGCGCGTCGACGGCACGCCGATCCTGCTGGATTTCGGCGCGGCGCGGCAGACGCTGAGAACCGATTCGCCGAAACTGTATCCGATGTATACGCCCGGCTTCGCGCCGCCGGAGCTCTATTCCAAAAACGGCAATCTCGGTCCGTGGACCGATATTTACAGCATCGGCGCATCGATGTTCGCCTGCATGGTCGGCGCACCGCCGCAGCCGGCGGATCAGCGCAAGGTGAACGACCGGATGGAGAGCCACTATCGCAAGCTCGAAGGCGTATACTCGCCTGAACTGATCCAGGTAATACGCTGGACCCTGATGATCGATCCGCTGGACCGGCCGCAAAGCGTATTCGCGTTGCAAAAGGCGTTGAAAATGTCGGTGCCGGTAAAAAAGGAAGACAGCAGGCTGGAAAAAATCACGCGCAAATTACGCGAAGTTTTTGGATTGAAAGAAAGCGACGGCCTGGAAAATGTTTCTTCTACTATCCAGGAACAATCGCGATAAACCTGTCTCAATCACATCAAACGACTCATGCGATTTTCAGTCTATCAAGAAAGCAATATCGGCGGCCGCAAATCCAATCAGGACCGGATGGGATATTGCTTTACCCGCGATACGCTGTTGCTGTTGCTGGCCGATGGCATGGGCGGGCATATTCAAGGCGAGCAGGCCGCGACCATCGCGATGCAGACGATCGGCGCATTGTTTCAGCAGAACGCCAATCCCTATGTGAAGAAGCCGGAACGCTTTCTCGAAGACAGTTTTTTCGCGGCGCATCGCGAAATCCATCGTTATCGCGCGATCAACAATTTGCCGGAAACGCCGCGCACCACGATCGTCGCCTGCCTGATCCAGCATGGCAATGCGCTGTGGGCGCACTGCGGCGATTCCCGTGCTTACTGGATGCGCAACGGCCAGATTCTGGCGCGTACCCGCGATCATTCGCGCATCGAGACGCTGATCGCGCAAGGCAAGGTCGATCCGTCCGAACGCGACACCCATCCCGAGCGCAACAAGCTGTTCAATTGCCTGGGCGCGCCCAACATGCCGATCGTCGAGATTTCGCGCCGCGCGAATTTGCAGGGCGGCGATGTGGTGCTGTTGTGCTCGGACGGCCTATGGTCGACCTTGCCCGATCATGTATTGGCGCAGCATCTGCACAACAGCACGATCGTGCGCGCCGTGCCGGAAATGATACGCACGGCAGCGGGCATAGCCGGCAAGCGAAGCGACAACGTGACCGCGCTGGCGATGATGTGGGAGGGCAGCGGCAGCCTGCAGGATTCCACCACCATCACCACCAACATTTTGCCGGTCGGCAGCGTCACGACGACGATACAGGCGCCGCGCCATGCCGATCTGGAAAGCGCCGACAACTTCAACGACAATGAAATCGAAAAGGCGATCGAAGAAATTCGCGGCGCCATCGAAAAATCGTCCCGCCTAACCTCCAAGAATTAAGAGCTTACTTATGTCGTATGAAAATCGTCCGAGCGGACGTGCCGCCGACGCATTGCGTCCCATCCGTCTCGGACGGCATTACACCAAACACGCAGAAGGTTCGGTGCTGGTTGAATTCGGCGATACCAAGGTGATCTGCACCGCCAGCATAGAAAACAAGGTGCCGCCTTTTTTGAAAGGCAAAGGACAGGGCTGGCTGACGGCCGAATACGGCATGCTGCCGCGTTCGACGCACACCCGCATGGACCGCGAAGCGGCAAAAGGCAAGCAGTCGGGCCGCACGCAGGAAATCCAGCGGCTGATCGGACGCTCGCTGCGCGCGGCATTCGATCTGCAGGCATTTGGCGAGCGCACGCTGCATCTCGATTGCGACGTGATCCAGGCGGACGGCGGCACGCGCACTGCGGCGATCACCGGCGCAATGGTGGCGGCGTATGACGCATTCTCGAAACTGGCAGAACAGAAATTGATTACGGCGATTCCGCTCAGGCATTTCGTCGCCGCGATTTCAGTGGGCGTCTATCAAGGCACGCCGGTACTCGATCTTGATTATCTGGAAGATTCCAACTGCGACACCGACATGAACGTCGTGATGACCGATGCCGGGCATTTTATCGAGGTGCAGGGAACCGCAGAAGGTGCTGCGTTCGAGCGTACGACCATGAACCGTTTGCTCGATCTGGCGCAGCAAGGCATTGCTGATCTGATTCGTTTGCAGAAGCAGGCACTTGGTCTGTTTGCATAGTACACGTTAGAGATCAGTCCCGATGACCGCGACGACCCACCTTGAACGCATTAACAGGCACGCCAAGTCGGGATATTGGTCGCTCATTTTTTGGCTTCCCTTACTAGCAATTTCCGGCATGGGTTTTGATGCCCCGACTTCCCAATCGGCGCTCTTACCATGGTTTTTTGTAGGTGTGGTCATCCTAATACCAATGCTTGTCGTAGTTGGTCCGCGCATCGCACGCGAGATGTTGAAGAAAGGTCGAGTAAAGACCGCATATGCCATAATTATTGGCCCCCAAGTTCTCATATTTACGCCAATGCTCATGGCGCTTGTCGTAGCTATCTTAGGATTTTGGAAGCTTTAACTTGTCGTTCCATACTGACACTTCTCGCCAGTGAACTTAGTCGTTCCTGACTGACGCAACGCCAAAAACGTTGCAGATTTGATTTTCCCATGACCCGCACCCTTATCCTCGCGTCAAACAATACCGGCAAACTTAAGGAATTCAGCGAACTGCTCGCACCCGCTGGTTTCGATCTGCACGCGCAAGGCAAATTCAACGTACCCGAAGCGGACGAGCCGCATTGCACGTTCATCGAAAACGCACTCGAAAAAGCGCGTCATGCCGCGCGGATTACCGGCTTGCCGGCATTGGCGGACGATTCCGGCGTCTGCGCCAACGCATTGGGCGGCGCTCCCGGTGTGCTGTCGGCGCGTTACGCCGGCGAACCAAAATCGGATGCGCGCAACAACCGGAAACTGATTGCCGACCTGGCAGTCCAAACAGACAAATCGGCCTACTATTATTGCGTGCTGGTTTTCGTACGCCATGCAAACGATCCGCAACCGGTGATTGCGGACGGCCGCTGGAATGGCGAGATCATCGCGACGCCGCGCGGGCAGGGAGGTTTCGGTTACGATCCGCATTTCTGGCTGCCCGTGCTGGGCAAGACTGCCGCCGAATTGTCGGCTGAAGAAAAAAATCGCCTGTCGCATCGCGGGCAGGCGCTGCGCATGCTGGTTGAGAAATTACGATGATCATCCCGATCAAACCGGTCGGCAACGGCTCCAGGCCGGCCGATTCAATATCCGCATCGGCGCAAGCCGCGAACGCTTACCTCAAGCCGGGCGTGTTGAATCTTGCCGCGTTGCCGCCGTTATCGCTGTATGTGCATTTCCCGTGGTGCGTGAAGAAATGTCCGTATTGCGATTTCAATTCGCATGAGGCGACCGGCGGTTTTCCTGAAGCGGAATATCTGGATGCATTGCGCGCCGATCTGGAAGGCGCGCTGCCGTTGATCTGGGGCCGCAAGATTTACACGATCTTCATCGGCGGCGGCACGCCCAGCCTGATGTCGGCGGCCGGACTCGATCGGCTGATGTCGGATATCCGCACGCTGCTGCCGCTCGATGGCGCGGCCGAGATCACGATGGAAGCGAATCCCGGCACGTTCGAGGCCGAGAAATTCAAGTCCTATCGCGCCAGCGGCATTAACCGGCTGTCGATCGGCATCCAGAGTTTCAATGCGCGCCATTTGCAGGCGCTGGGCCGCATCCATGACGGCGACGAAGCGCGCCGCGCAGTCGATATCGCGCACGCCAACTTCGACAATTTCAATCTCGACCTGATGTACGCACTGCCGCAGCAAACGCTGGAAGAAGCGCAGCAGGACGTGGCGACCGCCATCGGCTTCGCGCCGCCGCATCTGTCGCTGTATCACCTGACGCTGGAGCCGAACACGTATTTCGCCAAGTATCCGCCGGCGATTCCGGACGACGACGCCAGCGCCGACATGCAGGACATGATCGCCGCGCAAACCAGCGCAGCGGGCTATCGGCATTATGAAGTTTCCGCCTATGCGCAGCCGGGCCGCCAGGCACGGCATAACCTCAATTACTGGCAGTTCGGCGATTATCTGGGGATCGGCGCCGGTGCGCATACCAAGCTGTCTTTTCCGCATCGCGTGATCCGGCAGGCGCGCTACAAGCAGCCGAAAGCGTATCTCGAACAGATCCGCAACGGACGCCCGGTGCAGGAAGAAGCGGAAATCGAGCGCGGCGAACTGGGGTTTGAATTCATGCTGAATGCATTGCGGCTGACCAACGGTTTTGAAGCCAACCTGTTCGCCGAGCGCACCGGGCTCACGCTCAATGCGATCGAAAAAACGTTGGACGAAGCCGAGAACAAAGGTCTGCTTTATCGGGATCATAAAACGATCAAACCGACCGGACTCGGGCAACGGTTTCTCAACGATTTGCAGCAGATGTTCCTGATGGATAAAAAATAATCTGCGTGCGATCAGGCGGCGATCGTTTCATCGAATCAGTTCTGGCAATCAAAAACGAGTTAGGTATAATTCGTGCTGCCGACGGCGCGGCCGATTGATTGAATACGTCCGCTCCGGCAGCATGCAGGCAATCACCCAAAGCCTGATTTCATGCGGCTTGCATGTATATAATCTGCGCAACTTCAGTACTGACCTCCACAACTGGAGGAGTGGCCGAGCGGTTTAAGGCACTGGTCTTGAAAGCAGTTGCATGCCTTCCTAGTGCATTGATTTATAAAGGTTTTTTCTAATCGTTTCCGCAACTTGCGGAAATCATTTCCGCAACCCCTCGGGGCGGCGGCAGATTTTGGAAGCGTGGCAGAGTGGTTTAATGCTCGGGTCTTGAAAACCCGCGTGGGGGCAACCCCACCGTGAGTTCGAATCTCACCGCTTCCGCCAGAAGCAAAACGGCCCCGTTGATCGGGACCGTTTTCATTGGTGCGCCCGGTGCTCATTTGGTGGGCTTCACGGTTTCGCCGACCCGACGATAGACCTTCTCGGTTATCTCGTGCTCGGTGTGGCCCAGCAACTTGCTGGCGTGCTCCAAGTCCATTTCCGACGCGGCCTTGGGTCGGATGTCACGGAACTGGAAGGCGCGGATTCTGGCGGCCAGGGCGTCGTCGCCGGCTTCGGTGGCCTTCTTGGCTGCGTCGGCCCGCGCGTCGTCAAAGCGGGTGCGCAGCGTCCATTGGTTCAGCGCGGTGCCGGCCGGCGTGGCAATCAGGAACAGGCTCGCTACCTTGCGCTCGCGGCCCTTGATGCGGTCGATGACCTTGCCCAACTCGGTGCGCACGTCGCCGTCGTCCAGCAGAATCCGCAATTTCTTCTTGGTCTTGTTCTGCTGCACCTCGATGGCGCCGTCCTTGATGTCGGCGAGGCGCATCTTGAGCACGTCGGCCGGGCGCTGGCCGGTGAGATAGTTCAGGTCCATGGCGTCCTGCAACTCCACGCACGCGGCGGAATATACAGCGGACCACACGGCGTCGTCGGCGTAGAAGTCGCGGGGCTTTTCCTTGTTCTTACGCACGCCCTTGACCGGGTTTTCCTTGGCGGTATAGCCCCACTCGCGCGCCATGTTCCACACGTGGGAGAGTAGCGCGATTTCACGATTTGCCCGTACCGGGGCCTTGAGGCCGCGCTTGTCGCGGTACTGCGCCACGTGCTGCGGGGTGATGGTGTCGATGCCCACGGCGTCGAACACCTTGCGCAGCATCGCCAGGCACCCGAGGTTGTCCTTCTGCGTCTTGGGTGCCTTGGTGGGGATGATGTCCCGCTCGTAGCGGTCGAACACGAACCGCATCAAGCCGGTTTCCGCTGGCGCCTCGCGGCACTCCAACTCGGCCCACTTGCGCTTGGCCTCGTTCAGATCGTGCCCGAGCGGAATCTCGACCCGGCGCCCGGTGGCGTCGCGGCCGTTGTAGTAGAAGGATTCCCAAACCTTGCCGCTTTTCAGCGTGCGCACGCGGCGCAGCATCCTGGGCGGCAAGTCGCGGTGGTTTGACTTCGGGCGCATCATGACAGCTTAATCCAAAGCGGCAAAGTTGGGTCGGCCGGCGGGTTGCATGCTGGTGCCGGTGGCAGTCGGTTGCACCCCGGCCAGGCGCATGCGCGCAGCCCAGCGGCCCACGATGGGGCGGCCCGAGGCATTCACCACGTAGGGCCACCCGTTCTTGTCCAGCCACTCACGCTGGCTGGCGACGTGCTTGTAGCCTGTCACCTCGGCCAGTTCGTCGGCGGTGAGAAATTCAGTTTCACTCATGGCAGCTTGTACCTGTCACGGCACGGGGCGCAGGCCCCGCGAATCAGTCGGGCGGACCATTCGCCGCACAGATCGCAGTCGCCAGGTACGCCGGGCTCGATGCGGGCGGCCTGCTCGCGCACCTGGTTGAGGGCCGAGGCGGTGGCGATGTGCTCGCGCTCCTGGGCGAGGTCGATTTCATCGGCCATTGCAAGCCACCTCCCGTTGTTTGGCCTCGGCCTTGAGGGCGGCGTAGGCGATGCAGTCGTCGGCGCTGTCCTCGTGGAATCCGGGGCGCTGCCACTGGCGCACGTCCTTGAGAATCTGCAACAGCAGCCAGCCCTCGGCCTCGGTCAGGTTGTGGCCGGTCACGATGTTGAAGGCGGCAACGCATTTACCCATGCTGCGCTCGCCCTCGGGCTTGTCGTATTGCTTGCCGCGCTCGGTCATGATGTCGGCGGCGCGGCGCAGGAATTCAGGCGCGACGCGGTATTCGGGTCGTTCTTCGCTCATCGTTGTTTCCTCTTCATGGCTTCAAGTAGTAGGTCTTGCACCTCGCGCTTCGATTCGCGGCGGGCTATCACAAGCTCGTCCACGGTGTCGGCGGCGACGATGTGGTGGATGAATACCGGGCGGTCGTGCCCGGCTTGCGCCTGGCGCGTGGGGCCGATGCGCTCGATGATTTGCTGGAACTGCTCCAAGTCCCACCAGTGGCCGAAGAAGGCCAGGATGTTGCCGCCGTCCTGCAAGTTGAGGCCGTGGCCGGCACTGGCCGGGTGGGCGAACAAGACCGGGATCTTCCCGGCGTTCCAGTCGCGGATGGTTTGCGGGTCTTTGTCCAGCGTGCGGCCCTTGGGGAAGGCACGCTGCAGGCGGGCGAGGTCACTCTTGAAGTGGTAGGCCACCAGCACCGGCATGCCGGCCGCTTCCTCGATCACGTCCTCAAGCGCTTGCAGCTTGGCGTCGTGAATCTCGGCAAAGGCGCTGCACGTGTCGTCGGTGTAGATCGCGCCGTTGGCGAGTTGCAGGCACTTGATGGTCTTGCTCGCCGCGTTGAAGGCTTCCACCTCGGTGCCGCATTCCAGCGCGAGGAACATTTCGCGTTCCATGTCCTTGTAGAGGCGCCGGGCCTTGGCCGGCAGTTCCACGCGGATGACGTTGACGATGGGCTGGGAAATGTCGAAGTAGTCGCGCGCGTCCAGGGACAGGCATAGGTCGCGCATGCGGTCCTCGATCTGCTCCTGGGCGAACGGCAGGGGCTCAAGGCGCACGGCGTGGCGGTCGTTGCCCACTTGGATGGACTGGAACCACCGGGCCTTGAATGCTTCGAAGCTGCGCCCCAGGCGCACGCCCTTGTCCAGGAACCACGCCTGCCCCCACAAGTCCTGCAACCCGTTGGGGCTGGGCGTGCCGGTCAGTTCGATGAAGCGGTCGACCTTGCAATGGGCGACGCGGGCGAGCGACTGCGCACGCACCCCGCCTTGCCGTAGGCGGAAGGACTTTAGTTTCGTGCTCTCGTCGGCCACCACTTTGCGGAACGGCCACTTGTCGCCGTAGTGCTCGACCAGCCACGGCAGGTTGTCGTAGTTCGTGGTGAACACGTTGGCCGGGCGCTTAAGAGCAGCCCGGCGCTGCTCGGGCGTGCCGACGACGGCCGACACCTCGACGTTACGCAGGTGCGCCCACTTCGTCGCTTCGTCGGGCCAGGTGCTTGCAGCGACGCGCAGTGGCGCCAGCACCAGCGAGGGGCCGGGTTCGACCAGTTCGAGGATGTCCAGCGCGGTGAGCGCGGAAACCGTCTTGCCCATGCCCATGCCGGCCCATACGGCGTTACGCTGCATGTCGAGCACGTGGTCAATCACGGGCTGTTGATACTCGCGGGGGATGAATTCACGGCGGGTCATGCCTGCCGCATCCCTTCAACGAACGAATCGCGCGCCAGCAGTTGTAGTTCCTTCATAAGTTCAGTGCTGTCACCCACAATCCATCTCAACCTGTCATAGGCTTCGGCCGCCGTCTCGCGGATTTGCCGTTTTTGATTCTCGGTAAGTTCTGGTGTCATGACAGCACCTCGTCGACGCCGTCGTAGGAATCAACCACAGCCACGCGCTGCCCCATGCGGCGCATCCGCTCATGCTCGCGGATTTGATGGGGGCGGCACTTCTCGCCGGGAGCCTTGAGTTCGACCCATACGGTACGGTTGGGCAGCATGACCAGCCGGTCGGGGGCGCCGTTGCGGCCAATCCAGCGCACCTTGCGTACTTCGCCGCCGAGCGACTTGACGCGCTCGACCAGATAGTTTTCGATGTTCGATTCGCGCATGCTTACCACGCTCTTGCCTTGCGGGTTTGGACTCGGTTGTTCAGCTCGGCCGTATCCAGCCTCTTCACTTCGGCCATGATTTGCTTTTCCCGCGTGGCGAAATAGCGCCCGGTCTGGTAGATGGCTTCCAGTTCGGCAGCCAGTGCAGCGCGCCGTCTGTCACGGGCGCGGCGGTGATGAGCGTCTTTCAGTGCTTTGAACACGGTCAGTCCTTTCGATAGCGATAGGCTTCAAAACCGGCCGCAGCGAGCGGCAGGCCATCGGCCCAGGGTGGATTGATAGCCATCAGGCCGGCCAAGTGGCCGGCGCTGAATTCGTCGCGGTCGTCGGCCTCGGTGATGTTTTCGTCGTGTACCGACAGCACAATCTGGTAGCCGGCCGCCTCGATGGCGGGCATGTTGGCCGCGAGTACGTCACGGCTTGCGGCTTGGGTGGCTGTGTCGAACAGCCAAGGCTAAATCCATCGCTTGCAGGAAGCGGAAGGAGACCAGCACATTAAACCCGAATTCCGACGCTTACACCATGCCCAATTCATGGGATATCGCGCCGCAGCGGTACCGGATTTGCCATGCCTGCATGCCAGGTACCTTGGTGAGGTTGGCACATGTCTCATCGGCCGATTCCTGCCTGGCGGTTGTGACTATTGATTTAAAGCAAAGTATCGTTGTTGCAATTCATTACCATCAGACATCGGCAATATCATTGTGCACCGATTAACGCTGCCTAGTGGGGATGATAATGAACAGTACATCGATGCGGCCTTGTTTGGCGGATGGGGGCATTTTCTTTAAAGTGAATGCGGGTTTTACAGAGCGTGAATGTATTATTTCCAGGAACGCGCTTGCCCATCTCGGGCGCTTGCGAGGCCGTTCGATGGATCTGATGAACATCTATAACGCTTTTGAAACCAAAATCCACGGCGTCGCCCGACGACTGGTAATCGCCGGCGAGAGCGCTTCCCCGCTCATTTTGGGTGCGGCTTATTTTATCGATGTCGCGTCGCCGGCGGAATCCTGATCCTGGTCGGATCCCGAACTGCCCGCCGGTCAATCGCAGCCGGCGTCAGGGCCTTCGTAAGGGTAAGCGGCATTGTCGGGAAATTTAAAGCGCGTCAGTGAAGGGGCAAACCGACATGACGGTTGCTTGTTCCGGGTAATGCTTCGGTTTTGCGTGCCAAGGATAACGGGATTGTGCAAAAACCATGGCATTTCAGCCGGATCGTCCGATCAGGCGGCCGGGAGGGAGTTGTACAGGAAAATTTTCAATCGAATTGATTGAATTCGAGTTGGTGCTGCCGGCGTTCCGGAGCGGCATCGATTCGTTGGCCGCTTTTTGTTTTTTGCCGCGGCTGGGTAAATACCAGAGGCCCCGCCAGTTTTCTTACACTTGTTTTCATTTCCAGTGCCAGTTCAGATTTAGCCAGACGTACGAGACTGCGCAGCGATTCTCTATGCACGTATTTTTCACGCGCCGTCAGGTTTTTTCCATAAGCCGCATTAATCAATTCTGCTATAACCGTTTCTGTGCAATGTCTGGTTTTCATATGCGCTTTATCTGATTGAAGTAAGAAAAATGACTATGCGCAATATTACCTATATCCACTTGGCAATCCTTGACAAATATCAAGCCTGTTGCGCTTTATTAATATCCTTGGAGGAAACGGAATATTGCCGTGAACACAGGCATGCAATCTTTGATTGTTGGCCGCCGGATAAATTTTTGAAAATTTCGGAGCGTATATATTTGTCGCGCATCAAAATGCGCAGCGTATTCCAGCATGAAAATTCTTGGGTTCGTACAAATTATGCCGGCGTTACAGATTCTTGCAATACCGCATGACTGCCATTGCCGGCATCTTCAAGGCGCGTAATTTCGCACATCTTTTCATTCGCTGAATTCAATGTAAAAAAACTCGTCGGATTGATTCCATGCGAACAGTCAGACTGACAAATTGGCCAAAATAATTTGCCTTGCGGATCGTCGTTTTCATCCCTGTTTTTTTGAAATGCATCATGGAAAATTTGACGCCGGAAAAGCTGGATCATCTGAAAGACTTGTTAAGCCAGCGTGAAAGGGTATTGCATGACGATATCCGGCATGAAGCGGATATGCAGGACAATTATGCGCAAATTGCAGGCGACATGCCCGATTCGGGCGCTTCTTCATTTGCGGATTTATCGGTCGATCTGGGCAATGCGGCGGTGACGCGCGATCTTAACGAACTGCGCGCGATTCAGACGGCGCGCAAGCGCATGGAAAATAACGTGTATGGCGTGTGCGCCGAATGCGGATACGAGATTCCGTACGAACGGCTCCTGGCGCAACCCATTGCGGAACGCTGTGCGCCGTGCCAGGAAATATACGAGAAGACGCATGCCGATGGATTGAAGGGCGCATCTTTATAAGGCGCGCACAGAAACAATTTTTAGCGGACGGCTTGATGCGCCGTCTTGCAAAGAAATATTGCATTGCGGATAAGGCGCATCGGTCCACGCAGCGCACGGTTTGGCAACGGCTGATTTTTTACGATAGTCTTGTCGAACCATTTAAAAAAGGATTGCCATGAAAGACGCCGCGCTGCCGGTCATGTTGATTGTGCTGGGTGCCGCATGGCTATTGAACAGCTTGCACTGGCTGCCTGAAATTCACTGGATATGGATTCTGGGTCTGGCTGGCGCGGGGCTGGCAATCCTGATGCTCGACGGCATGACCAAATCGTCGATCGTCGCCGGGCCCTTGCTGATCCTGGCCGGGCTGCTGTCCTTTTTACATCAGTACTACTTCCTCGGCTGGCGTTTCATGATTCCGGTCATGCTGATCGCAGCGGGGTTGCTGATGCTGATCGCCCGCTCGCCGTCGATTCCGGAATCGCGCAATTTCAATCGGCGCTTCGAGCGCAAACCTCGCGATAAAGACTCGCATGGCTGATACGCTTTCCGCCGCTGCGCTGGCCGGCGGCTTGTCGTGGGCCAGCGGCATTCGCCTGTACATGGCGCTGTTCATCGCCGGCTGGTTCGGCCGCATGAATTGGATCGCGCTGCCCGATACATTGAAAGTGCTGGAGTCGCCTTGGGTGATGGCAGTGACCGGGACGTTGCTGGTGATTGAATTTTTGGCTGACAAGGTGCCTGGCGTCGATTCGGTCTGGGACGCGCTGCAGACCTTCATCCGGATACCCGCCGGCGCCATTCTCGGCGCCGCGGCAATGGGGCAGATGGATCCGGCGCTGACCGCCATCGCCGGCCTGCTGGGCGGCACGATTGCCGCCGGCGCGCATTTCACCAAGGCGGGCAGCCGCGCCCTGATCAATACATCGCCGGAGCCGTTCAGCAACTGGACCGCCTCCTTTTCGGAAGAGGCTGCAGTCGTCGCGGGCTTGTGGGCGGCATTTTTTCATCCGTGGATATTGTTCGCGCTGCTGGCAATATTTTTTATCGTTGCGCTCTGGCTGTTGCCGAAATTATGGCGCGGATTGCACTGGCTTTTCAGAAAACTGAAAACATGATTTTTATTCAATCGTTTCGCATGACCCGGCGCGATTGGCGCGCGGGCGAGTTGCGTTTTTTGCTGGTCGCGTTGATCGTCGCCGTCGCTGCGCTGTCTTCCGTCGGATTTTTTGTCGATCGCATGCGCACCGGCCTGAACCGCGATGCGCATCAATTGCTCGGCGCCGATCTGGTGATCAAGGCGGATCAGCCGATCCGCGCCGCGTGGCGATCCGAAGCAACGCGGCGCGGATTGACGCTGGCGGAAACGGTCGTCTTCCCAAGCATGGCGATTGCAGGCGAGGGCGACCAGGCGACATCGCAACTGGCAGCGGTCAAGGCCGTATCGCCCGGCTATCCGCTGCGCGGCAATCTGAAAATCGCCGCACCGTCGAATGCCGAAGGCATTGTCACGCGCGCCATTCCGGCAGCCGGCACGGTATGGGTCGATTCGAATCTGTTGACGGCGCAAAACCTGGCGGTCGGCGATCAACTGAAGCTGGGCGACAAGGTTTTCAAGATCGCGAATGTGATTTCGGTCGAACCGGACCGCGGCGCCGGATTCATCAATTTCGCGCCGCGCGTCATGCTGCCGATGGCGGACTTGGCCGCCACCGACCTGATCCAGGCCGGTTCGCGCGTGACTTACCGGTTGCTGGCCGCAGGCAAGCCGGCTGATGTGGCTGCATTCCGGCAATGGCTGCAGTCTGGCATCGAACGGGAAAACATCCGGGGCGTGCAAACAGAATCGCTGGAATCGGGGCGCCCGGAAATGCGCGCGACGCTGGACCGCGCCGAACAGTTTCTGTCGCTGGTCGGCCTGCTGTCGGCCATGCTGGCCGCGGTCGCCGTGGCGATGGCGGCGCGCCGCTTCATGCTGCGCCACGTCGATGCCTGCGCGATGCTGCGCTGCCTCGGCCTGACGCAGAACCAGGTAACGGCGTTGTATCTGATCGAGTTTTTCATGGTCGGACTGGCCGGCAGCATGCTGGGCGCGTTGACCGGGTTTGCCGCGCATTTCGTCCTGCTTGAATGGCTGGGCCGGCTGGTTGCAAACGATTTGCCGCCGGCGACATGGCTGCCTGCGGCGCAGGGCGTGGCGACCGGCCTGCTGCTGCTGATCGGCTTCGCGATCCCGCCGATCCTGCAATTGCGCAACGTGCCGCACAACCGCGTGATCCGGCGCGAACAGGATGCGCCGCAACCGATGACGCTGGCTACCTATGGATTGGGCCTGGTGAGCTTTATCGCTTTATTGTTATGGCAGGCCGGAAACCTGAAACTGGGGCTGCTGACGGCGGCCGGTTTTCTGGGCGGCTTCGCGGTGTTTGCGCTGGTCGGCTGGCTGAGCCTGAAATCGTTGCGCAGCTTGCGCGGCGCGGTCAATCATCCGAGCTGGCGCTTTGCGGTGACGGCATTGCAGCGCCGGCCCGGTGCCAGCGTGATGCAGATCGTTTCGCTCGCGCTGGGTCTGATGGCATTGCTGCTGCTGACCGTCATTCGCGGCGATCTGGTGGATGCATGGCGCAACTCGACGCCGCCCGACGCGCCCAACCGCTTCATGCTGAATATCCAGCCGGATCAGAAGGCGGAAATCGCGGCGCGGCTGGCGCGAAACGGCGTCGCCAATCCGGTGCTGTATCCGATGATACGCGGTCGCCTGATCCGGATCAACGACAAGCCCGTCACCGGCGAAACCTACGTCGAGGATCGTGCCAGGCGGCTGGTGGATCGCGAGTTCAATCTGTCGACGATGCTCGCCGTGCCGCCGCAAAACCAGATCACGGCCGGCCGCTGGTACGCCAACCGGAAACCGGAAGCGTCGGTTGAAGAAGGACTCGCCAAGACATTGCATCTGAAGCTGGGCGACAGGCTCGCATTCGACATCGGCGGCCAGTCGGTCGAGGCGCCGATCACCAGTTTGCGCAAGCTTGAATGGGGTTCGATGCGGGTGAATTTTTTCGTGATCCTCAATCCGGATGCGGTGGCCGACATGCCGCAAACCTGGATCACCGCATTCCGGCTGCCGCCGGAAAAAACCGCGCTGGTCAATGCGCTGACACGCGATTTTCCCAACCTGACCGTGGTCGATATCGGCAGCGTCATCAGGCAGATCCAAACGGTCGTCGATCAGGTGATTACCGCGGTCGAATTCCTGTTCCTGTTCACGCTGGCGTCCGGAATACTGGTGCTGTACGCGGCATTGATGGGTTCGCAGGACGAACGCACCCGCGAAGCCGGGTTGCTGCGGGCGCTCGGTGCGACGCGCAAGCAATTGTCGCAGGCGCAATGGATTGAATTCGCGCTGGTAGGCGGACTGGCCGGCATGCTGGCCGCGACCGGCGCGGCGGCGGTCGGCTGGGCGCTGGCAAAATATGTGTTCAGCTTCGAATGGATATTCAGCCCGGCGGTATGGCTGTCCGGCCTGGCCATCGGCGCAGCCTGTGCGCTAATCGGCGGCTGGATCGGACTGCGCAATGTATTGAACCAGCCGCCGTTGCAGACGTTGCGCGAAGGATAGGCTGCCTTTCGTCGCATTGATCGCCCCGGATTGATCGCGTTGCCGCAGCAGTTTTCGATGTATGATTCACGCTCTGAAAAAAGGACGGCTATTTTTTGACGTGAAGATTCGCCAGACGCTCCTTCCTGCATTGCTTGCGCTTTTGCTGCTGATGACACAGCAAATGGGCTTGGCGCATGCCGTTTCGCATTTATCCAATCCGCAAGGCAGCTCGCAAAAAAAGCAACTGCCGATCGAGCAGGTTTGCGATCAATGCCTGGCTTTCGCGCAAATCGGCTCGGCGCTGACCGGCCACGCCTCATTGCCGGCAGCAGACGTACCGCACACTCTTGTTATTGACGCCAACCTCACGCAGATTATTGTTTTCAGAACAGTCTGTGTATTTCATTCACGCGCACCGCCCTTTGTAATTTAAATCGCCCGGTATGAGCTGATGCGGTCCGCCGCAGGCTCCGTCGTTTTAAATTCACTAAGGGCCCCGTGTTCAAAAACACCGTTCTGACGGCCGGTTTGGCCGTCGCGTGCGGCATGCCGTTGTCCGCCGCCGCAGCTGGCGATCGTGATCTGGCGCAGATCCGCGATCAGATTCAACAGATGAAGGAAAGTTACGAAGCACGTATTCAGGCGCTAGAAAAACGTCTGCAGGAAGCCGGGATAAAAGTCGCCCAACCGCAAGTACAGCCTCCGGCCCAGCCGCAGCCTGCCGCAACACCGGCTTTCGCGAATACGCAGGCTGGGTCGAACGCATTCAATCCCGCGACAGCGCTTATTCTGGGCGGGACGTATGCCAATTTTTCGCAGGATCCCGCGCAATATAAACAGCAAGGATTCATGCCGGGCGGCGGGGGTGCCGGACCAGGCAGGCGCAGCTTCAACCTGGGCGAGTCGGAGCTGACACTCAGCGCCAATATCGATCCCCGCTTCGCGGGAAGATTGACCTTTGCTCTTGCCGGCGATAACACCGTCAGCGTGGAAGAGGCCTTTGTGAAGACGCAGGGGCTGGACAACGGCTTCAATCTGAAGGGTGGACGTTTCCTGTCGTCGATCGGCTATCTGAACGGCCAGCATGCCCATGCGTGGGATTTCGTCGATGCGCCACTGGCTTACAAGACATTTCTGGGCGGGCAATATAAAGCCGACGGTTTGCAGATCAAATGGCTGGCCCCAACCGATCGCTTCCTGGAATTCGGGCTGGAAGCGGGAAACGGAGCCGCCTTTCCGGGCAACGACCGCAACAGGAACGGCGTCGGATCGGCAGCCGCATTTGCGCATGTCGGCGACGATATCGGCGATAGCGCAAGCTGGCGTGCCGGATTTTCGTATCTGAAAAGCGGTTCCGCAATGAAGAAATGGGAGCAACAGGCGGCGCTGCTCAGAAATATCGCGGTGATCGAGCATCACAAAAACATGGAGTACCTGTTGCATTGGCTCGACATGCATGCCGTCGGCACGCTGGAACCGAAGCCGGGCGTGGAACCAAGCGCCGCGCATTTGACATCGCTGCTTGCGCAACTGCACGACAAGCCGGCGAAGATGGTGCTGCGCGCCGCCTACCAGGATGGACGGGCATCGCAGTGGATGGCCGAGCATGCGCATATTCCGGCGGTGGTCCTGCCGTTTACGGTCGGCGGCAGCGAGCAGGCGAAGGATTTGTTCAGCCTGTTCGACGATACGATCCAACGCTTGCTGGCGGCAAGCAAATGAACTTCGCTCCGATGGATCTGATGATCGTCGTCCCCGCTTTTTTTGCCGGGTTGCTGGTACTGGTCACGCACGTACCGCTGGGTGCGCAAGTGTTGAAGCGCGGCATTGTTTTCATCGATCTCGCCATTGCGCAGATCGCCGCGCTCGGTGTCATCGCCGCCGGCATGACCAGTCTCGATCCGCAAGGTTGGGTAATTCAGGCCGCTGCCGGAACGGCTGCGATGCTCGGTGCGCTGCTGCTGACCTGGACTGAAAAGCGCTGGCCGGAGGTACAGGAGGCGCAAATCGGCGTCGTCTTCGTTCTGGCGGCAACCGGCGGGCTGCTGCTTCTTGCACGCAATCCGCATGGCGGCGAACATTTGCGTGATTTGCTGTCCGGCCAGATTCTATGGGTGCGGTATGGGCAATTACTCATGCCGGCGGTAGCGACCGCGTTGATCGTCGTTGCACTTTTCTTTTTCAGGGAACGCCTGGGCCGCCTGGGGTTTTATCTGATATTTGCATTGGCGGTGACCGTCTCGGTGCAATTGATCGGCGTCTATCTGGTTTTCGCCAGCCTGATCGTTCCAGGTTTGGGCGTGCGGAATTATCCCGATCGCAAGCGATTGCCGATGGCCTATCTGATCGGGATCGCCGGTTATGCCGCCGGTCTGGTGCTTTCAGCCATTTTCGATCTGCCTTCCGGTGCGCTGATCGTATGGTGTTTGGCGCTGCTGGCGATCGGCGTGTATTGGCGCGGACCTGACAAGGCGGTCGCCATGCGATGAAGGCAAGACCCATCTTGATCTTAAAAAACTGACGTTACGCCTCTGTCCGCGCCTTTCACCATTCGGGCCATGCGTATCAGTTAAAAAACTTGGTTCTGCCGATCCGCGAGATCGGCATTTTTTTTATCTGTTTTTCTCCGGAAACCGCTAACCAGAATTACGGCACTCATCGTTCTTCCAGGAAAAGTGTATGCGGAATACGACGCATCGGGCTTTTAACGACAGTGCGAAATTCTCATACTTCAAACGTTGAGATTGGTCAGTGTGATTTCAATAATCCTTGTTTATTCTGATTTTCAAGGCGAAGAACCGCGTTGGCGTAATGCATCGCGGTTCAGTGTCCTCGACGGCCGGCTGGCAGTTGTCAAACAAATAAAACGGCCCTACATGACACATGTCAATACATGCTGGATGGACATACGTAAAGTTATATCAAGGCCGGAAAGCGATGATACAGGAGCAGGCGCGGTACTAGTTTCGAAAATATCCTTGAGGAAACCGGATTCATCTGCGCGATGTTCCCGCATCTGAAAACAAGCATTCCTTTTAACTTTAAAGACCGTCGGCGATGCCGGCAGGCTTGCTCAATCAAGTGAGATCATCATGAATTTTTTTTCCAGCACTACAGCAAAAAAATGGAGCGCCGTTGTGGCGCTGCCTTGGCTGATGGCTGCCTGTGCGACCGGAGCGCCGGGCATGCCGAGCGCGCAATACGGCAGCAGCTCGAGCGGCGCTTCGAATCCTTCGGCGGACGGAACCGTGTCGCCCGTATTGAGGCCGATCACGCCGCAACTGGTAAAATTTGAAAAAGAACAGCGCGAAAAGCAGACAACGCAAGACATCAGCCAACTGGTCGGGCCTGCCAAGCCATATGGAATCGAAGCCGGCGACATATTGTCCATCGTCGTCTGGGATCATCCCGAGCTTGCCGGCGGCGCGGTCGGTGTCGCGGGCCAGACCATTGCCGGCGTCGAGCCTACGACTGCGGCAACCCCGTCGGCCGGCTTTGTCGTCGATCACGAGGGCATGGTGCAGTTTCCTTACGCCGGCAATCTGAAGGTTGCCGGGCTTACCGAAGAGCAGGCGCGCAGCCATCTTACCGCCAAGCTCGCACGATACATCCGCAATCCCAAGGTCACGCTGCGGGTGCAGTCTTACCGCAGCAAGCGCATTTACGTCGACGGCGAAGTCAAGGCGCCAGGTCTGCAGGCAATCAACGATATTCCCATGACGCTGATCGAGGGAATCAACCGGGCAGGCGGTTTGCTGCCGACCGCCGATCAAAGCCGGATTGCACTGAGCCGGGGCGGCGCGACCTATCGGATCAATTTGCCGGAGATGGTGCAGAAGGGCGTGAATCCGGCCAGCATCATGCTGACCAACGGCGATGTCGTCCGGGTCATGTCGCGCGATGAAAGCAAGGTGTTCGTGTCGGGCGAAGTCAACACGCCGAAAGCGCTGACCATGCACAACGGCCGGCTGACGCTCAATGAAGCGCTGGGCGAGTCGGGCGGCATCAATCCTCTCAGCGGCGACAGCGGGCAGGTATACGTGGTGCGCAAATCGGCTACCGAGCCGGTCGTCTATCGGCTCGATGCGCAGGCGCCCGGCGCGCTGGCCATGGCGGAGGGCTTCGAGCTGCATCCGAAGGATGTCATTTATGTTGCCGCCACGCCGCTGGCGAACTGGCATCGCACGATCAGCCAGATACTGCCTAGCGCGCTATCGTCCGCGGTTTCCTCAGTCGCTTATCCGCTGACAGTCGTTCGGCCATAACGCGATGACCAATATCCTGTTCATCTGCATCGGCAACATCTGCCGCAGCCCCATCGCGGAGGGATTGTTCAGGCAGGCATTGCCTGAAAAGGCGGTCTGTTCCGCCGGCATCGGCGCGCTGGTCGGCGAACCGGCCGATCCGCTTTCCATACAACTGATGCGGGAGCACGGTATCGACATCAGCGCGCATCGGGCAAAAAGCCTGGCCGGCTGGATGGTGAAAGAGGCGGATCTGATCGTGACGATGGATCGGGACCAGCGGCGCTTCATCGAGCATGCCTATCCGGTGTCGCAAGGAAAAGTGATGCGTCTCGGCGAATACGGCAGATACGATGTGCCCGACCCTTATCGGCAAAACATGGCGGCATTCCGGCATTCCTGCAATCTGATAGCGCGAGGCATCGATGAACTGGTGGAGCGCATTGCAGGGCCGATGGCGGAAAACCAGCATGCCGTAAAAGCCATTCGAGAATCGCCTTTGCCTTTTTCGCCCTAGAGGGCAATGCAGGGAAGCGTCGTTGAGTGGGCAATCCAGCCAGTCAGCAGCATGCAATTACGGGCCAAAGTGCAGTTGAAGCATCCATGCGAACTGCAAGTGCGGCACTAATTTTGTTCAGTGTCCTTTATACACACTCTAAATATTTTTAAATGAACTCACCATGATGAATCCACTTGTTCCGCAGTCGGCTCCTATCTATATACAGCAGGCCATTGCCCCCAGCATGCCCGAAGACAATGATGTCGAGTTTTCGAGTTATCTGAATGTGCTGTTCGATAATCGCTGGCTGATCGTCACGATCGCGCTTGCCGTCGCGCTGCTGGGCACGGCCTATGCGTTCCTGGTAAAGCCCGTCTATGAAGCGAATATGCTGATTCAGGTGGAAGAGAACAGCCAGAAGGAATCTAAAAATATTCTGGGCGAGATGGGGTCGATGTTCGATGTCAAAACCGCCGCGACAGCCGAAATGGAACTGGTCCGGTCGCGCATGGTGGTTTCGCGTGCGATCGACAACCTGCGTCTGTACATTTCCGCGCAACCGAAATACTTTCCGGGAATCGGGAAATGGATTGCGGACAAGAGCAAGCAGATATCTTCCCCGGGCGTGTTCGGATACGGCGGTTACGTATGGGGCAATGAACACATCGACGTTTCCACGTTCAATGTTCCGGATTCGCTGCTCAATCGCGAGTTTGTCGTCACCGCAGAGGGTAACGGAAAATTCCGGGTCAACGAGAAGGAAAGCAATCTTGAATTGCGGGGCACCGTGAAAACGCCGCTCGCGTTTGAAACGTCGAAGGGGCCGATCGAACTGCAGGTGGATCAGCTCGACGCCAGGGCCGGTGCGCAGTTCCTGCTGAAACGCACCTCCAGGCTGGCGCTGATCGAGACAGTGCAAAAGAATTTGATCGTGGCCGAACAGGGCAAGCAATCCGGCGTGATCGGCGTAGCGCTGCAAGGCGACAGCCCGCATGAGGTGAGCAGCATCCTGGGCGAGATCAGCAAGGAATATATCCGCCAGAACGGATCGCGCAAAACGGAAGAGGCCGACAAGTCGCTCGCCTACCTGAACAAGCAGCTTCCCGAACTGAAGCAGCAACTGGAACTGTCCGAAGCAAAATATAACCAGTTCCGCAATTCGCACGGCACCATCGATCTGGGCGAAGAAGCCAAGATCAGCCTGCAGCAATCGGCCGCGGCAAAATCCAGGAAGATAGAGCTGGAACAAAAGAGAACGGAATTGCTGACGCGCTTTACCGAGAATCATCCGGTTGTAATCGGCGTCAATAGCCAGTTGAAAGAAATCAATGCCGAAATCGCCACCGCGACGGCGCATATCAAAACCCTGCCTGCTCTTGAACAGGAGGTGGTGCGTCTGGCGCGCGAGGTGAAGGTCAATACGGATTTGTATACCGCGTTGTTGAATACTGCGCAGCAGCTGCGCCTGATCACCGTCGCCAAGATGAGCAATGTGCGCCTGGTGGACATGCCGATGACGCCGGAAAAGCCGGTGAAGCCTAATCGCCCGATGATTGTCACGATTGCCGTGCTGCTCGGATTGTTCCTGGGCGTGCTCGTTGCGTTCATCAGAAAAGCGCTGCATAGCGGCATCGACGATCCTGTGGAAATCGAGAAAATGCTGGGCGTGCCGGTCTATGCCACCATCCCTCACAGCAAGATGCAGCAGGAACTGTTCGACCAGGTCAGCAGAAAGTCGCCGAAGCTGCCGCTGCTGGCCAAAATTTCATCGATGGATGTCGCGGTCGAAAGCTTGCGCAACTTCCGCACCGCGTTGCAATTCTCGATGTCGCACTCCAAAAACAATATCGTGCTGATCACCGGCCCGACGGCGGGAATGGGAAAATCGTTTGTGTCGGCAAACCTTGCCGCCGTCATCGCTTCGAGCGGAAAGAGAGTGTTGCTGATCGATGCCGATTTCCGCAACGGCCATCTGCACCGCTATTTCGACATCGGCCGGCAGGACGGTTTGTCGGACGCGATTGCCGGCACCAAGCGGCTGGAACAGGTCGTTCACCGGGACGTGATCGAGAACGTGGATTTCATTTCTACCGGCACCTTGCCTTCCAATCCTTCGGAAGTGCTGTTGCGTCCGAACCTCGGCATATTGCTGCAGTCGCTGTCGGGCCTTTACGATGTCGTGCTGATCGACGGCACGCCGATTCTCGCCGTGCCCGATTCGCTGATTGTCGGCGCGCATGCCGGCGCGATTTATATCATGACCCGTGCGGGTGTCACCACGCCGGGCGAAATTGCCGAATCCATCAAACGATTAAGCCAGTCGGGCCTTTCCGCCAAAGGCGTCGTGTTCAATGACTTGTCGCTGCGTCCTGGGCGGGACGGTTACGCCTACAGCTACGGCAAGTATCGCATGGTGCAGTATTCATTCGGAGCGCAGCCAATGATCGAAGCACCGCCAACCGTTCGATAAAGTAAAGGTTATCGGATTATCGTGTTCCCGGCATTGACGGGAGCGTCTACAGCCGCGCCGATTCATCGCCGCCAGCGCACCTCGGAATGGCAGGTGCGTGGCAGCGCGCGGATGGATGCGCTCAGCGCGGCAGCAGGTATTCCTGATTTCGATAACGAGTGCCATGCACGCAATTTTCATCCAATTTTCTAATAATCCATGCTGCCACTGACGCCCACCATCTTCAAAGCCTACGACATCCGCGGCATCGTCGGCGCCACGCTCGACATCGGCATTGCGCGCCAGATCGGCCACGCATTCGGCACCGCCGCGCGCGCCAAGGGCGAATCGACCG